>JAFTVE010000038.1 GCA_017465905.1 Bacteroidaceae bacterium | reverse complement strand
TACCGCGTCGGCGCGTGTACCGTCCGGATGGCAGCGAGGGCGAAGCGACTCGCAAATTCTGCGTAAGTCTGCGGAGTCTGCGTGAGGCAAAAGGTTGATTATCTGCGAGAAATAAACCAAATTTATAATGCGTATTCCCTGGAATTAGGAGTTATGAACAAAATCCCAGCGCCTGTATTAGAGATCCCTCGTCACTTCGTTCTGCTCGGGATGACACAATGTTGGTTTTGATTTCTGCTATTGGGAAAAGTTCATAAATCGGTTGGCAATGGCAGAGACGGACTTGTAAATTTGTACAGATGCGGCAACGTGGAGTGTACAAAAATCCATGTCGCTCATGCCAAAGCCAACCGATTTATGAACTTTCGCCATATATAGGAGATTATTTTGACCTGTTTTATTGAATGGTAAGCCTGAAATAAAAATTTTGTAGACCTATGCGGAAAAACGCATAGGCCTTTCTGAAAAAAGGGAGGTTCGTTCGCCAGGAATCTAATAGCCCTTTTTACGAAAAGGGCTGTGTATTTTTTCGTAAATAACAGTAGGATTTCTACAAATTGCAAGGCTCCGATCAAAATGTCAGAGCCTTGCAATAGAAAAAATCTCTTTGTTCGATTTGAAAAATGCATGTGTACAATTCCAAAACCGCCTTTTTCGACCTCCCCAAATCTGACGTTTTGCTACCGATATAGCCGATTGACTGACATTATGCTACTATTACGGAAACCGCAAAGATAAAGCAACACTCGCTGAGAAATATCAAAGCAAGCTTTATATTTCGCTCGTTTTTTGCTACCTTTGTCAAACAAATAATCGGAAGCAGAAAGCATTAAATAAGATTATGAACCAAAGTATATAGTATGAAAAGTTTTGGACAGAGAGCGTGGGTACTACCACAACCGGTGCTGATCATCGGCACATACAACAGCGACGGCACTCCCAACGCGATGAATGCAGCATGGGGCGGACAGTGGGACAGTAAGGAGATCATGATTTCTATGGGCTCGCATGCCACTACGGATAACCTGGCACGATGCGGCGAGTTTACCGTGGCCTTTGCCACGAAGGAGACGATGGTGGCAGCAGACTTCGTGGGTATCGTAAGCGCCAAGAACGACCCGCTGAAGATGCAGAAGACGGGGTGGACGGCCGTGAAGGCTAGCAACGTGGATGCACCCGTGTTCACCGACTTCCCCATGACGCTGGAGTGCTGCATACTGCGCAAGATTGACGAAACGGCGGACGGGTATAACATCGTGGCCGAGATCGTCAACATCCTCGTGGACGAGCGTTACTTAGCTGCCGACGGCAAGCCCGATGTGGAGAAGATGCAGCTCATCACCTACGAACCCGTACACCATGGCTACGTGGTGCTGGGCGAGCGCGTAGGCAATGCGTTTGCCGATGGCAAGAAGTTGAAATAGTCAACATAAGAGAAAACAAATGTTAGAAAGCGATAAGACACACAGCATGAAGCCCGAAGAGACCGCAAGGCTGCGCTTCCGCCCATGGATGGAGGAGGATGCGGAGGTACTCTTCAATCATGCCTCCGACCCTGACGTGGGCCCTCGGGCGGGCTGGCCTCCCCATCAGTCGGTAGAGGAGAGCCTGGAGGTCATCAGGGCGGTATTTGCCAATGACCACACCTGGGCGATAGAGCTGAAGGAGACGGGCGCAGTGATTGGATGCATCGGCTACTACCCTCACGAGGAGAGCAATATCGGGATAGGCGAGATGGATGCTGAGCTGGGCTACTGGATAGCCAAGCCCTACTGGAACCGGGGACTGTGTACCGAGGCGTTGCGCAGGATGGTGGACTACTGCTTCAACACGAAGGGATACATGACACTATGGAGCGACTTCTTCGTGGACAACCCTGCCTCAGGGCGTGTGATGGAGAAATGCGGATTCCGCGACACGGGCGAGGTAAACTGGCTGAGCCATCTCTACCGGGGAGATGAGCGACCAGTGAAGGTGATGCGGCTGGACTATGCGCTGGAATAATGAAAAGAGACATCCAACCCGATTGCAATGGATATTTTCGCAATAGTGCATCCCGAGCGAAGAGAGGGATCTCGCCAATATAAAACTCAAAAAAACACCAAAACACTATGAAACGAATTATAACAATCCTCATCGTTGCCCTGCTGGGGCAATGGATGTATGCTAAGGACTACAAGGTTAGCGGACCGCAGGGCGGACTGGCCATGACACTCACCCTACCCGACGGCTTTGATACCGCGACAGACAGCTGTCCGCTGGTGATACTCATGCACGGCATCTTCTCGAGCAAGAACTTCACCCCCATGCCCAAGATAGCCAAGCAGCTCGCCAAGGCGGGCATAGCCTCCATACGCTTCGACTTTGGCGGACACTGGAGCAGCGAGGGCGAGATGCAGCTGATGACCATAGAGAAGGAGATTGCCGACGCGCTGGCCATGTGGGACTATGCCTGCTCGCTGCCCTACGTGAGCAAGATAGGTCTGCTGGGCCACTCGCAAGGGGGTGTGGTGGCCTCGATGACAGCCGGGCGCATAGCCAGCCAAGAACACACAGCCAAGCCGCTCTACGGGCTGGCACTGCTGGCTCCGGCATCGGTGCTCAAGAACGCTTGCCGCAATGGCCGACTCTTCGACGCCAAGTTCAACCCTGCCGACCCACCCGAATATGTGCGCTGCTTCAAGATGATGAAGCTGGGGCGCGAGTACCTGCTCAGCACACAGCAGCTCGACATCTACGGCACCGCCGGAGCATACCGAGGCCCCGTGAGAATCATCCACGGCGGCAACGACCGACTGGTGCCGATGTGGTGTAGCGAGGACTTCGTGAAGACCTATGGCGAGGCTGCCGAGCTGATAGTCGTGGAGGGCGAGAACCACCGCCTGAGCAAGAAGACACGGAAGGTGGCCGAACTGGTAGTGGCATTCTTCGATGCAATGTAGCCTTATGCTACAAATAAGCGAATATTATTATGCACAAAACTGGTACTAACAGCCACTATTCTAAAAAGAAATGCTTACCTTTGCGGCCAATTGACAATAAAATGTCATAAAACGAACAAAATAGATATAAAACAATAAATACAGAACACTATGTATACTGTAGTAAGCAAACAACAGTTTTCGGAGAAGGTTTTCAAACTTGAGATTACCGCTCCGCTCATTGCACGCTCACGCAAGGCGGGCCACTTTGTTATAGTACGCCTCGGTGAGAAGGGCGAGCGTGTACCCCTCACCATTGCCGGTGCCGATGTAGAGAAGGGCACCATCACGCTGGTCATCCAGAAGGTAGGCCACTCATCGACCTCCATCTGTGACCTGAACGTAGGCGACCAGATTGCCGATATCGTAGGTCCGCTCGGACAAGCTACCCACATTGAGAACTTCGGCACGGTGGTGTGTGCCGGTGGTGGCGTAGGTGTAGCACCCATGCTCCCCATCATACAGGCGCTGAAGGCAGCGGGCAACCACGTGATCTCGGTACTGGCAGGCCGCTCCAAAGACCTTATTATATTAGAGGAGGAGGTGCGCAAGAGCTCCGACGAGGTAGTCATCATGACCGATGACGGTTCATACGGCACCAAGGGCCTCGTGACCGAGGGTATAGAGAGCATCATCAAGCGCGAGAAGGTGGACAAGTGCTTTGCCATCGGCCCTGCCATCATGATGAAGTTCGTATGCTTACTGACCAAGAAATACGAGATACCCACCGACGTATCGCTCAACACGATCATGGTAGACGGTACGGGTATGTGCGGTGCTTGCCGTGTCACCGTAGGCGGCAAGACCAAGTTTGTATGTGTCGACGGTCCCGAGTTTGACGGCCATCAGGTAGACTTCGACGAGATGCTCAAGCGCATGGGTGCCTTCAAGGACATCGAAGTACATGAGATGGAGAAGCCCGAGCATGTGCATCCCGTAATAATTGACAATTCAGAATCAGCAATAGAGAACTCAGCCAATTGTCAATTGTCAACTGTCAATTGTCAATTGAACATCGACCGTAACAGCGAATGGCGCGAGGCCCTGCGCAAGAGCATGAAGCCGAAGGAGCGCACTGCCATAGAGCGCCAGGTGATGCCCGAGCTCGACCCCGCTTACCGTCGCCACAAGCTGCGCGAGGAGGTAAACCAAGGACTCACCATGGAGCAGGCACTCACCGAGGCCAAGCGCTGTCTCGACTGCGCCAACCCCACCTGTATGGAGGGATGCCCCGTGAGCATCAACATACCCTCGTTCATCAAGAACATCGAGCGTGGCGAGATACTCGAAGCAGCCCGCGTGCTCAAGCTCACCTCGGCCCTGCCTGCCGTATGTGGTCGCGTATGTCCGCAGGAGAAGCAGTGCGAGAGCCGCTGCATACACCTCAAGATGGGGTACAAGCCCGTAGCCATCGGCTACCTCGAGCGCTTCGCTGCCGACTATGAGAGAGAGCATGGAGCATCAAAGGCTAATTCAGAATTCATAATTCATAATTCAGAATTGATAAAGGTTGCCGTCGTAGGTTCAGGCCCCGCCGGCCTCAGCTTTGCCGGCGACATGGCCAAGAAGGGCTTCGACGTCACCGTATACGAGGCACTGCACGAGATTGGCGGTGTGCTGAAGTATGGTATCCCCGAGTTCCGCCTCCCCAACCACATCGTGGATGTAGAGATTGAGGGTCTGCGCCGCCTTGGCGTACACTTCGTGAAGGACTGCATCATAGGCAAGACGCTCACCGTAGAGCAGCTCGAAGCCGAGGGATACAAGGGTATCTTCATCGCCTCAGGTGCCGGCTTGCCCAACTTCATGAACATCCCCGGCGAGAACAGCACAGGCATATTCTCATCGAACGAATACCTCACCCGCGTCAACCTCATGGATGCCTCGAACCCCGAGACCGACACTCCCGTCATCTTCGGCAAGCGCGTGGCCGTCATCGGTGGCGGTAACACCGCCATGGACTCGGTGCGCACAGCCCTTCGCCTCGGTGCCGAGCGTGCCATGATCATCTATCGCCGCAGCGAGGAGGAGATGCCCGCCCGTGTAGAAGAGGTGAAGCATGCCAAGGAGGAGGGCGTAGAGTTCCTCACCCTGCACAACCCCATCGAGTACATTGCCGACGAGAAGGGCCGCGTGAAGCAGGTAGTGCTGCAGAAGATGGAGTTGGGCGAGCCCGATGCCAGCGGACGACGCAGCCCTGTGGCCATCCCCGGTGCTACCGAGACCATCGACATCGACATGGCCATCGTAGCCGTAGGTGTGAGCCCCAACCCCATCGTGCCCACCTCGGTGAAGGGACTCGAGCTGGGTCGCAAGAACACCATTGCCGTGAACGACGACATGCAGTCGAACATACCCACCATCTATGCCGGGGGCGACATCGTGCGTGGTGGTGCTACGGTAATCCTCGCCATGGGCGACGGACGCCGTGCTGCAGCAGCCATGGCCAAGAGACTCCAAGGTGAGTAATCATCAACATACCCAAGGTGGCTTATGACAGAGGACCGAAAATTCTTGCATAAGCCACCTCTATCTATATATCCTCTACCTCAATGTTTGCCTCTACGCTCAACATAGCTCACCAGTTACGCAACCACAGCCTCATAGACCCCTATGGAGGCATTAAAGATATTGCAGACGACCTACATGGTGTCTATACTATCCTCGACAATGGTATCAGTACAGGTAGCATTGAGTTTACCGTCGGCAACAGGGTACATATCACCAAGCCACGTGGCACTACCCATGGCGAATGGAGCGTACTGCAGCGCGTGATGTTCGATATAGGAGAGAAGGAGAAATACGAAGAGCAGTTGAGGAAGTGGCAGGAACGGAGTGAAGATGAAGGAAATAGTATATTGAAGCCCCGCGAGCCCATCAAAGAGCTTATTTATGTCTATTGCGGCGATCAGCGTTTCTACCTGCTGCCCATCGTCAAGATGCACGGCATATATGGGTTTGTCAAGTTTGACACTCCACCCAAAGAGTGGACATCCCCCGAAGACGAATGTGTATTCATTGTCAGAAAAAGGTTTAAGGGAAGCTACCGGCTCTACGACCGCGATGTACCCCGCACCTGGGACGATGCCCGCACACTATTTACCAACATCCTCGGGGTACTGTCCCAAGAAAAGAACGTACCCCACGCATACAATGCCACCAAGGTAAGCAACTGGTACTACCTTTTGGCAATACTCCTCGGCATAGCCCTCTTCTGCAAGTTTTCCCAAGGCTTCTACAAGCCCGCCATAGGGTGTTGGCTCATCGATTTGGGAGTAAGTTACCTGACAGCCGACATCATCGTCTCGGGCATCCATACACTCAGCTTCATCCTATACATCTTCGCAGTGCCCATGCTGCGCTCACGAATACTTATACCCTACCTCAACCGCAAGAAACAGGAAGGCCTCATCAGTTTTTACAACCGTTACCGCAGCGCCGAGGCGCATCTCACACAAGCCTACCGCATACTGCAGTACCGCTACTACCTGAAGACCGACAAGCGATTAGGACACGTCGTGCCCATTGCAGCCGTCGTAGGTTTCGTCACCATTTGCCTCTATTCCACTGCCCACTACCACAACAGCACATTGTGGAGCGAGGCCAAGCAAACATACGAAGAGAAGGTAGAAAAGAAACGTCAGGAGCAAGAGGTCGCTGAACGCAAAAGGAGAGAGCAGCAGAACGCCGAAACACGCAAGAAGAATGCCGAGCGCGAAACACGCAAGACCAAGACAACATCGTCAAGCGCCAAATCATCAGGCACTAAAACCCCGTCAATCCCTACGGCCAACCCGAACACACCGCCCAACTTCTATCCCTCGGATGCGTTGCCCGAGACCCCGTCAAGTCAGGTAAAGCATACGCGCATACCCGTCAAAAAGACGACACTCACCCAAGAGCAGAAGGCAACCATACAGCGCCTGAAAGTCGAAAGAGACAAGGCATTCAACGCCAACGACAAGGCACGCTACGCTGAGCTGACGGGAGAGATAGCCCGGGCAGGAGATACCGAGACACAATACAACGTAGCCACCTGCTACGAAGCGAAAAACCAATTCCTCGCAGCCATCTACTGGTATCAGATGTCGGCCGCCACAGGTCACGGACTCTCCCTGCAGTCGCTTGCCATGATATACGAGGAAAGAGAGGGCATGCGCAACTACACATTGGCACGTTATTATTACGAGAAGGCAGCTGAGGAGAACATCGCCTACTCGCACTACCGCTTGGGTTATTACTACGAAAACGGAATAGCTGGTAAGAAAGATCTCAAGAAAGCTCTCGATCACTACTATGTAGCAGCTGCTGCCGATCTAAGCAAGGCCAAGGAGGGCTACAAAAGACTTAGCGGCAAGCAGAGTGGCGATTATTTGCCAAAAGACCAGACCGTCACCGAAGTCACAAAACCGACTGCAACAGCCAAGCCTGCCACGCCTAAACCTACTGCACAGCCTACCTCTACACAAGGCACTGCCCAGCAGGCCCCATCTACAAATAGTGACAAGCCCCAACCACAAGCCACGGCAAAGACTGAAGCCGCACCGGCAAAGACCATTACACCAGTCACCTCTACCAACAGCACTATCGACTACGAGGTAGACTTGTCAAAGCTCCAGTTCACCGATCGCTACGAGCCTACCCTCCAGGATGACACAGACTACTACACAGCCCTTAGGAAACTCGATGAGGGCGACTATCAGGGAGCATTCACCCTGCTAGAGAAGGTAGCTGTCAACGGATACGACAAGGCACAAAACAAACTTGGTGTTATATACTGGAACGGAGAGGTGACAGGAAAAGACATGGACAGAGCCGCATATTGGCTGCGCCGAGCAGCCGAGCAACGACACCCGCAATCGCTCAGCCTCCTCGGCATATACCACTACATAAAACGCAGCAATCCCCTATGCGCCAAACTGGCATTCCAAGCACTTTATGAAGCCAGCAAATATTACGAATTTTCATCTTACTATTACCTCGGACATTGCTATGAATATGGCATAGGCACACCGGTCAACTTGGAAGATGCAGCCATGAACTACAAACTCGCTATCGCTGCAGGTATCACCAAAGCAGAGTCCGATCTCCGGAGAGTGCGGGCGAAGTCGGAATAGCAATCCGAGCCTTCTTTACCTATCGTCACCCGAGCACACGGAATCGGGCAAACTTGAGCAACAGCTGTTTCTCACCTGCATTCTTGAATCGGATGAGTGCCTTGGTATTCTCTCCAGTGCCCTCCACCTTGATAACCTCTCCTACCCCGAAACGTTCGTGCCCGATAAGCTGTCCGGGCGTGAGCTGCGCCACTCGCGTGGCACCTCCACTGGCATTGGGCGATACAAGACGACGTGAGGAGGGAGCTACAGGCTTCATGGAAATAGGGACTTCTGGCTTCGTCTGCTCCCAAGAAGGGGAGGCTGCAGGCTTCGCCGAAATAATGGTCCTCCGCTGTGTGGGCTGAATAGTCTGTGTTCTCGATGCAGACTGCGTGCGACTGCTCATAAACCGCGGAGCGTCTGATGCGCCCCACATGCCCGATTGCGATGAGCTTCGTCCCCAAGGCGTTGCAGAGCGGTCGGCACCGAAGAGTGCAGTCTGCCCACCCTGAGAGGACTGTTCTATATATCCGCGGTCTATGTCCTTAAGGAATCGGCTGGGCATGCCATACTCCACCTTACCATAGCGGAAACGGCTCTTGGCGTAAGAGAGCAGGCAGCGCTTCTCGGCACGCGTGATAGCCACATAGAGCAGTCGGCGCTCCTCCTCCATCTGACGTGTGCTGTCGTAGGCCATCATCGAGGGGAACAGCTGCTCCTCCATGCCCACGATGAACACCGTGTCAAACTCCAGTCCCTTGGCAGCATGCACCGTCATGAGGGTCACCTTCGGCGTGTCATCCTCCTCGGTATTGTCCTGATCGGTGAGCAGCGCCACATCGCTGAGGAAGTGAGCGAGCATCACCTCCTCGTTGCCCTCCTCCTGTCGCGAGCGCAGGAAGTCGTACATACCATCCATCAGTTCCTGCACATTCTCCTGGCGGCTTACGCCCTCAACGGTGCGGTCTTGCATGAGGTCTGTCATGATACCCGTCTCCTGCACCACCATACGGCCCAGCTCATAGGCATCTACCTTGTCGGCCTGCGCCATGAAGCGGCTCACGAGGTTGTAGAAACCAGCCAGCTTGCTCAGCGTCCCCCTGTTGACAGCCAGGTCATAGGCTGCGGGGGCGCCAATCACGGTCCACAGGCTCACCCCATGCTCCGAAGCCGCCGCCATGATCTTACCCACGGTAGTGTCACCGATGCCTCGTGCGGGATAGTTGATGACACGCTTGAAGGCCTCCTCATCGTGCGGGTTCACCGCCAAGCGGAAGTAAGATATCACATCCTTCACCTCCTTGCGTTGGTAGAACGACAGTCCGCCATAGATACGGTAGGCAATACCATGCTTGCGCAACGCTTCCTCGAAGATACGCGACTGCGCATTGGTGCGGTAGAGTATGGCAAAGTGGTCGTTGCCGAGTCCCTCGCCACGTTTGAGCTTACCTATGCGCTGTGCCACAATCTCGCCCTCTTCCACATCGGAGTATGCCTCTATCACCTGCAAGGGCGTACCCACATCGCCACGCGAGTATACCTCCTTGTGTATCTGCTCGCTGTTCTTCTCTATCAGGCTGTTGGCCGCTCCCACGATCATCTGCGTGGAGCGGTAGTTCTGCTCCAGCTTGAACACGCGTGCCCCTGTATATTGGCGGGTAAACCCGAGGATATTGTCGATATTGGCTCCCCGGAACGAGTAGATGCTCTGCGCATCGTCGCCCACCACGCATATATGCTGATTGTAGCGTGTGAGCTGCCACACGATGCTGTGCTGTGCATAGTTGGTATCCTGATACTCGTCTACCAGCACGTAAGCAAACTGCGAAGCATACCTTGCCAGCACCTCGGGATGATTCTGAAACAGCAGGTAAGTATACAGCAGTATATCGTCAAAGTCCATCGCCCCAGCCTGCCGGCAGCGTTCCTGATAGCGCAGGTATATCTCGCGCGTCTCGGGCACCTTGGCCTGGCGGTCGTCGGCCACGGCAAGAGCATCAGCAGCATACACCTGGGCTGTCATGAGGCGGTTCTTGGCATTCGATATGCGACATTGGACCACGCTAGGCTTGTACACCTTATCGTCGAGTTGCATCTCCTTGATGATGCTCTTGAGCAGACTCTTCGAGTCGGTCTGGTCATAGATGGTGAAGTTGGGAGCAAAGCCAATATGCTCAGCCTCGGCCCTCAGTATCCGCAGAAACATGCTGTGGAAGGTACCCATCCACAGGTAGCGAGCCCGATGCTCGCCTACCCTGCGTCCTATGCGCTCACGCATCTCGCGTGCCGCCTTATTGGTAAATGTGAGTGCCAGTATGCGCCATGGCTCCAGGCCCAGTTCCATCAGGTAGGCCACCTTATAGGTGAGCACACGGGTCTTGCCCGATCCTGCACCGGCAATCACCAGCGAGGGTCCATCATTATAGGTCACTGCAGCCAGCTGGCTCTCATTGAGTTCGTTGCTTATATCGTTGTGCATTCTAATAATCTGCGATAAGGATAAAGAATAGAACCATCAATCAAGATACTCCTTCAGATACCGCGCCGTGTAGCTTTCGGGGCATTGGGCAATCTCTTCGGGCGTACCGGCCATGAGGAGCTGGCCACCACCACGACCGCCCTCGGGACCCATATCGATGAGGTAGTCGGCCATCTTGATGACGTCGAGGTTATGCTCGATGACGATGACAGTGTTGCCTTTGTCGACAAGGCGCTGGAGCACGCTCATCAGCACACGGATGTCCTCGAAGTGGAGTCCTGTGGTGGGCTCGTCGAGGATGTATAGGGTGTTGCCGGTGTCGCGCTTGGAGAGTTCGGTGGCGAGCTTCACGCGCTGGCTCTCACCACCGGAGAGGGTGGTAGAGGGTTGCCCCAGCTTGATGTAGCCGAGACCCACGTCCTGCAGCACCTTTATCTTATTAAGGATGGTAGGCACGTTCTCGAAGAACTCTACGGCACGGTTGATGGTCATGTCGAGCACATCGGCAATGCTCTTGCCCTTGAAGCGCACCTCGAGGGTCTCGTGGTTGTAGCGCTTGCCCTGACATACCTCGCAGGGAACGAGCACGTTGGGGAGGAAGTTCATCTCCACATTCTTGTATCCGTTGCCTCCGCAGGCCTCGCAGCGGCCTCCACTCACGTTGAAGGAGAAGCGGCCGGGCTTGTAGCCACGTATCTTGGCTTCGGGGAGGCTGACGAAGAGGCTACGGATATCGCTGAACACACCGGTATAGGTAGCAGGATTAGAGCGGGGCGTACGACCCAAGGGCGACTGATCTACATTGACCACCTTGTCAATATGTTCGAGGCCCTCGATAGCGGTATAGGGCAGCGGCTCACGCAGGGAGCGGTAGAAGTGCTTGGAGAGGATGGGCTGCAGGGTATCGTTGATGAGCGACGACTTGCCCGATCCGCTGACGCCGGTAACGCAAATGAGGGTACCCAAGGGGAAGTTCACGTCGACACCCTTGAGATTATTGCCTGTGGCACCAATGAGACGTAGTACATGGCCGTTACCCTTGCGACGCTCAGTGGGGACCTCAATCTTCATCTCACCATTGAGATACTGCGAGGTGAGGGTATGGGTACGCAACATCTCCTCTGGGGTACCCATGAAGACGACCTCACCGCCACGACGGCCGGCATAAGGACCAAGGTCAATGACGTGATCGGCAGCTAGCATCATATCCTTGTCGTGCTCTACGACGATGACGGTGTTGCCTATGTCGCGAAGCGACTTGAGCGAGTCAATGAGACGCTGATTGTCGCGCTGGTGCAAGCCTATGCTAGGTTCATCAAGGATATAGAGCACATTGACAAGCTGTGAGCCAATCTGCGTAGCAAGACGTATGCGCTGGCTCTCTCCGCCCGAAAGGGTCATCGAAGAGCGTGATAACGACAAGTAATCGAGTCCTACGTCGAGGAGGAAACGCAAACGGGTATTGATTTCTTTAAGTATCTCTACGGCAATCTTCTGCTGATTACCTTCGAGGCGGGTAACAGCAGTGGAAGTCCACTCATAAAGGTCGCTGATATCCATAGAGGCGAGCTCATGGATATTCTTATCAAGGATGCGATAGTGCAGAGCTTCACGATTGAGGCGAGTACCGTGACATGCAGGACATACAGTGGTAGCAGAGAACTGATCAATCCATTTCTGTTGCGCAGCCGTGGGCTCTACATCATGCTCACTGAGAAAATATTTCACGAGTCCATCATAAGAGATGAACATATCGGACTCTTCAAGAATGGTAGTCTTCACCTTGATACGCTCGGGACAGCCGTAGAATATTTCTTCAAGCACACTTTCCTCGATTTCCTCAACAGGTGTCTTGAGCGTATATTCATAACGGGCAAGCAAGGCCTCAATAGTGCGAAAGATGAGGGTGTTCTTATAGCTCCCCAAAGGCACAATGGCACCTTTATGTATGGAGAGACTCTTGTCGGGAATAAGTTTATCGATATCGAGCTGCGTCACCTGACCAAGCCCCTTACACTTGGGACAGGCGCCTTGAGGTGAATTAAACGAAAAGTTATGTGGAGCCGGCTCCTTATATGAAAGGCCGGTAACAGGACACATCAGACGTTTACTGTAATGGCGCACCTCACCACTGTCCTTATCCATAATCATGATGAGCCCTTCGCCCTGAGTCATGGCATTCGCCACGCTTTCGCGCAGGCGTTTGTCGTCCTTGTCATCAACCTTGAGCTTATCGACAACAACCTCGATATCATGGTTCTTGTAGCGATCGAGACGCATACCGTGCATAACCTCGCGCACCTCACCATCGACACGCACATAGAGGAATCCCTTGCGGCGCACCTGCTCGAAGAGTTCACGGTAGTGTCCCTTACGGGCTTTGACAAGCGGAGCGAGAATGAAGATAGGCCTACTCTTATAATCTTTCAATATAAGATCAATAATCTGCTCCTCGGTATACTTAACCATCTTTTCACCTGAAGCATAAGAATAGGCTTCACCGGCTCGAGCAAAGAGCAGACGCAAATAATCGTACACCTCGGTAATGGTTCCTACGGTAGAACGAGGATTCTTGTTGGTAGTCTTCTGCTCGATGGAAATGACGGGAGAAAGTCCAGTCACTTTATCGACATCGGGACGCTGCATACCACCGAGGAAGTTACGGGCATAGGCCGAGAAGGTCTCTATATAACGACGCTGCCCCTCGGCAAACAACGTATCAAAAGCTAAGGATGACTTACCACTGCCACTCAAACCAGTAATCACGGTCAACGAACCGTGAGGGATGGTTGCATCTATATTTTTCAGATTATGTTCGCGGGCACCGTAAACCTCGATATTACTCATGGGTTTCCTCCTTTCTTGAACGTGTCAAAACATTGATATCGCCACGTCGTACATACTTGATACCATCAGAACCTTCAGCCTCAACAAGAATGAAGTATACACCATCCTCAACACGGCTCCCATGATAGGTTCCATCCCAACATATATAATAGGTATAGTTGTCCTCGTAAACTGCGGGCAGCGTATTTTGGTCGCCCGAAACAATTTCTTGTCCCCAACGATTAAAAATTTTCATACGGAACGACAACAGCGACTGAGTCTTTACACGAAACACATCGTTCACTCCATCTCCATTGGGCGAAAAGGCATTGTATAGATGGACTGAAGAACCGCGAAGCGAGAAGGTGACGGGTTCGCCCTCTCCTTCTCCCTCAATGCCAGTATCACGATGACGGTAAGTGATTGCCAAGGTTACCCGGTAGGTAACATCAGTACCTCCTTCGGTGAAGGTAAAGGCTGTGACCTCCTCGTTACGCTTGGCAAGCAGACGCTCCACATTATTCTTTATCTGCATGATACTCCACTCATAGAGCACTTCATACTCAGCTGTATCAACAGGATTGGCCATAAAGGTAACTGAGAGAGGCGCATCATACGAGCTGCCAACCTCAAGCATTTCCTCCTCACCATCATGATTGACAAACACACCCGCAGGAGACACTATCGGATACCAATCGGGGGATGCAGCAGCCTGCATGGCAAAGGCATATAAGAGGAAGACAAACAAAATATATTTCTTCATAACTGGGTCAAGAATTCGTTCTTGCAAATATACTACAATTCTTTGTATGGAAAAAGAACTATAAGAAGATTATTATCTTTTTTAAGAAAAGAGAAAAAGCCAAGCACACATATCCAAAATAAAGGAGAGAGGCTCCACATGGCCCCTCTCCCTAATATAAAACGTAGATACTGCGTTTTCGTATCAGAACTGGAAGAAGTTCTTCGCGTTGTTGTAGCTGATATCTTCGATCATCTGATTTACGCGTTCCATCTCGCTGTAAGGAATCTCACCATTCTCTACATCACGGCCTACGAGGTTACATAGGGTACGACGGAAGTACTCGTGACGAGGATAAGAGAGGAATGAACGTGAGTCGGTAAGCATACCTACGAAGCGGCTCAGCAAGCCGAGTACAGAGAGGGCATTCATCTGCTTCTCCATACCATCCTTCTGATCGAGGAACCACCAGCCTGAACCGAACTGTATCTTTCCGGGTACGCTGCCGTCCTGGAAGTTTCCCAACATAGTGGCAATCACCTCATTGGCGCAGGGATTGAGGTTGTAGAGGATAGTCTTGGCCAGCTTGCCCATGGTGTTGAGCTTGTCGAGATACTTGGCCATAGCCTTAGCTGTAGTGAACTCGCCGATAGAGTCGAAACCGGTATCAGGACCGAGGAGCTTGAACATCTTGCTGTTGT
Source organism: Bacteroidaceae bacterium (assembly GCA_017465905.1). Classification (GTDB taxonomy): domain Bacteria; phylum Bacteroidota; class Bacteroidia; order Bacteroidales; family Bacteroidaceae; genus UBA1189. The sequence continues at coordinate 51,266 of JAFTVE010000038.1, read as the reverse complement.
TGTCGCGTATAGCTCCGTAATGGAACTGTTGTGTCCAGCCTGTTTCTGCATCCATGATACCGAACTCAATCATCATGGCGCTCTTGTACTTCAGGATCTCCTCCTTGGTTAGCTCGGTGCCACCGTAAACCTTGTTGAAGATTGCTTCAATCTCAGCATCAGTGTAGTCCTCGGCATAGAACTCTTCGATACCGTGGTCGCTGAGCTTACAGCCCTGCTCCTCGAAGAATTTGTGACGTACGCGCAGAGCTTCGATGACATCGCTGAACTTGCTGATGCTCACGCCGCTCACTTCAGACAGCTTGTCGATGTAGGCACGGAAGTTGGCGGGAACCTCTACGGCCATAGCCTTGTCGGGACGCCATGTGGGCAGCATCTTCACCTCAAAGCCGCTTTCACGGGTCTTGATATGATATTCGAGTGAATCAATGGGATCGTCAGTTGTACATACCACCTCCACGTTGTAGCGACGCATGAATCCGCGAGCAGTATACTCAGGCTGTTTCAGCTTCTCGTTACACTCTTCGTAGATTTCGCGTGCTGTCTTTGGGCTCAAGATCTTGTCAATACCGAATGCGGTCTTCAGTTCCAAATGTGTCCAGTGATAGAGTGGATTACGGAAGGTATAGGGTACTGTCTCGGCCCACTTCTCAAACTTTTCCCAATCAGTGGTATCCTTGCCTGTGCAATAGCGCTCGTCAACACCGTTGGTACGCATGGCACGCCACTTGTAGTGGTCGCCACCAAGCCAAATCTCTGTAAGTGAACGGAACTGATGGTCATCAGCTACCATCTGTGGAATAAGGTGACAGTGATAATCGATGATGGGCATCTTCTTGGCATGCTCGTGATACAACTTCTGTGCCGTTTCGGTGGTCAGCAGAAAGTTTTCATCCATAAAGTTTTTCATACGTTGCTATTTTTATAAGTTGTATAATGTTTTCGCAAGTGACGAAATTAGCGGATTTATTTTGATTACACAAATGATTATCCGCTTTTTTTATTATTTTATCTTTTTTACACGTCACTTAATCAATGAGGTACAATGTACTATCCTGTACTATCTCCACGGGCTTTATCGCATTCTCTGATTCAATCATCTCGCCTTCAATATAAATGCGTATAGGCGACTGACGACCGTTATTGTGAATAGTAACACTCTTACGGAAGACGCCTGGGCGACGATTCTTTCCATTGTATGTAACGGAAATCTTACCCTTCTCCCCCGGCATAATGGGTTCGAGCGTATACTCAGGAACGGTGCAGCCACACGAGGCGTTGGCTTGATGAATGATAAGTGGCGATTTGCCCACATTAGTGAATACGAACTCATGACTTACCACGGCTGTATCTTGCGAGAAAACGCCAAAGTTATGACGTGTTTTCTCAAACTTCATTTCACCTTTATCCTTAGGCTTTACCTCTTCTTGGGCAAAACCAGTAACTGCTGCGAGCAGCATGGCTACCATTAAAATGTACTTCTTCATATTCTTATTTCTTATTATGCAAATTTTCAATTTCTGTTTACCTGCTTCACGCCCTTCACCGTGCGCAGCTTCTTCACCAGGGCTTGCAGGCGGGCGTTCTCCTCGATGAGTACGGTGAGTGTGCCCGAGAAGAGTCCGTCGTGCGAGTTGATGCTGATGTTGCGTAGCTGTATGTTCTCCTCTTTCGAGATGATGGAGGTGATGTTGTTGACGATGCCGATATCGTCGTGTCCGATGACAGTGAGTGTAATTGGGTAGAGCGCCCCCTTGCTCTTGCCTGCCCAACGGGCCTTCACCACACGGTATCCGAAGCGGGAGTGCAGGTCGGGAGCGTTGGGACAGTCGCAGCGGTGTATCTTGATGCCGCCGCCCGTGGTTACAAAGCCAAATACCTCGTCGCCATAGATGGGGTTGCAGCAATGAGCCAGCTTGAAGTCGATACCCTTGAGGTTCTGGTCTATCACGAGCACATCGCCCGAGAAGCTTTGCTTGAGTTGTTCGTCTTGCTGCAGGTTATATCCCTCGGCACTGCGGGTCACCACATCGTGCGGCTCGGTCACCTGCTCGATGGCTTGCACGTAGCGGTCAATGAATTGGTTCACATCGAGCGATCCCTCGGCAATCTTCTGATAGAACTCCGTCACCTGCTTGTAGCCCATCTGACGGATGAGGCGCATCATCGTGGGCTCATCGTACTCTATCTTGCGGTTCTTGAACTTGCGCTCTATGGTTTCGCGGGCAAAGGCTGCCTGGCGCGACTCTATCTCCTTGAGGCTCTGTCGTATCTTGGTGCGTGCCTTCGAGGTAGTGACGATGTCGAGCCAGCCCTGCTTGGGAGTCTGCGTGCTCGAGGTGAGTATCTCTACCTGGTCGCCATTGTTGAGCACATAGCGTAGCTGGGCGTGCTTGCCGTTGACCTTGGCTCCTGTGCATCGGCTCCCCACATTGGTATGTATATGGAAGGCAAAGTCGAGCACCGTGGCTCCGTGGGGCAGCTTGAATAGGTCGCCCTTCGGGGTGAACACAAACACGTCGTCCTTGTAGAGGTCCATCTTGAACTGGTCCATCAGTTCGATGCCGTCATCGTCCGTGTGCTCCAGCGCCTCGCGTATGCTTGTGAGCCATTCGTCAAGGCCCGTCTCGCTCTTCACACCCTTGTATCGCCAGTGGGCAGCCAGTCCGCGCTCGGCAATCTCGTCCATGCGCTCGGTGCGTATCTGCACCTCCACCCACTTGCCCTCGGGGCCCATCACCGTGGTGTGTAGCGACTCGTAGCCGTTGCTCTTCGGTATGGAGAGCCAGTCGCGCAGGCGCTTGGGGTTGGGCTGGTACATATCGGTCACGATGGAGTAGGCCTGCCAGCACTCCTGCTTTTCCTTCTCATACTCCGAGTCCAGGATGATGCGTATGGCAAAGAGGTCGTATATACCCTCGAAGTTGGTCTTCTGCTTCTTCATCTTCTGGCTGATGGAGTGGATACTCTTCGTGCGTCCCTTGATGTGGTACTTGAGTCCGGCAGCAGCCAGTTTCTTGTCTATAGGGTCGATGAATGCGGCGATATACTTGTCGCGGGCCGCCTTGGTGGCATTGAGCTTCTCCTTGATATGGTAGTACATGTCGTGCTGCGTGTACTTGAGCGAAAGGTCCTCCAACTCCGACTTCAGCTTGTACAAACCCAGCTTATGTGCCAACGGAGCATACAGGTAGGCCGCCTCATTGGCTACCTGTAGGCGGGCTGCCTCATTCTCGCTGTCCTTGATCTGGCGCATGATGTTGACGCGATCGGCAATCATGATGAGAATAACGCGCATGTCCTCGGCAAACGAGAGCAGCAAGTTGCGGAAGTTCTCCGACTCAATGGTCGGATTCTTTTCATAGAGTTTGTTAATACGCACCAATCCGCCAAGTATGCCAGCCACATCGGTTCCAAACTGAGTAGCCACCTCGTCGGTGCTAATGAAGCCGTTTTTTACGATATCGTGGAGTAAGATACTGATAATGGCCGCCCGACGCATACCCATTTCATCAACCACAATGATAGCCGTCTGCAGATTATTGACAATGGGATTCAGCCCGAAGTTATCGCGTCCTAATCGCCCCTCCTCGATAGCCGTAGCAAGCAAAGTATGCATACGTTCCGTATCTTCGGGGCGCAAGCAGTCACCCGCAAGCTCTTGCAACCTGCTCTTCAGCTCTACGAGCCGTACCAGTTCTTCGGGAGTGAAGAATGATATATCTTTTGTTTCGCCCATGGCTTGTACTTTTAAATAACTTTACAGAAAGTAACTTGATGCTACCTTCGGAATACAAAAGTACACTTTTTTCCACATACTTGTGGAAAAAGCAATGCATATCTTAGCATCTGTTGAGTTTTTTTACCAATTCATCACAACGCCACAAGACACTCTTTCAGCGAATCCATCCAATAGGGAACTGATACACCGTATGTTTGCTTAATCTTTGACTTGTCAAGCACTGAATAGTGAGGACGGGCAGCTGGTGTGGGATATTCGTCGGTATGCAGGGGCTTCAGGTTACAACGATTAATGCCACCCAAAACAAATATCATCTTCGTAAAGTCGTACCACGAGCACACTCCCTCGTTGCTGTAATGGTAGATACCGGGCACAATTCCTTGGTGCAATATATGCTGTATAGCACGGGCTAAGTCGCGAGCATAGGTCGGAGTACCGATTTGATCGAACACTACGCCCAGTTCCTCGCGTTCGCTTCCGAGGCGTAGCATAGTCTTCACAAAGTTATTACCAAAGGTACTGTAGAGCCATGCCGTACGGATGATGACAGCATCGGGATGAATCTCCCGTATAGCCTGCTCGCCAGCCAGCTTGGTAGAGCCATACACAGAGTTGGGGCAAGTGGCATCATCCTCACGGTAAGGGATATGGTGCTCTCCGTTGAACACATAGTCTGTCGATACATGTATGAGTCCAATCTGATACTTGGCCGCCACACGGGCAAGGTTAGCAGGAGCGAGGTGGTTAAGCTTATCGCATAGCACGGTATCCTCCTCAGCCTTGTTCACATTGGTATAGGCAGCACAATTGACAATACAATCGATGGCATGCTCCACCACGAAGCGCTCTATAGCATCGATATCGCAGATATCGAGTTCTGCCACATCGGTAAAGTGATACACCAACTCTTGCTGCTCAGCAGACACCACACGCATTTCATTGCCAAGCTGACCGTTGGCACCGGTAATCAATATATTTTTCATTTGACAGTTCACATTCAATCAGCTATTTCATGAATAACTATAGTTTTTAATTCTCTAAATCCAATTCCCCTGCCCTATCCTTATTATAATAGTCGGACAGCAGGCCCACGAACTTAACGATATCTGCCACGGCAGCAGCCGTCTCCTTACTCACCTCCTTGTGCCCGAGGCGCAACATCCACACGCCGTAAAGTGCATCGAAGCAGTTTTCCAGTTCCGATTTGTTCTGTCCGCCCTTGGCACGCAATTCCACAATGAAGGGCAATGCCTTGTAATAAGCCGCTTGATAAAAGGGGAACTTCTGAGAGTGCATCAACCGGAAGTGCAGGTCGGTGAGCGTTATGATTACATTCTTGTTTATCTGCAAATGACCGCTCTGCTCCACTCTTTCAAGGTGCATCATCTCCACTAAGTTGGCATACCATTCAGTAAGTTCTGCTCGTTGCTCCTCAGGAAGGTTATACGCTGCCACCACCGTCTGCTCCAGTCGCTCCACGTCGCATCCATTGGCACGTATCATATCCTCCACCTGCCACATATACAGCAAGTATTCCGAGATACTCTGTTCCTTAAGTTTTCTTGATATATACATCTTAATTCTTTTTCAATGTACAAATTTAGTGCAAAAAATCGATTAAGCGAAGACATTGTAAGTTAACTTGTATTGTTGAGTGTGAGTTTTTTTTATTTAGACAAGTGAATATCTGTACATTTTATTATATATTTGCATCAACAAACGAAAACAACACGATTATGAAGAAGCTATTTATTCTATGCGCATTGCTTTCAAGCGCCATTGCAGGCTATTCCCAAGCAGACACACAAAAGAAAGAGGCTAACAAGAGAAGAGCCGACTGGATGTCGCGTCCCATGAAGAATCCAGGAGTACACGACCCCGTCATCGCATTGGGTGAGGACGGACGCTACTACATCTTCTCCACAGGAATGAACGTAGGCGTCATGTCGAGTGCCGACCTTGAAGAATGGCGTTTCGAGGCACCTGCACTGCCCGAGACACCAGCATGGGCCATCGACACCGTACCAGGTTACCGTGGCCACACATGGGCACCCGACATCAGCTTCCACAATGGTTTGTGGCATCTCTATTACTCATGCTCTACTTTTGGTAAAAACGGTAGTGCCATAGGACTGGCCGTCAACAAAACCCTCGACCCCAAGTCGCCCGACTTCAAGTGGGAAGACAGAGGCATGGTTATCGCTTCGCACAAGGGTAAGGATTGCTGGAACGCCATCGACCCAAACCTCATTGTCGACAAGCGCGGCAACCCCTACCTCACGTTCGGCTCATTTTGGGACGGTATACAGCTCATCAAGCTCTCCAAGAAGGATTTCCAAACTCCAGTAAGCAAGCCTGTAACCATCTCACGCCGCGTCGACCGCGAGTTCACCCTCGACAAGATTGAGTTCACCCAAGAGGGACAAAACATCATCGAGGCAGGCCCCAACGCCGTGGAGGCTCCCTTCATCTTCAAGCATGGCAAATACTACTATCTCTTCGTGAGCTTCGATTACTGTTGCCGTGGTGAGAACTCTACCTATAAGACGGTCTATGGACGTTCGAAGAAGATAGCTGGACCCTATGTAGACAAAGATGGCAAGCGCATGGATAAAGGTGGCGGCACTTACCTCTATGGTCCCAACGAGGAATACTTCGGTGTAGGTCATAGCGCAGCTTTCATCCACAATGGCCAGCCGATGTTCATCTCTCACGCCTATGAGAAATCTGAAGGTAGCAGAGCCCGCCTCTTCATACGTCCGATGAATTTCGACAAAGATGGTTGGATTATTGCTGAATAGTCCTGCAAAGCTGTTAAAGGATTAAACACCGAGGGCGTGCCATCTTCATCGTGGCACGCCCTCGGTGTATTCTTCATACCGCCATCTTACTTTCCATGAGCAGTGCGCACGGCAGCACGGATGTTCTCAATAGGGGTCTTACCATCAATCGTACACTCAGCACCGATAATCAAGCGACCAGTGTTCTCCTTCTTTACACGCTCTACCTCGGCAACCACCTCTTCGGGTGTACCCTTATTAATGACTCCTTTGCGATCAAGTCCACCGAGAGTAATACGGTCAAACAACCTCTCAGCATCGGCCGGAGTAAACGGTTTGCCATCCACGAAGTTCGGCGTATTCACAATCTGTCCGGGATACGACACGAAACGGCTCAAATCATCATACGGGCCCTCCCAATCACAGATGTGCAGGATGTTACACTGTGTGCCGGCATTACATTCGTTCATAATCTCCATATCGAACGGACGAATGAATCGCTCGAAGAAGTCGGGCACCTCATAGTAGATAGTCTCGCCACCCTGAGTCGGGGTGAAGAATCCGTCCACGCCCACCTCCTTGCAATCGCGTGCAAAGTTGAGCAAAGCATCGGTATAGATACGCAGCACTCTCAACACTTGGTCGGGATCCTCCTTGGCCCAACGGATAACGTTAGGTATGCCAATCTGCATGCGCAGTACCTGAAAGGGTGAATATATGGTAGGCAGCACCATTGTCTCGTGCCCCACGATGTCGACCACTTCCTTCACCACCGCCACGGTAGGCGCATAGTAGTCGCGTGGCAAGGGTTGTATCTGTTGCCAGTCGGCCACAGTCTCCACCTTAATCTTCGGCTGGTGCTGCTCGAACTGCACCTTCAGAATATCAATCCCCGTACGTGCCAAGTGGCGAATATGATAGTACACCGCATCCTGTCCCACCCGAGCTGGGAAATGCGAGAAGTAAGCCGTTGGCACATAATCCCCATGTGTCTTCCCCTCAAGGAAGTCCTGCATGAGTTCACGCTTGGTCAATTGAGTATTGACCGAATCTTTCACTGGTTGCTGGCACGATGCACATATAGCTAACAGGCATACAGCAGACAATAAGTTCTTTTTCATAACCTCGATTTTATAATTTGTGAATATTGTGTTTATTGAAGCCTCATGGTATTGACGTTCATTCCTCGTGTCATGCAAATGTAGCAATTATATTTGATAGTTGATACTTTATTCATCACAAATAACGCATTTTCCCTTACCCCATCACCCAAGGTATGTTTGTTTCAGATTCAGCAAACCTTTTTCTCCGATATAATGATTCGCATTTATCCCTTGGTGGAAATGCAAATCATTATATCGGAGAAGATGCGGTATGCCGGAACCTTTAGGTCACTGGAAGAAAAATTGGCAAGGAATTGTATATGACAGAGAATCGTAGTACCTTTGCACAAACAAGAATTAAAAAGCGGTATATATATGAACAAACCCTCATCTATTCGTTATGCTGTGGCAACTGTCATCGGGCTGTTTGCAATATGTACAGGATTTGCTATAACCCAGTATGTGGACAAACAAACTAATAATAATATAATGATGGAATCAACTACACCTCAGGTACGTATCAGTACCAACTATGGCGACATTGTGGTGCGCCTTTATGAAGAGACTCCCGAACACCGTGACAACTTCCTCAAATTGGCCCGTGAGGGGTATTATGACAGCACATTGTTTCATCGTGTCATCAAAGATTTCATGATTCAGGGTGGCGATCCCGATTCAAAGGGAGCACCTGCAAGCAAGCAACTTGGCAGCGGTGGACCCAAGTACACACTCCCTGCCGAAATCGTATACCCTAAGTATTTCCACAAGCGAGGTGTCCTCAGTGCTGCTCGTCAAGCTGATCAGGTAAATCCAGAACGTCGTTCTTCTGGTTCACAGTTCTATATTGTATGGGGCAAGACCAATACCGAATCGGGACTGAAGCAGATGGCTGCCCAACTCGACGGACAGCGTGGTCAACAAATCTTCAACGGATTGGCAGCCCAGCATCGCGACAGCATACAGGCCATGTATCAACGTGGCGACCAGAAAGGACTGATGGAGTTGCAGAATCGTCTGGCAGCTGAGACCGACAAGATTTTGGCTTCTACTCCAGGTTTTACATTTACTCCCGAGCAGATGGAGGCATACACCACCGTTGGCGGTACACCTCACCTCGATAACCAATATACTGTATTCGGCGAGGTAGTAAGCGGTCTTGAGGTAGTGGAAAAGATACAAAAAGTGGCCACAGGCACTGCTGACCGTCCCAAGGAAGATGTGGTGATGACGATGACCGTACTTGAATAACCCTATAGTGTATATATAATAAGGTATGAAGAAATTTACATTTCTGATGGCAGCACTCATGATGTTCGCTTCATGCAACAACAGCAACAAGAAGAGTGAGATAGCCGATCAGACTCCCACAAAAGACACCATCGTGTACGAACACGAATACCTTGTGAAGGTAGGTGACATGGCTCCCGACTTCACGCTGAAGTACACCGATGGCACGGAGTTTACCCTCTCCAAACTGCGTGGCAAGGTAGTGATGCTGCAATTCACTGCCAGCTGGTGCGGTATCTGCCGTGGCGAAATGCCTCACATCGAGAGCCGTATCTGGCAGCCCCACAAAGACAATGCCGACTTTGTACTTGTAGGTGTTGACCGCGAAGAACCGCGCGAAGTGGTAGAGGAATATACCGCAAAGATAGGTACCACCTACCCAATGCTCCTCGACGAAAAGGGCGATGTCTTTGCCAGCTATGCCCTGCGCAAGTCAGGCATCACACGCAACGTACTCATCGACCACGATGGCCGTATTGTCAAACTCACTCGCCGCTTCGTTGAACCCGAGTTCAATGATTTGGTAGCCACCATCGACAGCTTGCTAGCAGAATGAAAAAAATAAAAGAGGATGTGCTACATGACACATCCTCTTTTATATAATGATATAGGTTTACAGACAATTTCCCTCCTTGGGGAATATTACTGTAGGGTGAAAAGCACGTGCTTCATCAGGAGTCATTTGTGCATAAGCCATGATGATGACCACATCGTTGGGTTGCACCAAGCGAGCAGCTGCTCCATTGAGGCAAATCTTTCCTGAACCACGCTCCCCCTTAATAATATAAGTAATGAAGCGTTCACCGTTGTTATTGTTTACAATATGTACTTGTTCACCTTCGAGCATACCAGCAGCATCCATCAAATCTTCATCGATGGTTATGCTGCCCATATAGTTGAGGTTAGCCTCGGTAACGCGAGCACAGTGTATCTTCGATTTCAGTACTGTCAGTAGCATATTATTTGTATCTAATATTATCAATCAAGCGGACCTTACCGCAATATACGGTGATACATCCCACTATATAATCTGCTTCATCCCAAGAATGCACAGTCTGCAAGGTTGTGCCATTCACGATTTCGTAATACTCAAGTTCCAATCCTTCTGTATCAGCAACAGCTGACTCAACCATTTGTTTTGTCTCCTCCAAAGAATGACTCTTGGCAAAGTCAACACTAGCGAACAAGCTCTTAGAGATAGCCAATGCTGTTGTACGCTGTTCTGGAGTGAGCAATGCATTGCGACTGCTGAGAGCCAAGCCATCGGCTTCACGCACGATAGGACAGCCAATAATCTCAAGGTCAAGACCAAGCTGACGCACCATTTCGCGAATGATTGCCAACTGCTGGAAATCCTTTTCACCAAAATAAGCCCGATCAGGCTCAACATACATGAAGAGTTTGCTTACAATCTGAGCTACACCATTAAAATGTCCGGGGCGATAAACTCCCTCCATCACCTTATCAAGCGGCGAGAAGTCGAATACTCGAGTATCAGGCTCCGGATATACCTCTTCTACAGAAGGTGCAAAAACGTAATCAACACCTAAACCCTCTAACAGGTGACAATCGGCATCCAACGTACGTGGATAGCGTTCAAGGTCGCCCTTGTCATTGAATTGGGTGGGGTTTACGAAGACACTCACCACAGTCACACCATTTTCCTCAACGCTTCGCTTCACCAATGAAGCATGTCCGTCATGCAATGCACCCATAGTGGGAACCAATCCCACATCCTTGCCCTCAGCACGAGCTTCAGCAAGACATGTGCGCAATTTGTCTACAGTTTCTACTACCAACATTTCTTTTGATTCTTGTAAAACGATGCAAAATTAGTGCAAAAAATCCGATTAAGCGAAGACTATCCAAGCAAACTTACACAACGGAGGGATAGAAATTACGATTTGATACGCAAAATAAGCTGTTTTTAGTAATCAAAGTCGTATAAAATTGCCACACTTATATCATATCTTTGCTGAAAAAGCCTTATTTTTGCGCATAGTTATATAGTTAGAATACATTCAATATTACGCATGATAGAAATCACAGAAGAAGGATTGTCACAAATGCTTCAAGAACGCGGTATAAAGTCAACAGCAATGCGCATCCTTGTATTGCGCCAATTGGCAACTTCTAACCAGACACTCACGTTGCGTGAGCTGGAAGAATTACTCCATCCCGCTGACCGCTCCACCATATTCCGCACTTTATCGGTATTTGAGGAACAGCATTTAGTTCATGCCATTGATGATGGCAGTGGAGCCACCCGGTATGAACTCTGCCATGCCCATCACTCATCTTACGACAACGACCTCCATCCTCACTTCCGTTGCCTACGCTGCGGACAGACCATATGTCTGACCGAACTTCAAATGCCAGCCATCACATTACCTGAAGGCTTTCATGTACATCGTATCAACTATATCGTAACAGGTATATGTGGCAATTGCACGAAAAGAGAGGAAATATGATTGTATAACTATGAATAAAATATTACCTTTGCAGACAAATGCAAAGATAAGCATATACTGATGATAGAGAAGCATATTGTACTGGAAGAAATAGACCCAACACTCATCTATGGAGTGAACAATGCCAACCTGCAGATGATAAAGGCATTGTTTCCCAAGCTGCGTATCGTGGCACGCGGCAATGTAATCCGAGCTATGGGCGACGATGAGATACTGACAACATTCGAGAGCTACATCAAACAACTCGAAGAGCACGGCTCACGCTACAACTCACTGAAAGAGGAGGTACTGCTCGACATCTTCAATGGCAACCGCCCCGCCGTAGAGCGCGAAGGCGATGTGATTGTATTCTCCGTCACAGGCCGTCCCATCACACCGCGCAGCGAAAACCAGCTCCGCCTCGTCAAGAGCTACAAGGAGAACGATATGCTCTTCGCTGTAGGCCCTGCAGGCTCGGGCAAGACCTACACCGCCATCGCCCTTGCCGTGCGTGCGCTGAAAAACAAGGAGGTGAAGAAACTCATCCTCTGCCGTCCTGCCGTAGAGGCTGGAGAGAAGCTCGGTTTCCTTCCTGGTGATATGAAAGAAAAGATTGATCCTTATCTGCAACCTCTCTATGACGCATTGGAGGACATGATCCCCCCACAGAAGCTCAAGGAGTTCATGGAGCTCAACGTCATACAAATAGCCCCATTAGCATTCATGCGTGGCCGCACACTCAACGACGCTGTAGTCATCCTCGACGAAGCACAAAACACCACCATCCCGCAAATCAAGATGTTCCTTACCCGTATGGGCATGAACACCAAGATGATCATCACGGGCGACCTCACACAGATAGACCTCCCCTCCTCTACCCGTAGCGGCCTCTCACACGCCATGCACATACTGCGCGACATCAAGGGTATAGGCATCATTGAGATGAACAAGAAGGACATCGTGCGTCATAAGCTCGTGACCAAGATTGTGGAGGCATACGAAAAGGAGAAATCTACGAATTCTCCTTTAATGGACAATTGACAAGGTTCGTGCAAACGAGCGCGATGTAAGCTTGCTTACTAATCGCTCAGCGAGTGCAGCCGAAGTTCAGCAAAGCAAATGAGCAATTGACAATTGTTAGCAACAAATTGTAAGATGAACATTATAGATAAATAAAAGTAAAATAAAGTAATAACCACAATTGGCACATGACACAGGCAAGATAATTGTCAATTGTCAATTGTCAATTGTCAATTCAAAAATCATGGCACTTACAGCAACAGAATTCAACTTTCCCGGTCAGCAGGGAGTGTATCACGGCAAGGTACGTGATGTGTACAACATGGGCGACAAGCTCGTTATGGTAGCTACCGACCGCATCTCGGCATTCGACGTAGTATTGCCCAAGGGCATCCCCTTCAAGGGACAGATGCTCAATCAGATTGCGGCAAAATTCCTCGACGCCACCACCGACATCTGCCCCAACTGGAAGCTCGCCACCCCCGACCCCATGGTAACCGTGGGCGTGCTGTGCGAGGGATTCCCCGTAGAGATGATCGTGCGTGGCTACCTCTGCGGCTCGGCATGGCGTGCATACAAGAGCGGTGTGCGCGAGATATGCGGCGTGAAGCTCCCCGAAGGCATGCGCGAGAACCAGCGTTTCCCCGAACCCATCATCACCCCCACCACCAAGGCTGAGATTGGTGAGCACGATGCCGATATCTCCAAGGAAGAGATTTTGGCTCAGGGTCTCGCTACTCCCGAAGAGTATGCACTGCTCGAGAAGTACACCCTCGCCCTCTTCAAGCGCGGCACCGAAATAGCTGCCGAGCGCGGACTCATCCTCGTAGACACCAAGTATGAGTTTGGTAAGCACAACGGAACCATCTACCTCATGGACGAGATTCACACCCCCGACAGCAGCCGATACTTCTACAGCGAAGGCTACGAAGAGCGTTTCGAGAAGGGCGAACCCCAGAAGCAGCTCTCCAAGGAGTTCGTGCGCGAGTGGCTCATGGACAACGGCTTCCAAGGCAAGGAGGGCCAACAAGTGCCGGAGATGACCGACGAGATTGTTACAGGCATCAGCGAGCGCTACATCGAGCTCTACGAGCACATCACCGGCGAGCCTTTCGTCAAAGAGAATACAGAAGATATTGCTGCTCGTATTGAAAAGAATGTTACCGAGTGGCTGGCGAAGTAATCTGTCTAGATTCAGATAATCGCTAACTGAATAAAAAAGAAGAAAACAAAACAAGTAAAGCATTTATAACAATTGCAGCCGTCTATCATTTGGAAAGACGGCTGCAATTCTTTTAATCATGTTTCATTCATTAATTGCCCTTGCAAGGTGTTCCATCGCTTCTCGAAGTATTGAGCGGGGACACCCGATATTGAGACGCATGTATCCCTCACCTTCAGCACCAAACATAACGCCATCATTAAGTGCTAGACGTGCATTCTTTACGAACAACTCTACCAAAGAATCATGTGAGAGATTCAAGCCTCTACAATCAAGCCATATGAGGAAAGAGGCTTGTGGGCGCAAAAGACGTATCTGTGGCAAATGGTCGCGACAAAAGTTCTCAACATAGACAACATTCTCCTCTATGTAGCGAAGCATCTCCTGACGCCAAGGCTCACCGTTTTTGAAAGCTGCCATCGTGGCAATAGGAGCAAAGAGTGTCGGCATGTTCAGCTCATTAGCTTCAAGCCAGCTAAAGAAACGGTGGCGAAGAGCATCATTCGGAACGATGGCATAAGAACTTACAATGCCTGCAATATTGAACGTCTTTGATGGTGCCGCAAATGTAATACTGCATGCAGCCGCCTCGGGCGAGACAGAAGCAAAGGGTATATGACGATTATCCCATAAAGCCATATCACCATGTATCTCGTCTGAGATAACCAAAATACCACGTTGGTGGCAGAACTGCGCCAAACGTATGAGGGTGGTCCTATCCCATACGATACCTGCAGGATTATGAGGGTTAGAGAGAATAAGCAAACGGCACTTGTCGTCAACAATCTGCGCAAGATTGTCGAAGTCCATCTCATAAGAACCGTCCGCCAAACGACGCAAAGGATTATATACAACCTCTCGCCCATTGTTTTGCGGAGTCAGACGGAATGGATGATACACAGGCGGCTGAATGATAACCTTTTCATCTTCCTTGACAAAGACATTAATGACCATACCTATACCTTTGACAATACCTGGAATATAGGTCATCCAGTCTGTCTGCACCTGCCAACCATGTCGATCAGCTATCCAACGCGCTACTGTAGGCCAATAATCATCCGGCTCCATCGTGTAACCAAATACCGGATGCTCCATACGCTTCTTCAATGCATCAACAATGAATGGAGGTGTCTCAAAATCCATGTCTGCTACCCACAAGGGCAAAAGGTCTTTTTCACCATAGAATCGATTGAGAGCATCCCATTTCAAAGCGCCTGTACCACGGCGGTCCACCACTTTATCAAAATCATATTGCATCGTGTACGTAGTTTTAGGTTCTTATTCTGAAAAGCCAACTCACCATACGGGTAAGTTGGCCTCTCAATAATCTCTTTATGTATTAATACTTTGCAAAATGTATCTGCAATGTATATATTACTTCTCCTTCAAGTCCACCAGGATATTGAGTTCGTCGAGCTGGGTTTGCTCCAGAGGTGCGGGAGCATCGATCATGACATCACGACCCGAGTTGTTCTTCGGGAAGGCGATACAGTCGCGAATGCTGTCGAGACCGGCAAAGAGGCTTACGAAGCGGTCGAGGCCATAGGCCAAGCCACCGTGAGGGGGCGCACCGTACTTGAAGGCGTTGAGCAGGTAGCCAAACTGTGACTGGGCACGCTCCTCAGAGAAGCCGAGAATCTCGAAGGCCTTCTTCTGCAACTCGTTGTCGTGGATACGGATAGAGCCGCCACCTACCTCTACACCATTGATGACCATGTCGTAGGCATTGGCACGTACGGCAGCAGGATTGGTGCTGAGGAGTTCGATATCTTCAGGTTTGGGTGAGGTGAACGGATGGTGCATGGCCATAAGGCGCTGCTCCTCGTCGCTCCACTCAAACATGGGGAAGTCTACCACCCAAAGGCAAGCAAACTTATTCTTGTCGCGCAAGCCAAGCTGCTCAGCCACTTCGAGACGAAGCTCACAGAGTTGCTTGCGGGTCTTCATCACATCGTCGCCCGAGAGGATGAGGATGAGGTCACCGGGCTCGGCATTCATGGCAGCCTTCAGCTGCTGCAACACCTCTTGGGTATAGAACTTATCAACGCTTGACTTCACATTGCCGTCGGCCTCCACACGGGCATATACCATACCCTTGGCACCAATCTGCGGACGCTTCACATACTCGGTGAGTGCATCGAGCTGCTTGCGGGTATAGGTGGCTGCACCCTTGGCACAGATACCGCCAATGTAGGCAGCACTTTCAAATACACTGAAGCCATGTCCCTGCAATACATCCATGAGTTCCACGAAGCGCATGTCGAAGCGGAGGTCGGGCTTGTCGCTACCGTAGTACTTCATGGCATCGTGCCAGGTCATGCGGGGGAATGCCTCGGGCATATCGATACCGAGGATTGACTTGAAGAGGTGCTTGGACATGTCCTCGAAGAGTGAAATCACATCTTCCTGCTCCACGAACGACATCTCGCAGTCGATCTGGGTAAACTCAGGCTGACGGTCGGCACGGAGGTCCTCATCGCGGAAGCACTTCACAATCTGGAAGTAGCGGTCGAAGCCCGAAACCATCAGAATCTGCTTGAAGAGCTGTGGGCTCTGGGGCAGAGCGTAGAACTGTCCGGGGTTCATGCGTGAAGGCACCACGAAGTCGCGGGCACCCTCGGGAGTAGAGCCGATGAGCACCGGTGTCTCCACCTCAAGGAAGCCACGTTCGTCGAGGTAGCGGCGTACCTCGAAAGCCATCTTATGGCGCAGCTCAAGGTTGCGGCGAACGGCACCACGACGCAGGTCGAGGTAGCGGTATTTCATACGGATATCGTCACCGCCATCGGTATTGTCCTCAATAGTGAAGGGAGGAGTCTGCGAGGCATTGAGCACGGTCATTGCCTCTACGATAATCTCGATGTCGCCTGTCTCCATCTTGGGGTTCTTGGCCGAGCGCTCGCTCACGGTACCCGTCACCTGAACCACATATTCACGGCCCAACTTGTTGGCCTGCTCGGTGAGCGAGGCATCGTGGTTCTCATCAAACACCAACTGGGTGAGACCGTAGCGGTCGCGGAGATCCACAAAGGTCATACCACCCATCTTACGGGTACGCTGCACCCATCCAGCCAGGGTCACCTTCTGTCCTACGTTAGAGAGACGAAGCTCTCCACAAGTATTCGTTCTGTACATATCAAATTCTATATAATATATTAATGAGTGCAAAATTAGTGTAAAAAATCGATTAAGCGAAGATTACACGAATTTATTTATACCATCATACGGAGAAAGTAACATATAAAAGATGAATACCATTTACACTCAGCTCACAACTAGCAAATAAATCCGCTTTGTTTTCTGTATACCAAAAAAAAGCACTACCTTTGTTCGAATATGACAAACATATAAAAAAATCACAAAAAAACTGAAGAACAAAAATAGACATGAACGAAATAGAAAGAAGACGTACGTTTGCAATCATATCGCACCCCGATGCCGGCAAGACCACCCTCACCGAGAAGTTGCTGCTCTTCGGCGGACAGATACAGGTGGCCGGTGCCGTGAAGTCTAACAAGATAAAGAAGACCGCCACATCGGACTGGATGGAGATAGAGAAGCAGCGCGGTATATCGGTGACCACATCGGTGATGGAGTTTGACTATAAGGACTACAAGGTAAATATCCTCGACACGCCCGGTCACCAGGACTTTGCCGAAGATACCTTCCGCACACTCACGGCCGTAGACAGCGTTATCATCGTGGTCGACAGTGCCAAGGGTGTGGAGACACAGACCCGCAAGCTCATGGAGGTGTGCCGCATGCGCAATACACCAGTTATCATCTACGTCAACAAGATGGACCGCGAGGGACGCGACCCCTTCGAGCTGCTCGACGAGCTGGAGGATGAACTGAAGATCAGTGTGCTCCCCCTGAGCTGGCCTATCGAGCAGGGAGCTCGCTTCAAGGGAGTATATAATAGGTACGAGAAGAAGTTCGACCTCTATACACCGAGCAAGCAAACCGTGACCGAGAAGAAGGAGATTGATATCAACAGCAGCGAGCTGGAGGAGAATATCGGTGAGGCACAAGCCGAAAAGCTGCGTGCCGACCTCGAACTCATCGAGGGCGTTTACCCCGAGTTCAATGTGGAGGATTACCTCTCGGCGACTGTGGCACCCGTGTTCTTTGGTTCGGCACTCAACAACTTCGGTGTGAAGGAACTGCTCGACTGCTTCGTGGAGATAGCCCCAAGTCCGCGCCCCACACCTGCCGTAGAGCGCGAGGTGGTGCCCGCCGAGGACAAGTTCACCGGCTTCATCTTCAAGATCACCGCCAACATCGACCCCAACCACCGCTCGTGCGTGGCCTTCTGCAAGGTGTGCTCGGGTAAGTTTGTGCGCAATGCGCCCTACCTGCATATCCGTTCCGGAAAGACGATGCGTTTCTCTTCGCCGACCCAGTTCATGGCGCAGCGCAAGAGCACCATCGATGTAGCCTACCCTGGCGATATCATTGGTCTGCCCGATACAGGTAACTTCAAGATTGGCGACACGCTCACCGAAGGCGAACTGCTCCACTTCAAGGGATTGCCCTCGTTCTCGCCCGAGATGTTCAAGTACATCGAGAATGCCGACCCCATGAAGACCAAGCAACTGGCCAAGGGTATCGACCAACTCATGGGCGAAGGTGTGGCACAGCTGTTCGTGAACCAGTTCAACGGCCGTAAAATCATTGGTACCGTGGGACAACTTCAGTTCGAAGTTATTCAATACCGCCTGGAGAACGAGTACAACGCCAAGTGTCGCTGGGAGCCAGTGAGCCTCTACAAAGCCTGCTGGATAGAGAGCGATGACGAGGCCGAACTGGAGGCATTCAAGAAACGCAAGTACCAGTTCATGGCCAAGGACATCGAGGGACGCGATGTCTTCCTTGCCGACAGTGGCTACGTCCTTCAGATGGCGCAGATAGACTTCAAGAACATCCGTTTTCACTTCACCAGCGAATTCTAAAAGAGATGAACGAACTGTATCGCGAAGAGATAAAACGGGCATGTGACGTGCTGCACAAGGGGGGAGTAATCCTGTATCCCACCGATACGATATGGGGCATCGGATGCGATGCCACCAACGAGGAGGCTGTGCGTCGGGTGTACGAGATCAAGCGGCGTGCCGACAGCAAGGCAATGCTAGTCTTGGTGGATAGCGACGTAAAGGTGCAGAGCTTCATCCGCGAAGTGCCCGATGTGGCATGGGACCTCATCGAACTCTCTGAAAAGCCGCTCACGATCATCTATGACGGAGCACACAACCTGGCCCCCAGCCTTGTGGCCGAAGATGGCAGCGTGGGCATGAGGGTCACGCGCGAGGAGTTCTCCAACCAGCTTTGCTTCCGCTTCCGCAAACCGATAGTATCTACCTCGGCCAATATCAGCGGCGAGCCCTCACCAGCTTCGTTTGCTGAAATCAGCGAAGAAATAAAGCAGGCGGTAGACTATATCGTAGCTGTGCGTCAAGACGAACCGCCCTATGCCACACCGTCGAGCATCATCAAACTCGGAGCCGGCGGACAGGTGAAGGTGATTAGAGTTTAGAGTTTGGTGAGTATTAATGGATAGCAAACTGTAAGTAATGATTAGAAGTGTTAATACATCTGAAGCAATGGGTATGTCTCAAAAGGCATCTTGGTTTTTACGCTTTACCCAATGGCGCGAACAACATATCGGTACGAAAAACTTCACACTTATATTGGCTGTAATTGTAGGACTCTTCTCCGCCTTTGCCGCACTCGTGCTTAAGAGCCTCATTCATTTCATTCAGCATTTTCTTACAGAAAATTTTTCTACAGATGAAGCCAACTATCTATACCTACTCTATCCTGTAGCAGGAATCTTTCTGGCCGGACTTTTTATTCGCTATATCGTGCGTGACGATATAGGGCATGGAGTAACAAAGATTCTTTATGCTATCTCGCGGAAACAGGCCCGCATACGCCCACACAACATGTATTCTTCGGTAGTAGCCTCTTCCATCACCATTGGCTTTGGAGGTTCGGTGGGTGCCGAGGCACCAATAGTACTGACAGGTTCGGCTATTGGTTCCAACCTAGGCAAACTATTTCGAGTAGATGCCCGTACGATGATGCTTCTCGTGGGCTGTGGTGCTGCTGGTGCAGTGGCAGGTATCTTCAAGGCCCCCATAGCCGGACTGGTGTTTACTATTGAGGTGCTGCTCATCGACCTCACCATGTCGTCGCTCATGCCCCTTCTCATCTCAAGTGTGACGGCAGCAACAGTATCGTACATAGCTACAGGTACCGAGGCGATGTTCCGATTCAGTCTAGCTAATACGTTTGCAATGGAACGTATTCCCTACGTGATACTGATGGGTATTATATGCGGATTTGTTTCGCTTTATTTCTCTGAGACGATGAACAAGCTTGAAGACGTATTCCGTCGTTTCAAGAATCCATACGTAAAACTCCTTATCGGTGGAGCTACACTTAGCCTACTTATCTTCCTTTTCCCGTCACTCTACGGAGAAGGATACGAAACGATAGAACTGCTACTAAATGGAAGAGACTCTATGGAGTGGAGTGCCGCAATGGAGGGCTCATTCTTTTATGGACACTCTCAAATGCTGCTTATATACCTTAGCTTAGTAGTACTTTTTAAGGTATTTGCCACCACTGCCACGAACGGTGGCGGCGGATGTGGAGGTATATTTGCTCCCAGCCTCTTCTTAGGCTGCATTACCGGCTTCGTATATTCGCACTTCTGCAATAATATTGGTATAAGCGTATACTTGCCAGAGAACAATTTTGCTCTATTCGGTATGGCTGGTCTCATGAGCGGAGTCATGCATGCACCGCTCACGGGTATCTTCCTCATTGCAGAGCTCACTGGTGGATACGATCTTTTCCTACCCTTGATGATAACCTCTCTATTCTCCTATCTTACCATCCGTGTGTTCCAGTCACACAGTATCTATTCGATGCGTCTTGCTAAGAAGGGTGAGCTACTTACTCATGACAAGGACCAATCAATATTAACACTGATGCGTACAGAGAATGTTATCGAGAAGGACTTTAAATCTGCGACGATTGATATGGAGTTAGGACAGCTTACAAGCCTTATTTCAGAGTCACGTCGCAATCTTTTCCCCGTACTCAACAAGGACAATCGCCTTGTCGGCATCGTACAGCTTGATGATGTGCGCCATTATATGTTCCGCAGTGAACTCTATCACCGCTATACTGTAGATAAGTTCATGCGTGAACCTCTCGCACGCCTTTCAGTCACCGATGCCATGGATGTCGTAATGCGTAAATTTGATGAGACACGCGCATGGAATCTTCCTGTAGAGGATGAAGAGGGACGTTACCTGGGCTTTGCCTCACGCTCAAAGATATTCAACGAATATCGTAAGATAATGCTCGACTACTCCGACGAATAATAGTAATAAAGGAGTACTTATTTGTCAAAAAAACAAAATATATGGAATTGACCAAAGAGAATCTAAGAATTGTATATATGGGTACTCCCGACTTTGCAGTCGAGAGCCTTCGTTGCCTCGTTGAGAGAGGCTATAATATAGTAGGTGTAGTCACTGGCCCCGATAAAGCGGTAGGCCGTCATGGTAGCGTATTGCAGCCTACACCTGTTAAGCAATATGCTGTTGAGCATGGATTACGAGTTTTGCAGCCCGAGAGACTCAAGGATGAAGCCTTTATTGAGGAACTCCGTTCCTTGCAAGCCGACCTTCAGATTGTCGTGGCTTTCCGTATGCTTCCCGAGATTGTTTGGTCTATGCCGAGACTTGGCACCTTTAATCTGCACGCCTCACTCCTTCCCCAATACCGAGGTGCAGCCCCAATTAATTGGGCTGTAATCAATGGTGATAAAGAGACAGGCGTTACAACCTTCTTTCTCAAGCACGAGATTGATACTGGGGCAGTGATTCGCCAAGTACGTGTGCCCATCAGTGACACCGATTGTGTGGGCGATGTACACGATCGTTTGATGATGCTCGGTGGCAATGTGGTATGCGATACTGTTGATGACATTATTGCAGGAACGGCACAAGCGACTCCTCAGGAGCAGATGATTACGGAAGAATTGCGTCCTGCACCAAAAATTTTCAAGGATACCTGCCGCATCAATTGGCAAAAGCCAGCCAAGCAGGTTTACGACTTTATCCGGGGGCTCTCCCCTTACCCTGCCGCATGGACTAATCTCATCACTCCCGAAGGCACAGAGATGGTCGTAAAAGTATTTGAGTCAACCATCGTACCCCCCAAGAATCCAGAGCTCCCATGCGGAAGTATAGAGACCGATGGCAAGCACTATATCTATGTTCACACACTTGATGGTGCCTTAAGCCTTCGCACGCTGCAACTGGCAGGGAAGAAGCGTATGGATGTAGAGGACTTTTTGCGCGGTTTTCGCCTTACCAATGATTACAAAATGGCATAAAAACGAAGAAATGCACCCCTTATTGTGTTAAAATCGAGCAAAAATGTTGCACGATAACAAAATTATGCTTTCCTTTGCCAACGAAAACCATGTGTAATTATTACAGATGGAGTGAAATTTTATTTAACAACAATTTAAACAGAACGCCTATCGAAACACTCTTACTCTAAACAACAAAAGTAAGTAGTAATGAAAAATTTGAATCAGCTGACCGACGATATGTTGGTAGCTCTCTATTCAAAGGGTGAGAATAAGGCGTTTGATGAGTTGCTCTCTCGTTATCAGGACAAGCTCTTCAATTATATCTATTTTGTGGTCCACAACCAAGAATTGGCTGAAGACATCTTTCAAGAGACCTTCGTCAAAGCGATTGTGACTATACAGCAAGGGCGCTACACTGCAGATGGTAAGTTCAGTGCATGGATAACCCGTATTGCCCATAATTTGGTTATCGACTCTTTCCGTCAGGAACGTAACGAAAACACCGTATCTAATGAAGAAGGCGAAATTGATTTGTTCAATAATGCCGAGCTATGCGATGACAATATAGAGATGCAGATGGTCAATGATCAAACCCTCAACGATGTTCGTCGCCTTGTTGATGCCCTACCCGACAACCAACGTGAAGTTGTATATATGCGCTACTACCAAGACCTTAGTTTCAAGGAAATAGCTGACATCACAGGCGTTAGCATCAATACAGCTCTTGGTCGCATGCGTTATGCAATCCTTAACATGCGACGCATAGCCCAAGAAAAAGATATTGTTCTACAGATGTACTAGAAAAGAATCCTTCTCTTCCTTTTACAATCTATCCATTGTAGTCATGTACAGGGAAAAAGAATATACAGAAAAGGGATAGCACAAACTATCCCTTTCTTATTATTGATATAAGGCATCACATAGATGCTTACATAAGATTTCCAAGTAGTGGCGGTCGGTTTCGTCAAATGTGGCTAATTGATCGCTATCAATATCGAGAACACCTCGCACATCTCCATTGGCTATAAGGGGAACAACTATCTCGGATCGTGAGCTACCACTACATGCAATATGTCCAGGGAACTGCTCTACATCGGGAACCACTTGAGTTGTAGCTTCAGCCCATGCCGTACCACACACACCGCGTCCATGACGAATTCGGTAGCAAGCCACGTCGCCCTGGAAGGGGCCAAGGAGGAGTAGTCCATCACGTACAATATAGAAGCCTATCCAGAACCATCCGAAAGCTTGGCGAAGGGCTGCAGTGGTATTGGCCAACACGCTTACCTCTTCATGCTCATCGGCAATGTAAGGTAGGAAATCACTGATAAATTGCTCGTAGCGTGCAGCTTTGTCTGTAATATGATAAGTGAATGCGGGTTCCATTGTTTCTTAAATTCTTTCTACAACTTTCTCTATGAGATAGTCTATACTGTTCTTGTATCCTGTATTGGCCTCTTTTGCACGACGATTGGCTATAACCATACAAACTGTCATTGCCTTATGACCGAGCAGACGGGAGAGACCAGCTATGGCCGATCCTTCCATCTCGAAATTGGTAATGCGATGTCCTGCATACTCAAAAGCCATAATCTTTTCATTCTGATCCGGGTCTTCAAGCGGAATACGGAGCTTACGTCCCTGAGGTCCAAAGAATCCACCAGCAGAGATTGTGACACCATCTACCATATCACCCTGATTAATACGGGAGAGAAGTTCGGCATCATTGTCGATGACATAGGGAGCTCCCTTCTGTGGGTTCCAATGCATGTGGTAGGTGAAAGCCTCCTCGAAGGATAGGTCACACACTTCATCGCGCCCGGCATAATAGTTAAGCAGACCATCAAAACCGATGCTTTTGCGCGAACACACATAGGTACCAACAGGAGTGTCTGGCTGTAGACCGCCACAAGTACCGATACGCACCATCTCTAACTGACGGAACTCGGGCTTCTGTGTACGACTATCAAAGTCAATATTGGCAAGAGCATCAAGTTCATTGACAACTATGTCAATGTTGTCACATCCGATACCTGTAGAGAGTACCGTAACGCGCTTTCCTTTATATATACCAGTTATTGTATGGAACTCACGGCTTGTGATATCGCATTCAATAAGGTCAAAATGCGATGCCACTAGAGCCACACGTCCGGGGTCGCCTACAAGAATGACCTTTGAAGCCAACTGTTCGGGTTTCAGATGAAGATGAAATACAGAACCATCTTCGTTGATAATAAGTTCTGATGGGGCGTAATAGGTGCTCATGAGTGAAAAGTGAAGAATTAAGGATGAAGAGTAAAAAAAATAGGAGTGAACAATGACGGATTATTGCTCATGCAGTTCCTCATTATCCACTCCTAATACAACAACGTATTATTTTGCATTGTTCACGGGCGCTTCAGGCTTGGCAATATTATCGCGCATGGCTGTATCGGCCTGAATGTTTTTCATGCGATAATAGTCCATGATACCTAGATTTCCGCTGCGGAAAGCCTCTGCCATAGCCTTAGGCACCTCAGCCTCGGCCTGTATAACATTAGCGCGAGCCTCTTGTGCCTTGGCCTTCATCTCCTGTTCAAGTGCTACTGCCATCGCACGACGTTCCTCAGCCTTAGCCTGTGCAATATTCTTATCGGCATTGGCCTGGTCCATCTGCAGGGTAGCACCGATATTCTTACCTATATCAATATCAGCAATGTCAATAGACAGAATCTCAAAAGCTGTACCTGCATCCAATCCCTTACGGAGCACAAGCTTAGAGATGCTATCAGGATTCTCAAGTACCGACTTATGATTCTCTGACGAGCCGATAGATGATACGATACCCTCACCAACGCGAGCCAAGATGGTATCTTCGCCGGCACCACCCACCAATTGGCGGATATTGGCACGTACTGTCACACGAGCCTTGGCTATAAGCTGAATACCATCCTTGGCAACAGCTGTCACTGGAGGTGTATCGATAACTTTGGGATTGACAGACATCTGCACGGCTTCAAACACATCACGACCTGCAAGGTCGATGGCTGTAGCCATCTGGAAGGTAAGGTCAATGTTGGCCTTTGATGCAGACACAAGCGCATGAACTACACGCTCCACATGACCTCCGGCGAGGTAGTGGGCCTCCAGTTCGTCACGAGTAATAGTGCTAAGGCCTGCCTTGTGAGCCTCGACCATAGCTGAAGCAATGACACTTGGTGGCACTTTACGAAAACGCATCAGGAATAATTGCCACAAAGAGATTTTCACACCCGAAACTTTGGTAGAAAACCAAAGCATGATGGGGAAATAATAGAAGAATAGCAATACAATGAGTAGTACTACTCCCAACAGAATGAATGGTGACATAGGTCGATTAATTATGAATTAATAAAATTATGAATGTTTCTTAACCATGATAACGTTTTCAACGATGCGCTCCACAATGATGGGAGTGTTTTCATCGAGAAATCCGTCGCATGACCTCACTTCAATAATACTGTCGTTAATAAGCGCATTGCCAATGAGTGCCAGACGCGTGATGGTTACACCGGTGTCTCCTACCCTAACCGCTTTGCTTGCCTCATTGGCTACAGTGGAGTCTATATTCTTATTCAGAGCAAGCTTGTCCATACTACGACTTCTCAGCACGAAAACGATGATAACAATAGCCAGAAACAGAGTCGACGTCAAGGTTATAAAACCTGCCAGATTGCCTATTTCAGTAAAAGCATAGTAGTTGGCATAGCCAAATGCACCAATTGCGCCAAGACCAGCAATTCCAAAGCCCGGAATCAGCAGCATTTCTATTACCATGAGTACAAGAGCCACTATAATGAGGGCGATGATAATAATGATATCAAGTGTCATAATTTAAGATTATTAAGATTGACTTCTTCTTATTTGTATCGTTCTTTCAGTTTAAATCTCTATACAATTGCAACAGCCCTTATTTTTTTTGCACGTGTTCAATCTCAGCATTTCGGATGAGCCTCTCCATACCAGCAACCTCTGTTTCGAGTTCTTCCTGCTGCTTCTCCAGCTTGAGTAGCTGAGGTGTCATGCGGTTGCGCTCCGAAGCCGATGAGCGGGTGTAGAGCATACGTTGGTCTTCGAGTTGCTTAGTCAGTTTTTTCAAGCTCTCACCTTTACGTTGCCACTCCTCATACAATTCCCGAGCTTTAGGACTGTTGAAATCCTTGAGATGATGATAATCGGTGAAATCATCAATGACAAAGGTAAATTCAGGTGCATTTTTCTCGGTCTGCATATTTTGCAGACTGATTTCGAGCAATGTCTTTCTAGCCTTCTGCACTGCCTTGCCATCTACCTGAGTGTCAGTTATGCTACTAATATTTGCCGCTGCCAATATCTTGCGACGGTCATCTTTATCATAGTCATAATACTGTTTTTCCTTGCTGGGAATGAAGGTGTACACACATACCAGGCTATCCGGTTGGTTACGGTCGGTAGCAAACCACCCAAGTTCGTTGATCTCATCAATGACCATCATATAGTCATTGGCCGTAGAGTTGAAAGGCATGCCCATGTTCTCTGGGAGCAGGTATCGGTTGGTGTTGGTGTTGAAACGGGTAACGAAGATATCATATCCTCCTAATCCTTCAAGGCTATTGTTGGCAAAATAGATTGTGACACCGTCCGATGACATATAGGGATAGTTGTTATCTCCCTCGGGCATACCCTCAAGAACGGTAGGCTGACTCCAACCATCCAGCATCTTGTAACGCATGTACAATTGCAGTTGTCCCGAATCATCAACATCGCTATAGTATATCTTGTCGCCAATCTCCGTGCGGTATGCCGTGCCTTCCACTGTTTTACTCTCCTTGATCTTCTGCGGCGTAGTACTCAAGCTACCATTCTCCTTGCTGAGAAGGTATGCACTCAGGAAGTGTTTCTTAGGCAGGATAACACTGTCAACAATCACCACCTTTTGCACCTTACGCACATACTTGAGCTCACGATTGGCTTGTTCCATTCGTTTGGTATACTCCTCAAAACGACTGTCCGCCGGGTCTACCTTGTCCAGATATATCTCATAGTTCTCGATAGCCAGCTCATACTCTCCATCTTCTAGATAATAGTCGCCGATATATCGGTAAGCATTCTCCACATCGCGCTCCACGGCCTTTTCCAAATAGGGCAATGCCTTCTTGTGCTCGCCCGTCTCGTTCAGGCATACGCCGTACCAATAATTGAGGCTTCCGCTACGTGGATTACCTTTTACCAGTTTGGCAAATACAGGTTTAGCCTTCTCATATTCACCGGCAGCAAACCATCTTTTTGCATCGCTCTGGCTCTGACCGTTCATACCCATACACAAGCATAGGGCAAGACTGAGAAATACATATTTTTTATGTCTCAACAGCATCTTTCTACATATTATATATAGTATAGGGCGAAGTTATACATTTTTATTGGGATTTTAGGTGAAAAAGAAAAACAATTTATAGTTTTTTATACATTTTGATGTAATTTTGCAGCCCGAAACGCAAAAGTATATGGCTCAGCGCAGCGAAGAAGAGCAACTCATGCACCGACTCCGCCACAAATTCCATAAGGCGGCAGCAGAGTACGGCCTCATAGAAGAGGGCGACCGCATACTCATCGCCGTATCGGGAGGTAAAGATTCTTTGGCTTTGCTCGAACTGATGGCTGCCCGCGTCAAAGTGCTCAAACCACGCTTCGAAGTGGTAGCCGCCCATGTCGTAATGACCAACATCCCCTATCAGACCGACATGGCCTATCTGACCGAATTCTCCCGAAACCTCGGGGTAGAGATGCATATCGTGGAGACCTCATTTGATGCTACGGGCGACACCCGTAAATCGCCCTGTTTCCTATGTTCGTGGAATCGTCGAAAAGCTCTTTTTGAGACAGCCAAATCATTAGGTTGCAACAAAATAGCATTAGGACATCATCAAGACGATGTACTGGTGACCCTGTTGATGAACATGACCTTTCAGGGAGCCTTCTCCACCATGCCGCCAGCTTTGAAGATGGACAAGTTCAACATGACCATAATACGCCCTTTATGCCGTATCGAAGAGAAGGAGATAGCACGTTTGGCCGAGCTGCACGAATATCGGAAACAGCACAAGAACTGTCCTTACGAGCACACCTCCAATCGAAGTCGCATAACCGAGGTTTTGCACACGCTGGAGCAGCTTAATCCCGAGGCACAATTCAACCTCTGGGGCAGCATGACCAACATACAGGCAGAACTGTTGCCACCGCCAACAAAGGCATCTGCCATCACCCAGCAAAGTGAGCCGACAATCTCTTGAGAATATCTATCTTGACAAACAATAAATCTAAAAATACACATCATGCACGGAATCGGAACCATCCTATTACTCATCGTATCGAATATTTTTATGACCTTTGCTTGGTATGGCCATCTCAAGCTGCAGCAGATGAAACTCATATCAGACAACACACCACTCTACATAGTCATCCTCATCAGTTGGTTTCTGGCGCTGTTCGAGTATGCCTGTCAAGTGCCAGCCAACCGCATAGGCTTTGTAGGCAATGGCGGAGCCTTCACCCTCATGCAGCTCAAAGTTATTCAAGAGGTTATCTCCATCACCATCTTCACCCTCTTCACCATCGTATTCTTCAAAGGCGAGACACTGCAATGGAATCATTTTGTGGCCTTTGGCTGCCTCATTGCAGCCGTATTCTTTGTATTCCTGAAGTAGTCACTGGGATACTCAACAAACTCAGCATAGAGCTGAGATAGCATATCTATAAGAAAAAAGAGGTGTTTCGACACCTCTTTTTTTGTGGAGCATGCGAGACTCGAACTCGCCACCTCTTGACTGCCAGTCAAACGCTCTAGCCAGATGAGCTAATGCCCCTTTTTTCCTTTTGCGCTGCAAATTTACGAATAATATTGGAATAAATCGTATCTTTGCATCACTTTTTTTCAGAAATATTTTTCACACATGCTACATCCAGTCAAGGAAAGAATAATTCTCGGCATAGACCCCGGCACCAATCTGATGGGCTACGGTGTAATCAAAGTCGTTGGTACCAAAGCATCTATGGTAGCAATGGGCGTCATCGACCTGCGCAAATATGGCGACACCTACCTTAAGCTCGGCCGCATCTTCGAACGCGTACGTGGCATCATCGACTCCTACCTCCCCGACGAACTTGCCATCGAGGCACCATTCTTCGGTAAGAATGTGCAGACCACCCTCAAGCTGGGCCGTGCACAAGGAGTAGCCATGGCGGCAGCCATCAGTCGCGAAGTGCCAATCACCGAGTATGCCCCCACAAAAATCAAGATGGCCATCACGGGCAACGGCTCGGCAGGCAAGGAGCAGGTAGCCGACATGCTACGCCGTATGCTCAACATAGACAAGGAGGAGATGCCCCATTTCCTCGACGCCACCGATGCCCTCGGAGCCGCCTACTGCCATTACTTGCAGATGGGTCGTCCTGAAATAGGCAAGGGATGTAGCAACTGGAAGGAGTTCGTAGCCAAAAACCCCAGTCGTGTCAAAGGAGGGAAATGAGGCTACTACCCCTCCCCTCACCACACACCGAAAATCCTACACAAATCCCCAACAACACATTCTGTCATCACAATTTTTAAGAAAAGTTTCTTCAATTAAACAATAATGCGTAATTTTGTCGTCAATAAACACACATAATCACACTATCATCTAAAATAATGAGTACAAATAGACCTTTTATGGTATTCTCAGGCACAAAGTCGAGATACCTTGCAGAGCAGATTTGTGAAGAATTGGGTTGCAAGTTGGGTAACATGATTATCACACACTTTGCCGATGGTGAGTTCGCTGTGTCGTACGAAGAATCAGTGCGTGGCGCCGACGTCTTCCTCGTACAGTCCACCTTCCCCAACTCCGACAACCTCATGGAGCTGCTCCTGATGATTGATGCCGCCAAGCGTGCGTCTGCTCATAGCATCATCGCTGTGATGCCCTATTTCGGTTGGGCACGTCAGGACCGTAAGGACAAGCCCCGTGTTTCTATTGGCGCCAAACTGGTAGCCGACCTCCTCAGTGTAGCAGGCGTAAACCGCATCATCACCATGGACCTCCATGCCGATCAGATTCAGGGCTTCTTCGACGTACCTGTTGACCACCTCTACGCCTCCAACGTATTTGTACCCTATATCCAGTCGCTCAACCTTGAGAACCTGGTGATTGCCACCCCCGACGTGGGCGGCAGCAAGCGAGCCAGCAGCTACTCCAAGTACCTCCATGTACCCCTCGTGCTGTGCCACAAGACACGCGCCAAGGCCAATCAGGTAGAGTCTATTCAGATTATCGGTGATGTAGAAGGAAAGAATGTAGTCCTCATTGATGACATCGTCGACACTGCAGGCACCATCTGCAAGGCAGCCGATGTGATGTTCGAGGCAGGCGCCAAATCTGTTCGTGCCATCGCTTCACACTGTGTGATGTCAGGCCCCGCTCCCGAGCGCGTCGACACCTCCAACCTCGAAGAGATCGTCTTTACCAATAGTATTCCGTTCAACAGAGAGTGCAAGAAACTCAAGCAGCTCTCCATTGCTCCAATATTTGCAGAGACCATCCGTCGCGTGATGTCAAACGAGTCAATCAGCTCACAATATATTATCTAACGACATTAGAAAGAAAATGAAGAAATTAGGATTAATGGCAATGGCTGCCCTCATGATGGTAGCCTGCCAAGATAAGAATGCCTACACTATCACCGGAACCTACGATGCCGCCGCCGAAGGCGACTCAGTGAGCCTGCAGCTCATGGAAGGACGCAAGAGAGTCGACATCCAGAAGGTACCCGTAGTAAATGGCAAGTTTGAAATTAAGGGCGTCGCAGATAGCGTACAGGTGGCAGCCCTGACCATCGGCGATGCATTCTGCCAGCTGTTCCTTGAGCCCGGCCAAATCAAGGTCGACCTCAAGAAAGCACAGATGGCTCTCGCTCTTGGTACCCCCAACAACAATGCCTATGAATCATTCATGTCCGACATGAAAGCTCTCGAGGATGAATATGCCGAGATTGCCAAGAGCGCTCAGAACCCCGAGCTCTCCGATGCCGAGAAAGCAGAGATTAAGAAGCAGATGGGCGAGTTTGAAGCCAAGTACTACGAAGCTATCAAGAACAGCATTTCCGACAATGTAGGCAACGATTTCGGTCTTTACAACCTCTGCAACAGCTACTACTATTTCAGCCCCGAAGAGCTCGCTCCCCTACTCGATGGCTACTTGGCAGCGTTCCCCACCAACACCCGTTTGGCACGCATCAAGGCCAACAACGACCTCTCACTCGAGACAGCCGTAGGCAAGCAGTTCAAGGATTTCGAGATGGCCGATGTTGACGGCAACATGCATAAGCTCTCAGAGTACATCTCAGCCAACGAGGTAACTCTTATCGATTTCTGGGCAAGCTGGTGTGGTCCCTGCCGTGCCGAGATGCCTGCCGTTAAGGAAGCCTATAACGCTTACAAAGGCAAGGGATTTGGCATCATTGGTGTATCACTCGACAGCAACAAGGAAGCATGGGTAAAGGCCATTGCCGACCTTGGTATCGAATGGCCACAGATTTCAGACCTTCAAGGCTGGAACTGTGCCGGTGCTAAACTCTATGGTGTGAACTCCATCCCCGCTACCGTACTCGTAGCTAAAGATGGCACCATCTTGGCAAAGAACCTTCGTGGCGAAGCCATCCAAGAAAGACTCGTCGAAGTGTTGAAATAACAGCTGGAAGCAATAGTTCTTGACAATATTAAACCTGCTGGGTTCACCTGGCAGGTTTTTACTTTTAGATTAAAAAACAGCTATCCCTTTCCCAAAAATCACACAGCCTTTTTTGCAGAAACGGCTATGTGTTTTCCTGAAAAGGGCTGTTCGTTTCTCCCAAAAGGGCTGTCTGATTTCTCCCAAAGCCCTAAATCAGGTGAAAAAAGTTTATTTTTGGGGTGGCAATGGCAGAGTCTTTACGTGGATTATTGTACATTTTCGGCGTAAGATATTGTACAAATTTACAAGTCATCCCTGCCACTGCCACCCCAAAAATGAACTTTTATCACCCAGTACTTACTACTTTTTTGTTTGTACTTACTACTATTCTGCTCGTACAAAGTACTATTTCGCTCGCATCAACTACTTTTTAGTAGCCACCACATACAATGAAATTGGTACACACATGCAATGGATTTACTACATGCATGTACCGTGCAAAACGGAGCTGTCCGGCAAATTTGTTCTAGGCCTCCAGTTGAAAAATCACAGCTGTCTGATAAAATTATCACAGGCCTGCAATTTATTAGAATGATTTTGTTTCACGCAGAGGCCGCAGAGAACGCGAAGCATACATCGCTGGCGCTTGTATGTTCCATCCGGATGACCGAAAGCAGCGTTCCAGCTGCATGGGGTCAAGAAGGCTGAATACTCGATTGAAGGTGTCGTGAGAAGGGACTCCGGAGAATCCCTTTATCCGAGAAGCGAAGAAGTCCTCCTTCAGATGACCGAACTCCTCAACCTCGTTCCAACTCTCGGCACCACCGATGACTGCGGCAATCGAGATGTACATGATGCTCTCCAGAGAATGGATACGCCCTTGCTCACGACGAGGGTCGTCCAAGTATTTAATTATGCTAATCAGGTCCATTTTTATGCCAAAATTTGTAAAACTTTATAGTTGTAAAGTTACTAAAAAATCTATGACATAAACAAATTTAATAACATAAATATCAAGTCGATAAATAATATTTTCGAAAATCGGGTTTTATAGAATTTCTGATGCGTCTGCCCTGCTGAACAGTAAGCCTAAGGAGCGTGGTGTTTATATTGTCAATGGTCGTAAAGTGATGATAAAATAGGGATATAAACATCAGGCCTGAGCATCCACGAGTGCTCAGGCCTGATGTTTATAAAATTGGCGTTTCTGACTTGGTGAAGGATTATACCAGCGGAAACATTGCGGGGATTTCCATTACTTGTTCAATATCTCCATCTGCTGGCGTACGGACTCTTCGTGGATGGCTTCGAAGACCTTCTTCATGAAGTCGCCACTCATATCGCACTGCACGGCTTGTGCGGCACGGCGCTCGAGGATTTCGTTGTAGCGGGTGTTCTGGAATACGGTGACACCGTGTTCCTTCTTGAACTGACCAATCTCGCGGGCTACACGCATGCGCTTGGCGAGCTCCTGTATGATGCTGTCGTCGCACTCGTCGATGAGCTTGCGCAGCTGTCCTAGGTCTTCGGTGCTGTGGGTCTCTGCACGGATGACGAGCATCTCGAGGATGTATTCGAGTGAGTCGGGAGTAACTTGTTGCGAGGCGTCGCTCCATGCCTTGTCGGGGGTGCAGTGACTCTCGATGATGAGACCGTCGAAGTTGAGGTCCATGGCCTGCTGGCAGAGCGGAGCGATGAGCTCGCGCTTACCGCCGATATGGCTGGGGTCGCACAGGAGGGGCAGGTCGGGGTAGCGGCGGCGCAGCTCGAGGGGGATGTGCCATTGGGGCAGGTTGCGGTAAATCTTCTTCTCATAGGTGCTGAATCCGCGGTGTATGGCGCCGAGGCGTGTGATACCGGCATTGTTGAGACGCTCCATGCCGCCAATCCACAGTTCGAGGTCGGGGTTCACGGGGTTCTTTACAAATACGGGCACGTCAACTCCCTTCAGCGAGTCGGCAATCTCTTGCATGGCAAAGGGGTTGGCCGAGGTGCGGGCACCTATCCACAGGATGTCCACGCCTGCCTTCAAGGCCTCCTCTACATGCTTGGCAGTGGCAACCTCGGTAGTCACGTACATGCCAGTTTCACGCTTCACGCGCTGTAGCCATCCGAGTCCTTCGGTGCCGATACCCTCGAAACCACCGGGCTTAGTGCGTGGCTTCCAGATGCCTGCACGGAATATCTTGACACCCTTCTTGGCCAGTTGGGTGGCGGTGTTCATCACTTGTTCTTCGGTCTCGGCACTGCACGGACCTGCTATCACGAGAGGACGCTTGTCCTCAACGCCTGCGAGTTTGATTGGTTTTAGTTCCATATGGCGTAAAATTTGATATTTGTCATTTGTCAATTGAAGAATGCGCTTCAGCGCTTCTTCCAGTTTGTCGTTTTTGGCACAGAGCGAGATGCGTATGTAGCGGCTTCCGTTACTGCCGAAGATGAATCCGGGCACGATGAATACGCGGGCTTCGTGCAGTACACGCTCGGTGAGCTCTTCCACATCGGTGTAGTGATCGGGGATGCGGCCCCAGAGGAACATGCCCACTTGGTTCTCGTCGTAGGTGCAGCCCAAGGCATCCATGATGGCTCCTGCCGTCTTACGGCGTGCACTGTAGTTGGCGTTGTTGCCTTCGTACCAGTCGGCCTCGGCATCGAGTGCTTTCACGGCGGCCAGCTGCATGGCGCGGTACATACCGCTATCGATATTGCTCTTTACCTTGAGTATCCAGCTGATGAAGGTGGGGTTGGCGGCTATCATGCCGATGCGCCATCCGGGCATGTTGTGGCTCTTGCTCATGGAGTTGAACTCGATGCAGCACTCCTTGGCTCCCTCTACGGAGAGGATGCTCAGTGGATGGTCGTTGAGGATGAAGCTGTAGGGGTTGTCGTTGACGATGACGATGCCCTTGCGGCGGGCAAAGTCGACCAAGCGCTCATACAGCTCGGGCGTAGC
Source organism: Bacteroidaceae bacterium (assembly GCA_017465905.1). Taxonomy (GTDB): domain Bacteria; phylum Bacteroidota; class Bacteroidia; order Bacteroidales; family Bacteroidaceae; genus UBA1189. Next base: position 16,613 of record JAFTVE010000038.1, on the reverse strand, counting down.
ATTGGCACCGGTGGGCATGTTGGGATAGTTGGTCCACATGAGCTTCACACGGCTGAGGTCCATACGCTCCAGTGCATCGAAGTCGGGCATCCATCCATTCTCCTCCTTGAGGTCGTAGTGCACCACCTCGGCACCGAGCAGACGGCTCAGCGAGGTGTAGGTGGGGTAGCCAGGATTGGGCACGAGCACCTGTTCGCCTGGGTTCACGAAAGCCAACGTCACGTGCAGTATACCCTCCTTGGAACCGATAAGTGGCTGTATCTCGCTCTTGGCATCGAGCTCCACGCCGTACCAACGCTTATAAAATCGTGAAAAAGCCTCGCGCAACTCGGGTATGCCCACATAGGGCTGATAGCCGTGTCCGTCGGGGTTGTGTGCCTCGGTGCAGAGTGTCTCTACGGTCTCTTCCGAGGGTGGCATGTCGGGGCTTCCTACGCCTAAGCTTATCACCTGCATGCCGGCTGCATTCATAGCAGCTACCTCCTTGAGCTTTCGCGAGAAGTAGTACTCGCTCACCGACTCGAGACGCTGTGCCGGCTGTATCGCATATGTCTTGCTTGCTTCGTTCATAATCCTTATATATATTTAATAAGTAAGTCCCGCCATTGCTGAGCGGGACTTGCGTGTATCTTTTACAATATATCTTACATAACTATTTGTTGCTACATAACCTATCCCGCTCTACTTCGTGCTAAAGTAAAAGTAAAAATAGGTATAATATGTAAAGCCAAAGTTGCGCATTGCTTACAAATTCACTTTTGTTGGGTGCAAAGTTAATCGTTTTTTTATAAACTAACACATTTATGCGATATTTTTTCAAAAAAACTTCATTTTAGATGATCTTTTATCCAATACATCTGATTGTGCCTTGTCTCTGTCGACACCCAATGCTCGTTGATGGGTGTGATGAGCGCCTCCTTCGGTGCCGTGATACTGTTGTATACGGCATAGCTCGTGGTGGCCGGACAGGTGTTGTCATTGTAGCCCCACGTGAGGTAGGTAGGCACGGTGAGCTGTTTGGCAAAGTTCACCACATCGTAGTAGGCCAATACTTTAACCTTATCCCTGGTCAATTGTTCATTGTATTTGGTCAGGTGAGGGTAGCCACCGCATTGGTCGTGCAGATAACCCTCCATATCGCTCAAGGCAGGGTGATTGGCTACACATTGGGTGATGCGCTTGTCGAGGCCTGCAGTGATGATGGCCAAGGCTCCACCTTGGCTACCGCCCTGTGCGATGAGGTTCTTGCCGTCCCATTCGGGAAGTGAGGTGAGGTAGTCGAGAGCACGCACGCAAGCCATATACACCTTGCGCATATAGTAATTATCCCGATTGTCGAGACCATTGACCAGATAGCTGTTGTCGCCATTGCCGAAAGCGGCGCTCACCTCTTTGTAGGTAGCAGCGTCGAGGTTGGGCCGTATGCCGTGAATCTCCATATTGAAACAGATGATGCCATTCTCGGCAAAGTACATCGTCTTCAACGGGTCCATGGGCTTGATGCCTGCACCGGGTGGATTGAACACCACGGGATAGGTTCCCTTGGCCTTGGGCTGGGTGAGGTAGCCATATACGTATTGTCCCTTGCGGTAGCATTGAAGTTTGATGAGGTAGCAATCGACCTTTTCATTACTGTATTCGGGCACGAAGGTGCGCTCCACAGTCATTGGACATTTGGCAGCCTCCTCCTTGGTGCGTGTCCAGAATTCCTCGAAGTCAGCAGGCATCTTCACCGTGGGTACTATCTTCTCGGGCGAGAAGGCGACCTTCACGTGATGCTTGTATTGCTTGCCACCGTGCTTCACCGTGAAGCGGCAGTCGCGAAACCCAGGTTTCTTCATGGTACCTATCTGTAGGGTAGCACGTCCGTTCTTCAGAGTCAATGATCCTTGGGTATCTGCTGGCAGCAACTCAGGGCCAATCTCGTAGTTTACCTCCATACCATCACAAGGTACTCCGTAGGCAAATACTTGCAGGTCGATGCGTGCATTCTCTCCTGTGCGGTAATTCCAATCGGCATGGTCAGGCACAGCCACAAAGCGCACATCGCTCTGGTGTATCTGATTTTGTGCAAATCCGACGACGCACATTGTCAGTGCTGCCCACATACATAATAGTTTTTTCATCTTAACAGAATTTTATCGTTGTTATGTGCAAATGTACATTAAAATTATCAATTATCAATTAACGATTGTCAATTTTAATGCTTAATTTTGCAGCCATTATGATTAGTATCGAGAATCTAAAGGTGGAGTTCGGCGCTACGCCGCTGTTTCAGGGAGTAAGCTATATCATCAACCCCAAGGACCGCATAGCCCTAGTGGGAAAGAATGGCGCGGGCAAGAGTACCATGCTCAAGATATTGGCTGGCCTACAGCAGCCTACCGACGGCACAGTGAGTATGCCTAAGGAGATCTCGGTATGCTACCTTCCTCAGGTGATGAAGCTGGTCGATGAGCGTACCGTTCGTGAAGAGACCGAACTGGCTTTCGCTCACATCAGTCAACAGAAAGCGATGCTCGACAAACTGGCTACAGAGCTGGCCGAACGTACCGACTACGAAAGCGAATCGTACCATGAGCTTATCGACCGTTTCACTCGCGAGAACGAACGCTTCCAAATTATCGGTGGTGCCAACTATCATGCCGAGATGGAGCAGACATTGGTCGGTCTGGGCTTTCGACGCGAAGATTTTGACCGCCCCACCTCGGAGTTCTCGGGCGGTTGGCGCATGCGTATAGAATTAGCCAAGTTACTATTGCAACACCCCGATGTATTGCTGCTCGACGAGCCCACCAACCACCTCGATATAGAGAGTATACAGTGGCTCGAGGAGTTCCTGGCACGTAATGGCAAGGCTGTGGTGCTCGTAAGCCACGACCGTGCTTTCATCAACAATGTCACCAATCGTACCATTGAGATTACTTGCGGCACCATTCACGACTATCGCGTGAAATATGACGAGTATGTGGTGTTGCGCCGTGAGCGCCGTGAACAGCAGCTCCGTGCATATGAAAATCAGCAGAAGGAAATAGCCGACATCACCGACTTTATAGAACGCTTCCGCTACAAGCCCACCAAGGCCATACAGGTGCAAAGCCGCATCAAGCAACTTGAGAAGATGGTGCCCGTGGTCATCGATGAGGAAGACCGCAGCACGCTGCGACTCAAGTTCCGTCCGGCTCAGCGTAGCGGTAGCTACCCCATCATCTGCGAGGATACAGCCAAGAGCTATGGCGATCATCTTGTCTTCAAAGATGTGAACCTCACCATTCGTCGTGGCGAGAAGGTAGCTTTTGTGGGAAGAAATGGTGAAGGCAAGAGTACACTCGTGAAATGCATCATGGGAGAAATTCCTTTTGATGGCAAGCTCACGTTGGGCCATAATGTAGAGATTGGCTATTTCGCGCAGAACCAAGCACAGTTACTTGACGAGAGCCTTACCGTATTTGACACCATCGACCGTGTGGCAGTAGGCGACATCCGTCTCAAGATACGCGACATCCTCGGAGCCTTCATGTTTGGCGGCGAAGCTTCTGACAAGAAGGTCAAGGTACTCTCAGGCGGAGAGCGCAGCCGACTGGCCATGATCAAGCTGCTGCTCGAGTCGGTCAATCTGCTTATCCTCGACGAGCCCACCAACCACCTCGACATGCGCTCCAAGGATGTGCTCAAGGAGGCAATCCGTGAGTTCGACGGCACCGTTATTCTCGTGAGCCACGACCGTGAGTTCCTTGATGGCCTCGTGTCCAAGGTATATGAGTTTGGCGGAGGTAAGGTGAAGGAGCACTTAGGCGGCATCTACGAGTATCTGGAAAAAAAGGGAGGGGAAAGTTTCGATAGCCCAAATACCCTGAGTGTCCAGAAGACTCCGAGTTCACCGAGTTCCCCAGAACCCCAAAAGACAGGTGCCATTGACTATGCAGCCCGTAAAGAGCAAGCCAAGGTGCAACGCAAATTGCAGAAAAGAGTAGAAGAATGCGAGAAGTGCGTAGCCCAAATAGAGACTGAACTAAAGGAATTGGAAGAGTGGATGGCCACACCTACAGGAGCAGCCAACCCTGCCCTCTTCGAGCAGTACGGCAAGTTGAAAACAACATTGGCCGAGGCCGAGGCTGAATGGGAAGAGGCTATGATGGCCTTAGAAGAATAATTGATCAGGCAACACACAATAGCATCATCCAACAATCATTTATAAAATCTATATATCATCATTATGCTGAAAAAACTTTTCGGGTTTAATCCCAAAGAAACGACCGTTCGCACCGAAGTACTTGCGGGCATCACGACATTCTTGACCATGTCGTACATCTTGGCCGTCAATCCGGCTATGTTCAGTGAGCTTGAAGGAATGCCTGCAGGCGCAGTGTTCACCTCCACCGCCTTGGCTGCTATCGTCGGCACCATGGCTATGGCCTTTTGGGGCAAGCTGCCCTTTGGCCTGGCTCCAGGAATGGGCCTCAACGCCTTCTTTGTGTATACCGTATGTTTGGGCATGGGCTACTCCTGGCAGTTTGCGCTCACAGCCGTACTCATCGAGGGTATTCTATTTATCATAATGACGGTGACCAATGTGCGCGAAGCCATTGTCAATGCCATTCCACTCAATCTACGCTACGCCATCGGTGCCGGTATTGGCCTGTTTATCGCCTTCATCGGATTGCAGAATGCCGGTGTCATCATCAACGACAATGCCACCCTCGTAGTATTGGGCGATATCACTTCAGGTTCCGCCCTGCTCGCTTTGATAGGATTGATCATCACCGGTTTCCTCTATGCCAAGAACGTACGTGGAGCCATGCTTATCGGTATCCTCTTGACCACTATTATCGGTATTCCCATGGGAGTTACCGAGTTCAAGGGCATTCTCTCACAGCCCCACTCCATTGCCCCCATCTTCTGCCAGTTCGAGTGGGACAAGATCTTCACCCTCGACATGCTGGTAGTAGTGTTCACCTTCCTCTTCATCGACATGTTCGACACCGTAGGTACCCTCATTGGTGTATGTACCAAGGCAGGCATGGTTGATAAGGACGGACACATCAACCGTATCAAGCAGGCTTTCATGGCCGACGCCATTGCCACTACCGTAGGTGCATGCATCGGTACATCTACCACAACCACCTACGTCGAGAGTGCTTCAGGTGTATCTCAGGGTGGCCGCTCAGGCCTCACAGCCTTTGTTATCGCTTGCTGCTTTGCCATAACCCTGTTCTTCTCACCGCTGTTCCTCTCCATTCCCTCGGCAGCAACAGCCCCTGTGCTCATCATCGTAGGTTTGCTCATGCTGGAGCCAGTGAAGCACATCACTTTCGATGACTACACAGAGTCAATCCCCGCCTTCATTTGCCTCATCATGATGCCTTTGGCCTACTCTATTTCCGATGGTATCCTCCTCGGCATGATAAGCTATGTGCTACTCAACCTCATCAGCGGAAAGTTCAGCAAGCTCACCCCCACGATGTATATCCTTGCTGCCCTCTTCATGATGAAATACATATTCCTATAAGGTGCAGAAGCCACACAGGACTCAGTTACTCACACCTGTATAATTATTGATTACTTTTGCAGCGCATTTCGATGAACAGAAGCATTATAACCTATATAATATGAAAACAAAAACTTTAGCAACTCTGGTCATTGCGGCATTTGCCACCGTGGCCTGCACGAACAACAAAACAATGGAATCAGGAATCAAATTGGAGAATCTGGACACGAAAGCCGTCCCTGGTGATGACTTCTTCCGCTATGCATGTGGCGGATGGATGGACAGTCACCCGCTCACCGACGAGTATTCACGCTTTGGCAGCTTCGACAAGCTGGCCGAGGATAACCGCGAGCAGCTGCGCACGCTCATTACGGGTATCGCCGAGGCTGAGAATGCGCCCGGCACTGTGGCTCAGAAGATTGGCGACCTCTACAATATGGCTATGGACAGCACTGCACGCAACGAACGCGGCATAGCTCCTATACAGCCTGTGATGGACCGTATCGCGGCCCTCAAGAAGAACAGCGAGGTGATGCCGCTGGTGGCTGAGCTCTCACGCCAGGGCATGGGCGGATTCTTCCATGTATATATCGATGCCGACATCATGGACAGCAAGCAGAACCTCGTGCAGCTGTATCAGGGTGGCATCTCATTGGGCGAGAAGGAGTATTACCTCGACACCGATGAGGCAACGACAGCCATCCGTGAGGCTTTCAAGAAGCATATCGTGAATATGTTCAAGCTGGCTGGATTTGACGAGGCTGCTGCTACCAAGAAGATGGAGGCGGTGATGAAGATTGAGACTGCACTGGCCGACAAGTCGTTCAGCGCAACGGAGCAGCGCAACCCTGCTGCCAACTATCATAAGATGACAATGGAGGAGCTCAAGGCTCAGTTCCCCGGTATCGATTGGGAGAACTACTTCAGCATCTTGGGCATCAATGGCCTGAAGGAGCTCAGCGTATCGCAGCTGGAGCCTATCCAAGAGGTAGCGCGTATCGTGAACGAGGAGCCGGTAGAGAACCTCATCGCTTATCTGCAGTGGCACCTGCTCGATGGCTCGGCCAACGAACTCAGCGACGCCTTTGCAGACGAGAGTTTCGACTTCTATGGCCGTACACTCAGCGGCCGCAAGGAGCAGCAACCTCGCTGGAAGCGTGCTGTGGGTGTTGTCAACGGTGTGTTGGGCGAGGCTGTAGGTCAGATGTATGTGGAGAAGTACTTCCCCGCCGAGGCCAAGGAGCGTATGCTTACCCTCGTGAAGAACCTGCAGGTGGCTCTCGGACAGCGTATCGATGCGCAGGACTGGATGAGCGACGACACCAAGAAGCGTGCTCACGAGAAGCTCAACTCCTTCATCGTCAAGGTGGGCTATCCCGACAAGTGGAAGGACTATACGGGCTTGGTTATCGACCCCGCGAAGACATATTCTGAGAACCTGATGGCTGCCAACGAATTCTTCTGGAACGATATGATTGCCCGCAAGTATGGCAAGCCCGTAGACAACACCGAGTGGCACATGACTCCGCAGACAGTAAATGCCTACTATAACCCCACAACCAACGAGATCTGCTTCCCGGCAGGTATCCTCCAGTATCCCTTCTTCGACATGAATGCCGACGATGCCTTCAACTATGGTGCCATCGGTGTAGTTATCGGTCATGAGATGACTCACGGATTTGACGACCAGGGCCGTCAGTTCGACAAGGAGGGCAACCTCTCTGATTGGTGGGCACCGGGCGATGGAGATAAGTTCAAGGCCAAGACTCAGGTACTCGTTGACCACTTCAACGCTATCGAGGTACTTCCCGGCTTGCAGGCCAATGGTGAGCTCACCCTGGGTGAAAACATCGCCGACCATGGTGGTATCATGGTAGCATACCAGGCATTCAAGAACGCCACCAAGGATGCTCCGCTCCCCGTGAAGGATGGCTTCACTCCCGAGCAGCGCTTCTTCCTTGCCTACTCGGCCGTATGGGCTGGCAACATCCGCGACGAGCAGATTCGCGTATACACCAAGAGCGACCCCCACTCACTGGGCCGCTGGCGCGTGAACGGCACATTGCCCCACATCGATGCTTGGTACGAGGCGTTCGGCATCACTCCCGAGCACAAGCTCTACATCCCTGCAGAGAAGCGTGCACAGGTGTGGTAACAACCTGATATGAAAACAACAACAGCCCCCGACTCCACAGAGTCGTCGGGGCTGTTTTCTTTACCCTTACGGTTCGCCCAGGAACTTGATAATCTTCTTCACTTGATTTCGGGTGAGCACGCGCTCGTTGCCTCTGTAGCCCAGTAGCTTCAACGAAGCTTTCAAGTTGCGTGTCTTCTCAATCTCTTCCCGAAAAGCCCGAGCAACAGTTCTCGGGTCTCTGTCGGGGTAATACAGCTCGGCCAATTCGCCGAAGCCGTATTCTCTAATCTGAAACTTGTTCATTTTTTTTGAGTTGTGGGTTATGAGCCAACGGCCAATAGCCAAATTGAGTGCGCATTTAATTGACTGCTGACTGCTGACTGCTTTTTACGTATACGCCGCGCTCCGAGCCTCTTGACACCTTCTTGCGCCTCATCCAATTATCAATCATTGGCTTTGCGTCACTACTCATCCCCATCGACTTGCGCATGTCAACCACCTGCTGTTTAGTAAATTCTCGGGGGAGCATGTCGAGCAGGCTTTTGGGGCCACGCTGCAGGGCTTCCTCCTCGCCTTCGAGGTCGGCATGGAGCATGTCGCCGAAGAAGCGCATCTTGCACCACAGGTCATACTTGACCGTCCATGCGGCAAAGTCGGCTATCGGCTGGCTCCACTGCATGCCGTTCATCACGTAGAGCAGCATGGCGCGGAAGAAGCCCATGAGCACGGCACGGTGCGAAATCTGAGCATACACCTCGTCCTCCATCTCCTCGGCAAAGTCGGCCAGCTCATCGCAGAGCGCGAGTGCCCAAGCCGTAGCCTCGGGGCAATGGATGTCGCCACTGCAGGTGTTGAGAGCATCGATGTAGGGCTGCAGCTCCTTGGCAAAGGTCTCCCCATATTGCCCGAAGGTGGGGCGGTTGCGTCCGTAGGTGCCCTTCTCCTTAATGATGGTGGCGAAGGACACACGCGAGAGGGTACCGTCGGCAATGTTGCGGGCAAAGAACTTGCGCACTCGCTGAATAGTAGACGAGGCATTCCAGTTCCAGCGCACGCGCACCTTGGCATTCACGGCATTGGCTGCCACGCGCACCTGCCCATACTTGCCGCAATCGAACGCGAGGCGCAGGATGGCGCTCACGGAGTTGCCCTGCGTGTTGGTCTTCAAGGCATTGAGCAGCTCAATCTCGTCCATCTGCGTGTAGAGGAAGTGTCCGTTGGCATCGGCCAGCGCCTGCACGAAAGCCGCATTGGTCATGTCGGGGTCGAGCACCTGCATCACCAGCCCTTGGGGTCGCTCGGGCTTCTCCTGCGTGGACGACACGCGGTTGTACGAGCCCTTCCACTCATTGAGGCGCTTGCGCGAGACTTCGTCGCGCGCCTCCATGTCGGCAATGATGTAATCGATGGGAGCGTTCACAGCACTCTTACCCGTCGACAACTCCGCCACGAGCACGTTCATAAACGTTGGCTCATAGAGGCGTCCATCCCAGTAGGAGAAGCGCGTGCCCTGCAGATGCGCTCCGAGAGGTGGAAACACCGCCATGGCTACTGCCGGGCGCATCTTTCCGGGAGTGCACGAGGTGAGCAGCACTATTGGTTCGGGGAGCGTGGCAGGCAACTCGGGGGGCAATTGACAATTCACAATTGACAATTGACAATTGGCTTCCTTCGCAGCATCGCAGATGCGCAGGGCGCGAGCGAGCGTAGCAGGCACTTCACGGCTCATGGGGCGGTTGACGGCACTCTGCACCGTGGCGCGGTGTTTCTGCGGGTCTTCACCGTAGGTGGGCAGGATGCTCGCTACCCATGCAGCATCGTCGTTGCAGATGTAGCGCAGGTTGCACGCCATGGAGAAGATGAAGGCGTTGCGTGCACCGTGCTCGGGGCGGCCGCCTAGCTGCTCTTCGAGGCGCTTCACGATTTCGGCATACGGCATCCCTTCGTATTCCGTGGGGTATTCTGTTACCCCCTCCGCTCCATTACGCCCTGCTCCATTCCGCTCGTCCCCCTTAAAGGGCGACAGTTCTTTTGGGTTACTTTCGTTCGCGGTACTTCCAGCGGACTCTGCACTGTCGCCCTTTAAGGGGGACGAGCACGTAGTGCGGAGGGGGTAACCGCCACTCATAGTCGAAGCATTTGTCTGCACTCCTGAAAACAAACTCCCGTCGGGATACTCCGCTGCATCGGGCAGTGGCGCAAACAGCAGCGAGGGGTTGAAGTAGAGGATTTCCTTCTGCATGGGTGCAAAAGAGAGGCGTGAGATGTCCTTGCACACAGCATCAATCTTGATGCCGATAAGTTCCGACCACCGCAACTGATCTTGCTCGATGGTCTGCCCCTTGGTGCGCTCCATCACCACACGCAAGCCGTCGCCACTGGGCGTTATGTGCACAAGGGCAAGAATCTCGGCAGGCTTCAAGCCTGCAACGTCGAGCACTTGCAGGATGCGCTCATACACGAAGCGTGGGTCTTCCACGTGGTCGAAGTCGAGCATGAAGAGGCCCGTTGGGCGCATGAACTCGGCACGGCGCGAGCCGAGGGGCTTCGCTCCCTGCTCCTCGCACTGGCGCAGATATTGCTTGTACTTCTCGCTGTCGAGTGCTCCCATGTAGGTAATGGCAGGGAGCTTGGGCTTGCAGCGCTGGTCGCCTCCGCGGTGACCGAGAATGAGCTTCTCGGTCTCCAGGGACTTGACGAGTATGTTGAATTGCTGTGCATCGCAAGGTTTCAATACCTTGTCGTATGCGTTGTTGACATAGTTAATCATGTTTTAGAATTCTGAATTATGAATTTTCAATTTTCAATTGTGAATGAACGGCCACGTATTGAACCCTGTCACATCGTAGGCAATGTGGATGTATCCCTTCTTGCCATCAAGGTAGCACTCGGTGAGGCCCAGCTTGCCCTCGCGGAACATCACATGGACAAGCTCGTACAGCTCGGCAAGCCTCCCATTCCGGGGGCGGATGTCGGCAGCCATGCCCAGTCGGTGATAGCTTGCCTTGGCTCCGCCAACGGCCTTGTTCAGCGCCTCACAGCGAAAGCCGCTGTTGACGATGATGGCACTGCCCCACCGCTCGCGCAAAGGGTCGAGCACGTTCCGCACCAAGTGGGAGAGGTTCTTCACGGCCTCCTCCGAGGGGATGTTCTCAATGCCGAAATGCTGCGCGGTGGCGCTACGGGTGAATTCCGATAACCTAAAATATTTCATAAGCTACGAGTTATTTTATTACAAGACTTCATTTTTTGTTTCCTTCTCTCCTTCTCACACGTTTCTCATAGTACAGCCTGTCGCCGATGTACTCCTTCGGGGCGAAGGGGAAGGGGTCGTCGCTCTTGATGATGCCGCCCACATGCCCCTTCTTGACGCCTACGGTGAGGTAGATGACACCGTCGAACCTCTTGTCGTGGCTGTCGAAGTAGCGCTGCAAACCCTCGTGCAAGCACTCGAAAAACGTCTTGCGGTTCTTGATGGGGCGGTTCATACGATGCCTCCTTCCTTCTCGACGTTAACGTTGACTCTCTCGCTCACGATACTATCGTAAAGGTCTTCGCCCAGGCGGCGCTTCACCTCGTCAATCTCGCTCTGGATGTACATGAGCATCAGCTGCTTGGTGAGGTGGCGCGGAATCATGAACGATAGCTTCACCTTATCGGCAGTGACCGACAGTGTGGCGCTGCTCACATGCACCTGCTTCGAGAAGGTGGGGCGGCGCGAGTTCTCGGCATAGGGTGCAAAGTGCAGGTTGCCCTCCTCCATTACTACGCGGCCACGAATAGCTCTTCCGGGATTTCCCAGTCGCTCCAGCTCGGTGGCGTGGCAAGGATTGGTTTCGATGTCGATGCGGCCGTCCTGGCCCACCTTTACATCACACATCTCCAGTGTCTCGTTTGAATTGAAAAACTTCTTCATTTCGCTTTCATTTTTTTGGGTTATACAATCATGGAAATGTCGAGGTGGCCACCGTCGTTTTCCGAAAGCGAAGTTACATATAAAGCAATCCCCCACCGAAAATTTCGATGGGGGAGCAGGAGAATGGGGTATGATTGGGATATTTTTGGGGGAAATATTGTCCCTCGCGCGGCCGAATGGGACATTTTTGGGACACTTTTGGGGTATCCGTGGGGTATGCTTTACCTAATCAAGCAGCTTCCTCAACTGCTTGGCTATGGCAATGCGTCGGTCATGAGCGACCGAGCGCATGTCGGTATTGTCCCACTCATAGAGGGGACGCATATACACGGCATCGGCCTTGCGCAGCAAGTCGCGGCTGCAGGGAGGGTACTCGCCCATGTTGAGCGCGTTGACATAATCGGCAAAGGCCGTATGCGACGAGGGTGCCCCACACTTGTCCACGAGGATGCGATACACCGCCACCCAGTCGGCAGCAGCCACCATCTCGGGGCCCAGCACCTCGCGCAGTATCCGGCGCAGGTCATCGTCGGTGTAGGACCTCTGTCGGGGATATGTACCCACGGTGCGGTTTCTCTTGGTGCGTGCCACGGCCTCCTGCATATAGCGGAACGACGAAGATGGAGTATTCTTCACACACTTCACCACCTTGCCCAGGATGCGCACGTCCATCTCCTCGGTCACCTCTATGGCATCATATTTGTTGTTGCAGGCCACGAGCCACACCGTGCCGTCCGAGTCACGGAAATAGGACTTCAGTGTGCTCTCGCCATCAATGTATGCCACCACCTGGTCGCCATCGCGGATAGATACGCCCACCTGCATATGCACCTCGTCGCCATCCTCGATACCAGCATCAATCATCGAGTCGCCCGTAGCGCGTACTATCACAATGGAGTTACGTTCTACAAGGTCGTGCGGCAGCATGAAGTAATTACCCTTCACCACGTCGCCCACATCCGTAGGCTTGCCACACGGCACGGCATTGTCGTAGTAGGGAACAGGGGTGTCACACAGCTGGGGATTCCAACCCTGCGCTTCGAGCAGGGCGAGGATTTCTTGTAGTTCTTCGTGGGTCATGGTTTTTATGGGTTATATGGGTTATAATACTTTGTCTTCGTCTCATCGGATATGCCGTTCCCTTCTCGCTGATTTTTTGTCTCTTTTGTCAACTGATTATCTTGCCTCACGCTGATTTTTTTTTGTCTCACGCAGACTTCGCAGACTTTCACAGAATGGGCTGCATCGCTATCGCTCACAGCTGTCGGCGTTTCGCCGAGTGTATACATCCCGGAGGCAGCAAGAGCGTAGCGACTTGCAAAGTCTGCGTTCTCTGCGTTCTCTGCGTGAGCCATAAAAATATAATCTGCGTGAGCCAAGCAAGCACTCGACAACGCCGACACATGCGAGCGAAGCGATGTATGCACTTTTCCTTCTTCCCTCTTCCCTCAAGAAGCCCTGAGGCTCGTTAACGGTAAACTGAAAGGTCAGAGGTGAAAGGTGAATGCTACTTTTCCGTTTTCACCTTTAACTTTTCAGTTTGTCCGCCCGGGACGGGGATTACCTCCACAACGGTTCGCTCTCCCAATTCTTAGGGAAGCCCATAGCAGATAAGTCCACTTCTGGAAAGTCTGCAATCAGCTGTTTTAGACGAGTCGGAAATGTGGATGACGGATTGATAGTCTGCAACAGATATTGAATGATAGACAAGACGTAATATACCCTATTGTTGATGGCTGCAACAGACAAGAAAGGTTTCAAGGTCTTGCGTGGGAACAGCGGACGTATACGTAATGCTCTATTCCACAATCGGCTATGATGTGCACAGATATTGCGCACGTACACGATACTATGAAGCCATGACTCGAATACACTGTCACTCACGCCATAGAACTTTGCAATCTCACGTTTCGTATGTCCTGGCCTGAAATAGTTGTATAGCATTGACAATGTGCCAAATGAAGATACCTCCATGGTCATCCATGCCGGTGGCATCTCGTCGTCATACTCTCTCTTGAAACGTAGGATTTGGTCATCGTCACTTCGTGTCAACTCGGCACTGATACTTGCCAAAAGATTAGTATGCTTCTCTAAGTTGGTGAAGTTTTCTTTGTTCAAGAACCAAAACGTTCCATAATCCTTCGCCAACTGATATGCCATTTGCGTGCGTATAGATACCTCCACTTTCTCCGATTCTGCAGCGATGAGCTTGCGTAGCTTGCTGTCAAACTTATATAGTCGGTACGCTGTTTCAAACGTTGCGCTTGGCTTGAATATCCACTGCTCCTTATTGCTTGTAAGTGGTGTCAAGTAGCTTTTCAGGCGGAAATAGCTGACATGCGACAGCACATGGTATGCTTTGTTCTCATCTGCGAAGTTGAGCCCACGCTGTTTCAGTAGCTCAATCTGCTCATCAACAGTCAGTGGTCTCTCTGTATAGTGTTTCATATGCGGATAAAAAAATACTTACCCTGAGCGCGCTGTTCTGACGGGAAGCGGGGTAAGTTTGTTGCTGCAAAGATAGAGATTCTTTTCCTACCGGCCAAATATCCAACGAAAAATATGAGACAAAAGTTTTCCGTCTCATCGGATATGCCGTTCCCTTCTAGCTGATTTTTGTCTCTTTTGTCAACTGATTATCTTGCCTCACGCTGATTTTTTTTGTCTCACGAAGCACGCATCGTAAACTCGCGTGTGTCGGCGTTTCGCCGAGTGTATACATCCCGGATGGCAGCGAGGGCGCAGCGACTCGCAAAGTCTGCGCTTTCTGCGGTTTCTGCGTGAGCCATAAAAATATAATCTGCGTGAGCCAAGCAAGCACTCGGCAACGCCGACAAGCAAGGGCGTAGCGACTTGCCATCTGTGAGATTTCTTGGACGAGCCAAGCGCAAGCATTGTGAGATCTGTGTGAGACATATTCATAGACCTGGTTCCGTCTCATCGGATATGTTTATCCGATGAGACGGAGGTAGGGGTCTCTGCCCCCTGTAATATTTTCGGGTCACAGACCCTGATACTCATTAACGGCGGATACATATCCGCCGTGACGGGGTCGCAGGCCCGAAGGGGAAAAGCAAAGGAGTGCCGAAGGCTGCATATCCTCCGTGACGGAGAATTAGACTAACGAACCACTATGAAGTTGCTCGATTGGGAACATCAAATCCCAGTTCTTTCCCCAAATGATATTTCCGTTTTCAATGGTAAAACGACGGAACTTTCGACTGTCAAGATACTTGTTGTACTGCGGATGCGGATGACGACGGATGAATTCACCCACATTCACGACCTGCGTAGTATTATCGCTGAATGTAAGGCTGACCGTCGAGTCGCCCACAGCGGTAGCGCTGGTAATATACAATCCGTTCATATTTCTGCCTCCTATATTTTTTTCTTGATATTGGTACTTCTTACGGCTTGCTTCATAATGAAGAACTTCACCCATTTGTCGATGATATTTTTGTGATACTTTCGGATAAACTCCTCTGCGATACGCTTGTCCTTCTCTGGCAGTGGCTCTGCGCTTTTCTTTTCGCGTACTCGGACTTCCAACAACTCACCATTCATCATGATAAGGTCAAAAATGCTTTCCTTACCTCCATGTTGCACATGAACATGAATAGGCTCATGCTCATTGGAGTAGAAATAGAAGATGAATCCAAAATATTCAAAAATTTTCGGCATAGCATTGTTCTTTTATTTAGCAAAGATATAGAAAAACAGAATCATTTCAAAACATATTTCAGTAATTTCAGTGTTTTGTTGCATCCTATAAACTTTTTCATACATCTATTTTTATAAAAAAGATACAATAATCATTCTCAAAAACGATAAAATAGCAGGGAAAATTCCCCAAAAGTATCTTTTTTTATCCGATTTGGTTTTAGAAAGTCTACTGCGGACCTTTATTTTTATATCCTATTTCTTCTCTTGGTGAGCAGGAGGGCGGTAAGGGCATCCTGTCCTGTGATGGGTTATTCGTTAGTCTCTATTTTCTTCACTATCACTGTTCCATTGATTGAAGTCTGGTCATCAGTGACTATTGTCTGAGTACCATCCTCTGCAAAATAACCTACATCAGCAGCTGCACTATTTTTGAGTGTAGAGCCACCTTCAATGCTGAGGCCATCAGTGAATGTCGCGCCTATACCTGTCTCTGGATTGTAAGAGAGATAGCCGGTTTTATCACCCATACTGATGTCATATGTTGCACCAGTGAAACAGCCTCCCGTTATCAATAGGGAATTTGCAGTGCCTTTCAATGCATAAGTGCCGCCCATAAAGGTTCCGCCATTGATGGCAAGGGAATATGCTTGGGGACATTCAATGATTGAGGTAGTACTTTCAGCAGCATGTAATGTCCCGTTATTTACGGTCAAATATACTTTATCAGTATTGCAATGTATTATGCTTTGGCAATTCAATCCGGCCACAATTTTTCCATGCTTACCAACAGACGTGTCATCGATGGTAAAGGTGTAAAAGGAGCCAATCTCTTCTATCGAAAACACGCAAGTAGCATTATCCCCTACGGTTATCGTATGACCATTTAAATCGAATAACATACGTGGACTCCCTTTGTTGATAACCACATTGTTTTCCAATTCCATGTCTGCCATTAATTTGATGTTACCTGCGCTATAACTAGCCTCGAATATGGCATCAGGCAGAGATTCTGCCTTGAAAACATAATAGGTCTTGGTTTCAGGGAAATAGGTATAGGTTGACTCATCCTTCGCCACACCGCCATCAATCTCCATCTCCGTCCAAGGAGTTACGTTGACGCTGCTGATGGTCACAGCATCCTTACCCACCATGAGGTTGAAGCTATAGTGCAAGCCTGCATTAAGGCCGTTGGTCAGCTTGGGTGTCGTAGCAAGGACGGTCATTTCCTGTCCGTCAACGGTGAAGGTCATTAATTTGTCAGTAGTCGCATACTTGGCCGGAGCAACGATGGCGGTATAGGTATGACCGACAGCCGAAGGCGTAATGGCGGTAAGAGCACCATCTGAAGTGGTGACATTAGGCCCATCAGTAGCATAAACGACCTCGATATCTGTACCCTTGGAGTAGAT
>JAFTVE010000037.1 GCA_017465905.1 Bacteroidaceae bacterium | reverse complement strand
TCAACGCTTGTATGTACTGGCCATCCTGCAGCTGGCCCCACTTGTAGGTCTTTGGCATACTTGTATAGTTCGTCAGCATCATCCTCTTGCCAAGGTCTCAGCAACAATCTTTGGGTTTGTAATTCCATATCTATTAAATTCTGATTTATCGGCCTGTTATGCAATCTTCACAAACTCTATTTGCTTTTCAATATCGACATCCAGCATCTGATTTTTAGCCACGCCTTTGATTGGAGGTCCTAGGAAAACCTTTGCGAACAGATGTAACGATAACAGCCCACGCAAAACGCGCAGAACCATTACACTTTCCTCGTACTTTATTGAAAATTTCTCAGGTTTCCAATTACAAGTTAAGCATAACGCTTCTATTTTACAAAAATGTCTTGGAGACGGCCGTAGCCATATCCACTGCAAATGTAATAATAAATTGATAATAACAACAAGTGTTTTTGAAAATTCGTAGATAATTTTTGAGAATTAATGTTCAAAAGGAGATTTATTGAATAAAAATGATAGTTTGCGGTTAATAAACCGAATGCATAACTTTGCCCAGCTTTCACAAGGCTTGTGAAGGCAGGACAAGTCCGGGTCGATGGAATTGATACACCAGCAATATTAAAAACGCCACCATTACAAAAGACCAAGACAGATTTGCCACGCACCGCCACGCCACGCGATACTAATGACTACACAATCACACGAAACAGGCGCAAGTATCTATTTATCAGTGTAGATAATGGAGGTGCACGAGCAGCTTGCCAACCGTTGCACCGTGGCGTGGCGTGGCAAATCTGAATAGTAACTCTTAAAGCTGCTAAGGGGAAGTAGGAAAGTGAAGAGTTGCTGAGACGGAAGTGAAGAGTTGCTGAGACGGAGAAATATATAGAAATATTATATATATAGAATAATTACAGTTAAGGCTGATGTTTTGCGCACCAGCGGCAATATCTTCTTGCACCTACAGCAGCAGTTTCATGCAGTTTCTATAGCCGGCTATCGCGATAGATAGTACTGCACCTTCGGATTTGCCACGCCACGTGCAACGATGCGTAAAGCACTGATTATATGCGCTGAATCATCTAATAGGCAAATGGGTGCCACGGTTCAACGGTGCGTGGCGTGGCAAATTCACATAGCCCATCGGCTGCGTTCACAAGTGACACTACAGACGATGGGAAAGGTGATTTTTCTTGAAAGCATGGGCAAACGCTATCTTCAGCCATTCCTATCTTAACTTCTCACGCAAGAACCGGGCGGTATAGGAGGCTTCGCACGAGGCTACCACCTCGGGGGTACCGCATGCCACAAGCTGACCACCACGGTCGCCACCCTCGGGACCTATGTCGATGATATGGTCGGCACACTTGATGACCTCCATGTTGTGCTCAATGATGACGATGGTGTGGCCGCGCTGGATGAGGGCATTGAACGAATCGAGCAGCTTCTTGATATCGTGGAAGTGGAGTCCCGTGGTGGGTTCATCGAAGATGAACATCGTGGGCTCGGACTTCTCCAGGCTGAGGTAGTAGGCTAGCTTCACGCGCTGGTTCTCACCACCCGAGAGGGTCGACGAGCTCTGACCCAGCTTCACATAGCCGAGACCCACATCCTGCAGGGGCTTGAGGCGGCGAACGACCTTCTTGGCTCCATGCTCGGTGAAGAACTCGACGGCTTGGTTGACGGTCATCTCCAGGATATCGTGGATATTCTTCCCATGATAGGTCACGAGCAGGGTGTCGGCCTTGAAGCGCTTGCCATGGCAGGCTTCACACTCGAGCACGAGGTCGGCCATGAACTGCATCTCCACGGTGATGGTACCCTCGCCCTTGCACTCCTCGCAGCGGCCTCCCTCGCTGTTGAAGGAGAAGAAGCCTGCCGTATAGCCCATCTGCTTGGCCAAGGGTTGCTCGGCAAAGAGCTTGCGTATCTCGTCGTAGGCTTTGAGATAGGTAACGGGGTTGGAGCGGGTGGACCTACCTATGGGGTTCTGGTCGACAAACTCGACGGCTCGCAGCATGCGGATGTCGCCCTTCAGCTCCAAGTGCTCGCCAGGACGCTCGGTACCCTCGCCATACTCGCGTGCCAAGGCTTGATACAGCACGTCGCGCACGAGGGAGCTCTTGCCGCTACCGCTGACGCCAGTGACTACGGACATCACATTGAGCGGGAACTTGACGTCGATGCCCTTGAGGTTATGGTGACGGGCACCACGGATCTCTACATAGTTGTTCCACGGGCGGCGGCTCTGGGGTACGGGAATCTGCTCCTCGCCCAGGAGGTAGCGCACGGTATAGCTGGCCGAGCCCGGCTGCAGGTCGTGCATGTCGCCCTCGTACACCACCTGTCCGCCAAGGCGGCCTGCCTCGGGACCTACGTCGATGATATAGTCGGCCGCGCGGATAATCTCCTCGTCGTGCTCGACCACCACAACGGTGTTGCCTGCCTGCTGCAGCTGGCGAAGCACGCGGATGAGCTTGTCGGTATCGCGGCTGTGAAGGCCTATGGAGGGTTCGTCGAGGATGTAGAGCGAGCCCACGAGCGGACTGCCCAGCGAGGTGACGAGGTTGATGCGCTGGCTCTCACCACCCGAGAGCGTATTGCTGAGGCGATTGAGGGTGAGGTAACCGAGGCCCACATCGAGCAGGAACTGCAGGCGGCTGTTGATCTCGATGAGCAGGCGCTTGGCAATGGCTGCCTCGTGCTCGTCGAGCGTGAGCTGCGCGAAGAAGCGCTGCAGCTCGGTCACGGGCATATCGACCAGTTCGCAGATGTTGCGCCCGCCAATCTTCACGTAGGTGGCCTCCTTCTTGAGGCGTGTGCCATGACAGGTGGGGCACGTCGTCTTGCCACGATAGCGTGCCAGCATCACACGGTACTGTATCTTGTATTGGTTCTCCTCGAGCATCTTGAAGAAGGAGTCGATGCAGGGCTTCGTACGGGGGCCATGCCACAGGTAGTCCTTCTGCGCCTGAGTAAGTTCATAATAGGGTGCAAAGATGGGGAAGTTGTCGCGGGCGGCATGGCGGATAAACTCGTCGCGCCAAGCGCTCATCTTCTCGCCACGCCAGCATACCACGCAGCCGTCGTATACGCTCATGGCGGTATTGGGCACCACGAGCTGCTCGTCGATGCCAATGACGCGTCCGAAGCCGCCACACTCGGGACAGGCACCCACGGGAGAGTTGAACGAGAAGAGCTGCTCGCTGGGCTCCTCAAAAGTGATGCCGTCGGCCTCGAAGCGCCTGCTGAAGGTGTGCAGTATACCGGCAGGGTAGAAACGCAGCATACACGTCCCCCCACCCTCGTAGAAGGCCGTCTCGCAGCTGTCGACAAGGCGGCTCACGGTCTCCTTGCTGTCATCGACGCTGAGGCGATCGATAACAATCTTTAATTCTGAATTATGAATTCTGAATTCTGAGTCAGCGGATGTGACCTTCTCCAACACCTCCTCGATACGCATCACCTCGCCCTTCACCTCTACCCTGGCAAAGCCCTGTTGCAGGCATATGGTGAGCTGCTCCTCGAGTGTACGTTCGTCGCGCACCATAAGAGGGGCCAACACGGTGAAGCGCGTGCCTGTGCTGTAGGAACGCATGCAGGCCACGATGTCCTCGGTGTCGTGCTTCTTCACCAGCTGCCCTGTCACAGGCGAGTAGGTCTTGCCCACACGGGCAAAGAGCAGGCGCAGGTACTCGTAGATCTCGGTCGAGGTACCCACCGTAGAGCGCGGATTGCGGCTGCTCACCTTCTGCTCAATGGCGATGGCAGGGGGCAAGCCCTTGATGAAGTCACACTCGGGCTTCTTCATGCGCCCGAGAAACTGGCGCGCATAGGACGACAGACTCTCTACATAGCGGCGCTGACCCTCGGCATACAACGTATCGAATGCCAGCGAACTCTTGCCCGAACCCGAGAGTCCAGTCACTACCACCAACCTACCCCGCGGGATGTTGACCTCGATATTCTTGAGATTATTGACACGCGCCCCCTTGACGCTGATGTATTTTTCTTCACTCATTGTCGTAACAGCATTTATTGCAAAGATAGATACATGCGCGAACGCTACTATCTCCGCCACTTGTAGCAAAGAGAATCATAAGCGGGCGAATAAACAACATTTATTCTCGGCAAGCGCAAACTATCTTCGCCACTTGTGGCAAAGTTACAACTTTTTCTTGTATGATGAATCAATTTTATGTATCTTCGCAGCAGTTTTTACATATTTATAATGAAACAATACATACGAATACTACTCTTCATGCTCTTATCGTGGGGAATCACCGATGCCCAAGCCAGCGAACCGCTGAAGCGTGAGTTCCGCGGAGCATGGATACAGGCCGTCAATGGACAGTTCATTGGCATGTCGCCTGCACAGATGCAGCATACACTCACCACACAGCTCGATGCACTGCAGCGGGCAGGCATCAACGCCATCATTTTCCAGGTGCGCCCCGAGGCCGATGCGCTCTACCTCTCCTACTACGAACCCTGGAGCCGCTACCTCACAGGCGAGCAGGGTGTGGCGCCCGAGCCATTCTGGGACCCCCTGCAGTGGATGATAGACGAGTGCCATAAGCGCGGCATGGAGCTGCACGCATGGATAAACCCCTACCGCGCCAAGACAAAGGGCACCAAGAGCCTGGGACTGAAGCACCCCTACAAGAAAGACCCCGAGCGCTTCGTACACTTCGACGGGATGCTCATCTTCAACCCTGCCTTGCAGGACAACCGCGACTACATCTGCACCATCGTGACCGACATCGTGAAGCGCTACGACGTCGACGGACTGCATATCGACGACTACTTCTACCCCTACCCCGTACCGGGCGTGGAATTCGACGACGAGGCATCGTTCCGTGCCGATCCCCGCGGATTTACCGACAAGAGCGACTGGCGACGCGACAATGTGAACCTTCTCATCGAACAGCTACACCATACGATACGTGGTGTGAAGCCCTGGGTGAAGTTCGGCATATCGCCCTTCGGCATCTACCGCAACCAGAAGAGCGACCCCGAGGGAAGCCTCACCAATGGATTGCAAAACTACGATGACCTGTATGCCGACATCCTCCTTTGGATCGACAAGGGCTGGGTAGACTACACCATACCGCAACTCTACTGGGAGATAGGACACAAGGCTGCCGATTATGAGACACTCGTAGGCTGGTGGGCCGAGCACGCCAATGGCCGCCCGCTCTACATAGGGCAGGACGTGATGCGCACCGTGAAGGCCACCGACGCCAACAACCCCACACAGCACCAGCAAGTCCGCAAGATGGTACTGCAGCGCAGCTACGAGAGCATTGGCGGCAGCTGCCAATGGCCAGCATCGGCAGTAGCCGAGGATGCAGGAGGCTATGCCACGGCACTCGCCGAGGATTACCACCAATGGCTGGCACTGCAGCCCAGATATCCCTTCATCGACAAGAAGGCACCCAAGCGAGTGACCAAGCTCGCCGTGATATGGACCGACGACGGCCCCGTACTATGCTGGACTGCCCCGAAATACAAGGACGAGATGAACCGCCCGGTAAAGTATGTCGTATACCGCTTTGCACAAGGCGAAAAAGTGAACCTCAACGATGCCACCAAGATTGCCGGCTTCACTACCCAACCCTTCTTCCCGCTCACCTACGAGGGAGGAAAGGCTAAATACACCTACGTAGTGACCGCCCTCGACCGACTGCACAATGAATCAAAGCCGAAAAAGGAAAAAATAAAACTATAACACAATGAAACTCACAATCACTCTCCACTACAACACCCAATGGGGTGAAAGCCTGCATCTGGCATTCACCACAGTAGCTAACGTACATAATGCCCCGACACTCCCCATGCAGACCGATGGCGAGGGACTCTGGTTCGTGACCGTAGAGGGCGACTACAAGCCTTCAGCCCCATACACCTTCGTGGTGATGGAGAACGGCAACATCAGACGCACCGAATGGCGTCACCACACATTGCCCGACACGCTGCACGGACACGTACACATCAGCGACCGCTGGGTAGACCGTTCCGAATTGGCCCCCTTCTATTCATCAGCCTTCACACGCGCCATCTTCGCACACGACACCCACAGCACTACACCTCACGGAGCATCAGGCATCTGCATCTGCTGCGAAGCCCCCACCATACGTAAGGACCAAGTGCTCGCCGTATGTGGCGATGCAAAAGCATTGGGCGCATGGGACACCAACCACGCACGCATCATGGAGCCTCACGGCACCGAATGGCAACTGTGGCTCGACAAAGGCGAGCTGGGCCAGAACTGTGAGTTCAAGTTTATTATCCTTGAGAAGACAGCCGAGGGCTGTAACGATAACGAAAACAATAACGAGAACCTCCATCCGGAGGCCAATAACTGTCAATTGTCAATTGTCAATTGTCAATTAATTGCTTGGGAACCCGGCGAGAACCGCACCCTCCACATCGACCACTACAGCGATGTGAGCCTGCGCGTACTGCGCACCTACACCCTGCGCGACCCGCAAGAGCATTGGCGCGGTGCCGGTGTCGCCATCCCCGTATTCTCCCTCCGTTCAAAGAAAAGCTTCGGTATAGGCGAATTCTCCGACATTCCCCTTATGGTAGACTGGGCTGCCAAGACAGGCCAGTGCTTCCTGCAGCTGCTGCCCGTGAACGACACCACCATGAACCGCAACTGGCACGAGTCGTACCCCTACAACGCCATCACCTGCTTTGCCCTCAACCCCATGTACATCCGCCTCGAAGAGGTAGGCGTACTCACCGACAAAGAGGCCATGAAGGAGTTCCGCAAGCAGCAGAAAGAGCTGAACAAGCTACCACAGGTCGACTTCGACGCCGTAGTCATCGCCAAGTGGGATTACCTGCACCGCATCTTCGCCCAAGAGGGCGAGCAGACCCTTGCCTCACCCTCCTACAAGCGTTTCTTCAAGGACAACGAATCGTGGCTAGTACCCTATGCCGAGTTCTGCTGCATCAGAGACAACAAGAACCCCAAAGATACAGGCCTCTACCTTTATATACAGTATCACCTGCACAAGCAGCTCAAGCACGCCGCCGATTATGCCCACAAGCATGGCGTAGTGCTCAAGGGCGACATACCTATCGGCATCAGCCGCACCAGCGTGGAAGCATGGAGCAATCCCGGACTCTTCTGCCTGGAGAGCCAAGCCGGCGCACCACCCGATGCCTTTGCCCGCGATGGACAAAACTGGGGCTTCCCCACCTACAACTGGCAAGCCATGGCCGCCGAGCGCTACCAGTGGTTTGCACGCCGCTTCACCAAGATGGCCGACTACTTCGATGCCTACCGCATCGACCACATCCTCGGCTTCTTCCGCATATGGGAGATACCCTGCACCACCAAGAGCGGTCTGCTGGGCCACTTCAATCCCGCCATGCCACTCACCGTTGATGAGATTGCACAATGGGGTATCGCCTTCTACAAGGAGCGCCACGCCACCCCCTTCACCCAAGGCGACGAAACCGACGTGCTCTTCGTGGAGGACCCCTATCAACCCGGCACCTATCACCCACGTATCAACGGCTTCGACACCGAGTCGTTCAAGGCCCTGCCCGAGAATGAGCGCAAAGCCTTCTATGCACTGCACGACCACTTCTTCTACCATCGCCACAACGACTTCTGGTACCGCGAAGCCATGAAGAAGCTCCCCGCCCTCATCGATGCCACCGACATGCTCGTCTGCGGCGAGGACCTCGGCATGATACCCGCTTGCGTGCCCACCGTGATGAACGAGCTGCGCATCCTCTCACTTGAGATACAGCGCATGCCCAAAGCCTACGGATGCACCTTCGACAATCCGGCCAACTACCCCTACTACTCCGTATGTACCACCTCTACCCACGACATGAGTGGTATACGCGGTTGGTGGGAAGAAGACCCCACACTCACTCAGCGCTACTGGAGCGAGATGCTGCACCAGCGCGGCAAGGCACCCGTGGAGTGCGAGTCATGGATATGCGAGAGCATCGTGCGCCAGCACCTCGACTCGCCCGCCATGCTCACCATCCTCCCCTTGCAGGACTGGATGGCCATGGACGAGCACCTGCGCTACCCCGACCCCGCCTTCGAGCGCATCAACGTACCCGCCAACTCCAACCACTACTGGCGCTACCGCATGCACCTCACCCTGGAGGAACTCCTCGAAGCTGAAGACTTCAACCGCCAAGTAGGACGACTAGTAAAACAAAGTGGACGATAAGCGAGAGCAGAGAGTAAGTATACTTAATCTCTGCCGAGCGTAGGACACTTCTGTGGCACCCAGCCACTAAAGTGGACGATAAGCGAGAGCACCTCAGGAAAATGAAAATAAATTTGCTTTTCCGTCAGGTTTACACTAATTTTGTCATTTTATTAGAAATTAGCAGAAAAAGATATGTTTGAAAACCTAAGTGAAAGACTAGAAAGATCGTTTAAGATACTGAAAGGTGAAGGCAAGATTACCGAAGTAAACGTTGCCGAGACCCTAAAGGATGTGCGTAAGGCATTGCTCGATGCCGACGTTAACTACAAAGTTGCCAAAACCTTTACCGACACAGTGAAGGAAAAGGCACTGGGTCAGGACGTACTCACCTCTGTACGCCCCAGCCAATTAATGGTCAAGATTGTACACGATGAGCTCACCGCCCTCATGGGTGGCGATGCCGTGGAGCTGGAGCTCAAGGGCCGCCCCTCGGTAATCCTCATGAGCGGTTTGCAGGGTTCGGGTAAGACTACCATGTCGGGGAAGCTGGCACTGATGCTCAAGAGCAAGAAGAACCGCCGGCCGCTGCTCGCAGCATGTGACGTATACCGCCCCGCTGCTATCGACCAGCTCACCGTATTGGGCGAACAGATTGATGTGCCCGTATACAAGGAGGAGGGCAACAAGAACCCCATAGAGATAGCACAGAACGCTATACGTGAGGCCAAGGCCAAGAACTACGATGTGGTAATCGTGGATACCGCCGGCCGCCTTGCCGTAGACGAGCAGATGATGCAGGAGATTGCCGCCATCAAGGAGGCCGTAACACCCGACCAGATTCTCTTCGTGGTAGACGCCATGACCGGTCAGGATGCCGTGAACACCGCTAAGGAGTTTAACGACCGCCTCGACTTCAACGGCGTGGTACTCACCAAGCTCGACGGTGACACCCGCGGTGGTGCCGCCCTCTCTATCCGCACGGTAGTGAGCAAGCCCATCATGTTCGTAGGTACGGGCGAAAAGCTCGAAGCACTCGACGTGTTCCACCCCTCACGTATGGCCGACCGCATCCTCGG
Organism: Bacteroidaceae bacterium; assembly: GCA_017465905.1. Lineage (GTDB taxonomy): Bacteria > Bacteroidota > Bacteroidia > Bacteroidales > Bacteroidaceae > UBA1189. Next base: position 23,832 of record JAFTVE010000037.1, on the reverse strand, counting down.
CATGGGCGACATCGTATCGCTCGTGGAGAAGGCACAGGAGCAGTTCGACGAGGAGGAGGCCAAGAAGCTCACCAAGAAGCTGGCACGCAACCAGTTTGACTTCAACGACTTCCTTACCCAGATAGCCCAAATCAAGAAGATGGGCAACATCAAGGACCTCATGGGCATGATACCCGGTGTGGGCAAGCAGATCAAGGACCTCGACATCGACGACAACGCCTTCAAGAGCGTAGAGGCCATCATCTACTCGATGACACCCTACGAGCGCAGCCACCCCGACGCCATCAACGGCAGCCGCCGCCAGCGCATCGCCAAGGGTAGCGGCACCAACATACAGGAGGTGAACCGCCTGCTGAAGCAGTTTGAGCAAACCCGCAAGATGATGAAGAACGTGGCCAACATGCCTATGGGCAAGATGGGAATGCCTAAGTTTAAGAAATAAAAGAAGATCCTTAAATTTACAATTTGACAATTTACGATTTACTATTTATTTGACGATTGGTTTATTTGACAATTTCGCCATTGCGAACCAGTAAATTATTAAATCATAAAATTGTACATAAATTGTAATTAGTAAATTTGTAAATAATGAATATCATTGACGGAAAAGCCATATCGGATCAGATCAAGCAAGAGATTGCTGCCGAAGTAGCCGAGCGCGTGGCGCGCGGCGAGAAGCGCCCCCACCTGGCCGCCATACTGGTAGGCCACGACGGAGGCAGTGAGACATACGTAGCCAACAAGGTGAAGGCCTGCGAGGTATGCGGCTTCACCTCCTCGCTCATCCGCTTCGAGAGCGATGTCACCGAAGAGACCCTGCTGGCCGAGATTGAGCGCCTCAACCAGGATGCCGACGTAGACGGCTTCATCGTGCAGCTCCCCCTACCCCGCCACATCAACGAGCAACGCATCATCGAGGCCATCGACTACCGCAAGGATGTAGACGGCTTCCACCCCATCAACGTAGGCCGCCTCGCCATCGGGCTCCCCTGCTTCGTGTCGGCCACGCCCAACGGCATACTGCAACTGCTCAAGCGCTACAACATAGAGACCTCGGGCAAGAAATGCGTCATCCTGGGCCGCAGCAACATCGTGGGCAAGCCCATGGCTACCCTCATGATGCAGAAGGCCTACCCCGGCGATGCCACCGTGACCGTATGCCACAGCCGCTCCAAGGACCTCGTCAAGGAGTGCCGTGAGGCCGATATCCTCATTGCCGCCATGGGCCAGCCCAACTTCGTGAAGGCCGACATGGTGAAGGAGGGCGCCGTAGTCATCGACGTAGGTACCACCCGCGTGCCCGACGCCACCCGCAAGAGCGGCTTCAAGCTCACCGGCGATGTCAAGTTCGACGAGGTAGCCCCCAAGTGCTCCTACATCACTCCCGTACCTGGCGGCGTAGGCCCCATGACCATCGTGTCGCTCATGATGAACACGCTGCTGGCAGGTACCAAGGCTGTGTACAAATAATTGAAAATGGACAAGGTTCGTGCAAGCGAGCGCGATGTAAGCTTACTTACTAATCGCTCAGCGAGCGCAGTCGAAGCTCAGCGAAACTAATTGAAAATTGAAAATTGAGAATTCTAACCGCAAATTCTAATTCTTAGTTTTTAACTTTTAATTTTTTATTTTGAAATACCTCCCCACCATACTCCTGCTGCTTTTACCTATATGTATATATGGGCAAAGGCAGCAGGTGCTTTCTATCCCCCCTATCGACAGCAGTAAATGCCTCGTTGACGGTATAGATAATTCAACATCCAGAATTCAGAATTCAGAATTAGGCAAACGCCTCACACTGCTCTTCGTGGGCGACCTCATGCAGCACCAGGCACAGATTGATGCCGCCCGCCGTCCCGACGGAAGCTACGACTACAGCCACTGCTTCTCTCTGGTAAAGGACGACATACACTGTGCCGACCTTGCCATCGGCAATCTCGAGGTGACACTGGGCGGCAAGCCCTACCGTGGCTACCCACAGTTCAGCGCCCCCGACGAGTACCTATATGCCATCCATGAGGCAGGGTTCGACATACTCGCTACAGCAAACAACCATAGCCTCGACCGCCGCAAACGCGGCCTTGAGCGCACGCTCACCCTTGCCGATAGCCTTGACATCTCCACCGTAGGCACCTATCGTGATAATCTCGACCGTCAACGTCGCTATCCCCTTATTATAGAGAAGAACGGAATACGCATCGCTCTACTCTGCGCCACCTACGGCACCAATGGCATTACCTCGACACCCCCCAATATAGTAAACAGCCTCAACAGAGATGAACTAGCAGCAGACATTCGCCAAGCCCGTTCACAGCATCCTGATGCCATCATCGCCTTCGTACATTGGGGGAACGAATACCAACAACAACCAAATGCAGAACAGCGCAAACTCGCACAATGGCTCATATCACAAGGTGTCGACCACGTTATTGGCAGCCATCCCCATGTAGTACAACCTATCGAGCTCGTCCCCTCCACAGAACACCCTACACACCATGCCATCGCATATTCATTGGGCAACTACGTATCAAACATGAGCATCCCCCACGGAGATGTAGGTCTCACAGTAACACTCACCCTTGAAAAGATTGCCGGAACTACACAGCTAAAGAACATTGAGCACAGCCTTGTATGGACCGAGCGTGCCACACTGAGCCGCTCTGGCAGCTTCCGCATTATCCCCTCCGATACAATCCCTGCTGATATCACCTCCGATGCCCGCCACCGCATGAGCCGTGCCATATCTATGGAGAAAGATTTTCTCAACAAGAACAACAAAATCATCTTCAAAAAGTAAAATTTCATAGAATTCCTTTGGATATTCAAAAATAAGTTGTACCTTTGCACCGCTTTCGACAGAGAGCTACCAACATGGTGACTATAGTTCAGTCGGTTAGAGCGTCAGATTGTGGTTCTGAATGTCGTGGGTTCGAATCCCACTAGTCACCCAAAAGAAATCCTTGATAATCATAAGATTATTGAGGATTTTTATTCATGTAACGTCTCATTAGGGAACAAAAGAAATCACCAAAATATTGATTCCAATTAACCATTTATCAGTAAAAAAATAGGGCTGATTACATTTTGTGGATCCAGCTCTTTATAGTTATTTAGCGATAAACATATTCATCTTATAACTATGGGCAAAAGTACACACTTCATCGGATAGCCTCAGCTTAACTGCAAACGCTAAATTATGACAGAAATGAGACCGGAATGAAAGCATATTATATCTCCACGAGAAATTAGTTTCTCATACAGAGAATAACTACATCTTATCTTGAATTTCGTTCCCTCGGAAATCCAATATCCGGAGGGTGTAGATACTGAGTAATAGCATACCCCGATCTTGCGGTCGGGGTATGCTATTGTTCAAGTTTAGTGGTAAGAGAAATGCGTTGTTATACAGCGTCACCCTCTTCGTCACTGATTGAGATGTTGTATCCTTTCTCTACCTCAACTTCAATAATCTCAATTTCTGGAACTACATAATTACCTTTCATACACTTCAATGTTTTTTAATTGTTTATACTCAATAAATAATAATTCTCGCTTTCTATCTTCACTTAAATACAGTCTTTTTCCCGTTCACGATATAGATACCCTTACCCGAATTCTTTACCTGACGGCCTTGCAGGTCGTAGACAACGCCGAGGACTGAATTATCAAATGTCAATTGCCCATCCTCAATTGATGTCGTGTCATCTTCGTTACCCACTTGGATGCTAATGGTTTTCATGGCGCTTGAATGAACTTTTACAGGGGAACCGCCTCTCGCTGTCATCTTCAGATAAATGCGGAAGGGGCGTAGCTTTGATGTTGAAGAGAGTATACCCCAACTTCCTGTCGATATAATAACGCGATAGTCTTCATCCAGATAGCTAGATGTCAATGTGCTATAACTGCCAGTGACCTCAAAGTCCATGAATACCGACGAACAGCTGATAGTAGTTTCTACAGTTTCATATAAGGTAGCATCGGTGACAGTGATGTTCAGCGCTTTGGCTGCTTCGTTCTTGGCGCGTATGAGGTAGGGATAGTTTGCATTCAGCGTTGCGCCCTCCTGTACCATCAGTACCTCCATAGACATGCGGTCAATCTCTCCGTCTGCACCGAGTATGCCATTCTCTTTATCTCCGATGTATTCGTCGTAGCTATGGATGTCGTTGAAGTAGGCCACATCATAGTCTTCAAGGAACTCGGCGGTCATCGGTATCTCGAAGGGTACATACAATGGATTCCAATGTAGATTAGGCAGTGTGCGAGTATAGCTGATTTCATCAAACTCCTCGTCCTCAGCTTGCGTGAAGTCCCCTTGTGTATTGGAATCGGTGACACTGACAATTTTAGGGATGGATTGGATGTTGGTGAACTCTTTCCAATAGTTTGCTGACTTATAAGCTACTACTGATGATTTGGGAACGTAAACGGGAATGGTTTTATTAACATTGTAGAAAGTATTGACAGCATCTATTGCGGGTGGCGTAACAGCCTTGCAAATGACTGACTCAAGTTTGCTACAATCAGAGAAAGCCTGCTTTCCTATACCAGTTACTCCCTCACCGATACTTAGAGTGGCAAGGCTACTGCAACGGTCGAAAGCATATCTCTCAATTGTAACAACACTATTGGGTATGGCAACTGAGGCTAATTTAGGACAGTATTGAAAAGCCATTTCTCCAATTGTCTGCACGCTGTTCGGGATAGTTACGGACTCCAGCTGTTTACAGTCACAGAATGAGTTTACTCCAATCACCGTAACACCTTGGGGGATTACGACAGAGGTGAACTCATTACCTGTAAATGTGCTCTGCTCAATATTTTTAATTCCTTCTGGGAGTGTTAATGAAGTAAGGCTGCAATAGTAGAATGCGCCAATTCCCATCGACACTACGGTAGTAGGAATATTTATAGTAACCAACGCTTCACACCATTGAAAGGCGTACTTTCCGATTGATGTCAGCCCCGTAGGAAGGCTTGCCGAGGTCAATGCTGTACAACCTTGGAATGCATAATCACCAATCGTCGTTACGCCTTCTTTGATGGTTGCCTTTGTAATGCTCTCCGAATATATCGCCCAAGGTGAGGTATCCATAGAATAATTGCTCATTGCTCCTGTTCCCTCAACAATCAGTTCGCCATCATTGCATAGGATCCATGTGAGATTGGCACCACAGCTACCTGAAATTTCTGCAATACTTGAAAAATAACTATTCCACCCTGCCGATGCATAAGCTGTGTTAGAGTTCTTCGGTACATACAATTTGGCTGTGGGTTCGGTACTAAAAACCGAAAAACCTAATGTTGGTGGAGTGGCAGCTACGCTAGTTACTGAAGTGAGGCTGGTGCAACCAGAGAAGGCCTCGTCCCCAATACTTGTTACGCTCTTGGGGATAACGATGCTGGAGAGATTACTGCAATCACGAAATGCATAAATATCAATGGTATTTACACTCGAAGGAATTGTGACAGCCTTAAGCTTACTGCAACCATAGAAGAGACCTTGTTCGATTCTTGTCACACCACTAGGTATATTAATAGATGTGAGGTTGCTGCAATCACCAAATGCTCGAAACTCGATGGTCTTGACCGTAATGGGGATGGTTATCGAGGTGAGACTCTTGCAATAGTAAAATGCTTGCGAACCTATTGAAGTTACAGTGTTAGGGAGAGTTATAGATGAAAGATTAAAGCATTGACTAAACGCGAGGCTTCCAACTCTCGTTACTGTATACTCCTTGTTCAGATAGGACACTTGGGAAGGAATCACAATACTACCCTCATACTTATTATTGACACATGGTACCACCTCTGCCGTCAAATCAGTAGATGAGGTAACGTTGTAGAAAATGCCATCTACTTCAAAGCTTTGGGCACTCGCCGTCACGCTGCACAGCAGCACCGCTACTGTTATCAGCCAATGTTTAATGTGTTTCATTGTTTGTAAAACTTATAGTTAATAAATTAGAATTTACTTATTCCATTCTATTGCCTATAAGTCTCCCGAAATCAGCATTAATAATGTATTTGATTAACGGCTACAAGAAAAGCGTAGAGACTTGTCATGCTCATCATAATTCAGGCTCTGGAAAACCGTAACAGGAATGAACAGAGAAACAAATACCCCACGCTGTAGCATATATGTGAAAAGGGTACAGCGTGGGCTGTACACGTGTGCATATACGCAAACAGAATGAGCGCTGCATTGTTCCTACCCCCTGTTGTGAAATTTTCCAGATTTCGAATTATGGGTAAAAGCAAGAAACGCATTCTTGACCGAGGATTTCTCCCCTCGGATACTGCAAAATTAGTAATTTTATTTTTAATTCAATACAAATACACCATTATTTTGCAAAACAACGCAAACGCTCTGAGATATTCGTTTCTCAAGAGCTAAGTAACAGCTATACAATTAAACTTAAAAGTTTCTGATAAAATATGTATACTCTCCTGAATCATGAGATATAAAAGGCTAAGAGGTATGAAAGAAATAACAGTTACATATTGTCAAAGATTTCGCGATATCGGTAGCAAAACGTCAGATTTGGGGAGGCCGGAAAAGGCGGTTTCAAAATTGCATACATGCATTTTTCAAATTGGACAAAGAGATTTTTTCTATTACAAGGCTCTGACATTTTGATCGGAGCCTTGCATTTTTTAAGTTTGAGGCCTATGAATCAGGAAAAACGAATAGCCCTTTTTCGGAAATGGGCTATTCGTTTTCAGAAGAACACACTTCACTTTTTTCAAAAAGGGGTGTTCGTTTTTTTACAGACTCTTATAAAGTGGTAGGAATTCCCCTTTCTTCTATTGGCGAAAGTTCATAAATCGGTTGGCTTCGGCACGCATGATGTGGATTTTTGTACACTCGACAAGGCGGCTTCTGTACAAATTTACAACTTTCGCTCTGTCAATGCCAACCCATTTATGAACTTTCGCCAATAAGAAAGCACCTTGCCAGGCCAAAAATAAAAATCGTTTACACTATTATTGCATACATTGACAAAAAAATAAGCCACCCCGTGAGGAGTGGCATTATTCATACATATATATATACTTACTAATTACTTGAACTCGTCCCAGCTCTTGATGGGTATGTCGTCTACAGAGAGGGTGCAGAAGGCATTGATGAATGCCTCGGCAAGACGGGCATTGGTGAGCAAGGGGATGTTGAGGTCAACAGCGGCACGGCGGATCTTGTATCCGTTGGTGAGCTCACCGGCGGTGAGGTTCTTCGGGAGGTTCACTACCATGTCTATCTCCTTGCGGTGGAGCATGTCGAGTGCCTGAGGCTGCATGCCCTCTTCGCTGGGCCAGTATACGAGGGTGTTCTCCACGCCGTTCTCGGTGAGGTAGCGTGACGAGCCACCTGTGGCGAAGAGCTTGTAGCCCTTGCTCACGAGCAGCTTGGCGGCATCGAGCATGGCGGCCTTCTGCTTGGACGTACCGGTAGAGAGGAGGATGTTCTTCTCGGGGATGCGCTGACCCACAGAGAGCATAGACTCGAGCACAGCTACAGAGGTGTCGTCACCGATACAGCCTACCTCACCCGTTGATGCCATGTCGACACCGAGCACGGGGTCGGCCTTCTGTAGGCGGTTGAACGAGAACTGCGATGCCTTGATGCCTACGTAGTCGAGGTCGAAGAGGTTCTTCTCGGGCTTCTCTACGGGGAGGCCAAGCATAATCTTGGTGGCAAGCTCGATGAGGTTGATCTTGAGCACCTTGCTCACGAAGGGGAACGAGCGTGAAGCACGCAGGTTACACTCGATAACCTTGATGTCGTTCTCGCGAGCGAGGAACTGGATGTTGAAGGGGCCTGAGATATTGAGCTCCTTGGCAATCTTGCGGCTGATGCGCTTGATGCGGCGCATGGTCTCTACATAGAGCTTCTGCGGCGGGAACTGGATGGTGGCGTCACCAGAGTGTACACCGGCAAACTCGATGTGCTCGCTGATGGCGTAGGCGATAATCTCGCCATCCTTGGCCACGGCATCCATCTCTACCTCCTTGGCGTTCTCGATGAAGCGGCTCACCACTACGGGGTGCTTCTTCGATACGTTGGCAGCGAGGTTGAGGAAGCGCTCCAGTTCATCTTGGTTGGAACATACGTTCATGGCAGCACCGGAGAGCACGTAGGAGGGACGCACGAGCACGGGGAAACCTACCTTCTCGATGAAGGCGTTGATATCGTCCATTGAGGTCAGTGCGCTCCACTCGGGCTGGTCAACGCCGATGCGGTCGAGCATGGCAGAGAACTTGTCGCGGTCCTCGGCATTGTCGATATACTTGGCCTGTGTGCCGAGGAGGCGTACGCCCATACGGTCGAGGCTCATGGCGAGGTTATTGGGGATCTGTCCGCCCGTAGATACGATAACGCCCATGGGACGCTCGAGCTCGATGACATCCATCACACGCTCGAAGGTGAGCTCGTCGAAGAAGAGGCGGTCACACATATCGTAGTCCGTTGATACGGTCTCGGGGTTGTAGTTGATCATCACGCTGCGGTAGCCCTCCTTGCGGATGGTGTTGAGCGCCTGCACGCCGCACCAGTCGAACTCAACGGACGAACCGATACGATAGGCACCCGAACCAAGTACGATGATGGACTTGTCGTCGTGAGCAAAGTCGATATCGTGCTCTGTGCCTGCATAGGTAAGATACAGATAATTGGTCTGTGCGGGGTACTCGGCGGCCAGAGTGTCGATCTGCTTCACCACGGGAGTGATGCCCAGCTCCTTGCGGCGGAGACGTACGGCCATGAGACCTTCGTCAACGCCCAGCTGCTCCTCGAGGCCTACGGCACGAGAAATCTGGAAGTCGGTGAAGCCCTGTACCTTGGCCTTGCGCAGAAGCTCGGCGGGCACATTGTCGAGACCATTGTATGTATGCAGCTCCTTGGAGGTGTTCATGATGTTCATCAACTTCTGCAGGAACCAGCGGTCAATCTTGGTGAGCTCGTGAATCTGGTCGATGGTGTAGCCGGCACGCATAGCCTTGGAGATGACGAAGATGCGCTTGTCGGTAGGCTCGCGCAGTGCCTTGTCAACATCGGCAATCTCCAGCTCCTTGTTGTCAACGAAGCCGTGCATGCCCTGACCAATCATGCGGAGACCCTTCTGGATAACCTCCTCGAAGGTGCGACCGATAGACATCACCTCACCTACGGACTTCATGGCCGAACCAATCTCGCGGTCTACGCCACGGAACTTACCGAGGTCCCAGCGAGGTATCTTACATACGATATAGTCGATGGCAGGCTCGAAGAACGAGGTGGTAATCTTGGTCACGGAGTTCTTCAGGTCGAAGAGGCCATAGCCCAAGCCAATCTTGGCAGCCACGAAGGCCAAGGGGAAGCCTGTAGCCTTGGATGCAAGGGCCGATGAACGGCTCAAGCGGGCGTTGACCTCGATGACGCGGTAGTCTTCAGACTCGGTGTCGAAGGCAAACTGCACGTTACACTCACCCACGATGCCTACGTGGCGAACGATGCGGATGGCAAGTTCGCGCAGCTTGTTGCACTCGCTGGCGGTGAGTGTCTGGGTAGGAGCTACAACGATACTCTCACCGGTGTGAATACCCAGCGGGTCGAAGTTCTCCATATTACATACGGTGATGCAGTTGTCGTAAGCGTCGCGCACCACCTCGTATTCGATTTCCTTCCAGCCCTTGAGGCTCTTCTCTACAAGCACCTGGGGTGAGAAAGAGAATGCCTTCTCGGCAAGTTTGTTGAGCTCCTCCTCGTTGTCGCAGAAGCCTGAGCCGAGACCACCCAGTGCGTATGCTGCACGGATGATGACAGGATAGCCCAGACGCTCGGCAGCAGCACGGGCATCCTCGATATTCTCTACGGCCTCGCTCTTGATGATCTTGACATCAATTTCCTCGAGCTTGCGGTTGAAGAGTTCGCGGTCCTCGGTGTCGATGATAGCCTGAACGGGAGTACCCAGTACCTGTACGTTGTACTTCTCGAGCACCTTGCTCTCATAGAGCTTCACACCGCAGTTGAGGGCGGTCTGTCCACCAAAGGCGAGCAGAATGCCGTCGGGGCGCTCCTTCTCGATAACCTTCTCTACGAAGAACGGGGTCACGGGCAAGAAGTAGATCTTGTCGGCCACACCTTCGCTTGTCTGTACTGTAGCAATGTTCGGGTTGATGAGCACCGTGCTGATACCCTCTTCGCGCAGAGCCTTCAATGCCTGTGAGCCTGAGTAGTCGAACTCGCCAGCCTCACCTATCTTCAATGCGCCCGAACCTAAGAGCAATACTTTATTGAATTTCTTTTCCATATCGTTAGTGTTTTTAGGAGTTAGAGGGAGTTAGAGGGAGATATCACTTCGCTTTGCTTCGTTAAGGAGTTAAATGCCAATAGTTTTTTCGAGCGTTCATTACATTTGGCCTTTATCTCCTTTTATCTCCATTTTACTCCATTTATCTCCTATATTATTTTAGATAAGTTTCACGAAATCATCCATCAGGTTATCCTTCTGGTAGCCACGGCTGCAAGCCTCGGGAGCAAACTGTGTGCCTATCCAGGGCTTCTCTTCGTGGCGGATACCATCCACAGCACCGTCGTTCATGTTGGTGAACAGCACCTTCCAACCTGCGGGGAGTGAATCCGCTACTACGGCATAGCCTGCGTTCTGGTTGGTGATGTAGCAGCTGTTGCTACCTGTAAGGCGTGAGGGCTGGTTGGCACCGTGATGACCAAACTTGAGTTTCTCTACCTTCGCACCGGCAGCAAGACCCATCAGCTGGCAGCCGAGTCCGATACCGAGGATAGGCTTCGCTGTCTCCATAGCCTTGGCGATATGGCCAACGGTAGCAGCATAGAGATTGGGATTGCCGGGACCGGCACTTACCACCACTGCATCGTAGTTCAATGCCGTGAAGTCGTAGTCGTAAGACACACGCACAACCTCGAGGTCATGAGCCACGAGAGAGCGGATAAGGCTGTGCTTGACACCGCAGTCTATGAGCACTACCTTCTTGGCTGCTCCTTCGTTGTAGGTCACGGGAGCCTCACAAGAGACCTCGGCAACGTAGTTTACTGTGTCATAGGCAGCAGCTTGGGGTTGAAGTTCGGCTTCCCCAATAACAATCTGGCCGCCCATCACACCTTCGTTGCGTAAAGCCTTGGTCAAGGCACGAGTGTCGATGCCTGTGATACCGGGAACTCCTTCGCGCTTCATCCAAGCATCGAGGGTCTCAGCGGCATTCCAGTGGCTATACTCCTCGCTATAGTCGGTCACGATGAGTCCGCGAACCTGTATCTTGTTGCTCTCGAAGAACTTCTCCAGACCTAATTCTTTCACTTCGTGGGAGGGCACACCATAGTTGCCAACCAACGGATAGGTCAGCACCAACAGCTGTCCTGCATACGCGGCATCCGTCAAACTCTCGGGATAACCGGTCATTGCCGTGCAGAATACCACTTCGCCCACTGCCGGCTTTTCACAGCCGAAAGCAGTGCCCTCGAAGCGCATTCCATTGTCCAAAACTAACGTTGCTTTCATAAGTATATATATGTATATTATTTATTATATTTCTGCTCGTAGTATTCCACGAATACTTGGTTTACACGCTTTGTGCCATGCGGAGTGGGATAATCACCGGTGAAGTACCAGTCGCCCGGATGGTTGGGACATGCCTTGTGCAGGCCCTCGATGGGCTGGAACACGATCTCCACTTCAGACTTGAGTGTCTTCGGGCGCAAGAGTTCCACAATCTTGGCCGAGATCTCCTCATCGGTGAACGGAGCGTAGATGTCTTTCACCTTGTTCTCCATCTGGTCGAGCGGCAAGTTGATCTGCTCCTTACAAGCATTGTATGTATCTATCACCTTATGCCACATACCGCGCTCCTGCAACAGCTCCATAGCAGCCTTGAAGGCGATGAAATGGTCCATTGTCTCCATATCGATACCGTAGAAGTCCGGGTAACGGATCTGGGGCGATGAGCTCACGATGACAATCTTCTTGGGGTTCAAGCGGTCAAGGATGCTGAGGATACTCTGCTTCAGCGTGGTACCACGCACAATACTGTCATCGATTACTACCAGATAGTCCTTGCCCGGCACGATGCTGCCATAAGTGATGTCGTAAACGTGTGAGGCGAGGTCGTCACGGCTGGTACCTTCGGTGATGAAGGTACGCAACTTGATGTCCTTGATGGCCACCTTCTCACTACGGATACGCTTCGAGAGGATTTCGTGCAGTTCCTCATCGGTAGGTTTGTGATCGAGTGCAGCGATTTGCTGTATCTTCTGCTCATTGAGGTATTCCTCAAAACCCTCAACGAGACCAAACGAAGCCACCTCTGCAGTGTTGGGGATAAACGAGAATACTGCGTTCTCCACATCATTGTTGATGGCCTTGAGTACAGGTTTGAGAAGCATCTTACCCAACTGCTTGCGCTCTTGATAGATGTCGCAGTCGTTACCACGGCTCGTATAGATGCGCTCGAATGAGCAGGGGGCAAATCCCTTCTGCTCCATTATCTGCTCGAAGCGCAACTCTCCGTGACGATTGATGAGCAGTGCCTGACCGGGCAGCAGCTCGTGCACCTCATCAGCCTCCACGTCCATGGCAGTCTGTATGGCCGGACGTTCCGATGCCACGACAATGACTTCGTCGTTCTTGTACCAGAAGGCTGTACGTACACCCCACGGGTCGCGGATGGCAAAGGCCTCGCCACTACCAGTGACGCCCTCAATCACGTAGCCACCATCCCAAATGGGACATGCGGTGCGCAGCACATTGGCCATATCGAGGTTCTCTTCTATGTATTCGGTAATCTCGCGGTTCTTCTTGCCCATCAGTTCGGCAATGCCAAACACGCGCTCCACCTCACGGTCGAGGCGGTGGCCCATGTGCTCAAGCAAGAAGTAGCTGTCGGCAAAACGACGCGGATGCTGGCCCTTTTCTATGAGTTCGTTATAAACCTCCTCGTTGTTGATCATCGAGAAGTTGCCGCAGAGAGCCAGGTTCTTGGCCTTCCAGTTGTTGCGACGGAGGAAGGGATGCACGTAGGCGATGCCACTCTTGCCCGTGGTAGAGTAGCGCAAGTGACCCATATAGAGCTCACCGGCAAACGGCATGTTCACCGCAGCAAAGTCAGGGTTGTTAATCTGTTCGCGGGTATAGTTCTTGGCATACCCTTTGTATGTAGTGTTGAATACTTCGGGAATGGCGCTTGAGCCGAGTGCACGTTCACGGAACATATACTCCTCGCCAGGCTCTGCGTGCATCTTCACACAAGCGATACCGGCGCCCTCCTGGCCACGGTTCTTCTGCTTCTCCATCATGAGATAGAGCTTGTGCATCGGATACTGCCATGTTCCGTACTTCTGCTGATAGTAGCTCAGCGGTTTCAACAAACGAATCATTACGATTCCACAATCATGATTCAACGGTTCCATTGTTTTCTTTTTTACTTTTTTCTTCTATACCAACTATTACCTATTACTTTTCAATAGTCAATTGTCAATTCTCAATTGTCAATTATAAAAAACATCCCCTTACAGCGACAGACAAAGGCGGCTGCAAAGGGATACCTAAAAAAACACACATTAAAGCAAAAGAGTGGCACTGCTGCTTACGCATCGAACTCGATGAGCGTTTTATTTGAGAATACTGCTTCAAATCCTCTAAACGAGAATTCATCGACAGCCATTTATCAAATAGATTCGACATAATGCAATGACACTTTTTGTTCGCGCAAAATTACAAATAAAAATCCATATTTTACATCAACTGCCACCATTATATTTAAAATAATTTTCACATTTCACACTGTAGCATAGTGTTTCAAAAAAACTACAGATTTTATTTGGCAGTTATCGCAAAATATTCTACTTTTGCATCCGCATTTTCGCATTGCACAACCTTTGCAACAAATGCATCAAATCTTCGGCAAGCCGAAATAGCTCAGTTGGTAGAGCAACGCATTCGTAATGCGTAGGTCGCGGGTTCGAGTCCCGCTTTCGGCTCAGAACAAAAAAGCATCTTCCGCGGAAGATGCTTTTTTATTCTACTTAGCAAAATTGCTATTTGATATATACCACTTGGTTCTTGTATATGTACAGTCCTTTCTCTTGAGGACGTCCATTTAGACGAACACCTTGTAAGGTGTACCAACTGTCATCCGAAGCATCAAGTACAACAGCGTTGAGGCCAGTACCATTCTTACCAGAGATACGCATGTAAGAAGCACGGCTAACCTGATTACCATAAATGTACGCTTCGAAGGGAAGTATATCGCGAGCATCGGCAACAAATACGCTACCAGCCAAGCTCACAGAACCATCCTCCAAGGTATATTCTACATCATTGAGAGCATACACGCGGCTATCAGAAGACACGCCTTCATAACTTCCCTGTAATGTATACCCATTACCCGTAGGCTCAGAGATATTCATTGTTGAATGTACAGTAACATTCTCAGAAGAGAAGGTTATATTACCCTCAACATTATAGATGTCCTGATACTCATCACTATTGGGCACCTCCATAATGAAAGGAGTATTGGCCTTTATCGTTTCAACGTAGGCAAATGAGCCATCACTCTGAAATTCTGCTACCCAATAGGGAAGCGATTTGTCAAAATCAGCTTGACCAAAAGGTTTCAAGAGTCCACGGGTCTCGCTTGTCACCGTCTGGACATCGAAGGGAAGTACCAAAGCCTCCCAACCTCCAGCTACACCTATCTGTGTTTTCTTTGTAAACTCGCGAGTAAACTTGACACTACGTGCAGTAAAATCACGTGTATTGCAAAGCGGAATTCCATCATACAATGTTATCTGCTCAGCCACACCGTCAACTACCACATTACCTTTATATGTCACCTTGGTAGTTGGATCCTTTACATAAATAAGCAGATTATTGTGTCTCTCAGGTTCCTCAAAACTAGCTTCCTCCAATGGTGCTGTTGTATTCCACTCTATAACTTGCAGATTAAGGCAACCATAGAAAGCCTTACTTCCTATGCTAGTAATACTGGCAGGAATCACTATTGTGGTCAACTCCTCCGCTCCCATGAATGCACGACTATCAATACCCTTTATAGGATAGCCATACAAATCTTCAGGAATTACAATTCTACCAGCCAAAGACTCCTCGTAGTTAGATACTTCAAAAGCTTCAGTGGATTCATTCAATGAATAAACCAATCCTTGTGAGTCTATCTGGGTCGTATTTATAAAGAATTCTCCACCTGTTGTCACATCACTAGCGGGCATAACAGTTGGTATTCCAATCCATCCACTAAAGGTAAACCCCTCCTTCTCTGGATAATCGATTGGTGAAATTCTCTCATTGAATGTAATAGAATCTGTATAAAGTGTTTCCCCTTCTACTATATAAGTTATTTTATACTTATTAATATGGAACACTCCTTCAGCAACGACATTGTTTGCAGGCATAGCAGATGGGAGATCCACCCAGCCACTAAAGGTATATCCCTCCTTTACAGGCCATTCCTGTTCAACAATCACAGCGCCATATTCTAGCGAATCAGTATAGTACTGTATGCCTTCTACCGTATAGGTGAGTTTATACTTATTGATAATAAAATTACCAGAAATTGTAATATCATTGGCGGGCATAACAGTTGGTATCCCAATCCATCCACTAAATGTAAATCCCTCTTTCTCAGGATAATCGAAAGGTACAATTTTCTCATTGAATGCAATAGAGTCCGTATGAAGTGTTTCCCCTTCTACTATATAAGTTATTTTATACTTATTAATATGGAACACTCCTTCAGCAACGACATTGTTTGCAGGCATAGTAGATGGGAGACCCTCCCATCCACTAAAGGTATATCCCTCCTTTACAGGCCATTCCTGTTCAACAATTTCAGCGCCATATTCTAGCGAATCAGTATAGTACTGTATGCCTCCTACCGTATAGATAAGTTTATACTTATTGATAGTAAATTTACCAGAAATTGTAACATCATTGGCGGGCATGATTTGAGGTGCCTCACTCCATCCGCTAAAGGTGTATCCCTCTTTTACAGGATTCTTCATGACAGTAATGCCTGCACCATATTCAAGCGTATCGGTGTAATATGTGTTATCATCAACTAAATAGATAACCTTATATTCATTAATGGAAAACGCACCACTCACAACAACATTTCTATCAGGCATTGTTCGAGGAGCCTCACTCCATCCGCTGAAGGTATAACCCTCTTTTATTGGTTCATCTATCAAAATAATCTTTTCACCATACTCAATGGAGTCTGAGTAAGAAACAGAGCCATCGACTGTATATACAATCTTATGTTTATTGACTGTAAAAACTCCATTTATGATTACATCATTAGACGGTACGATGCCGGGGATTTCCCCCCATCCGCTGAAGGTATAACCTTCTTTTACGGGTTCTTCAATAGGAACAATAGGTGTACTATACGACATGGTATCTGTATGGTAAACACTACCGTTTACCATATAAGTCACCTTATATTTATTGATTGTAAATGAGCCTACAACAGTTACATCATTATTAGGCATCGTTTCTGGGATTTCACTCCAACCACTAAAGGTATAGCCCTCCTTGGAAAGATTTCCTAATGGTCTCACATCTTTACCATATGCGAAAACATTTTTTTCATACACTTCTCCATCCACGACATAGGTAATCGTGTAGCCATTAAGAATATATGATCCAGATAATGTCACATCCATGTCTGGCATGGTTTCAGGGATATCGCCCCAACCAGTAAAGGCACTTCCTACTATTGCAGGAGGTATTTCTTCCGTAATTGGTGTGCCATATTCAACAATACTTTCCTTATAAACATCTCCATCAATCATATAAACAAGTTTGTGGCTGTTTATTGCGAAAGTACCTTCAATGACCAGGTCATACTTAGGCATGAAGACAGGAATATCATTCGTAATTTGATACGTATATCCCTCCATAGCAGGCGTCTTCAAGTGACTGAGGTTGCTACCCAAAGTTACA
This sequence comes from Bacteroidaceae bacterium, assembly GCA_017465905.1. GTDB lineage: Bacteria > Bacteroidota > Bacteroidia > Bacteroidales > Bacteroidaceae > UBA1189. Next base: position 6,859 of record JAFTVE010000037.1, on the reverse strand, counting down.
GAATCAACATGATGCACTTCTCCATCCACCTTAAAGGTTACCTGATAGCGTTGTTGGTTGGGATCAATGAACGAACCGTTCACTACAACATACGTTGCCGGCATGGTTGTCGGTATGTCGCTCCATCCACTAAATACATATCCTTCCTTTTCAGGATCTTGTAAAGGAATTATCTCCTCTCCCTTTTTATACTCTTTACGTCTATATTCTACTCCATCCAGAATATAGATCAACGCATACTTTACCGCAGTATATTCACCATTGATTACAATATCTCTATTGGGCATGGTAGCGGGCATATCTATCCATTTGAAGGTCTCCCCCTCAGCAGGCCACACGTCAGGAGGAACAATCTCGGCACCATATTCCAAGAATTTCGTAATCGATTTTCCATCGATAGTAAACTTTACTTTGTATTTGTTGACAGCAAAAGTACCATTCACAGTTACATCATAATCAGGCATCACTTCTGGGATTTCACTCCACCCTTTGAAAGAGTATCCTCTCTTTATGGGCGTTTGCTCCAGTGCTTTCACTCTTGTCCCAGGCACCAAATTCTCGGCATGGTAGTCTCTACCATCGATTCTGTATCGTAGTTGGCGAGTCGTTACCGAACCATCGCTTGTGGGGTCGTTAGGACGAGCTGGAGCATACTCATACTTTGCTACGAGGAGCATGTCGCGTCCCTCCATCTTGAAATAATAGCGGGGTTCTGTTGACACCAGTTCATCCTCTTCCCACCAACCCAGGAACTTATAATTGCTATTGAGCGACGTAGAAACATACACATCGCTTCCTATCATAGGTTTCGACGAACTGCAACTCACGCTGCTTGCGTTTGCTGGCGAGCACTCCACTGTCAAGTTATAGCTCTTGGCCGAAGTCTGCGGGTCGTCGGGTAGGGCTGGTTTGTAGTCTCCTCCATATTGTCCGGGGTTATACTCAAACACTGCTGTCAGCACCACATCTTCTGCTTGCGTGTAGTAGTAGAACTCGGCCGTTGAAGACACCTTCTCGTCTCCCTTCTTCCAATATAAAAATTTATAGCCTGTCTGATTATATGCTCTGACCCACATGCCTACGCCTGCGGTGTACTTCTTGTTTGTGATATCTGGCGATACCGTTCCACCTTCGGTCGCAGTGATGGTCAAGCTATATCTTGCAGCAGGCATGGCCGGGTCGTCGGGTCGAGTGGGGTTATAGTCCCCACCATACCCGCCTGTTGATTGCGCCCACAAGGTGAGGCACCCCAGCCAAAGCATGCATATACTAAGAATTCTCTTGATCATAAAGCTCTAAATCGCTAAATTACTTTACTACTGATACCTTGTGTGCCTTTTCGCCCACCTTCACTACATAAATGCCCGGCTCAACCTCAATAGTTGCAGCATTGTCATTTACTGTAGCCACCAATGCGCCAGCAGCATTATATACATGAATTGTTTCTGTTGCATTCACAATGGTAATTGCACCCGATACAGTTGCCACCTTCACTGTTGACGCCGCAGACTCCACAACACCTGTTTCACCTATACGCTTCATACGAATCTCGAATCGATCGGTATATGTACCGGCATCAGCTGTGAATGTATATGAATCGATGGTAAGATCTTTCTCAACACCTAACGCCTTGTCGACAAGCACAACCTCCATGCCTTCTGCCTTAGTATCAAGTGAAAGGGTATGTGTACCAGCCACACCGATATAAACACCCAGTACAGCCTTACCATCAGCCAAGGGACGCTCATTGATAGCCATACGCTCATTGTTTTCGATGGTGAAAAGCTGAGGCACGGTGTTGTCGTCGCTCATGAACTTGGAAGCATCGCGAGTGATTTCATACTCCATTGAAGCATTCTCATTCACTACCAGTCTGGTGTGGTCTACAAAGCTGTTATTCTCCAGATAGAGGTTCAATACGCTACGGATATTTGACGCGCTACGGCTCACTGATGGGGCTGCAGTGAGTTCACGTACTGTGTTGTTGGTTTGGCGTCCAACAAGAGTAAAGCCTACTACGTTGTTGTCGGCAGAGCACTGTACGAAGAAGGCTTCGTTAGGCATAAGTATATAACTATCATCTATAGGTGAGTAGGCAGCATATGAGTTTCCGTTACGAACTGTAATGGGCGAAGTAAACTCCATGAAGCGTGTATCATAATAACAGGGGAAAGGATTACCTATAAGGTTCCAACCATAGTTAGCTGTGGTCGATGCGGCATGCTCATCCAACTGGATATATCGAGTATCCTTAGCGAAGATAAGGTTACGGTTGTCATTGTCCACAGAAGGAACAGTGAACTTTCCGTTTGTGCTATGCCAAATGTAACCCTCACCTGCATGCAGGATGCTATCGTAGGGTACAGTCTTCCATGTGTTGCCGAAGTCGGCCTGAGCACGTGCCTCACCATCATAATAGCAGATGATCCAGTCGCCACCCTCGCTTATGATGTCCGACACCTTCACATCATAGGGGAATGTCAGGTAGTGCCACGTATTAGCAGACATGGTGATGTTTGTCACAATCTTGTTTGCGCTCAGATTACCATTATTGATCAGCGAGGTCATGGTGCGAGTGTCGCGTGTCTGCTGCATCTCGAAGGTTGCGAGTGTCAGCGGCATCTCACCGCGTACTGTCAGTTTACCTACATATATATTATATCGATCTGATTCATCGTATGCAATGGTCATGTTGGGCAGATAGTCTTGGGGCAGACCATTGTCGGGGATTGACAACGACTCCTCCTTGTAGGCCGTAATCTGTGTCGGATAAATTCCAGTGATGGGTTGCAGGTTCTTGAATCCGCTCCATCCCGTAGCCAGTTTGTACTTATCCATTGTCCACTCCGGTGCATACAGCACACAGGCTTCGTTGGGTGCCAGCTCGTTGCTTGCTTTGGGTGGGAACAGGGCTTGTATGGTCACACTTTTCAGGTTGCCGCAATAGCTAAATACTGCAGAACCGCATTGGAGAAGTGTACCTGAGAGGGTCACGCTTTCCAGGTTGTCGCACGAATAGAATGCTTCGCTCTCTATGCTTCTGATGTTGCCATCCACACTGACTGTTTTCAGTCTGTCGCAATCCATGAATGCATTGGCACCGATTGTGGTTACCTTGCTGGGGATTTCCAGTGCGGTCAACGCAGAGCATCCGCGGAATGCCTCTCCTCCGATTACGGTAAGCTCCTGCGGCAGGGTGAGCGAGGCTAACGAGCTGCAACCATAGAATGCACGATAGTTGATGCTAGTCATGTTGTTAGGGAATGTCACCGAAGTCAATGCGCTGCATCCGCTAAATGCATAACTGTTGATGTAGGTAACCTTCTCGGGCAGCTCGATAGACTTCAGTGCACGGCAGCTGTAGAAAGTGTTTTCCTCGATTCCAGTGATGCCTGCGGGGATGTTTACAGACTCCAAGTCGTAGCAGTTGTCGAATACACAGGATCCCAGTCGTGTCAATCCTTCGGGCAGCACGATAGTGCTGAGCGCCGTGTTGTAGAAGGCGCGGTATTTAATCTCCTTGACAGACTCAGGTAACGTAATCTCCTTCATTCGTTTGCAGTTGGAGAATGCATTATCTCCTATCGTCTCCGCATTGCTGGGCAGTACGACCTGAGTGAAGCTTGTCTTTCCGTTCATGAAATCATTAGGGATATCCTTCATGTTCACGCCCGACAGGTCTAGTGTGATCAGGTTGGGGCTGCTGTTCTTGATGCTCTCGATGTCTGTGGCGTTGATGGTGCCACTCACTGTCAGATGATTCACATCGGCCAGGTTGCTTACCTGTTTCAACACCTCTTCGCCCAATGTACCTGCTTCTGCAATAGTCACCACGACCTTGGTGCCCTCACCTTCAATGATGATGTTGTTTGGATAAAGTTCTTCATACAGAGCACCACTTCCAGCTGGAACGTGGAAGAGACGACCGCTACAGCCATTCTCGATAGTGGGGGGAGTGGCGGCACGGGATACAATCGTAAGGCGGTCGCTTGTGAGGTTGCTTGACCCTACAAACGACAAGGTTGAGGGCCATTCGAAGGTACATAGCGATGAACAGTTATAGAACGCAGAACCGTCAATCGACATCACACCTTCGGGAATGGTTACTGCACTTAACGATGTACAGCTATAGAATGCGCTATTAGGAATCTTAGTCAGACTTTGCGGGATGTTGATCGCTGTTAAGCCGGAGCATCCGCTGAATGCACTGCTCCCAAGGGTTGTCAATCCCTCGGGGAGTGTCATTGTTTTTAGGCTACGGTCATTAACAAAGGCTTGACTCTGGATTTCTATTACTGTAGAGGGAATATTGATAGAGGCCAGTGCGTAGTTTTCTCTAAATGCATTGCCCCCAATGAATGTCAATCCTTCGGGGAGTGTTACTGAAGCCAAAGATTCACAGTTTTTAAAGGTGTATTGCTCGATTCTACTCACACCCACGGGTATCTGAATGGACTGTAGTGCTGAACAATAGTAAAAAGCGTATTCGCCAATCGTTTTCAGCCCCTCGGCTAGTGTGGCTTCGGTCATCGATGTGCAGTTATTGAACGCGTATCTACCGATTGATTCCACACCTGCGGGGATATGGATTGATTTCAGCGATTTGCAATTGTAGAACGCATATTCACCAATGCTTTTCAACCCCTCGGTCAGTGTCACTGTACTCAGTGAAGAGCACTCATAGAATGTGCGGTTACCGATAGTTGTCACCCCTGCGGGGATATTGATTGATTTCAAAGCTGTACAATTGTAGAACGCGTATTCACCCAGGTAGGTCATTCCCTCGCCAAGCGTGATGGCAGAGGCCAATGCCGAACAGTTGTAGAATGCATGGTTACCGATGGTTGTCACGCCAGCGGGGATGTCTATAGCTGTCAGCTTGGAACAGTTATAGAATGCTTCGTTGCCAATGGATGTGAGATTCTCGGGAAGTGTCACGGTGGCCAGCGAAGAGCAGCCATAGAATGTACGGTAGCCAATCAGTGTCACCCCTGCAGGGATGGTCATGGTGGTCATGGACTTACAGCCATTGAAAAGGTTGTCGCCCAAGTAGCGCACACTATCTTTCAGGGTGTAGTCGGTCAGTGTCTTGTCGGTTGTCTCAATGGCGTAGCAGCCTGCATAGCGGATGCCATTCTCGATGGGGAGCGATGTGCAACCACTAAATGCATTCTCCCCAATGAATACGACACTCTCGGGGATGGTGACATTGGTCATCGCCGTGCAGTTATAGAATAGGCCGGCGTTGATGCTGGTTGTGCCCTCCTTGATGACATATTCTGCAAGCGATCGGTCAGACAGCTCATAGGCAAACGACCCAACATAGCGTATGCCACCCTCTGTGGGGAGCGAGAGCGCAGTGTTGTTGAAGACGTTACTACCCATTGAGGTAAGCATCATCCCTTCGGAGAGGTTCAGGGTGGTCAGTGCAGAACAAGACCAGAAGGCATCACTGCCTATGCTCTTCAGGCTCTTTGGCAGCGTGACTGTAGCCAAGCCACTGCAGTTTTCGAATGCAGAATTTCCTATACTCATCACTCCCTCGGGGATGATAATGGCGGTGAGGACGCCGCAATTATAAAACATGTAGTTGCTGATGCTAGTGATGGTCTGGGGTAGAGTAGCCGTGGTGAGCTTGGTGCAATTTCTGAAGGCATTAGTACCAACTGATGTCACTCCTGCAGGGATAGCGAGGGTGGTCACGCTCTGACAATAGCCAAAAGCGTACGCGCCAATACTCTTCAAACCCTCGGGCAACTCAATGGCCGCAAGCTTGGTGCAAGAGCGGAAGGCCTCATCCCCGATACTCTCCAGTCCCTTAGGGAAGTTGATGGCGGTCAAGCCACCGCACGAGTAGAAGGCAGAGATCCCAATCGTTTTGATGCCCTCGGGTAGGGTCACAGACACTAGGCTGTCCTTGTTGTTGAAGGCACTGTTGCCAATCTCTTTCACCGAGTATTCTACCCCGTTGATGGTGACCTTCGCCTGCACCTCTACGGCAGCGTTGGAGCCATTGAAATTATAGCCCGTTACGGTAGCGTAGTCGCCACTCACGCTATACACCACGTCGTTGATGTTCACCGACTGTGCTAAAGCTTTGCCACCACCAAAGGCGATGGTGACCATTACCAATAGGTAAGAAAAGATTCTCTTCATAAATGTATATTTTAGTTTTATTACAATATTATCTTAATGCTCATTAACATACATTTCTAAATCAATGTAAAAAAGAGGCCTGTTGACACAAGTAGGATTTGCAAATATAAGCATTTTTTTAAAGTATAGAATAAAAATATTGAAAAAATCAAAATCATTTGTAAATCTGATGTTATTTTTCGGCAAAATAGATTTACAAGACCTACCTTGACAAAAATTGCCACCCGGCAAATAATTGCATCGGGTGGCAGTGAAAATGAAAGTACTTATCAATATTTACTTTATATACACGACTTTGTTACGATGTATATACGTACCTTTCTCAACAGGTTTACCGCTCAGGCGGATACCCTGCAAGGTATACCAACCGTCATCGGAAGAGACGAGCACGGGGGTAGTCAGACCTGTTCCATCGTCACCGCCAATTCGCAGGTAGGGAGCACGCATGGAGGATTCGTTGTAGACATAGGCTTCGAATGGGCGTATGTCGCGAATGCCAGAGGCAAACAGACCACCAGGCACATAGGTTGCACCACCGACCATGTAATCTTCCTCATTGAGTGCAAACACGCGACTTCCGGCAGGGACTCCCTCGTAGCAGCCTGCAAGTGTATAGCCACTACCCGACGGCTGCGACAGTGAAGTCGTGGCAGATACCACCACATCCTCGGCTGAGAAGATGATGTTGCCTGAGATATTGTAT
>JAFTVE010000036.1 GCA_017465905.1 Bacteroidaceae bacterium | reverse complement strand
GCTCAGCGGTCGCCGCGTAGTGCTCGAGGACCTCGGCTCGTTCGTCATCGGCATCCGCTCGAAGTGCTTCTCGGCCGACACCATGGCTGCCTCGGACTTCGCACCCTCGGCCATGATCAAGGGCCACACCGTGCGCTTCCGACCCGAGGTGGAGCTGAAGAAGGACATCGCCAAGGCGATTCAGTACAAGCGTATCGCGAGCGAGGCGATGGCGTAGAGTAAGTTTTTGAGTTGGTGAGTTTTTAAGTTTGTCAGACGACAGGCCCGGTACTCACCAACTCAAACTCAAAAACACAAGGTAAGTTTTTCAGTTTGTAAGTTTTTAAGTTTGCAAGACACAAGTCGACCAAACTCATCAACACAAACTCAAAAACTCAAAAACACAAGGTAAGTTTTTCAGTTTGTAAGTTTTTAAGTTTGCAAGACACAAGTCGACCAAACTCATCAACACAAACTCAAAAACTCAAAAACTTAAAAACTCAAACCAACATGAAACCCGACTGGAAACAAATTCTCAAAATCCTCATCGCAGTGCTCACCGCTATCGCTGGCACCCTCGGCGTGGCGAGCTGCATGTCGTAGCATGAAGCCATGAGCGAGCTGATGATTAAGGTCGTGCGCTGTGTAGCGCTGACATTGACGGCCATGATGCTGATGTGACCACACTTCCCCTAAAAGTAAACAAAAATTCCCGACCTCACTGGAGAGAGTCGGGAGTTTGTTGTGTATGTCAGGGGAGTGTCCCCCCGATAGTTACTCTATGGTGTTCATCTTCTTGTCCACGAGGAGGGCATCCTGCATCTGCAGGTCGAGGTCGCCGCTCTTGAGGGCGATGAAGGTGATTTCCACGAGGGTGCCGGTGCCGCTGAGCACGGGCTTGTTGCCAGTGTTGACGAAGGTGGGATAGAGGGCCTTCACGCCATTCTTGTGCAGGCGGTCGTAGGTGAGGTTGTCCATCTCGCGGGTGCCCACGGGAGAGGTCTTCACATACCTGAGCTGGGTGGCATCGTAGGGGATGGCCACGCTCCACGCGTTCACCTCGCTGAGGCCGTCGCCACGGATGATGACCTTCACCTCCTCGCCCTCGCGCACGCTCTGGGGAGCCACGAGCTGGAGCTTGCCGCCCAGTGTGCCCATGCCGTAGGTGTTCACGCCACCCTGCAGGCAGACGCCCACAGTGGCGATGTCGAAGGCGTCGATGAGGCCGTTCTTGTTGATGTCGCCACCACTGATGTAGCCGTCGAAGTCGGAGTCGCCGGCACGCAGGCCGGTGTAGTTCATGTAGGAGGTGTAGTCGTCCTTGTCGACACGGCCGTCGTGGTTGATGTCGCCCTGCAGGATGGTCTCGGTGCCGGGTACCTTGAAGATGTACATCTCACGGCCCGAACCGAAGTTGCCGCGGGCTGCAGTGACGTCGATCTTCACGTAGCGGGCGGGTACCTTCTCCTCGAAGTCGACAATCTTAACCGTGCCGTCGGGAGCCCAGTTGAAGGCTACGGGGGTGGTCCATGCCTTGCGGTCGGCACTGTAGGAGATGGTGCCCTGCAGGAGGGTACCGTTGCCGCCGTCCTCGCGGGGGAGGTAGTGGAGCTTGTCGAGCTGGTTGATGCCGCCAAGGTCTATCTCCATAGTGAAAGGCACGGCACCGCCACCCCAGTCGGTGTGCCAAATGCTGGTCTCGTCGTAGTCGAAGAACTTATTGACACCCTGTCCGGGCTGGTCCTTACAGGTGTTCTCGGCCTTGATGCCGGGGATGGCAAACTCGAGCGGGTTGGAGAGGGTCTGCACCTTAGCCTCGGCCCACTGGGAGGCGCCATCGGCATTCACGGCACGCAGGCGGAAGGTGTAGTCGGTCTCGGCCTTGAGGTCCTCGAAGCGGAGCAGGCTGTCGCGGATGGTGGAGTAGAGCATGCCGCCGAACTCAATCTCGTAGTAGTCGGCCTCGGACTGCAGTGTCCATGAGGGTGTGAGCGCATAGGGCTCGATGTGCTCTTCGGTGAAGGCGATGGCTGGTGTCGCGAGCTTGCCGGTCTTGCTGGCCAAGGGGTCGCCCTCCTCAAAGCGGTAACCCTCTACGGTGACCTTGACGGTGTTCTTGGTGACGTCGGTAGAGGCTACCTTCACCATCAGGCGGGGTGCGCCGAAGATGCTCACGGCTGCCGCTGGGGTACCGTGGGTGGAGAACTTGTTGAGCGAGGGCATGGGCTCGTAGTAGAAGGCGTTGTCGGCATTGGCAAACTCCTCGGCCGAAGCCACAGCGCGGAGCTCTACCTTGCTGCCACCTACTTGTGCTGTCACCTTCTTGGGCGCAGCATTCATGTAGATGCGCATCTCGGTGCGCTTCTCGGGCACGAAGCCCTCGAATGAGCCTGTGGTGGGGGCCACGGTGATGGTGGCCTTGCCGCGCTTGGCGCTGCTGCTGACCTTGGTCTCCACGTACTCACCGAAGAGGTAGGCCTGTGTGCGGCCATCGTCGTCATACTCGGTGAAGCTGCTCTCGCCGTAGGGATATACGTCGTAGATGCGCAGGGTGGGGTCTATCTCGTTGACATTGTTGTGCGGATGGGTGAGGGGCACGATGGCACCGGCCTTTACGAAGAGGGGCTGCTTCCACAGGGGAGCGTCGTAGCTGTTGATGATGCGTCCGCCCGTGTAGTGCTCACCGCTGAAGTAGTCGACCCACTGGCCTTCGGGGAGGTAGATGCCGTGGCGCACGTCGTTGCCCTCGGCATCGGCTGCGGTGTTTTGATAGATGGGAGCTACGAGGTACCAAGGACCAAACATATACTGGTACTGGGTAGCCTTGCCCAGAGTGTAGTCGTTCTCGGTGTCGAGGAACATGGCACGCACCATGGGCAAGCCGAAGACGGCCTCGCGGGCGATGCTATAGGTGTAGGGGGTGAGGATAGACTTCCACTTCAGGTATGAGCGGTTGATGCTGGTGGCGGGCTCACCCAAGGCGTGGGGGTATTTCTCGTTGGAGCCCCAGCCGTCCATGTTGAGCAGCATGGGTGAGAAGGTCTTCCACTCATAGTCGCGCACGTTGACGGGCAGGTTGCGTCCGCCGAAGATACCGTCCATGTCGGACGATACGTTGGGCTGTCCCGAGAGGCCCGAGCCGAGGTAGGTGGGGATATGGAAGCGGATGTACTCCCAGTTGCCACCCGTCTGGTCGCCACTCCACAGACCTGCATAGCGCTGTGTGCCTGCCCAGCCGTCGAGCGTGATGATGAAGGGACGTGCATTGTCGCCATACTCGGGCATCACCTTGGCCACGTCGGCCACGCCATTGAGGCCAAACGAGTAGCCGGGGCCTACCCAAGCCACGTCGGTCTTGAGGATGCGTACACCGGCATCGCGCACCTCGCGGATGATGTCGCGCTGCAGCAGGGCCTCGACCCCCTCCTTGGGATAGAGGCTCGACTGTGTCCACAAGCCCAACTCCACACCATGCTGGCGAGCATACTCGCCAAACTGGCGCAAGTTCTCCACGTTGCCCTCCAGAGTGCCTGTCTGTCCGTAGCCGGCACCGTAGCCGTCATTGGGGAGAATCCATCCGAGGGGCATGTCGTAGGCAGCATAGCGGTCGATCACGGCGCGGGCCGAGAACTGGTAGCTGCTGTTCGTGGGCACGCGCACCTCGCCGCCTCCACCGACGGAGCCTGCCATGGCTACCGAGCCGTCTACCTTCTCGCCATTGAGGGTCTCTCTGATGCCGCCATTGTTCTTCTGGCTCTCGCGGTAGCGCTTGCCATCCTCGAAGGGCACGCCGCCCTCGGGAGTCTCTATCCAATAGTCACGGTTATAGGCGTTGAGGTGGCCTTCGTAGAAACCAAACTTGGGCAGCAACACGGGATTGCCAGTGAGCTGGTAGAAATCGCCCAGCAGAGCCACGGGACCCTCGTCGACCATTACGAAGAGGTCGAGGTAGTCGCCATCGTGCTGCATCTTCACGGTGCCGTCGGCCTCGGAGTTGAAGTCATACTGGCCCTTCTTGAAGGTGTACCACATCACGCCATAGCCACCGGTAGACCAGTAGAAGGGTGTGGGTGAGGTGACGCCGCCGTCGACCCAGTTGTTGGAGTTTACAATCTGTATCACCTTGCCGGTGTGTGAGAAGCGGCCGTTCTGCATGCCTCCACCGTAGAAGTACTCCTTCTCGGCAGCCTTCACGGTCATCGCGGCCACGCCCTCCTTAATGGTGGCGGGGGTGGTTTCCTCGAATACTACGCGTTTCGTGGCGCGGTCGGTGACGCTCATCAGGCCCGTTGCCTTGTCCACCACCACCTTGATGCGGGGTGTGGTCATCACGGTCTTGCCGGCATGCTCCTTCACGGTGAGGCGTGTGACGTTGCGGCGTGGGTTATCAACGAGAATCTGTGCATGGGGCGTAGCCACGGGGTCGCGCATCTCGCCACCCTGCGGGTCCTGGAACACACGGACGATGTCGTCGCCATAGAAGTCGAGCACGCGACAGGTGCTGTCGGGCATGGTCACCTCTACAGTGGTACCGTCCACTTTCACTCCTCCCATGCCATCGCACTGGGCAAATGTCAGGAGAATCACTGCTGCCAAAGCCAATTTGGCGGCTACTTTGGGGAATCGATTCGATAGGTTTTTCATCAGTAATAAATTAAAATCTATGTTAAGCGTGTAAAATTACACGTTTTTAGATAATTTACCAACATTATTCCCCAACTATCTGTCATTCTCCACGATGACTCTCAGCGTTTTGGAGAGGCTCATGGCAGCGAGCGACTGAAAATGCATTTTCGGCATGTCAAAGAGCATAGTTGTTGGCGTTTGGCTACGCCAGTCTTCGGTTCTCACCTCATGTCGTGGGCGACGATGAGGATGGATTGCCTGTTATGATCTCTTCGCGAATCCCCGCTCGAGGTCTTGCGAGATGTTGATCATGAAGTCGCCCATGCGCTCGTATTGGTTGATGATGTCCATGTAGTAGACGCTCGCCTGGTAGTTGGTGTTACCGTTCTCGATGTCCTCAATCATGGCGTCGCGGAAGTTGTTGCGTAGGCTGTTGAGGCGGTCTTCGGCGTTGTAGGCGTTGGCAATGTCTGTCAGCTCGTCCTTGCGGGCTGCGGTGAGGTTGGCTATCATCACGTCGTAGGCATCGGCAACGGCATCGGCCATGGTGTTGAGGTTGCGTGCGGCATTGGCGTCGAAGGCTTTGCGATGGATGTTCTTGCGCGAGAGGATGCGGCTGATGGCCTCGCCCGAGTCGCCCAGCGACTCCAGTTCACCGATGATCTTGTACATAGCCTTTATCTTGTTGGCTGTGCTTTCGCTGATCTCCTCGGCCGATACGGCGTTGAGGAAGGTGGCTATCTCGTATTCGATGCGGTCGGCTATCTCCTCGTACTTGACGAGTTTCTCGCGGAGGGTCTCAAACTTCTCGGCATTGCTCTCATTCATGGCCTCACGGGCATATGCAGCACCGTTCTTCGACACTTGGGCAAAGTGGATAATCTCCTCGAAGGCCTGCTCTACCGACAGCTCGGGGGTGGCGAGGGGGCCTGCCGAAATGTATTTGAGGCGGAAGGCCTCGTTCTCCTTGTTCTGTGGAGCGCGTATGATCCAGCTTACTGCCTTGGCTATCTTGCCGGTGAACCATACCATCAGCAGGGTGTTGATGGTGTTGAACAGGGTATGGAGCATCGACAATCCGTACAGGGCGGCCGTGCTCTCGGGAGAGTTCTCGGTCACCACGGCAAAGCCCTCGGCAGCGGGATTGGGGAGTCCGAAGAGGTTTTCTATCACCCAACCTACCAGGCTGAGGAAGGGGTGATAGAGCACGAGTGCCCATAGCACACCGAAGACGTTGAAGATGGTGTGCGACATGGCGGCACGCTTGGCCTGCGTGTTGCCCACCGAGGCAGCTATGTTGGCTGTGATGGTGGTACCGATATTCTCACCCAGCACCATGGCGCAGGCCATGGGGAACGGTATCCAGCCCATGCTGAGCATGATGAGCGTGATGGCCATCGTGGCCGATGAGGATTGCAGGATGAGGGTGAGCACCGTACCGAAGGCGAGGAACAGCAATACCGAGCCGAACCCGTGTGATGACCATGAGCTGACGAAGGCCAGCACCTCGGGCGTCTGACGGAGGTCGGGCACCGAGTCTTTCATGAACGACAGGCCGAGGAACAGGAGACAGAAGCCTACGATGAGTTCGCCTATGTTGCGGCGCTTGTCTCTCTTAGAGTTCGAGAAGAGGAATCCCAGCAGCATCATCGGCACGGCCAGCAGTGAGATATCGGCCTTGAAGCCCAGCCACGACACCATCCACGCCGTCACCGTAGTACCGATGTTGGCTCCCATGATGACGCCTATGGCCTGTGTCAACGTCAGCAGTCCGGCATTGACGAAGCTAACCACCATTACCGTGGTGGCCGACGATGACTGTATCACCGTAGTGATGCCCAGACCCGTCAGCACGCCCTTGAGGGGGTTCGATGTCATGGCCGATAAGAAACTGCGCAGCTTGTCGCCAGCTGCTTTCTGTAGTCCTGAGCTCATCAGGTTCATTCCATACAGGAACATTCCCAATGCTCCCAACAGTGTAAAGACTTGTAGTATACCCATGCTTGAGTTTATGAGTTAATTAGTTTTTAAGTTTGACAAAGTTTTCAGCCGCAAAGGTTGCGCCAGCGAGTGAGCATTGCTTGCATTTGCTTTCAACGAGCGCAGCCAACCTTCGCAATTGCGTTGCAAAGGTACCGCCGTAATGTTTCATAAATGTTACAAAACGGTTATATTGAAGTTAAATATCTCGTTTCAAACGAATAGACGGACTCGGGCGGGAGGCGTTTATCTGCACCTTGACGTTTCGTGGGGCTTTTGATTTTTCTGTCCTTCATTAGATGGTTCTCTGTTCTTAACTTTGTTTTGTAATTAAACAACTACAAATATGGAACAGTTAAAACTATTTCAAGACACCGTGTGCGAGGTCATGATTCTCGCTAATGGTAAGTGTCTCGTACGAGACTGTATGGAAGGAGTTAATGAGGTGTATCAGTATGAGTTGCAGGACATACCTCTGAGTAAAGAATTGCTGGAACAACTTGGCTTTCGCTTCGACAAGGTGGACTACACGATTAAGGGATGGGAGTGTTACAAGCTGGTCAAGATTAATCGTGTGTATTTCACTCCGGCTATCTTCATTGAGGCAAAGGAACTAACACCACCGATAGGTTATGCCGTAACGGAGGATGGTGAAGAGAGGTTCAGCATTTTTACTCGTGACTATATTGACAATAGGATTGGCATTTGTTGAGTGAATGACTTGAATGAGTTCTTGTCTATACTAACTGTTGAAACAAAGTCCAGAACAGAATGCCAAGCATAACCTTATTGATCGCATCTCCTTCTTCAGTCGACTGCAGTTCGCTACGCAATTTTTTGTATGCATTCTTCTTGTAAAGTTTTACTGCATTGATGCTTATGCCCAAGGTATCGGCGATCTGCTGATTTGAAAGTCCCTCGAGACTAAGCTGTATGACACGTTTGCCTTGAATGGGCAATCTGTCGATAGCTTTGACCAGGAGACGATATGTCTCGTGCCATATCAGTGTGTCTTCCACACTGTCCTCTTCGTTCAGATCCAAGGAGACAAGAGTGTTTTTCCCATAATTACACTTCGTGGTCTCGTGCCGTAGTTCAGATATGCAGGCGTTACGTACGCACATATATAAGGAATAACGTGTGTGGTGCACGGATTGGTAGGTATCCCAACGCTCGAATATCTGTATGAAACTATCTTGAACTATATCCTGTGCTACATGTAATGGGAGATAGCCCATGGCAAAATGGAGCATAGTCTGATGATGCTCCATATAGAACTTTTTGAAGTTGGGCAAGCTGCTCTTTTCCAATGTGCTGATATATAAAAGAATTTGGCTGCAAAAGTATAGATTATTAAGAAATGTATGTTCGCATTAGGCATAGAGATTTTCATATTTAACGTTTTTTAAGAATCCGTATGTATACCCTAAACTTTCAGTCATGCGTAATATCCAGAAATACGCAGAAAAAATATGAAGAAGTTTGGTTCCATAGAAAGAAAAGCTGCTGAGAATGTTAGACAATTGCTGGACACTTCAGAGCATGGTACATGTAACTTGGGCGAGATGGGGTATTCGTTGTCGGAAGAGCTTATGAAATCCTCACCAATAGCTACCACTGAATCTTGGAAAGAGTTGGAGCATACGATGCAACAGCGCGGTCTTCGGTACACTAACAGACGGCCAAATAAGTTTGTCAGCTTCTGTATGCAATATGGTAAAGTTGCTGCAGTGGTGACAGTGGTGGCCATCTTATCGGTAACGGCATATTTTCTCACTCATAATGATCAGGAGGTAGAGGTTTATGCGATGGGAGAGGGTATCACCACGATGGAGATGCCTATGGCGGTGCTTCCGGCTTTAGAATCCGATGTACTTCCCGATGGTACTCGCTTATGGATGGATACCGGTTCAAAACTGACTGCTTATGGTGATTGGAGCAAGGATAGTGTGCGCCAGGCCCAGGCAGAAGGCGAGGTATATTTTGATGTTGCCCACGACCCGAAGCGACCAATGATAATTTATACAAGCCGTTGTGTAATCACCGTCTTAGGAACGAAATTTCATCTGCGCGACTATCTCTATGAGCCAGAGTTAAGTTTGACTCTCTACGAAGGACGTGTAAAGGTTACGGGTGAAAACCTTAGCTATGTCATGAAACCAGGTGAAGAGGTACGCATCAATCATCAGACTGGACGTCTGCAACTGGTGAATCACAACAATGAAGAGCCATCTGAAGCACCTGTCGGCTACATTCGTGGCAAATTGGATGAAACCATAGACCGCCAAGTCTTGGTAAGTATCATGAGTAAGGATTTCAAGGGAGTAACTACAGACACCATCGAAATGAGGAAAGGGCGTTTCCAACTGGAAATGCAATATAATACTCCACGTCTGGTTTCCATCACCGCACTACGTACTTCGGCCAATCAAAATCAATTACCAAGTCAAGCTACATTCTTTTATCTCCCAGGACAAGATATCATTTTGCAAGGGACATTGGACAGTCCAATGCTCGTAGGCGATGATTTCTGCCAGCAGCAGAATGAGGTGTTCAAGTCGGTTCACAAACCATCGCGCGAGCAATACAAAGAACTGTTCAGCCGTCATGCTAATGGAGACAAACGTGATCGTGAGAAAGAGAATCAGGACTATGAGCAGTGGCTAATGGATCGTGAACAACTGGCGCTGCAGTTCATTGCATCGCATCCCACGTGGGATGCCTCAGTCGGCTTGCTCTACGACTTGCGTATACCACGCATCGAAGAGGCTCTAAGCATACTGACAGACAGTGTCAAGGAGGGACAAATGAATTCGTTGGTAAGAGTCAAGCAACAGGCGTTACAACACCACAAACAGCAACAACGAGCTTCTGAACTCACCCAACAAGGGCAATTGGCTCCAGATTTCGAGCTGCGTGACCGTGACGGCAAGCTTCACCGACTGTCCGATTGGCGTGGCAAATATGTAATCCTCGACTTTTGGGCATCGTGGTGTGGCCCCTGCAAAGCTGGTATGCCCGCCATGAAGGAGTGCTATAAGAAACATAGCGGTAAACTTGACATCATAGGTATTGCGACGTGGGATGTTGAGGAGGGTTGGCACAGGGCCTTGGCGAATCTGCAACTTCCTTGGACCAATGTCTTTGCCTATAAGGGCACTGCTTCGGATGTGCCGGCTAAGTATGCTGTCAAGGCACTGCCCACCAAGTTTCTCATCAGCCCGAAAGGGGAAATTTTACTTCGATATGAAGGTGAAGATGAAGCATTTTACGAACAGATAGATCGACTCGTCAAATAAGTATACTATGAAAAACAGATTATATGCATTTGTATTGGCCTTGTTGGCAATATCCTTTACCGTAACTGCGCAGAGCAGTACCGACACGACGGCTGTGTGCAATGTTAGCGGTAAGGTGATAGACTTGCAGGGCAACACTCTGCCCGGTGCCAATATCATCGTAGAAAACACCTCTTACAGAGCTGTTACTGATAACGCCGGACAATGGAATCTCATTGTACCGGCTGGCAAGGAATACCGTATCACAATATCTTTCATTGGCATGAAGAATCAGACTCTGACCTTACGAGCTGAGGCTGG
This sequence comes from Bacteroidaceae bacterium, assembly GCA_017465905.1. Classification (GTDB taxonomy): domain Bacteria; phylum Bacteroidota; class Bacteroidia; order Bacteroidales; family Bacteroidaceae; genus UBA1189. Next base: position 15,260 of record JAFTVE010000036.1, on the reverse strand, counting down.
GAGAAAGAATATGAGAACGGTGCGAATGGCCGAGGAAGACAATCCGTTGGAAGAGGTTGTGGTTACTGGTTATACCTACGAGACCAGAGCACGGAGCACAGGAGCTTACACACAGGTCAAGATGGCCGACTTGATGCAGCCTCAGGCCCTGTCGGTGGATCAGATGTTGGCTGGTAAGATTCCAGGCCTATCAGTGATGCAGACAAGTGGAGACCCTACAGCAACCCCCAAAATCCGTATTCGAGGTACGTCAACCATTCTTGGCACCAAGGCTCCTCTTTGGGTGCTCGATGGCATCATTCTGACCGAGGATGTAACGGTCGACCACACTCAGCTCAACGGCGATGACGCCAACTATTTGGTGGGCAATGCCATTGCAGGTGTTAATCCACAGGACATCGAGTCCATTACCGTGCTCAAGGATGCTGCAGCAGCTGCCCTGTATGGTGTGCAGGCAGCCAATGGGGTTATTGTTGTCACCACGAAGAAGGGGCAGGTGGGACGTCCTCAGATAACGTACAATGGGTCGGTATCCATTACGGACAGGATTGGATATAGCGATATCGACCTGATGAATGCAGGTGAACGTATCCGCTTGTCTCAGCAGCTTATCGAATCGGGAGTCCGTTACAGTACCGCCAACCACATCTATGGCTACGAAGGACTTTACAGCAAGTATCTTGGCGGTCAGCTCTCTAAAGACGAATTTGTAGACAATGTATATTCCATGGCAGCGATGAATACCGACTGGTATGACATCCTGTTCCGCGATGCCGTCAGCTCCAATCACACGGTCAGTATCAGTGGCGGTAGCGAGCGGGTCAGATACTATACCTCTTTGGCTTATAACGGCACCCAGTCGTCGGGCATCAACAATGACACGCGCCGTTACAACTTCAACACCAAGGTCAATGCGTGGCTTGTACCCGAGCGACTTTATCTGGGAATGTCACTTGCAGCATACGACACGAAATCCACTGGTTACAGTTCTTTGGCGGGTGTGAACCCGAACGATTATGCCTATCGCACCTCGCGCACTATTCCGTGTTACAATGCTGATGGTTCGCTATTCATGTACGAGCGGGTATATGCCGATGGTAGTGACTATGCTACGGGGATTGACGGACTCACCAGAAGCAACCTGCAATACAATATCCTCAATGAAATCGACCAGACAGGCCAGAGTGCACGTACAGGCAGCTATGCAGCAAACTTGAATCTCCGTTGGTATCTGCTGCTCAAGCTGGCGTATGAGATGGACTTCAACTTTACCAGCACTCATCGTGAAGTAGCCGACTGGGCCAACGAAGGCTCTTCGTATATATCGAGCTTACGTGGTTGGATGTATGGGGAGGTTCCTCGTGGCTCATTATATGAAGAGCTGTCCCCGCTTCCTCGCGGTGGCGTATATAGTCAGGACAATCAGCGAGTACAGTCATATACCGTCCGCAACCAATTGCGTTTCAATACCGATATCGCCAAGTATCATACATTCTCGGCATTGGCATCATCCGAGGTTCGCAGCGCAAACACCTATGGACTCAGTAGTTTGAACTATGGTTGGCTGCCCAATCGTGGCAAGACCTTCAGTCCTATGCTTACAGCTTCTTATATATCCGATCTGCTCACCTCCCCCACGATGACCGACGTACTCAACAATTATGTGTCGTGGATAGGCAATGCCATGTATTCATACAAGGACAAACTGTCTGTACAGGGGAACATCCGTGCCGATGGCTCCAATCAGTTTGGCACCAATCCTAAATACCGTTTTCTCCCTTGCTGGTCTGTTTCAGGCAAGTACACCCTGTCTAATGAGGAGTTTATGAAGCGGCAGTCATTTATTACCTATCTCGCTTTCCGTGCCTCCTATGGCATACAGGGCAATGTCGACACGGGATCTTCCCCCGATATGGTCTTTCGCCTTGGCGCTACCAATGAGATTACCGGATTGGACCAGAATTACATAGAGTACCTTCCCAATGAGAATCTTCGTTGGGAGAAGACCGCTTCTTACAATCTCGGTGTAGACTTTGCCCTGCTACGTGACCGTATCAGCACTACCGTTGATGTATACAGCAAGAATGGTACGGATATGATCATGTCGGCCGATGTGTCGCAGGCTACTGGTGTGCAGACTATCAAGGTCAATTATGGTGGCATACGCAATAGCGGAGTAGATGTGGGTATGCGTATCACGCCTTACAAGAGCCGTGTATGGGAGAGCAACATCCAACTCAATTATGGCTATGTAAAGAATACGCTTGTCAAGGCCAACCCTAATCTCACCTACTCCTTCAGCGATATGGCTTCTGGCAACGCCCTGCTTGAGGGACACGAGATAGGTGCCATCTATTCATATCCCTTTGCAGGGTTGGATGCAGCTACGGGATATCCGCTGTTCTACAATAAAGATGGTGCTACCGAGGGGCCTGTCACGGTAACCAACCCATCGACAGGTGAGACATCTGACATCATTGCCAAGAACTATGCCTTATATGCCGATGAAATACAGATGGTGAAGTCGGGTACCACTACTCCGCCTCACTTTGGTGGTATCACACTGAGTGGCCGCTGGCGCGACCTTCGACTCACAGCAGGCTTCACCTTCTCATGGGGTGCCGTAGGACGTCTGCCATTCATCTATAGCTCCACATCGGCAGCCTTTACCCCGTTTGAGAATGTCACCAAAGACTATATCGACCGTTGGTACAAGCCAGGCGACGAGTTACACACCGACATGCCCAAGCTATATGACTATATAGAATATGCCGAACTCCAGAAACGCGCCAAGTCGCGTACACGAGGCACCGTATATCAGGGCATCGAGCTGTACAATAACTCTACTGCACGTATAGCCAGTACAGACATCTTGCGTTTTTCATCTCTCAATCTGAGCTATCGTTTGCATGGCCCGTGGCTGGCCAAGGCTGGCATCAGCGACATGCAACTCTCTCTCCATGGTACCAACCTTTGTTTCTGGGCCGACAAGGCATGGAACGGGCGTGATCCCGAGAGCGGTGCTGCCACCATTCCCGTGCAGCCTTCCTATACATTCAACGTAAACATCAATTTCTAATCGTATGCGCCGTTTTTCATTCATATTCTGTTTGCTCTTATTGCTTGGTCTTTCCTCATGCGAGGATTTTCTGAAGCAAACTTCACAGAATCTTGTTACTCCTACTACTGTCAGCGAATATAAAGATTTGCTACAAGGTGAAGGCTATTTTCAGGAGTTCAGCACTCACGCTCGTTTCATCAACTTCATGACCGATGATATGGAGTACATCAATTATCCAGGTAGTTCACCAAGCACCTCCAGCTACATCAATATGTATCAGAATGTATATTGCTGGTCGCAGGAGATAGAGAACGATAACTTCAAGGATGAGTGGTACGGCTACCTATACTCTCAGGTCTTGGCCGGCAATATCTGCTTGGAATATCTTGATGAGGTCTTAGGTAGCGATGCCGAGAAGAAGGTATTGCGTGGGCAGGCCTCTTTCCAGCGGGCGTATGCCTATTTCTTATTGGCCAACACGTACGGTGAGCCTTATGACGCAACCAAACTCGGTGAGAAATGTATACCTCTGACACTCACCGCTACTCCTGTGACGGAACGTTATGAGCGTGCCACTTTGGGAGAGATTTGGGCACAGATAAAATCAGACATTGCTGTAGCTGTGGAGTGTCTGCGTGATTACAGTGCTGCATCCAATTTTGAAATCAACTATGACGCGGCACTGCTGTTGGCACAACGTGTAGCACTGTATATGAATGACTATCAGCTCGCCACCACGTATGGTGATATGCTCTTGGAGCGTAAGTGCGATTTGTGGAATATATCAGAGTTGGGGCCAATGCTCACCTGCTCAAAACAATCGAACGATGGTCCCTCTGTCACGGGGCAGACCGAGGGGTTCATCAACCGAAGCACCAATTGTGAGATTCTCTGGAACTTCGGTACAGACGATGCAGTCTATAAAAGCATCTACAATGTGCTCGGCATGTCGGAGACCGAGCTATTCCGCGTGACCAACTATTATCCTGCCGATCTCAGTCATGACGGCTCACTGATGAGTTGCTATGAGAATGAAGCTAACTTGCTTGCCGATACTGCTGTGGACAACCGCAAATACTATTACCTGATGCCTTGCCGTAACAAGTATGTAGAGGACAAGCACTGGACGCCCATATCCATTACGGTGAAGATGTATCTGAAGACACTGTACAACTGGTCGTGCACGCCTTGTGTCATCAAGTACGAGTCGCTCACCAATACCCTCGACCAAGCATTCCGTACGGCTGAGGTATACCTTAATCAAGCTGAAGCCTACGCACGCCGTGACAATCCAGATACCAGCAAGGCACTGGAACTTCTGAACACGCTACGCCGCCATCGCATAAAAGGTTATACGGATCTTGTGTCGAGCGATTTTACCTCAACGGACGAACTGGTAGCATTCATCTTTGACGAACGTCGTCGCGAGCTTTGCTTCGATGAGGTACACCGCTGGTTCGACCTTCGCCGCCAAGGTTGTCCTGAGCTTACACACTATTGGCAAGGAGGTGTGCGCTTCGTCCTGCACGAAGGCGACGAGGGCTATACATTGGCTATACCGGCCGAAGAGCGCAGCTTCGATGCTTCCATTCCCAATCCACGCCCCTCACGTACAGCTGAGTAACAATAAAAAACTGAATACGATATGACGAATAAATTTGATAATAGTATAAGACTCCTGCTATTGTGCCTGATTATGTGTGTTGCCGGTTGTGACAAAAGCGACCCTTCAGAGTTCACCTTTGAGTTTGAGGCACCGGGAAGTTTCTCTTCCCATACCGAGATAAGGGCAAAGCAGCAGGCGCTGCTCGATGCCTATGGAGTGCATTTTATCAGCAACTACTCTGACGTGTTTACGCATTTCGAGTGGACCAGCTACAATTCACTTGACTTCATCCCTGCAGGCGAGTCCGAGGCAACCTCTGTGTTGGAAGCACTTGAACTACTGCATACGGTGCTTGACGACATGCCGCAATCCGTCATCGAGGCCATGCCGTCCTATGTGATATTGGCCGATAGTATTGCCTTTGACTGCAATCTGGTAAACTACGAGAACGTCAGCGATACACTCTTTACACGACAGACACTGATGTCGTACAGTTCGACCAACTTCGTGGCCTTGGGTGCCTTCGGACCGTCGTTCAGGAGCACAGACAAGGCGCACGCCACACAACTCTGGGCAGCCTCCATATTGGTCAACTATTTGCTTTCGCTTCCCGCTGAGCAGTATCCTCAGGAGTTTTACGACTATGCTATAGAACTACAGGGCGGCAAGGGATATGATGCCAATTGCACAGGGTCATACTTTCCCCTGTCGGTGTACCCTGCCTACAATATGGAGACCTATGGATGCTTCGACCACATGTTTCGTAGCCTGTCTACCTATTATGGTTATTTCATGGGGGCTGATGGCGCTCCCTACCGCTTGGCGTATGATACCTATATGACTGTATACATCGACCTTGCCTGCCATCTGTCATTTGCACTCTACGGCACGGAGCAGCAGCGCAACTATTATGAGAACCACCCAACGGCCGAGGGTGCTTTTACCACCAAGCAACAGCTTGCCCTCGAATATGCCGAACGGGTGTTAGACTGGAATATCAATATATAATGACTATGAGATATTTTTTTACTTTGATGACTGTAGCACTATTGCTACAAGGATGTATGGACAAGCCCGACGGAAAGTCGGTGCTTACAGGTACCGTAGATGAGTATGACGGTACAGGTTATCTGCTGTTGTACAATCCGTCTGCCGGCAAGGGCAACAGCAGTTACGACACGCTCGCGGTAGGCAAGAATGGAGAGTTCCGTATCGAGCTCGACCTACAGGAGAGCGCCCTCCGTGGCCTCTATCTGGAGTATCTTGGCGACCGTCGCAATGTGATTTACTGCTATATGAAGCCTGGCGGACAGCTTACAGTGAGGATGGACGGACGCTTGGCCGAGAGCATAGAAGGCGATGGAGCCATAGAGAGCCGCTACATCAACCGCCCCGAGTTCTTCGGCTACCAGTATCAGCAACCTGATGGCACGGCCATGCCATATCGCGAGTTTGATGCAGCAGTGCGTCGTCAGCAAGACACGTTGCGTATGATGCTCGTGGGAGCAGAGGCCGACTTTGCCGCAGCCAAGGAGCAGGATATTGAGGTGATGAATGACAATATGCTGTTCGTGTACAATCGCAGGTTGGGACGGCTGGGGCTACGCGCCTGGGACGATGCCGACTTTCGTCGTGCATTGTACTCCATCGACCTCAATGACCAGGACAACCTTCATCGTGGCCTTATGTCGATCAATACCGTGGAGGCCATCAACTGCCGTCTGGCCAATATGCCGCAACTCTATGCTGGAGAGCCCTCCAATGCACGCTTCTTCTGCTTCGTACGCGACAGCATATCTGACCCGTATGTACGCGTGGCACTACCCAGCCACGTGATGTCACAGATGATCAATCCACGCAAGCCCCAGAATCTGGACCGCGCATTTGAGGTATACCATACCATTGTGGGCGACACCTCTGTCTATCATGACATCCACAAACGCTATCTCGACAACTCATCACAACTGCTCCCGGGACAGCCGGCACCCGACTTTGAGATGTACGACGTGAAGGGGAATAAAGTCATGTTCAGTGCCGTTATCGGAGGCGGCAAGGTGACATACGTGGACTTCTGGGCTACTTGGTGCGGTCCTTGCGTTGCAGAAATACCGCATTTAGAGAGACTGGTAGAGGAACTGAAAGACAACAACAAGATACGCTTTGTCAGTGTGTCACTTGATGAGAATGTCGACAAGTGGAAGCAGAGCCTTGAGACCGACAAGCCATCGTGGGCACAGTACAATATACCCGAAGCCTTCAGGTCCACTTTTGCCCAACGCTACAAGGTGAACGGCATACCACAGTTCATGCTCTTCGATGGTGAAGGAAGAATCATTGACCTCAATGCTCCACGCCCCTCAAATAACAAGATAAGAGAGATACTTATAGGGAAATAATTCTATTAATCAAATCACTTTATTAAAACACAGTATTTATGAAAAAACTATTTACTTCATTCCTGACACTCATCGCATGTCTGGCAGTACAGGCAGCAGACTATCAGCTCAACCTGTCTTATGCCCGCGCTTATGTGATGAATGCCGAAACCCACCAGTTCCAATTCGAGTTCATCGACATGGAGACCTACAATGCTCAAGGTAGCATCATGTTTTGCGCTGCCGACAACCACCACATCAACGGTACTTACACCATTGACGGTACTGCTTGCACTGCTGTGATGGTCGTAGGCGAGGATCAGACTTTCGAGGCCGTATCGGGCACTATCGCCATCGAGTATTCCCACCTGGCTGACTACATGTCCTACTATTCCATTGCCGGGACACTGACCGATGCCGGAGGCAAGACACTGGAACTTGCCGGCAGCTTCGGCTCCTACTCGGCATACGATTATGCCTCTTACGAAAAGTATATGATGGGGGAGATTGGATACGAAGAGCTCGTATCCTATGACCTGCTCGATCATGAGAATGCTGTGGTAAACTATACGTTAGACACTGTCACCTCTGTAACTGGATTCAGCATGTATACATACTATGTCAAGCAGGGGTATCCCGTAGCTTGCTGGCGTCTCACACTCCTTGGCGAAAGCGGACAGCCCGTTGCTTCACTCGTCCTCTACAGTGAAGACGAGAAGCACCTGGCAGGAGTATATGACTGCGCGAAGAGCAGCTTCTCATTCATTGATGGCAGCAACACCGTAGATGCCAATACTGGAATCTACACCATTACTTTCGACCACAAGACCGACTCCATCTCCTACTACAAGCTTAAGGGCGAGCTGCAGCACGCGCAGGGTACCATCAACGTGGATTGCGTGATGCCCGTAGGCCTTCTTGTCGACTATCAGTCTATGGCCGACAACTACGCAGACCCCACTGTGGAAATCATCTACGTAGAGCTCAAGGATTATGAGGATGCAAACGGTATCAGCAATGCTACAGTCACTGATGCCGACGGAGGCGTATACAACCTTGCAGGCCAGCGTGTCACAGAGATGCACAAGGGCATCTTCATTGTCAATGGCAAGAAGGTAATTAAACGATAATCATAAATTTTTCTCTCTCTTAGCAAGTATCATCCCTACTCTGATTACTGGAGTAGGGATGATCGGTTTGTTCCAGGAATACACGATTTAGCTTTAGAGCCTATTGATTTCCCTAACTAACACTTACTGGCTCTGATGCTTCAGCATACAGATGTACTCCATCATAAACCTATGTGCTTGTTGGGCTGTTTGGTACTGTTCCAGACAGCCCAATAGGCGTATGTGTACACTCGTCATGAGGTCTTTCCGAAAAGGAGCTTGTAGTAGGTAACACCGCTGATGTGTGCGATGGCACACAGGTCTTTTACCGTGAGGCCGCACCGACTGACCTCGGCAGCCACCAACTTGCCCAGTGGTGACAGGTTTTCTGTTCGTTTTCCCATAAAAAATGTTAATTTAGGAGTAAGTATTTTCGTGTGTCCCTATACGTATAGGGACATCGCTATTTCTGCTATGACTTATTTTGTGGCGTAAAAGTAACTATAAATATTTCGTTATGCAACAGTTAAGTCTTTTCCGCGGTGTGCACGACACGCAGCCGCGGCCTGTCACCCTCGAGGAGGTGGTGACGATGATGCGCACGGACCAGTCGGTGCGCGACCTTACCGAGAAGCACCGCTATGCCCGTGCCACGGGCGATGAGCAGGGTGCCAGTAGATACAAGAAGATGATGACGAGCTTCGGCGTGGCGGCACGCTTCGAGGGCGGGCGGCAGCAGAAGCACATCGTGGAGCTCACGGGACTGAGCCTGGTGGACATAGACCATATCCCTGCCGAGCGGATGGGCGAGGTGCTCGCTCTCGTGCGGGGCGATGAGCATACGCTGCTGGCGTATACTACCTTGTCGGGGCAGGGAGTTCGTGTTTTAGCGCGTTACGCGCTCAACACGTCCAACACGTCCAACGATAACGATAACGTTGACGTTGACTTACCATCCGGCAGGCAGTTATCGTCATCGTTAACGTCAACGTTATATAAAACTGCCTTTCTCACCGTCAACACCTATTACCAGAACCTCACTGGCTTGCCCACCGACCACCAGTGCAAGAATGTGGGGCGCATCAGCACCATTGCCTATGACGAGGAGCTGTACTATAACCCAGAGGCTACGCCATTCGTCATCGAGCCTGAGGAGAAGAAGAGCGTAGGGAGACCGAGGCGAGGTAAGAGTGAAGAGGTAAGAGTGAAGAGATGTGAGGATGCCGTGTTGCGTGAGCTGGAGCGGCGCGGTGTGGTGTGGTGTACGAGGCTGGCAGCTACAACAAATATGTGAATGCTGCCTGCTATGAGATGAACCGCTACGGTGTGCCCGAAGAGCAGTGCCGCGAGTGGGCGGTGAACCGATTTGCCGACTACGACACCCCCGCAGTGGAGGCCATCGTGCGCTCGTGCTACCAGCAGACCGAGGAGCACGGCACGGCGCGGTTGCCACGTAGGCGTCAGTCCAACCAAGCCACGGTGGCCGACATACAGCGCTTCCTCACTGAGAGTGGCGTGAGGGTGAGGTATAATGTGATTACCCGAAAACGAGAGATACAAGTTGAAAGTGGAAAGATGACAGATGACAGTTGTTGCCGTCCGGATGGTAACTTTCCACTTTTATCTTTCAACTCTCAACTTATCGAGCTCACCGACGATCACGTGAACTCGCTCTACTGCCGCTTCTGCCTGAGCACGGGACTTACGACACGCCCCAAGGAGTTCAACACCATCATCGAGAGCGACTTTTACCCTACCTACAACCCACTGCACGAATACTTGGAGCATCTGCCGGCGTGGGACGGGGTGACGGACCATATCGACCGTCTGGCCTCGATGGTGCACGTCACGGGCTGCACGCAGGATATGCACAACCGCTTCTTCAAGAAATGGATAGTGGCCATGGTGGCGGCATGGATGGACGAGAGCGTCACCAACCACGAGATACTCACCTACATCGGTCCGCAAGGACGTTACAAGACCACCTTCATGACGCGCCTGCTGCCACCTGTCTTGGGCGAGTATTTCGCCACGAAGACCTTCAAGGGGCGCATGGACAAGGACGACCGCCTGGCACTGACCGAACTGGCACTCATCGACCTCGAGGAGCTGGATGTGATGAACGCCTCGGAGGTGAACCAGCTGAAGGCGCTCGTCACCGACCCGTCGGTAAACCTGCGTCCTGTCTATGCACGCTACACGGTGCGCCGTGCCCACATCGCCTCGTTCTGCGGCACGGGCAACAACCCGCGTTTCCTCACCGACCTCACGGGTCACCGCCGCTGGCTGCCCTTCATGATTGAGGCCATCGACTCGCCCTATGACCATCCGTTCGACTACGACGGCATCTACGCACAAGCCTATGCCCTCTACCGCAACGGTTTCCGCTACTGGTTTGACGACGAGGAGAATGCCGAGCTGGAGCGGCACAACCGCCAGTTCGAGGAGCCCTGCATCGAGGAGGAGCTGATACGTACCTATCTGCGTAAGCCCTATGGTGAGGAGCGGGGCGAGTTCCTCACCGCCACGCGCATCATCGAACTCGTGGGCGGTGCCGTGCGCGTGACGCTATCGCCCAAGCTCATCGCCATAGCCATGCAGCGGCTGGGTTATGAGCAGCGGCGCGTGCTGAACACCCGCGGGTGGAACGTGGTCATCCTCACGGGCGATCAGATAAAGGAGCAGCAGCGCATGGATGCGCACCGCAGCGTGGAGGAATAGAACGAAGCTGCAGCAATCTTAAAAAAGATGTGGCAACGCAACGGGCAGATATACACTCTGTTACGAACGCTCTGCCACATCTTTTCCGGTTTTGCATACCTTATGTGTATTTAAATAAATAATTAAAAGAAAAATAAATCTATAATTAATTATTTATTATCCCTATAGGGTTCCGAAAACGCGTGGCAATGTGGCAGAACGCATCAATCGCACTAATAATCAACGAAATGCGTTGCCACATCTTTTTTGCCTCTTCGGTAACCTGACAACCCGAATCAGGAACAGTTCCGCCAATCAGAGCCGTCCGTCAAGATTATCAGAGCCTTACGGTAGAAAAATCAGAGCCGTCCGTTGGAAAAATCGGACGGCTCTGATTTTATAGTTAAAAGTGAAGAATGAAGAGGGAAAAGTGCATACATCGCGGAGCCATAATTTTCAATTGATCTTACGGCTCACCCAGGTACTCGAAGATGAGTTGCACCTGACGGCGTGTGAAGTGCCTGTCATTGACCCGATAGCCCGTAGCGAGCAGCGCGGGCAAGAGGCCGTGGGGCATAAATTGTCCACAAATTTCCGGGAATTTATCTTCCCTTTGTGTGCAGAACATCCAAAAGTTTCGCTACCTTTGCCCCTATAATAATGAGAAAACAAATCTAATATGAAGAAAAACACACTGAAACGCATCGTGGCTCCGGTATTGGTGGCACTGATGACACTCACCGCAAATGCACAAGAAAGCAGCATCGAAACCTTCCGCACATGGGCACCGACACCACCTATGGGATGGAACTCGTGGGATTGCTATTACAGTTCGCCCAACGAGAAGGTGGTGATGGACAATGCGCGCTACATTGCCGAGAAGGGGCTCGACGAGTATGGATGGGAGTATGTGGTACTCGACATCCGCTGGTATGCCAATCACCCCAGCCTCGGTGGTGGCAACTATAACCAACGCGGCGATCAGGACTGCGTGCTTGATGAGTATGGCCGCTACCTACCTTCGCCTTCGCGATTCCCCTCGTGCATGGTCGATGGAGTAAACCAGGGCTTCAAGGCCATGGCCGACTCAATACACCGCATGGGACTGAAGTTTGGCATACACATCATGCGCGGACTGCCCAAGTATATCCTCAACAACCCTTCGGCCTATAAGCTCAAGGGCAGCGAGAGCACTCCGTGGAGCCAAGTATACACCAACACCACACCTGAGTGTACCTGGCTGAAGGATAACCTCACCATACAGAATAACGAGGCAGGGCAGCTCTATTACAACAGCATCTTTGACCTTTATGCCGAGTGGGGCGTGGACTTCATCAAGATTGACGACCTGAGCCGTCCCTTCCACACCGACGAGATACGTATGATACGTAAGGCCATAGACCAGACGGGACGCCCCATTGTGCTCTCGCTGAGCCCCGGTAAGACCCAGTTTGAGTATGCACAGGACTGCCTTGACAATGCCAACATGTGGCGCATGATGGACGACCTGTGGGATACCTGGAGTGGCGTGGACCTCGTATTCCGAGAGGCTGCCGAATGGGCCCAATATGCTCGCCCTGGCAACTATGCCGACTGCGACATGCTGCCCTTGGGACACATCGCTGCTACCATCGGCGATCCGGGCTACTGCAGTGCCGACAAGGGACATTGGACCAACCTCACCCAAGACGAGCAATACACCGTGATGACGCTTTGGGGCATCTGCCACTCGCCGCTCTTCTTCGGCGGTGACATGACGAAGAACGACGACTTCACCAACTCGCTGCTCACCAACGAGGAGTATCACCAGATGCACAAGTATGGCGTGGAGGCACACGAGGTGTCTACCAATGAGGATAACGGACACACCGTGTGGACTAGCATAGACCCCGCCACAGGAAACCGCTACCTAGCACTCTTCAACCGCGCCACCACACGTTGGGTCGAAGGCAGCAAGGCGCTCTACTGCAGCGAGACGGTGGCTTACACTACTGACGGACACGCCGTAGAGGTCGACATCAAATGGCCAGAAGGAAGCAAACAACTGGTTCTCGTGGTGGACGACGGCGGCGACAACTACAACTACGACCATGGCGACTGGATAAACCCCACCCTCGTGCTTGCCGACGGCAGTGAGGTGGAGCTCACAGGCAAGTATCTCACACGCACCTATACGGCATCCTACTTCAACCGCGTCAATGAGAATAAGAACGTAGACCATGGTGGTGCCATGAAGGTGCTGGGACAGACCTACGAGCGCGGATTCTCTACCGATGCCAACGCAGCACTCTTCTTCACCATCCCCGACGATATGGAGGTGGTGCGCTTCAAGGCGCTCGCAGCAGCCGATGATAGTGGCATAGGACAGACGGGATCGACCACCACACTGCGCTTCATGGTGTTTGACCAAAACCCCATCACCAGCGAAACAGCGGCCTATGCTGCACGTTCGGGACTCATCTCACGCACAGGCACCAAATCGGCCATGCTCGAAGCCGACATCACAGGCTCAGAGCAGCTCATCATCAAGGTGAGCAATGCTGGCGACGGATTTGCCTACGACCGCGCCAACCTCATCAACCCCGTGCTCATCGACAAAGAGGGCAACGAGACATCACTCACTACCTATAAGCATACCTCATACACCTCGGAGTGGGGCAGCCTACATGTCAACCGCAATGTAGAGGGAGGCGCGCTGGTAGTGGAAGGAAAGACCTACAGCCTTGGACTGGGACTGAATGCCGAGTGTACACTCATCTATGACCTACCCAAGGGACACGACTACGTGAAGTTCAGCGCGCTGTGTGGCTATGACTCCAGCTGCGATCGCGACAACACCAGTTCGTCGGGCACCACAATGGAGTTCCTCATCTCACGCTCTCAGCCCAAAGCGGCTACCATCAGCGTCGATCTCACTCAGTTTGGATATGGGGCCGATGAGGAAGTTCCCCTCCACGACATCTGGGCCAATGAGAGTGCGGGTACCACAAGCGGCACACTCAGCGTCGAGGTACCGAGACACGGAGTTAAGCTCTACCGCCTGGGCGATAATATTCCTCAAGGCATAGACAGAGAGAACATAAGCTATCTCTCGTCACCCGACATCTACACGCTGCAGGGCATGAAGCTCAACAACGCTGCTCATGAACTCTCTAGAGGAATCTACATCGTTGAGGGGAAGAAGATGGTAGTCAAGTGAACAGACATAAGTGAGATTATTACGAGCCGCAATGTTTTTGCGGCTCGTTTTTTTTGGTGGTAATATTCTCTACGGCTCCCCCAGGTATTCGAAGATGAGTTGCACCTGCCGACGGGTCAGTCGGCGCGAGGCACGCTGGTAGCCCACGCGCTCCAGTGCAGGGAGCAGACCGTGGGCGGAGGTGATGTACTTGTGCAGCAGGCGCAGGGCCGAGGAGCGCGGGGCACCGGGGAAGTAGAGCTGGGCGAGCTCGCTTTTGGTGAGGGAGGAAACCAAAGGTTTATTTACAATTTGACAATTTACCATTTACTATTTATTTACCATTGAGTTATTTGACAATTTGCTTGCAACGTGATATTCATTACCCCCTCCGTTTCGCTACGTAAACTCCGCTACACTCGTCCCCCTTAAAGGGCGACAGTTTTTTTTAATTTGTTTGTACGCGCGATAAGACTATTCAAAAGGCACTGTCGCCCTTTAAGGGGGACGAGCGAAATGGAGCCTCAGCGTAATGGAGCGGAGGGGGTAACGGTTATCGTTTTCGTTATCGTCATCGTTGAAAAGCAATGCTTTTCACCCTATAAAGTTACAAAAAAACCACCACATAATCAATGGTTAATAAATTTATTTTCAACCTTTTCAAAGATTATTTGTAGGGGTTACGTTATCTCTCATCTGCGGAACGTTGCCCTACTGCAAGGTGGTACCTTTGCAATAGAAATAAAGAGGGTTACACCTCTTTTGAGTCCTTGGCCAGGACTTGTAATGTGAGCGCTCACATTACTTTCTATTGCGAGCTTCGGCTGCACTCGTTGGGAAATTGCAAGTGCACTTGCATTTCACTCGTTTGCACGAACCTTGCACTGTCAATTGACACCTAAACCATATTTATTAACCCGAAGATTCAGAAGCGAGGCTTGCCATCCGGAGGTAATTTTCAATTCTCAATTTTCAATTTTCAATTCAAAAAGACATGCCTATCAACTACGCAATCAAGAAAGTGAAGAACCCCAACGGTATCGAAGGTACCCAGTATTTCCACGGCCAAGCCATCAAGACGGGCGAGCTCACCTTAGAGAAGCTGGCCCGCCGCATCAACAACAGCACCACCGTGACGCAGACCGACTGCCGCGCCGTGCTCCTCAGCATGAAGGACCACATCATCGAAGCCCTCACCGAAGGTCAGGTGGTGGTGCTCGACGACCTCGGC
>JAFTVE010000035.1 GCA_017465905.1 Bacteroidaceae bacterium | reverse complement strand
GCGGAACACGATCTTGTGACCCTTGATCATTGCCGAGGGTGCGAAGTCACTGGCGGCCATCGTGTCCTGCGAGTAGCACTTGCCCTGCAGGGTCACCTGGAAGCGGCCGAGGTCGTCGAGCACCACCACCTGACCTTCGGTGAGGGCTTCAATGATGTGGTCCTTCATGCTGAGGAGCACGGCGCGGCAGTCGGTCTGCGTCACGGTGGTGCTGTTGTTGATGCGCTTGGCCAGCTTCTCTAAGGTCAGCTCACCCGTCTTGATGGCTTGGCCGTGGAAATACTGGGTACCTTCGATACCGTTGGGGTTCTTCACTTTCTTGATTGCGTAGTTGATTGGCATGGTTTTTTAATTCTGAATTTTGAATTATGAATTATGAATGCTTGTGCAAACGAGCGAAATGCAAACTTGTTTGCAATTTCTCAGCGAGTGCAGCCAAACATCAACTAATGTTGAATTGCCTCCGGACAGCAATCTTCTAATCCATCATTCGGGTTAATAAATAAGGTTAATTTCGCATGCGGGAATTCAGAATTCATAATTCAGAATTCAGAATTCCTACTGCAAAGGTACCACCTTGCAGTAGGGCAACGTTCCGCAGATGAGAGTTACGGTAAGCCCTGTAAATAATCTTTGAAGAGATTGAAATTAAATCTGTTAACCATTGATTATGTGGTGGTTTTTTTGTAACTTTATAGGGTGAAAAGAACGTAATCACTACCCCCTCCGTTTCGCTACGTGTACACTGCGCTACACTCGTCCCCCTTAAAGGGCGACAGTTCTTTTTAGTTTGTTTGTACGCGCGTTAAGACTATTCAAAAGGCACTGTCGCCCTTTAAGGGGGACGAGTGTAGCGGAGTTTACGTAGCGAAACGGAGGGGGTAGTGAATATCACGATGCAAGCAAATTGTCAAATAACTCAATGGTAAATAAATAGTAAATGGTAAATTGTCAAATTGTAAATAAACCTTTGGTTTCCTCCCTCACCAAAAGCGAGCTCGCCCAGCTCTACTTCCCCGGCGCACCGCGCTCCTCGGCCCTGCGCCTGCTGCACAAGTACATCACCTCGGCCCACGGTCTGCTCCCTGCCCTGGAGCGCGTGGGCTACCAGCGTGCCTCGCGCCGACTGACGCGCCGTCAGGTGATGATTATCTTCGAGTACTTGGGCGAGCCGTAGGGGGTGAGCTTATGAGTTCCTTAGTTGTTGAGTTTGCCAACTTATAAACTCAAAAACTTATGAACTTAAAACGACGTCTGCCAAGTCCCATCCCTCGCGGCGTGCTTCGTCGTGATCCATCAGGTACTACAACCTGATGGATCACCCTGAAGCCATCGCCCAAGGGCTCGACCTGGCGGATGTGGTGATGGGTTAGACACACTTCAGATAATCTATTGAATCAATTCTTATTGTCAGAATAGCATATACTCACTGCACGGAACTCTTTTTTAGAGCGAATGTTGTAGATTATAAGGAAAATAACTAACTTTGCTTTTCAAATAGCAAAAAAAATGCGCGATGAGAATAGATAGGGTACAATTACACAACTACAGGAACTATAAAGATTGTACTGTAGATTTTGGCTCGGAGGTAACCATCTTTATCGGTAAGAATGGTGCTGGTAAGACCAACTTGATAAAGGCCATCAAACAATTATTGAGTTTCGTCTTTTCTCGCAGGAAAGATGAACCTCAATTTCAGTTCATAGCGTCTTCTGATAGAAATGTAATTAGTTTTAAACCTCTGGATGCCCGTTACGGAAAAGACGAGGATGAGGGTGAAACCGAATACAATTACCACTATCCGATTGTCAATACTCTATACGCCACTTTGGGAAACAACGAACGATTGAATTGGACCTTTGAAAAAGACGCGTTGACTAAGGGGCTGAAAGATTCTTTCTATAAAAAGGCGAATCTGAAATTTTGGAAAACTTATGATAACGGGAAGAGCGAATTGCCTGTATTTGCATATTTCTCAGACTCTTATCCTCACGTCAATCTACAATTGTCAACCACCATCAAGGCTATGTTAGAGTCAGGTAATCCGTTACCTCGAAATGCGGCATACTATAAATGGGACGATGATAAAAATTGTACTGAAATATGGCTACAGTATTTCATCATGAAATATAAGAAGAGTCGTCTGCAAAATGATGAAAAAGCAACTCGTTTTATAGATGCCATCCGTACTGTTCTAGTGAAATGTTCCAAACCTGTCTCTGTATACAACCCAGATATGGATATTGCATTAAGAGATATATTGTTGGACTTTAGAGGCAAAAACGAGGTAGTGGTGGTGGAATATGATAACGGAACCAGAATACCATTTACAGAGTTGCCTACAGGTTATCTGCGTTTCTTCTCTATAGTACTAGATATAGCATGTCGTGGATATTTACTGAACGAGAACTGCAATCCAGACGGAATTGTCCTTATAGACGAACTGGATTTGCATTTACATCCTTCTGTAGAACGTACCATATTAAAACGTCTCCGCACTACCTTCACCCGTATTCAATGGATCGTTTCAACCCACTCGCCTCTTGTACTTTCAGCCTTTGAACAGAAAGATGGCAGCAACATCATTTACAAAATATATAGGAACGAGACTGAGGTTGTTTTCTCTCCAATAGCAAACATGCAGGGTGTGGATGCTTCATCTGGGCTGAAGTACACAATGGATACCCCAGACGACGATAGTAGATTGAACGATTACAAGGAAGCCTACGACTTTTGGAAATCCAAAGGAGATAAAGAAAAGATGTCCAATATCAAAGAGATGATAAAGAATGTCGTTGGCGAAAAAAGTCTGTTTTATCAGATGCTAAAATAGGATGAAGTATATTGATAAAACCTTAAAGAAACAACAAGGAGAACAGATCGTTACTGAATTCTTGAATTGTTTTCATAACAGAACAAAAGCGTATCCCAACGATATGTATAAAGCCTTTTGTTCGGAGATTGACGATGCGCACAATCACGTTAAATTCCGACAGAGGCTTATAGATGAAGTTTTGATACAGGAACAAGATGGGCTTTGTTGTTATTGTATGAGGAGATTGTCTGAATGCAAGAAAATGACAATAGAGCATGTCATGCCCAACCATGCTGTGGATAAAACAGAATTGGATAAATACCGAACGAGAGCAACAGAACTCGACGGATTACCTCATTCCGAAGATTTCAAATCTTTGTCTCCAATTACATATCCTCCCCATCCACATTCGATTGCTTATCAGAATTTACTACTATCGTGTGACGGTAATCTGTTCAATGAAAGCCCGACTCCACAGTGCTGTAACCTGAAAAGAAAGCATACGTTTCTACCTCCATTTGTGCTTTACTCTAATATTATTCAGACATTTATCTATACAGAGGATGGCATGGCTGAGTGGCAAGAAGACCCGGAACCACCAGAATCCAAGGGAAATGCCATGAGGATACTGGGTCTGAATAAGTCTATATTGAAGATGGTAAGAAGAATATGGTTTTTTTGTACTGACAACAACCTAAACCCTCAAAAAGAAGAAAAGGATTTTGTTATCAATACAATGATGGGATATTTGAACTTTCCATCGATGAATGAAGAAGATATCAATATGCTATTGAACTTTAAGAAAGACAAATACTGGAAACTTCTATTAGAGTATGATGCCTTCGCTACAATAAAGCATTGCTGATTACTTTATGAAATAGATTAGGATAGTACACGATTCGAGGAGAACATCCACAGGTTCAACCGCGAACTGGGGCACCGCCTCCACATCCCCACCTGGTACTACAACCTGATGGATCACCCTGAAGCCATCGCCCAAGGGCTCGACTTGGCGGATGTGGTGATGGGATAGCCTTTTATGGCTTTCAACAAAATGGCGACCGCCCATTTGGCAGTCCCACTTATTCTGTATTACATTACAGCTCCCAGTTATTTCCTGAGCGTAATGGAGAACAGCTATTGACGGTCTCTCAGCATCCGCTGGCTACTGATTAGGGGAACTCCCTCCTTCTGCTTTGATGCATAATGGAGGGCGAAAAATTTGACATATATCAAAAAAATGTGGTGGCAAGGGGGTAAATTCGGAGGTGAAGTCCGTTGTGTATCGGATAAAAAGTATAATTTTGCAACAAAAATAGAGTGTTTTATCTAAAATTGCTATTGCTATGATGAGATTAACACTGAAGACATTTGTGTTGCTGCTCTGTTGCAGCCATCTGCAGCTTGCCGCTCAGGTGCAATATACCAAGGAGGTGGCAGATTCTATGTCCACGAACGGACTGGCGGAACATATCCGCCATGAGGAAATCAGGAAAGGTCTTGTAAACAATGCGCTGGAGGCACTCAGCGGACAGACGGCCGGTGTGAACGTGACGACCAACGGTACTGACCGTATGGCTATGCTCAACAGTGTGCGGGTGCGCGGTACGACCTCTATCACCGGTGGCAACGACCCGTTGGTGATTATCGACGGGGTAACCTCGGACGTGGCGACGTTGTCGACTATCTATCCTTCGGACATTGCGAGCTTCACGATTCTGAAAAATGCTTCGGAGACGGCAAGGTATGGTTCGCGAGGTGCCTCGGGTGTCATCGAGGTGAAGACCAAGCGCGGCACGGGAGGCGGATTCCAGATTTCGTATAACGGAAACTATGGCGTGGAGCCGATGTACAAATACCTGCCGATGCTCAGTGCGGCACAGTATAGGGCTACGGCCGAGGCGTGGGGACTGGACTATAATGACGGGGGCTTCGATACGGACTTCCATAAGGTCATCACACGCACGGGAAGCGTGCAGCAGCATCATTTGGCGTTCAGTGGTGGCACGGAGACGCAGAACTATCGCGCCTCGTTCGGACTGATGGACCACAACACCATCGTCCGCGTGAACGACTACCGCAACATGGTGGCCAAGATCGACGTGACACAGAAGGCTTTCGGCGGTAGGCTGACGGGCGACTTCGGGGTGTTCGGTTCTTCGGCCATGACACATGACATATTCGACACGCAGATGCTCTTCAACTCGGCAGCAACACAGAACCCTACCTATCCTGCAGGACAGGATGCCAACGGCAACTGGGTGAAGAACTCGACCGCAGCATGGATAAACCATCCGGGCATATTGCTTGATGAGAAGAACGACTCGAAGGATGCTACGCTGAACACGCACCTGAGGCTGACGTATGACATTGACAGCCATCTGCACCTGTCGCTCTTCGGTGCTTATTCATACTATTCCACCTCACGCGCACAGTTCTGTCCTACGTGGGTGTGGGCACAGGGAAACGTCTACAGGGGAGAGTTCAACGGCGAGGACTACCTTGCCAATGCCGCACTCAACTACGGCAATGCGTGGGGTAAGCACAAGCTGGATGCCAGCGTAAGCGGTGAGTATCACCAGCAGCTGCGCACGGGATTCTGGGTGCAGGCGAAGGGAATAACGACCAATGACTTCTCGTATCATAATATAGGTGCCACCTCGTCGCGCCCCTTTGGAGGCACAGGCAGTTCGTACGAAGACCCTTCGTTGGCTTCACTGATGGGCAGTGTGGCGTATCATTTTGACAATCGGTATAGCCTGAGCGCCACCCTGCGCACCGATGGTTCGTCAATGGTAGGAAAGGACAATACGTGGGGAGTGTTTCCCTCGGTATCGGGCACGTGGAATATCCACAGGGAGGCATTCATGAAGGATGTATCCCGAGTGACGCTGCTGCGCCTGCGTGCGGGGCACGGTAGCTCGGGCAATCTGGGCGGCATAACCTCATACACCACACTCAATACGGTGAAGGAGAACGGCATCGTATCTATCAACGGTGTACCCACTGTGACAATGGGCACGATGAAGAATACCAATCCCAACCTGAAATGGGAGACACGCACCACCTCGAACGTCGGCATCGACTTCGGGGCATGGGACAACCGCCTGATGCTGACGGCCGAGTATTACTACTCGCTGACTACCGATATGCTCTACTCCTATGACGTACCTGTACCGGCCTTCGCCTACGACAAATTGATGGCCAATATCGGCTCGATGTCGAACCAGGGCGTTGAGCTTGGCGTGTCGATGATGCCTATCCAGCAAAAGGAGACCGAACTGAACATCAACCTGAACGTGGCATACCAGCGCAACCGCCTGCTCTCGCTCAGTGGCGAATACAACGGGATGCAGATGACAGCAGCAGAGGTCACTCCCATAGGTTCGCTCTACGGAGCCGGACAGCACGGAGGCGACAACAATGTGGTGTACCAGATAGTAGGGCAGCCGCTTGGCGTGTTCTATCTGCCTCACTGCAAGGGACTCGTCAAGAACGAGCAAGGCAACTATCGCTACGATATAGCCGACCTCGATGGCGATGGAGAGGTGAATCTGGGCGATGGCGGCGACCGATACGTAGCCGGACAGGCTACGCCGAAGGTAACATTGGGCTCGAACATCAGTTTCCGCTACAAGGACTGGGATATTGCCGTGCAGGTGAACGGTGCATTCGGACACAAGATATTCAACGGAACGGGACTGGCCTACACCAACATGTCGAGCTTCCCCACCTACAACGTGTTGCAGGGGGCACCAGAAAAGAATATCGTGGACCAGAATGTATCGGACTACTGGCTGGAGGATGGCGACTATGTCAACATTGAGTATATCACCGTAGGATACAATATCCCCATAAAGAGCAAGGCCATACGTTCGTTGCGCCTGACAGCCAACGTGAACAATGTGGCGACGCTCACCGCATACAGTGGACTGACCCCGATGATCAACAGCTATGTAGTGAACGGTACGCTGGGTATCGACGACAAGCGTGCCTATCCGCTCTATCGCACCTTCTCGATGGGAGTGAGTGTACAATTCTAAAACGATTACTGGTATGAAAAGCTATAACAGATTATCCCTATCCCTTCTTCTTGCCACGACCTTGGTTTCGTGCCTGCAGGAGAACCTGCGTGACCAACTCTACGAAGAGGACATCTACAACAATGCTACAGACATCTATGTCAATGCTGTTGCCGTACTCTATAATTATATAGGAGGAGCGACCGACAGCGAAGGCTTGCAGGGCACTTGTCGTGGAATATACGACTATAACACCTTGACTACGGACGAGGCGATGATACCCATCCGAGGCGGCGACTGGTACGATGGTGGCCTATGGGACAATATGTATCAGCACAAATGGAGCGAGGATGACCTGCCCCTATACGATACGTGGAAGTATCTCTACAAGGTGGTGGTACTGGCCAACAAGTCGCTCCACGTCATCGACACCCATCGCGATCTGTTGACCGAAGAGCAGGCCGCATCATACACGGCCGAGGTGCGGGCCATACGCGCACTCTTCTATTATTATATAATGGATATGTATGGCCGGGTGCCCTTAGTCGTAGCACATGATACACCGCAGAAGGATGTCGTGCAGAGCGAGCGTAGTGAGGTGCTGCGCTTCATCGTCGATGAACTGCAAGACGTGTTGCCCATGTTGGCCGATGAGCCATCGAACCGAAAAGGCAACTACTATGGTCGCGTAACGGCTCCTGTGGCCCACTTCCTGCTTGCCAAGGTCATGCTGAACGCAGAAGTCTATGCTGATGACGACTGGACCGATGGCATACGTCCCGATGGGAAGGATATCCTCTTTACTGTTGATGGCAAGGAGCTGAACGCTTGGGAAGCATGCATTGCGTATTGCGACAAACTGGCCGAGGCTGGTTATGCACTTGCTCCCGACTATCTGAGCAACTTTGCCGTACACAATGAGAACTCCATAGAGAACATCTTTACCATACCGCTCGACAAGAACTTGTATGCGGCACAGTTCTGGTATCTCTTCCGTTCGCGCCACTACAACCACGGCGGAGCAGTGGGTGGTGCATCCGAGAACGGTACTTGCGCCACCATCTCTACTGTAATGGCCAATGGCTACGGCACCGATGAGGAGGACACGCGCTTTGCCTTGAACTTCTATGCCGACACGGTACGCGTTGACGGCAAGATTGTGATGCAAGACAACGGCAAACCGCTGGTATATATGCCCCTTGAACTGAAACGAAACCTTACGGGGAGCCCCTATCTGTATACTGCAGGTGCCCGTATGGCCAAATACGAAGTAGACCGCACGGCACACTCCGATGGACGCCAGCCCGACAATGATATCGTGCTCTTCCGCTATGCCGATGTGCTGCTGATGAAGGCCGAGGCCAAGGTGCGCAACGGCGAGGACGGTTCGGCCGAGCTCAATGCCGTGCGCGACCGAGTGAGTATGCCCCATCGCGAGGCCACGCTGGACAACATATTGGAAGAGCGTCTGCTGGAACTCGTATGGGAAGGACACCGTCGTCAAGACCTCATCCGCTACGACCGCTACCATAAGGCTTACGACCTACGCACTCCATTGCCCGAAGAGGGCAACAGGTATACTACCGTATTCCCCATACCGCACAAAAGTATCGACCTCAATCCTAACTTGAAACAGCATAAAGGATATGCCGACAAAGAACTTTGACATTGCCCAAAAGATAACAATTGAAACCTGCCCCAAACGCAGGTTGCCGGTTGACAGCATACGCCTGTTTGCCGGCATCATTGAGCGTAAGGCATACAATAAGGGAGACATTATACTCGCCGAAGGCAGCGTGTGCCACGCCATGATGTATGTCGAGAAAGGACTGGTGAGACAATACTATTTCAAGAACGGCAAGGAGATGACCGAACACATCTCCTGCGAGCAAGGCGTTGTGATATGTATCGACAGTTACTTCAACCAACACCCTACACAGCTCATCGTAGAGGCACTGGAAGATACTGTTATCTGGGAAATCCCATACGTAGCAATGGAAAAACTGGCCAGCGAGGTACACGATATATCCTATCTCTATCGCCATTTCTTACAAAACTCGCTCATCCTCTCCCAAGTGAAAGCCGATATGCTGCGCTTCGAATCGGCCAAAGACCGCTACACCAAACTGATGCAGCACTCGCCAGAGATTGTACGCCGCGCACCGCTCACCTATATAGCCTCCTATCTGCAAATGACGTTGGAAACACTGAGCCGTGCACGGGCATCCATCGTAGCGTCAGAGCAGTAAGGCCACAACAGGCATAAGGCGAGCATTTTGCACCAAGTCCCAACGACACACAAGAGGCTTCCTTTCGGGGAAGCCTCTTGTCATACATAAATTAATAAGAACTGCAAATGCTATGTACTATCTCAGCACGTCCTGGCTGCTATGGCACCAATACCTATTGAATTTTTCTGATGCCCACAAACACTTAGATTCTTCTTTTCTTTAGTATCCTTTTATTATTATAAACTCGGTTGACAATTCACGCATTCTCTTTCATCTTGAAAGGAATCATTCCTGACGGGCACATATAATCAATCTTATCGAAATCATACATCTCCTCGTTTACAGGATAACAATTTAAGGCCCAGTTGATAAAACTAACAATCTTTTTCATACCTTTTCAAATTTGTGCTCCCTGCCATTCAGAGAGCGGGTTTCACATTTTGCTTTTATACTTCGCAGCAGTCAGTGCTGTGCTGTACATCGGCATTTGTCAAGTTCTTACTAATACTGTCTTTTGTCTCTCTCTGTCCTTGTTTTCGATGCAAAGGTATAGCCATTTCTTGGAACCGCTATCATAATGAAAGCAAAATGTCCCGATTTATGTCTTTTATTTGACGTATGTCAAAAAATGGGTGTTAGACCGTAAAATAACCTGACCGAGACAAAAAACGGATGTCGTTTGCACTGTCAATGTTGCAATTGGATAAAATATGAGAACCTTCCTCTCTCTTGAGGAATCTTTTTGATTAGAAGCAATGCCGATAGTTTATACGTATTCAGGCTTTGATTTTTCTTACCTCGTTAGCGAGAATTTCAACGATACGCCGAAGTCGTGGGTGGAGGTGGATAGGAGGAGGCCGATACCACGGGGATATTGGTCTGATGGTCGTAGTAGGCGTTCAGGGTGAGCATGCGCGCTCACTTCATCTTCATGTCCTGCCATTTGTTCCAAGCCATTTCTACGGTATATTCGCATATTTTGCATATTTCACAAATATACATGTTAAATCGTTGGAAAAAAGTGAATATACGGAATTATATTTGTAATTTTGCGGAAATTTGCAAAATGCTCTTTATTAAGACAAAATGAATATGAAAAGAAACATCCTATATGCCCTGTTCTTAGGGCTGATTATCACAGCTTGTAACGATGCAGACCTCACCACAACGGGTGGTCAGGAGACCGAATCGGCCGACATCTTCATCCCTGAAGATGCGGCAGAGGGCGAACTGCTCGTGAAGTTTGTTCCCGAGATGACCGAAATCCTTGACCAGGTGGCTGCCGAGGCTCCTGCGATGACACGTAGCGGAATACCCTCTACCGATGAGGTGCTGCGTATCCTCGGTGCCTACCAGCTGGAACGTGTGTTCCCCGTAGACCCACGCAATGAGGAACGTGCCCGCGAGGCTGGATTGCATCTCTGGTATATCGTGCGTTTCAACCCTGAGGCCGATCTCAAGGTGGCTATCGGCAACCTGCGCTTGCTGGGCGAGGTGTCGAAGATCCAGTGCAACACGACACTCAAGCGCGTCGACAACGAAGGCCGTAAGCCCGTAGCCATCAGCAGCAATCGCCTGAAAGGCGCTCCCCGATTGGCAGATGCCCCCTTCAACGACCCGGGACTGTATCACCAGTGGGGATACATCAACAGGGGTGGCTATGACTTTGCGCAGGAATGGGCACCTACCGTGGCGGGCTCGGATGTCAATTGCGAAGAGGCATGGGAACTGTGCACGGGCGACCCCTCCATCATCGTGGCTGTGCTCGATGAGGGCGTCATGTGGAGCCATCCCGACCTGAGTGCCAACATCTGGGTGAACGAGGCCGAGGTGCTGGGCTCCAAGGAGGATGCCGATGGTAACGGCTATGCCGGTGACCGCTATGGATTCAACTTTGTGAAGAACTCACCCATCATATCGTGGTCCGATGCCCACGACACTGGTCATGGCACACACGTGGCTGGAACGATTGCTGCAGTGAACGGCAATGGCGAAGGCGTATGTGGCGTAGCTGGTGGACGCAACGGACAGGGTGGCGTGAAGATTATGTCGTGCCAGGTTATTGATGGCAACTATTCGGTGAGCCTTGCTCAGGAGGCCCGCGCCATCAAGTATGCTGCCGACAACGGTGCTGTCATCCTACAGTGCAGCTGGGGATACAACAGCGCACTGGCCAACATTATGATGGGCTACACGCCCGGTCCTGGCAGTGAAGAGGAGTGGGCAGGCCTGTATCCGTTGGAGAAGGAGGCTATAGACTACTTCATACATAATGCCGGCTCGCCCAACGGCGTTATCGAAGGCGGTATCGCCATCTTTGCCTCGGGCAATGAGTATTCGGCTATGCCGGCATTCCCCTCGGCCTATTCCAAGTGCTTGAGCGTGGCAGCCATCGCGGCCGACTACACTCCCGCAGGGTATACCGATTATGGTGCGGAGGTGGACTTCTCGGCTCCGGGCGGTGATACAGAGTATTATGGTGCCATTGGCGAGAACAACGACGGTACCGACTGGGAGAACCCCAACGGCAGCATCCTCTCTACCCTTGTGCTCAATGGTCAGCCCGCCTATGGCTACTATGAGGGTACCTCGATGAGCTGTCCCCACGTGTCGGGAGTAGCTGCATTGGGCCTTTCTTATGCAGTGAAGATGCGTCGTCACTTCAAGGCAGAGGAGTTTATCGAACTGATGAAGTCGACAGCCCGAGAGCTCGACCCCTATTATGTGGACCAGACGAAGGTGTATCACTATAACCACTCCACACCGGGCTACTCTACCGTGCAGATGAACCTCAACGACTACCGTGGCAAGATGGGCCGCCTCATTGATGCAGGTGCCTTGCTCCGTGCCATTGGCGATGGGGCCGGTAGCGAGATGCGTGTGCCCAATATCACTGTCGCTCCCGAGGCAAACTATACGATTGACCTTGCCCGCTACTTCGTGAATGGCGAAAACCTCCAATACAACGTGACAGGTGTGGACGAGAATATTGCCACTGCCGCCCTGCAGGGCACCATACTCGTCGTTAGAGGCCTTGCCGAAGGCACTACAACAGCTACGATAGAGGCTGGAGAAGCGAAGCAGACCATCGCCATCACGGTTCGCAAGGGTAATGGCAATGGATGGATGTAAATTCAATAGAGAATAGATAATTGATAATTGAAAATTGAAAAATAGCGAATACTGACTATATGAAGAAGACCGTTCACTTGATACTTGTAGCCGTAATGGCCATAATGACAGCTTGTGAGAAGGAAGAGATGCCTATCCCAGCGCTTGAGGTCAACTATATCAACCTTGATGGAACATGGCAGCTTGCCGAATGGCGTGGAGCGCCTCTTGCCGAAGGTGCATGGCTCTATATCGAACTCGACCGCAAGGAGCATACCTTCAAGATATACGACAACATCAGCACGATGTATCCACACCTCTCTACCGGGACATTTGAGCTCACGAATGACTGGCGCGTGGGGGATATTATCAGTGGCGCATACGACTATGGCAATGGGGCTTGGAACTACGAATATATCGTTACCGACCTA
This sequence comes from Bacteroidaceae bacterium, assembly GCA_017465905.1. Classification (GTDB taxonomy): domain Bacteria; phylum Bacteroidota; class Bacteroidia; order Bacteroidales; family Bacteroidaceae; genus UBA1189. The sequence continues at coordinate 3,840 of JAFTVE010000035.1, read as the reverse complement.
TACAAGGAATCCATGACTTGGACGGCCAAGGCTGATGCTGCTGAGCAGCAGAAATTGGTACGTGTCGATGAGGTTCCTGCCGAGATTGTTGAGGCCGTTCGCCTCGTTGAATGATAGACTTCTCTCTGTTGGCCCGGGCATGAGACGTTACGTACTTTTCATATTGCTTCTTGTAGCTGCAACGCTTTGCCTTCATGCGCAAGTGACCATGCAGCACATGCGTGGCCTCACTCGCGAGCAGATCGACTCGCTTGTGCACCCGACCGTAGCCCCTACCGCAGGGCACGTCCTTCGTGTTGATACAGCGTCATACGATTTGGGAACTCTCTCAGAAACTGACGCTCCTGTGAGTCGCACCTTTATTATATATAATATCAGTAAACGCCCGGTGCAAATCAGCCGTGTGCGTACGACGTGTGGATGCACAGCCGTTCGGTTCGATACTGCAAGCATAGCGCCTGGTGGTGCTACTCGGATTACACTCACCTACAACCCCAAAAACCGACCGGGAACGATTGATGTGGATGGCTTTGTATACCTCGCAGGGAACGACAAGCAGCCCATGGCCCGACTCTCGCTGTATGGAGAGGTCGTGGATAGCGATGTGTGGAGCTATCTCCCTTACGCAATGGGTACCTTGCGTATAAAGCATAAGAAGGTGAACCTGACCGAGCTTCCTGCCAATGGCAAACCTTCCATCCGTATCCCCTGTGCCAATAGTGGCAATACGCCTCTGCGCTTAAGCTCACGCCTGTTGCCACCATACGCCAGCTTCCGCACTGAACCGGAGGTTATTGCTCCCAATGAAGAAGCTGACATCGTCGTCACTGTGGATGTAGCAAAAGTCCCTAAGCGAGAGGGCACACAGACCATCTCTGTGCTGATAGATGGGTTAAACTGTCGCCCTTCGGAACGGACTTTGCACGTGGTGTTGGGTAAGCAATAAATTATGCCGAAATCCTACCGAAACGTCCACAGTTCGAATGAGCTTTACTGGCATTGATTATCATGTAATGGCAGGTAACTCATTTCTCAGATGATTTTCTGATTGGCCAACTCCTCGGCTACAAGCTCCAGCTCGGCATACCAGTCCTCGCCGAAGCGGCGGATGAGGGGTTCCTTAAGGAACTTATAGAGCGGGAGATTCTCCTTCTGGCCTTTGAGGACAGCCACCTTGCACACGTCCCAACGGTCGTAGTTGAGGGCGCGGTAGGGACCATACTCGCCCACACGGATGGGATAGAGGTGACACGATACGGGTTTATAGAAGGGTACGCGCCCTTGGCGGTAGGCCCGCTCGATGGCACAGTAGCAGCAGCCACGCTCGTCGTAGCAGGTAAACACGCAGTCCTTGCCATTCACAATGGAGGTGACGAGTTCGCCACTGGGGTCATAGTACGAGATACCCTGGCGGTTAATCACTTCGCGTGCCTCGGGCAGCAGCTCGTCCCATATCTCGGGCAGCAGCGCCTCCACCTCTTTCACCTCATCGGGCGTGATGGGCGCACCTGCATCGCCCTCGATACAGCAGGCACCGTTGCAACCCTCAAGGTCGCACAGAAACTTCTCTTTGAATACGTCGAATGATACGACTACACCGTTTACTTCTACCATTTGGGGAGTTTTTGAGTTTAAAAGTTTTTGAGTTTGTCTTCCGGAAAAGAAATAACAAACTCAAAAACTTAAAAAACTTACAAACTTAAATCAGCTGCTTGCCTGTCATCTCGGCCGGTACAGGCAGACCCATAATCTTCAGTACCGAGGGAGCCACATCGGCAAGGATGCCGTCGGCAGGCTGTACGTCCTTGTTCTCGGTTACGTAGATGAAGGGCACTGGGTTGAGCGAGTGGGCTGTGTTGGGCGAACCGTCAGCATTCACGGCATTGTCGGCATTGCCGTGGTCGGCGATGATGATAGCCTCGTAGCCGGTCTCCTTGGCAGCCTCGATAACGTCCTTCACGCACTCGTCGACAGCCTTCACGGCAGCCTCGATGGCGCTATATACGCCGGTGTGGCCCACCATGTCGCCATTGGCAAAGTTCACGACGATGAGGTCGTACTTGTCGGTACGGATAGCATCCACGAGCTTGGTGCGCACCTCGTAGGCACTCATCTCGGGTTGCAGGTCATAGGTAGCCACCTTGGGTGAGGACACCAGGATACGGTCCTCGCCGTCGAACGGGGTTTCGCGGCCACCGTTGAGGAAGAAGGTTACGTGGGCATACTTCTCTGTCTCGGCAATGTGGAGCTGCTTGAGGCCCTTCGATGCCACATATTCGCCGAGGGTGTTCTCCACGTTCTCCTTGTCGAAGAGGATATGTACGCCCTTGAACGATGCATCGTACGGAGTCATGCAGTAGTACTGCAATCCGGGGATGGTATGCATGCCAGCCTCGGGCATATCCTGCTGTGTGAGCACTATGGTGAGTTCCTTAGCACGGTCGTTGCGGTAGTTGAAGAAGATGACTACGTCGCCCTCCTTGATGGTGCCGTCATAGTTGCTGTTCACGATGGGGAGGATAAATTCGTCGGTCACGCCCTCAGCGTACGACTCCTCAACGGCCTTCACCATGTCGTTGGCCTTCTTGCCCTCGCCATTTACGAGCAGGTCATAGGCTACCTTCACGCGCTCCCAGCGCTTGTCGCGGTCCATAGCGTAGTAGCGACCGATGATAGAGGCAATCTTGGCATTGTGCTCTACGAGCTGGCCGATGAATCCTGCACCGCTCTTGGGGTCGGTGTCGCGTCCGTCCATGAAACAGTGCACGTAAGTGTTGTCGATGCCATACTCACCGGCGATGTCGATGAGTTTGAAGAGGTGGTCGAGTGAGCTGTGCACACCACCGTCAGAGGTGAGGCCCATGAGGTGGAGGTTCTTGCCGTTCTCCTTGGCATAGCTGTAGGCAGCCACAATCTCCTTGTTCTGCAGGATGCTGTTGTCGGCACAGGCGCGGTTGATCTTCACGAGGTCCTGGTATACTACGCGGCCGGCACCGATGTTGAGGTGCCCCACCTCGGAGTTACCCATCTGTCCGTCGGGCAAACCCACGTTCTCGCCGCTGGCCTGCAGCTGAGAGTGAGGATAAGTACTCATCAGATAGTCCCAATAGGGAGTGGGAGTGTTGAAGATAACGTCACCCTTACCGTGGTTGCCGAAGCCCCAACCGTCCAAAATCATCAATAATGCTTTCTTTGACATACGATCTGTTAGTTTATATGGTTTGTAAATTCTTTATGTCTATTTTAACTCGGCAAAATTAAGCAAAAACGCTGAGAAAATCAACGGCAATTCTAATAATAATATAAAAAGGTCGTGAGTGCAGATGCTGCGGTTCATCTTCTTCTTTATAATTGGGCCTTGTTGTTTCTCCTATTTATATATAGTATATCTTTTCCCTAATAGTTCCCTCTTTGGTTTGCTTTTTTGTCCTTTGTACTCCTTTTTTTGCTGCTTTCTTCTTTTGCTTGTGGGAAAAGTCCATGTCTCCGTGTTTTTTTCTCCAGTTCCTTTGCTTTACCCGTTTTGCATGGTTTTGCCATCCCAGGTTGTCATAAAGCCCCAAAATGCGATTTTCGTGTAAAAATCCTCATTAGTGTAAATCAGACACTTATTAAAAAATTTTAATTTTTCCTGTAAAAAAGTTGCGATAAAGTTTGGCGGTTAATGTAAAAGTGTCTACCTTTGCATCCGCTTTCGATAGGGAACGCGATGAGCGCCACTTGCGAAGGCATTGAAAGAGAGTTCTTTGAAAATATTTTCCATACAGACAAGTAGTACAAGAAGCTGTCTTGTGATGTCGTCACGAGACAGGGTAAATGAACTAACCGTCAATTTACGTT
>JAFTVE010000034.1 GCA_017465905.1 Bacteroidaceae bacterium | reverse complement strand
TAGTCGGGCAAGGTACTTGTGGTGATGGGGCTGCACTTTACACTCACCTTTTTGTCTATGGTGATTGTGCGCTCCTCCTTTTTTGTGGGACTTACCTTGATGTCCTTTGTCTCACTACCATTACTGATGGTGAACGTATAGCCTCCCTTGCGCTCCGTCTGCTCCATGATGTCCCATACGGCATTGTCATAGATAACGTGCTTCTCGGCAAAGCCGATGACCCAGTCGCCCGTCTTCGGGTTTCGCCAGTAGGTATCGGTAAGGCTTTGTGCGTTGCATATGTTAGCCCCCAGCAGCACCGCCACGGTAAGGGCAAGGAATAGTTTTGTCTTCATTGTTTTGGTTGTTTATCTTGTTACACGAATTTTATTTATGGATAATTTGTGGGCAATTCACGGGAATTCGTGTCCAAGGAAATAAAAACATGAATTGACATGTATTAACCACGAAACGAGTTCGCCGCCCGCAGGGGCTAAAGGCAATTTATCATGAATTAAAATTTCTGTCCCCTATTCTCATACAACTCGCGCAGCTCATCGATGGAGATCTTCAGTGAATCCATCTTGCGGAATAGCTCGGGCAGCTCCTCGGTGAGGAAGGTGCGCTTGCGCTCCTTGGTGATGCGGCGCACGGCACCCTTGGCCACGAAGTATCCGAGGCCACGCTTGTTGTAGATGACTTCGAGCGACTGCAGGTGGTCGAAGGTGCGCACCACGGTGTTGGCGTTGACCTCCACGATGGCGGCATACTCGCGCACCGAGGGAATGCGGTCGTCCTCACGGTAGGTGCCCTGCAATATCTCATCACAGATGCGCTCGGCTATCTGCAAGTATATCGGGTTATTGTCCTTGAAGTTCATGCGGTAGCCTCCTTTCTGTTCTTAAAAAAGTTCACTCGGCTCACAGGCACCACTTGCTTGCGTGCGAAGTAGCGATAGCTGAGCCACCAGTTGAGAATGACCAAAGCAAGAGTAACGGCAAGCATCAACACTGGGGTACTTGCAATCAATCTCTCCCAAACATCAAGAAACTCGGTCTTAAACATCACAAATGTATAAGCGATGGTCGGTGCCAGTGCCGCAAAGAAACCACGGAAGATACAGCAACCAAGCAGTACTAGTGAGTGAAAGAATACATAGAATGCCATAATAGCATAGTTGGTCACAAGCATAACGTCTGGGCGTACTTCCTGAACGAATAGCGCTGAAACAAAACTTAATGCGCGAGTCAGGGTAAACTCCTTGAACCCTGTAGGCAACTCAGCATAACGGGGAGCAATAGACACGACCATTATGCGAAGCGCATCGGCCAAGAGCCAAGCAACTAAAGCCAAGGCTGTCACGCCAAATAGAGAGAGGAAAGTACGCGACACGAACTTCTCCAAACTCGTAGCAGGAACCATCAGATAGTTGATAGCCTTGCCCTTCTCCTTTATCGGATTGCCTATCATTGCAGTTACAGCTACAAGTACCATCACATATACCGTCATAGAGTGGCTGAACGTTTCTAACCCAAAAGAGGTGACCGCATAATCGTGTCCCGAACGGTGAAACACCTCTACTGCATCACGCAATTCCACAAGCTGACAAACGGACATAAAGCCCAACAATACGAGGAACCAACTAATAATATATATTCTATCGGCCAATATGTCGAGCTTCATCACTTCCCATAGGCGACGAAACCTGAATTTATTGTTTATTGTTTTCATTGTTTTTCTCTTTATTGTTTGTCATTCTGAACCGAAGGTGAAGAATCTCGAAGAATACGCCGAAAAACGTCCTAACTGTTCACGAGATCCTTCGTTTCACTCAGGATGACAAAAACACTACTTTTTTAACATACATATATGTCTACTCGGCATCACCACTTGCTTGCGCGAGAAGAGGCGATAACTGAGCCACCAGTTGAAGACGACCAAACACATAAGCAGGATGTCAAAGACAACGAAACCGATGCAAGCATACTCCTGATTATTCATCATCTTAATCAGCACTGGACTCAGCAGCCTTAGCGCATACGGATAATACCGAATAATGACAAACACCAAAGCAGACAGAAGAAGCAAGAACATAGCAGTAGGTTTCCTATTCCACACATGCCCTACAAGCAATGCTAAAGAATACATCCAGACAAGCACCAACACACAAAACGCAGTAAAGGCATAACCCACATATTCTGGATTGGCAGAGAGCAAAACATAACCATCAGAAGGCAACCAAGTACCCTCTACCCCAATGGTAAACCAATGAGAGAAAGCCCAACTTATCTTACTCAACAGATACGGTATTGTAAGTCCTTTGAAGCCGTCTGTCAACACAACATAGTCGGGGTTCACAGCCATGCGATACTCTACGATGCCTATACGCACCAAGTCTACGGTGAGCATGGCGAGCAGTGTCATCACAATGGGCTCAATCACGGCTATCACTGCACGCGACACGAACTTCTCGGAATTGGTGGCAGGCAAATTGAGGTAGTAGATGGCATCGCTCTTCCCACCAAGTCCATACGCAGTAGCTATGCTGAAGAGCATCATACCGAACAGGAAGCCATAGAATATAGGAGCCTGCTGGAGCGCAAAGTGATCGAACATCTGGACAGACTCTATCATGCCCGTCTTGTAGAAAGTAACACATTCACGCAGTGCGCCCAACTGAGTTGCTAGGAATATAAATACGACACCGATATACATACGGCGCGAGAGTGAATAGGCCCGTAGGTCTATCCCTATTACCTTGACCAACCTTGTGAGGCTGAAGTTATTGTTTATTGTATTCATAGAATTATTCTTTATTAGGAGAGACAATTTTCTTCTCACGCGAAATTAGGTCTCACACAGATCACACAATGCTTGCGCTTGGCTCGTCCAAGAAATCTCACAGAAGGTTTCACTTTGTTTCTCACGCGAATCTCGCAAATCTCGCAAAAGCTGCATTGCTTCGCTCGCAGCTGTCGGTTTCGCCGAGTGTTTGCGCAGTACAATTCGCGAGTGTAACGATGCGAACTTCGTGAGATTCGCGAGATTCGCGTGAGACAAGACACTCAGCATAATTATAGTTCTGTGTAATCTGTGAGATCTGTGTGAGCATATGAATCATTTGCGTGAAGGAAACAGTTGATGCAAATGCTTACCGCCACGATGATGCTGAGGCGCCACCACCTGTTTGCGTGAGAAGAGGCGATAGCTGAGCCACCAGTTGAGGACGGTGAGGGCAAGGAGCACGGGAATGGCAATGCTCATCAGCGTCATGCCGGCCTGCTGCTCTGTCTCGAAGAGCGAGGTGAGCACTTCGCCCAGCCAAGGCAGTACGGAAGGCTCAAGCTTGACGAACATCCAGGTGATAGCGGCACTTACGGCCATCTGCACTATAAAAATCTTCACGATGGCCGCCTTGCGCCAGACGCATCCGCCCAATATAAATAAGGAGTGGGCGAAAAGAAACGCCGCGACCATAGTCGTCACATTCACCGCACCATAATAAGCACTGAATCCTATCACGCGGACAGTGCCGTCAACAGTGGGTCCCCATACTTCACCTCCTGTGCGATAGGCAGAGGAGAAGGTTTCACCAAACTCTGCCAAGATGCGTGGAAGCGTGAAGCCATAGAACTCCTTCACCTCGAAGAGAGGTACGAAGAGCATACGCACCAGATCGGCAAGTAGGAGTGCCGCGAAGGCCATCACGATGAGCAGTATGGTATTGACTAGCACGCGAGCTACAAACTTCTCCATATTCGTGGCGGGCATCATCAGATAATTGAGTCCGCGTCCCTTGGTCTTCAACGGCACACCGCACATATCGGCGGCCGCACACATCAATGCCAGAGACAATACACCGTAGAAGAAAGGCACAAAGTTTGCTGCCAACGAGGGCATATATTGGTCGGGCTGTATAGAATGACGAAGGCCAGTACCTATAATACTGTTCATATTAGCCAACTGCGATGCCAAGAAAGCAGCAAAGAGAATGAAGAAGGCTGCGATATTGCTCCAGCGATGCTCCACCAAATCGCACTTCAGTACTGCACCGAGGCGTGCGAAACTGAATTTATTATTGATTGTATTCATTGTTATTGACTTTTAATTAGAGAAGATAACATCATAGTCTGTCATGTTGAGCATAGCGAAACATCTCGCAAATGTCTCACGCAAAAAAATCAAACTCCCTGCGCGAGATCCTTCACTACGTTCAGGATGACAACACAAAATGATTATGCGTTAAACAATGTCAAGAACTTATCCCGTTCGGCCAACACCCCATTGAAGAGCAGTTCGAGGTTAAGGCGACTCTCCTCATCGTATGCATTGGGCAGGATGACACTGTTGCCCGACATTGAGGGTTGCACGAAGAGCGCCCCATCGGTAGGCTCCGAGATGGGCTGCTCGGCGAAGAGGAGGCGACGGCAGATCTCGTCGCTCGACGCATTGAGCAGCACTTGAGAGCCGTCGATGATGACGATATGGTCGAGCAGGCTATCAATGTCGCGCACCTGATGGGTAGAGATGATGATGGTTTTCTCCTCGGTCATGTTGCTGGCGATGAGTCGGCGAAACTCGCTCTTCGAGGGGATGTCAAGTCCGTTGGTAGGCTCGTCCATCACTAGGAGCGAAGTGTTGGTGGCCAGGGCATAGCACATGAAAGCCTTCTTCTGCTGACCCATGGAGAGGGAGTTGAACACCACGCTATCGTCGAGTCCAAACATCGCCAGGTTCTGCGTCAGCTGCTCATAGCTGAAGTTGGGGTAGAAGCCGCTATGCAGCGAAGCATACTTCTTGATGCTCATCTTGGGCAGCTCGAACTCCTCGGGCACGATAAACATGTCGCTCAGTGTGGAGGGAAGGCGCAGCTTCACATCCTCGCCCTTGTAGAGCACACTACCCTGCTGCGGACGCAGCAGACCTGTCAAGAGATAGAGCAGCGTACTCTTGCCCGTACCGTTCAGTCCGAGCAATCCGTACACTGCACCCTTCTCAATACTCAACGAAAAATCGTTGAAAACCTTACAGTCGTCGTTGCTGTAAGAAAACGCTAAATCGCTAATCTTTAACATACTCACATCATTTAATCGTTATACTTTTTGTTTATCTTACGTGTACTACCTTAATGGTACACTGCAAAGGTATAGCTTTTTATTAAATGTGCAATAGTTTTGAAGATTTTTTTGCAAAAAAAAATAGCATATCATTCCGAACGTAAGTAAAGAATGATATGCCACAACACTAAGATGCGAGTTTCAGATTATATAGGCCAAACGACGAAGACCAACGTATCCCACACCGCATGCGACACGATGAGGGCAAAGAGCTGCTTGGGCCATAGCCGATAGGCAAGCCCCCATACAAAGCCGCAGACAAGGGCAGCCATGATGAGCATGAAATTGAACTTCCAGATATGTACCAGTCCGTAGACAAGCAGCGTAACGATGAATGCCACATTGGCCGAACTCCGCACACTGATACCGCGTTGCACGAAGCCCCGCCAAAAGATTTCCTCGGCAGGCCCTATAATAAAGAGGAGTAGCAGGCCGATGACCCATTCGCTCTGCGAGTCCTTCATGCTGTAGATGGTGTCGACCTGAGGTCGTGCAAAGGGAAACATCCACGTGGCTACCTTATCGCCCACCCAGAAGATACCCCACAAGGCAAGAGCGAGCGCAATGCCTATGAAGAGACCGCTCCACGACACCTTGATATCGGCAAGCCAGCTGCGGTCAAAGAGCAATGCCATCGTGAGCAGTATGCAGCCCGAGATGGTCATCATGGTCCAGAAATCCACCGGCATCGCTATCCAGGGATTGAACATGAGGAACCACAGGAGGGCGGCGATGAGAATTGACAATTGAATGCTACGTTTCATTGGTTTACTTTTAAGGCAGAGCACTCAGAGAACTCAGAGAACTCAGAGAACTCGGAGAACTCCGAGAAAACAAAAGACACGTTAAATCGCAGCGCCCACAAACAGCGACACGGCAAGCAACAAGCTGAACATGAGCTGCAGCTGCGAGGTGGCAGCATCGTGCATGACCAAAGTCTCCATCCCCTTCTTCGGCGAATCGAGCACGACACGGGCACACTTCCAAGCCTTGGGCAATGCAAACAGCACAATCACACTATACCAGGGAAGCCAACCACACATAATGGTAGCAATAACAGCAACGAAGGGAAAGAGCACCTCGAAAGCATAGAGCTGCACGGATGCTTTCAAGCCAATGATCATGGCGAAGGTGCGTATGCCCGCCGCGCGGTCCGACTCGATATCGCGTGTATTATTTACATGAAGAATGGCCACCGTGATGAGTCCGATGGGCAGAGCCAGCACCAGTGCCGGATAGTAATATTCGCTGATAGTAGCATACGTTGTACCCAAAATGGGAATCACGGCATAGGACAGGAAGATGACCACATCGCCCAAGGCAAAATACTTGAAGGTAGCATAGGTGAGCGTGAAGAAGGCACCGTAGAAGGCTGCGTAGAGTAGCGGCCAGCCGCAGCGGCTCATGATGTAGAAGCCGATGGCACAGCCCAGCACGAAGAGCGTCAAGCTAAGGCGCATATACTCCTTCGTGGTGAAGGAGCCATTGACCAAAGGCATGTGGCTGAGTCCCTTGTCGACTCCTTTCTTATAGTCGCGCACGTCGCTCAACATATTGCCCGAGGCATGGAAGAACACGATGCCTACGATAGCGAGCACACCGCCCACCCAATCAATAGACATACCATACAGGCTGCACACCCATGTCATATAAGCAAATGTGGCGAGTACAGGCATTGCCGAAGCCGGGAACGACCACGGACGAGTGGTGAGAATCCAATCTTTTACCGAATGTTTCATACTTGTTTTATTGTTTTAGTTTGTTAATTATTTTTCTGCTACATATAGCGTACATATTCCCATGGTAAGGCGATGGAAGGCAACATTGGCAAAGCCATTCTTCAAGACAATCTCCTGCATCACCTCACCTTGTGGAAAGGCCTTCATTGTTTCGGGCAGATAGGTGTAGGCACTGTTGTCGCCCGAGATGAGGCGCCCAATGATAGGCATCACCAACTTAGAGTAGATGCCAAATAGCACGCGCCAAAGCTTACGATGGGGATACGACAGCTCGAGCATCACCAGATGTCCGCCCTTGCGGAGCACACGACACATCTCGCCAAGGCAAGCATCCAAGTCCTCAAAATTGCGTACCCCAAACGTCACGGTCACCGCATCGAAGCTCCCGCCCTCGAAGGAGAGGCAGCTGCAATCCTCTTTCTGGAAACGCACCACATCATGCAAGCCCTCACGCGCGGCCTTCTCGCGGCCCACGCGCATCATCCCTTCCGAGATGTCCACTGCAGTCACTCGACGCAGCTTCAGCTTATGGGCAAGCAGTAGGGCAAAGTCGCCTGTACCCGTGGCAACATCAAGCACCGTCTGCGGATTGTAGGTTGCCAATGTTTTCACCGCCCTGCGCCGCCAGCTGCGGTCAAAACCAAACGATAGGGTGTGGTTGAGCGCATCGTAAGTTGGCGCAATGTTGTCAAACAACAGCTCCACCTGCTCACGTTTGTGCGCATTGCCCTCGTAAGGCTTTATCTGTTCCTGAGCATACATCTTCTTACCTTATATTATACTAATAAGACGCACGAACAACGTTCATTATCTTTCAATTGCACAAAAGTAATTAATTTGATTTATTTTACAAAATTTACTCAGAAAATCGTAGGATCATCCTCGATATATTCCTGCACGATGGTGAGGATCTCCTTGCCGAACATCTCCAACGATTTCTTTCCGAAGCCAGGCATACGCAGCAGTTCCCTGCCACTGATAGGCAGTTCATTGACAATGCCGATGAGTGCCTTTTGGGTAAGTACGCCATAAACCGGGCGACCCAATTCCTCGGCACGAGCTGCACGCCAGGCACGGAGTTTATGGAAGAGTTTAGGATGCTTGATGTCGGAGTTGCGGTCTACCTCAATCTTCTCTACCGCCTTACTCTTGCGCTCACGCTTGGCGGGCTGCTCGGCATTGAGCAGGCCTACTGCCTTATCCTTAAGGTAGGAAGTGACACTGAATCCACGGGCTATGACGCGTGCCAAGAGATGACGCTTCTGCGCAAAGGACTGCTGCAGAGCATATACTGCTTCGGTGATGCGCTCCTTGATTTCCTTATTGTCGCTGTCGAGGCGTGTACGCTCTATAAGAGGCTTAAGCAGCGTATCAAGATGGTCGGCAAAGTAAACAGCGGCTTTGTGTATGCGCTCGGCCAGCAATTTGTCCGTAGCATAATCCTCACTCTGCATCACAAGCGCGGCATATTGGCGATAGAAGGTGGCCGATACGGCAGTCAGTTCACGGGCAAACTGTTCGTCGGCTTGCTTATACATCTTCAACAGCAAAGGATATACCTTATATAAATGCTCATCGATAAGGCGAAGCACCCGACGGAAGTCCCACTCAAGCTCTCTGAAGGTAAAGAGTTCGGTGAGTTGATACAGGTAATAGTCGCGCTGCAGCGTGGAGAGGCTATCGGCTGTATGGCGTGCCTGCTCCAGCTCCATATTCATATAGTTGCTTACCGCCGTATCGGTGAGCACGGCCGAGGCCGAGAGTGGAGCCGTGAGTACAAGCCCTTCGAGCGAGCGCAGACGGCTGAGAGCCACATATACCTGCCCCGCAGCAAAGGCGGCATTCACGTCGAGCACGGCACGCTCGAACGTCAGCCCCTGGCTCTTATGTACGGTGATAGCCCATGCCAGGCGCAGAGGATATTGACGAAACTCACCCTCTATCTCCTCGCGTATCTCCTTGGACTCCTTGTCGATGACGTAGTGGGCGTTGGTCCATACCTCGGGCTCTACCTCTACTTCCGTATTGTCTTCGAGTCCACGCACACAAATCTTGGAGCCATCCACAAAAGTCACCTCACCGAGTTTACCATTATAATAGCGCGAGCCTTGGCTGTCGTTTTTGAGGAACATCACCTGACATCCCTTCTTGAGCACGAGTGTCTCCTCAGCCGGATAGGAGGTCTCGGGGAAGTTGCCCGTCACCATAGCCTTGAACGAGAAACGCGGTGTCTTGAGCGCATCCATGCGCTCCTCGTTGTAGCGGTTGGCCGTGGCGTTGTGGGTGGTGAGGCGGATGGTACCGTCGGATAATTCTGAATTTTGAATCTTGAATTCTGAGTTCTCCGAGTTCTCTGAGTTCTCCGAGAGCTTGGATAACTGCAGGGAAACGCCGACTCTCGCATTGAGCAGCGCCAGGCTCTCCGTGGTGAGGCGATTCTCGCGCACCTCATTGAGTATATTAATAAAGGTATGGTCGGTCTGGCGATACACGTGCGACAGCTCGATGGTCACATGCTGTGTCTGCTGCAGGGCAAGACTACCGAAGAAATAGGGCGTGGCATAATGCTCGCGCAACAGTGCCCACTCGCTCTCTTTCACAACAGGAGCCAACTGGCTGAGGTCGCCAATCATCAAGAGCTGTACACCACCGAAGGGGCGGTTTTTGTCCTTGTGGAGACGCAGCACGGCATCTATCTGGTCGAGCAGGTCGGCACGCACCATGGAAATCTCGTCGATGACGAGGAGATCAAGCGTGCGGATAATGTTCTTCTTCTCCTTACTGAAGCGATACTTCTCATCACTACCCCTGAACGAGGTATTGGGGATATAGGGTGCAAGGGGAAACTGGAAGAAGGAGTGGATTGTCACGCCGCCGGCATTGATGGCCGCCACACCCGTAGGAGCCACCACAACCATACGCTTTGGTGAGCGCTCCTTGAGACGGCGCAAAAAGGTTGTCTTGCCTGTACCGGCTTTGCCGGTGAGGAAGACATTCACTCCTGTGCGCTCTACAAACTGCCACGCAAGGTCAAGCTCGGGATTGACATGCTCCTTATCCATATATCACATCATCATTTTAAATTGCGAAGATACATAAATATCTGTTCTTATCGCATTCGAATCGTTAAAAATGTATCGCCAACGAAGGATTATTTGTTTTTACACAAAATTTCCAAGAATAATCCTTATATTTGCATTTTATTAAGAAAGACTCAAACAAACAACAAAAGCAATATGAAGAGAATTATTCTGTCGATATGTTTAGCATTCAGCCTCATGGCAGGCTGGGCACAGGTAGAAGCCAAGTACGGAGCAGGCAGCGTGCCTGTAGTGAACGGACGCGTGCTCTTTCAGGACACCATCACCACTGTACTCTCCAAGGAGGCCGCTTTCGAAAAAATTCACGCGTGGGCCAAGAGACGTTTCACCAAGCCCAACGTCATCATCTCCAAGTTCGTCAACACCGACATTCAGAACCAGCAGCTGAGTCTCACAGCTGAGGAGTACATCGTATTCAAGGATCGCTTCTTCGTGCTCGACCGCTCACGCATCAACTACTGGGTTGAGTTCCAATGTTACGACCAGTATGTAGTGATGAAGATGACACGCATCAACTATTGGTATGAGGAGGAGCGTGACGGAGGCAGCAAGTTCAACGCTGAGGAGACGATTAGTGACAAGCACGCATTCAACAAAAAAGGCACCAAGCTGTTGAGAGAGCAAGGCAAATTCCGTTGCAAGACCATTGACTTCTTTGAGCAATGCGTGATGCAATTGGCTTCAGTACTCAGCTAACACACCACTATCATGAAAAAGAACGAACTGCGCAACCTGCTCAACTCGCTGTTTCTTGTAGGCTTTCTTGTGGCATTGATACTCTACCTGACAATGCCGGAGAACCGCACACCCTTCCTTGTGGTATGCTTCATATCCATGGCTATAAAAATAGCGGAGTACATCGTACGATATTTCAGATAAGAGACATTGCTGCAAATATCCCAGTATCTTATGCGAAGACTCATCGTCTGTATACTCTTATCTGGCCTGTTCGGCCTACTCCATGCACAGGAGAGTCTGCGCATGGCAGGTGACCATGGAGGGGGTGGAGGTAGTATACCTACACTCAACCAACAGGGTATGGTGAATGGACAGACACAAGGACGTGACAGCACAGTGACCGACCGCTCTGTACCGCGTGATGTAAAGATGTTTCACGTAGGCACGACCTTGGGCGACATTATCCCCATAGAGACTGACACGGCCATATACAACTTCCAGAACCTGCACTTCACCGACGGTATCAACGGCGAATACAACTACTTGGGCAACATGGGCTCGCCACGCCAGTCGCGCATCTTCTTCAACCGCAAAGAGGAGCAATTCGTATTCACCAATGCGCTGGATTTCTTCCTCACACCTGCTGGCGACTACAACTTCACCAACACCAAGTCGCCCTACTCTAACCTTACCTATTATCGAGCAGGCAATAAAATCAATGGTGAGGAGTGGTTCAGAGCATACTTTGCCGTGAATGCCAACAAACGCACAGGATTCGGATTCAACATCGACTATCTCTATGGACGCGGCCTCTACGACCATCAGAATACAGGCTACTTCAACGGCAGTTTCTATGGTTATCACCACGGTGAACGCTACGAGATAAATGCACTCTTTAGCCACAACAAGTTGCGCCTTGCCGAGAATGGCGGTATTGCCGATGACCGCTACGTCACCAATCCTGAAGCGATGGCCGAGGGCAAGAAGACATACCGCCCGGCCGACATGCCTACTAACCTGCAGTCGACTTGGAATGAGAACCTCGTACGCACCGTATTCCTTGCACAAGACTATAAGTTGGGCTACTATAAAGCACGTGTCGACAGTTTGCCCGATACTGTCATCACCCATCACGACTTTATACCCGTAAGCAAAGTATTCCACACCATGGAGGTGAACAGCAACAGCCGCCGCTTCATCGACTACGCCAACACGAAAAACTACTATGCCGACAATTTCCTGCCCTATGACTCTATCGATGGCACCGAATATTTGCGTATTCGCAACACCGCAGGACTGACCCTTATTGAAGGCATCAACAAATGGATTCCCTTCGGGGCATCTGCATACATTACCCACGAATACCGACAATTCACCCTTCCCGACAGCGTGAGAGGTACAGGACGTGACCACACGCATACCTATCAAGAGAACAACGTAACGCTCGGCGGTAATATCAAACGTACGCTTGGCAACGCCTTCCACTTCAATGCCACAGCAGAAACGGTGCTGGCCGGCACAGACCTTGGAGCGTTCAACATCAAAGGTAACGCCGACCTCAATTTCCGCCTTTGGAACGACACGCTGCGCCTACGTGTAGAAGGATATATGAAGAATACGAACCCCTCGTTCTACTACCGCAGATACCACTCGCAGCATTACTGGTGGGACAATGATTTCAACAAGGAGTTCCGCACACGTATTGGTGGAAGCCTCAGCTTCGACCGTCTGGGCACCCGACTCTATGCCGGTGTGGAGAACATCAAGAACTACACCTATTTGGCCGGCACGCCCTACATGCCCGGCGACTACTCTTCACCGCTAAGTCTGAGCAGCATTACAGCTCGCCAATATACCGGCAACCTGCAAGTTCTCTCAGCCACCCTGTTCCAAAACTTCAAGTGGGGCATCCTGCATTGGGACAATGAGGTGACTGCACAGCTTTCATCCAAAGAGGAGATATTGCCCCTTCCGTTGCTCAACGTCTACAGCAACTTGTACCTGAAATTCGTGTATGCCAAGGTACTCAAGATACAGATAGGTGCCGATGCACGCTATTTCAGCAGCTATTACGCCCCCGACTACGCCCCTGCCCTGGAGCAGTATTTCGTGCAAGAAGGCGAACATAAGGTTCAAGTCGGTGGCTACCCATTTATAAATGTCTATGCCAACTTCCACCTAAAGCAAGTACGCTTCTATGTGATGTACTACCACGTCACACAAGGTTTGTTTGAGAATAGCAACTCATTCCTCGCACCCCACTACCCCGTGAATCCTCGTATGTTCAAGTTGGGACTCTCATGGAATTTTTGGGATTGATTTGAACTATGGGTTATGGGTTAAAGGTGAGAGGCTTGTTTTTTAATTTTCAATTTTCAATTCTCAATTCAATATGATACGCTGGGGAGTTATCGGATGTGGCGAAGCCACAGAAAAGAAGAGCGGACCCGCCTTCTCCAATATCGCAGGGTCAAAGATTGAGGCCGTCATGAGCCGTAACGCAGATAGGGCTCGCTCATACGCCGAGCGCCACGGCATCAAGAAATGGTATACAAACGTGATGGACATCATTGATGATCCCATCGTGAATGCCATATACATCGCCACTCCTCCCTCATCGCATGCCACCTATGCCATCATGGCCATCAAAGCCGGAAAGCCGGTATACATAGAGAAGCCCATGGCTGCGACTTACGAAGACTGCATACGCATCAATAAAGCAAGCGAGGAGATGGGTGTTCCCTGCTTCGTAGCTTATTACCGTCGCTATCTCCCCTATTTCAAGAAGGTTGAGGAGTTGATACCTCGCGTAGGAAAGGTCATCAACGTACAGATTCGCTTGGCACAGCCTCCCCGCGAATTTGACGGAAGTACGGGAGCTGCTATGCCTTGGCGTGTACAAGCCAATATTGCAGGAGGTGGATATTTCTACGACCTTGCCCCTCATCAGCTCGACCTCCTGCAGCACTATTTCGGCTGTATCATCGAAGCCAAGGGCTACACAGCCAACCGAGGCGGACTATATGATGCCGAGGACACCATCAGTGCCTGTTTCCGTTTCGACAACGGACTGGTAGGCAGCGGTTCATGGTGCTTTGTAGCCGACGATAGTGCCCGCGAAGACCGTATCGAGGTTATCGGCGACAAGGGTATGCTATCCTTCTCGGTATTCACCTACGAACCCATCACCCTACACGATGCCCAGGGACTAAGCGAGTTCACGATTCCCAACCCCGAACACGTACAGCAGCCGCTTATCGAGAACATCATACATCACCTGCAGGGCGATGGCATATGCACCTGTAATGGTATCAGCGCCACACCTACAAACTGGGTAATGGACCGCATTCTGGGCAAGATATAGAGAAAGCCTTCAGCTCCTTGTAGAGCCGCTGTACAGGCAGTCCCATTACATTGAAGTAGGAACCTTCGATGCGTTCTACACCAATGTAGCCAATCCATTCCTGTATGCCATAGGCACCGGCCTTATCCATCGGGCGGTAGTGGGCTACGTAGTGCCGTATTTCCTCATCGGAGAGTGAGGCAAAGGTGACATTGCTACACGAGACGAACGTTGTAGTATTGCCTGTGGTAGAGAGTGTCACTCCTGTATACACTTGATGCGTGCGACCACTGAGGCTACGTAGCATGGCAATGGCCTCAGTCTCATCGGCAGGCTTGCCCAGCACCTGCTCGTCGAGGCAAACGATGGTGTCAGCAGTAATGACAAGTTCGTCCGCCGCCATGGTAGCACGATAGGCTTCAGCCTTGACGCGGGATATATGAGCTGCAATGTCGCCACCACGCAGCGTATCGGGGTATGACTCATCAATACCATCGAGCAGACGTACTTTGAAGGGATAGCCTAGTCCGGCAAGCAGTTCCTTGCGGCGGGGCGAGTTGGAAGCTAAAATGAGATTCATCGAGTTGAATGTTGAAAGATGAAAGTTGAAAGATAAAATTACGTTGACGATAACAATGGTGTCATCCTGAGCCACGCGAACCTTTAGGTCGACGCCCGAGGCGTCAGCTTTGGCTATAAAGCCGAAGGGGCTGAAGTCAAGGATCTCTCAGGGGAATCTGCCAGTGACTTTGTAAGATGTTTCACTTCGTTCAACATGACACAATACGTTTAAAACAACATCTATATTATTACCATTTTTAATTTTAATCTTTAATTTTTAATTCACTTATCATTTTGCTTATTTGCGCGTAAAGGGCTTGCAGATAGGGGTTATTGGCGAGGCTATCAATATGACTTTGCATGACGGCTACATCACCACGCACGGCAGGGCCTGTCTGAGCCTCACGGGGAGTGAGGGCGTGTACCTTGGCAGCCGTTTCATCAATCAGAGGAAGCAGCACATCGAAGGGGATATCATCTGTCGCCAGCAGTTGGTGGGCAGCATCGTACATGGCGTTGGTGAAGTTGCAGGCAAAGACTGCAGCCACATGCAGCAGGGCACGGCGACGCGAGTCGGCACGGAACACCCTATCCGATAGGTTATGGGCCATTGCCTCCACAGCTGCTAACACCTCCTCATCAGAGGCTTCTACGAAGAGTGACACCTCGTGCATATCCACCTGACGCTCCTTGCTGAAGGTTTGTAGCGGATACAGTATGCCATAGCTTGTAGCTCCTGCCTCGCGCCAGAGATCCATAGGAACACTACCTGCCGTATGAAGAAAAAGTGGCCTGTACGGAGATTCCTGTCCCTGACAGTCTGATGCATCAACAGCTTGCACAAGCCTACTGGCAACCTCTGGTAAAGCCCCATCGGCCACGCAAGCGATATAAATATCTGCATCAGTGGGCACAGCAGTGAGGTCATCGGTAAAGGAGATGCCCAACGGCTCAGCCAAGGCACGAGCCGAAGCTTCGGTGCGTGACCATATCTGCGCCACCCTATATCCGGCACCGACAAGTGCTGGTACCAGATGAGTAGCCACACGGCCCGCACCGAGTATTACCACTCGTTCACGTGCAGCTTCTCCCATTGCAGATGCTCCTCATTGAAAGGTTTACGCTCTATGGCTTTATAGCCCACTGCTACGATGGAGAGTACCTCCATACTGTCAGGTATGCCCAGTATCTCACGTACCACGGCATCAGAGGGGCGTCCGTCTATCGTATGACGACGACGTACCTGCACCCAACATGAGCCCAGCCCCAGCTCCTCGGCCTGCAGCTGTATCATGAGCGTAGCAATGGAAGCATCTTCAATCCACACGTCGCTTGCAGCGGGGTCGGCACATACGACAATCGCCAGAGGAGCACCGTCAATAAGTGCCGAGCCACTCTCCTTGCAAGCCGATAGGGCATGCAACTTTTCACGCTCATCGACAAGGACAAATTGCCATCCGTTGGTCCGGTGCGAAGAGGGACTCATAAGAGCGGCACGCATGAGTGCTACAGTCTGTTCCTCTGTCAGTTGTTGTTCAGTGAAGGTGCGACAACTGCGTCGCTTCTGTATCAAATCCTTAAAATCCATATGTGTTAAATTGTCCTATTTGTAAAAGAATAGCCGCCTTCTCACGAAGAACGGCTATTAATTATTTTGCTATAGAATAATCTATAAGGTATTCATATTAGTCTTCAGCCTGTTGCTTAGCTTCGAACTCCTTAACCAGCTTCTCCTGTACGTCCATAGGCACGAGTTCGTAGCTTGAGAACTTCATGTTGAACGATGCACGTCCACCGGTGAGTGAGCTGAGAGCGGTAGAGTATGATGACATTTCCTTCAAGGGCACCTTGGCTTCGAGCTTCTCGTAACCCTTCTCACTGCTCATACCCATAATCATACCGCGACGGCCCTGAAGGTCACCCATCACGTCACCCATCTTGTCAGAGGGCACGAGAACCTCTACATCATAGATAGGCTCGAGAATCTTCGGACCTGCATTCTTGAAGGCCTCGCTGAATGCGTTACGGCCAGCAAGCATGAAGGAAATTTCATTAGAGTCTACCGGGTGCATCTTTCCGTCATATACAATAACACGTACGTCGCGAGCGTAAGAACCGGTGAGCGGACCCTGCTCCAGACGACCCATGATACCCTTGAGGATAGCGGGCATGAAGCGTGCGTCGATGCTACCACCTACGATAGAGTTGATGAACACGAGCTTGCCGCCCCACTCCAAAGTATACTCTTCCTGACCCTTCACGTTGATCTTGAACTCTTGGTTACCGAAACGGTATACATCAGGCATAGGCATACCCTCGTAGTAAGGCTCTACGATGAGGTGAACCTCACCAAACTGTCCGGCACCACCCGACTGCTTCTTGTGACGGTAGTCGGCACGGGCTGCCTTTGTGATAGTTTCACGATAAGGAATACGTGTCTCCTCAAAGCGGATGGGGAGCTTTTCGTTGTTCTCGAAACGCCATTTCAAGGTACGCAAGTGGAACTCACCCTGACCATGAACGATCGTCTGGCGCAACTCCTTAGACTGCTCTACTACCCATGTGGGGTCCTCTTCGCGCATACGGTTGAGGATGCTCATCATCTTCTCCATGTCGGCCTCGTTCTCAGGACGGATAGCACGTGAGTACTTGGCGTTAGGATACTTGATAAAGTCGAACTGCCAGTCGCAATCCTTGCCGTTCAAGGTATTTCCAGTCTTTACATCCTTGAGCTTAACGGTACAGCCTATATCACCGGCTACGAGCTCCTCTACAGGGAAGCGGTTGGCACCGGCACAGCAGAAGAGCTGAGCCATGCGTTCCTTAGAGCCGCGGTCTGCATTGGTGAGATCATCGCCTTCGCGCACCTTACCACTGAGTACCTTGAAGTATTGTACACCACCGATATGGGGTTCTACAGCTGTCTTGAAGAAATAGAGCGATGTGGGGCCATTGGGATCGGGCTTCACCTCTTCACCCTTGGTATTCACCACTGCGGGCATCTCATCCACGAAGGGAACCACGTTGCCGAGGAACTCCATCAGACGACGAACACCCATGTCCTTACCTGCACATACACAGAATACGGGGAATATGCCGCGGCTTACCATACCCTTGCGGATACCTTCGCGCATCTCATCCTCGGTGAGCGACTCGGTCTCGAAGAACTTCTCCATCAATCCCTCATCGTGCTCGGCAGCAGCCTCCACGAGAGCCTTGTGCCACTCCTTGGCCTTCTCCATCTCTGAAGCGGGGATATCCTCGATGATGGGAGCGCCACCTTCGGGCTTCCAAGAATACTTCTTCATCAAGAGAACGTCGATGAGTTCGTGGAAGTCGGGGCCTGTCTGTACGGGATACTGTACGGGCACTACCTTCTGGCCATAGATGCTCTTGAGCTGCTCTACGATGTTGTCGTAGTCGCACTTCTCATTGTCAAGCTGGTTTACGAGGAAGATGACGGGCTTGCCCAGCTGCTCGGTATAGCGGAAGTGTGTCTGTGTGCCCACCTCAGAGCCATACTGGCCATTGAGCAGCAAGATGGTGGTATCTGTCACCGTAATGGCCGATGTAGCAGCTCCTACAAAGTCGTCACTACCCGGACAGTCGATGATATTCAATTTCTTGTTATTCCATTCACAGCTGAATACGGTAGAGAATACCGAATAACCATACTCCTGCTCAACGGGGAAGTAGTCACTGACGGTGTTCTTCTGAGTGATTCTACCACGGCGTTTTATAACCCCACTCTCATAGAGCAGCGCTTCTGTGAGGGTGGTTTTACCTGAACCGTCATTGCCAAGAAGGGCAATGTTCTTGATTTCGTTAGTTTTATAAACCTTCATAGTATTGTATTTTTTAGTTAAAACTACATAGTTTCTGGTACACTGTTACGAGAAACGGTGCGAAAGTAATAAATATTCATCGGACAGACAAAGAAAACGCCAATTCGTTTTTATGTTTTACAACATAGTTTTGAACTAATCACACAAAATAGACCAACACTCTTCTTCAATTTCCCTATTCTTTGTTTATTTTCTAGACGTTTCACCCTATCGGCTACCATCGACTTGTGGGCATCCTTCAGTTCGTCGGAAAGGAAAGACGAATCGATTATTCTATACCACCGTTCAAGGTGAGAGATGAGGAGGGGTGCTTTATATTATTCCAGAAGGGCCAATGCTGTCGAAACATCGCTATAAAAAGGTCTTTCCCGTTTCTATCTGCCAGTGTCCGCCAATGGTGGATAACAACCAGATTGACCTCTGGTTAATGGCGGACACTAAGAATCTGTTTATAAATTATTTTGAGTTTAGCTGAGAGAAATATCTGAGTAAACTTTGTGTTTTTCGCACATTTATTCGTAACTTTACACCTGTTAAAGTTATTTGCCGTTCGCGAAGCGCAGCGAGGCTCTTCACGAACAGCAGCGCGGTCGTTCGCGAAGGACAGCGCTGCGCTTCGCGAACGATAAATAAAAAACGACAAGTAAAAAAGAAAATTCAAACCTACTGATAATAAGAAAAGCCTATGGCAACACGAAATTTTGTACAGAAGAAAGCAGGCACCATTGCCTACCAACTCAAAGAGAAGCACGACCTCCGTGGCGAGGCCAACGAGGAAAATCCCGCTATAGCAGTCACCGTAGTGGGTAGCCGCACAGTGACCACCAAGGAGCTGGCCAAGGAGATTGCCGCCTCGTGCACCGTCAAGGAGGCCGACGTGGCCGGTGTGCTCACCGCACTGAGCCAACGCGTGCAGCGCACACTGCTCAATGGCGACCGCGTAGAGCTGGGCGAGATAGGCACGCTCTCGGTAACGCTCACCTGCGGCAACAAGCACCGCGCCGACAACGTCACTGCACACGACATCAAGGTGCGCCGTATAGCCTTTGCGCCCTCCAAGGAGCTGACACAGGCCATGCGGGGTGCCCAGATGAAGAGTGCTGGCCCTGCACGCACCAAGCAGCTCACCATGGAGGAGGTGGAGGAACGCCTCACCGCACACTTTGCCACACACGAAGCGCTCTACCGCTCCGAGGTGGAGAACATCTGCGAGTGTACCCGCTACCACGCCACACAGCTACTCACAGCCTTGGTGGAAGCAGGCAAGCTACGTGCAGCCGGGCGCAAGAACGGACGGCACTACATGGCGATGGAGGGATGTTTCGGGAAATAACGCTGTTTTTGTAAACCATAAATTGTACGTGAATTTGCATGGATATGTCTTTCCTTTACGATGATTTTTAGTAAACATGAATTATCCTAAATTACCCACGAATTTTTCATGAATTGACATGGATAATTGTACGCAATGTCCGCCGTTAGTTCATTGTAAACCTATGCGTTGACCTATATTGGCGGACACTGGCAGATGAGAACAACAGAATATATTTGACGACATATCATTATTTACATTAAAGTGCAAATGATCTTTTAAGGTTTTTCAGAAGAAATATGTATTCTTTTGCAGTTGCATTTCCAGCTATTATGTGTATTTTTGTGGCGTCAATCTGATTACTAACGAATATTATAAAAATTTATGCGCAAACTTGTTGTATCTTTAATAACCTTCTTAACAATCTCTTCTGCTTATGCTCAGAATGCAGATATACGAGTAAGCGAACTGATTAATTCTTCCGATTGGTTTACCTTAGAAAAAGAATACACTCTATTAAAGGATTCAATTCAATATGACTACGTTAGATTGATGGCAGAGGCTATGTTAGCACAAAACTTCAATCGCGAAGCTGAAGCTGTTGATTTATTTCGTACGCTTATAAACTCATATCAGCAGCAGATTGGCGGCAGTAATGTAGCCTTGAGTCTTACAGAGATAATATTAG
>JAFTVE010000033.1 GCA_017465905.1 Bacteroidaceae bacterium | reverse complement strand
GCTGTCCCATCAACCGAGATGTCAAGCGGAACAGTATGGAATCAGAGAAAGCGTAAACCTCGCCAGTAGGGCTAGAGAAAAGGTGTAAATCTTTTCAGCTAATGAAGCAAAAAAACGTCTACTGAAATCAGGAAAAGACATATCCATGGATATTTCATTAAATAACCGTGGATATTTCATTACGTATCCGTGGATATTTCATTACGTATCCGTGGATATTTCATTACGTATCCGTGGATATTTCATTACGTATCCATGGATATTTAATATTATTTATACTTCTTCTCAACTTTTAGGCCATACGCTCCGAGGCTAATTGCCGGCATGCCTTCAACTTTTCTTCTATTATTAAGAGTATTACGAAAGCCAACTTGTGCAGCATGAATAGTGCAATGAATGAGGACTTGCGAACTGGTTTACCCCCCCGCCTTTTGCCCACATTCTGTTAAACAGCGTTAAAATTACCGTTTTTCTTCAATGTTTTATTGTTTTTCGATAAAATACACCTATCTTTGCATCGTTAAACGATAAAAACTTATTGAATTATGAAAACTAATCTTTCAAAACGGATGACGGTAACGACCGTTTTTGTGATTCTTCTCGGAGTGCTGAACATTGTGCATATGTTGATTCAAGCGGCTGCAGCAGTAGGTGTTTGGAGTGAACCGTTAGCCCAATGGCATGAAGATCTTTTATGGTTTCAGATTTGCATCCTCGGCGGTTACATATTGTTTGGTATTACTACTAATGTGTTTGCCATATTGTTTATGTTGCGTTCCATCAAACTGATGAGGTGTGGCGAGTTCTTCTCAAAACATAATGCAGTAATCCTATGGAGTGCAGCGCCAGTATATTTCCTCTATCATTTCTTCGCTGATAATATGCCCAATATATACGGGCTATCGAATATAGAGATAAATTTTGACAATATTTTTGTTTCTATGCTCCTCGTTGGCTTCGCCATGATCTACTCTACTGGCGTCCGCCTGAGCGAAGAGAACCGCTTGACGGTGTAATGTCTGCATAGTATCACCATTAAAAGAATATCGATATGTCAATCATAGTAAATGTAGATGTGATGCTCGCCAAGCGCAAGATGACCTCGGGCGAGCTGGCCGAGAGGGTGGGCATCACCGCCGCCAACCTCTCTATCCTCAAGACGGGCAAGGCACGTGCCATCCGCTTCTCTACCCTCGATGCTATATGCAAGGCGCTCGACTGCCAGCCGGGCGATATACTCGAGTATCGCGACTAATATGAACCGCACGTTTCAATATGTTGCCACCGCACTGCTCCTTGCCCTCACCGCCACAAGGAGCAGTGCCCAGACTCCCACCAGCGAAGAGCAACTGCAGGAAGTGGTGGTCCTTGGCAAACAGAAGCAGAAAACCCTCTTGCGCCGAGGCACACGAATGCCGGGAGCCATCGTCATGCTCACCCCCGACCAAGTAGGCCACGAGGTAGGCTCTGCGCTAACTCTGAATCATGCTACCGAACTGAAGGAGATAACCTTCGACATCCTATCAAACAACATCGAGGAAGCCATGCTTGGCATAGTGATATATCGCGACAGCACATATGCCGAAGTGCTCGAAAAGCCCATCCAAGCACACATTCCTAAAGGAAAGAAGCAAGCAATTACCGTCACCCCCGAAAAGCCTCTCCTACTTGCGCAGGGGCGATACATCATTGCCGTCAGATTCGCCGACTGCGCCAAAGAGACTCGGGAGCAATGGGTCCAGAGCGACCAATGGACCGACAAGCAGCGCTACGAAATGGCACGGCAATGCTGCATGCAATTCCCGCTCTACAGTAAGTTCGGGTACATAAGAAACGATACAAACGACACTTTCGAAAAGCGCAACCTGAATATCGGATTAAAAGTAAAGGGACGAGGCTACAAGAACTAAATATTCCCCTCAATCGCTCTACCGACAATCTGCATCAGCGGCTCGTGGATATGTCCGTTCGAGGCGAGAACTTCACGACCGGCAAGATATGTGTCACCACCATGAAAATCTGTGGTCACACCACCCGCTTCGGAAAGGATGAGAGTGCCTGCGGCTACATCCCAGGGTCCCAAGAGCCCTTCGATGCGCCCCTCGGCACGTCCAGCAGCTACATAGCAAAGTTCAACAGCTGCAGAGCCAAGTAAGCGCTCGGCCCCTACGGCACCATACATCTGCGATATTGCGCCAAGGATAATAGGACGGAAACGGGCACTGTCGTAGGGAAAACCGAGAAGAATCTGCGCCTGATCCATGCTGGCAATAGTACTAACATGGATGGGTTGTCCATTAAGAAAGGCTCCCCCTCCCTTGTAGGCCGAGAAGCATTCTGCACGGCATACTTCATAGACGACTCCCAAAAGTATCTCTTCACGGTTGCGCAAAGCAATGCTGACACAGTAGGGAGCCATATCGTGAATGAAGTTGGTAGTACCATCAAGAGGGTCTACAACCCAGCAATATTCTTCCTCATCACACTGACGAGTGGTCTTCTCCTCGGTGATGAAGCCTGCCTCGGGAAGCAAGGCGCCAAGCTGAGACACCAAACGTTGCTCAGACATCTTGTCTACATACGACACGTAGTCGTGAGGTCCTTTTTCCTGTACGGCAGCTCTATCAAATGCGGCTCGCTGCTCCTTGAGAAAGCGACCTGCACTAATGGCGATATCTATAACTTGCGAGGTTAGTTGCTGTAAATCTATCATAATGAATAACGAATATAATAGTTCTTTTAAGGCTCTTTACTCTTAATTCCTGACTTTCGTCTACCGCATCATGCCATTAACGTAGTTGACTGTCTTCAGTAGATTGCCATCGGCATCATATTCCTTAAACTCACCATCCTGCAGATTGTCGACAAATGTTCCTTCCAGGCGAGTACCGTCAGGACGAGTTATAGTGCCTATACCGTTTTTCATTCCATTCCTATAGTCACCATTATAGATGGTACCGTCAGCCAAAGTCATGCAACCCTTGCCATGAGGAAGGTTATCGAGCCACTCGCCTTCGTATACGTCACCGTTGGGCCAGTGGCAGATGCCTTTGCCGTGGCGTTTGTTTTGGCGCCAATCACCATCATATACCTCACCGCTTGCCATCTCGAAGCGGCCACGACCATCTATAGCCCCATTCTTATACTCTCCTGAATAGCGGCTACCATTGGCACGGGTATATACGCCATATCCAGTGCGAATGCCATTGGCATACTCACCTACATATACATCGCCATCAGAGAAACGATACTCTCCCTTGCCGTGCTGTAGATTGTTGAGCCACAGCCCAGTGTATTCATCGCCATTAGCATAGAGGAAGGTTCCCTCGCCATTGCGAACATCGTTCTTCCAATAGCCCTCATAGCTGGAGCCATCGAGCCAAAACATACGTCCCTTGCCCTCCTTGTGATCACGATTCCAGGAACCGTTATAGTTAGAGCCATCATAGCACCATATATACACACCATTTCCATGGCGCATACCATCTTCCCACAAGCCTGTATAGGTATCACCATTGACATAGTACATGGTACCAAAACCCTGGATGACATCGGCAATGAAAGCGCCTTCATAACGGCGTCCGTCCACATAATGGAGAATACCAAGTCCAGTGCGTGTATTCTTGACCCATTCACCCTCATAGCGTTCACCGTTAGCGTAGGTCATTGTACCCAGTCCGTGACGCTTGCCATACTCAAAAGCGCCTTGATATACGCTGCCATCGGGAAAGGTGAGCTCTCCAGTCCCATGAGGAAGCATGAGCATAACATCCCCTTTGTATACGGAGCCATCGCGAAGCACCTTTTCCTTCTGACGTACAAGCACCTTCTGCACGACATTGACCTTGGCCACTGCTGTGGTCGGAGCCATACACAGCAAACCTAATAAAAGTAGTATATAATGTATAGTATGTTTACGTATGTTCATAACGCAAAGGTAATAAAAGGCAAACGAATGCACAAGAATAGTTTTAGAAAAATGCCTTTTTATTGTTAGGAATAAAAAATGACCGCAGTATTTTCTGCGGCCATTAATAAGCAAATGGAGTGCTACCGACTTACTTCTTCATCAAGTAACGGTCACCTGTCTCCTTCACCACACGGCGGTTGAAGTCCTCAGGATAGCCGGGGCGCACGGGAGAGGCGCCATAGCCAGTCTCAGTACGCTTGAAGGTGCCATCCTCATTCGTGGGCTTCACCACCATGTCGTTATGCTTCACGATAAGGAACTTGGCCAGGTTGCCCCAAGCATCCATAGCAGTCTGAGCCATCTCGGCGGTGTACTTGGTGAGCATGGCCACAGCCTTGGGAGGATTGTCGTTGTAGAGTTCCACGGCCTTAGCCTCCACGGTGGGCTGACCAGCAGCAAAACTATCTTCAAGGCTTTGCTGAGCATTCTTCAAGTCACCTATGAGAGCCGAGTAGCGGGGATATACCATGTTTGACACCATGTTGAAGAGCCAGAACGATGACTTTTCCGAGAAGGTCACTGCATCGGCAGTCTCCACATCGTAGCACTCGGGCACCTCGTTGGTGCAGCAGTATACGGGAGTGAATACAGCCATGTTGGCATCGTCGGTACCAAACCAGAGCACACCACCTACGGGGTTAGGCAACCAGTTACGCATCTGTGATACGAAGGTAAAGGCTGTCTGCTGCGTAGAGATGGGACGCTCGTTGAAATACTCCACGCCATCCACCTTGAAGCTCAGGGGCGAGGGACGATAAGGCATGCTCCAGGGACCTGCACCGAGGTCACCGGTGATATCCATCGGCGTACCTTCATAATGGTCGCGCATAGCAGCCTGCACGTCACGTACAGACACCTTCTGCTTAGGCTTCACGAAGAGGGGCATCGGAGTGGCCGAAGCATCGCCCATAGCCCAGGGAAGGTATTGGCTCATGTCAAGGTCGGCATACATGTTAAAGTAACTCCATACACGGGCATCGCAGTAGCGTAGGCCACCGAAATCGGCAGGGCAATAGGCTGCAGCAAAGTCAAAGTCCTTGTCCTTGCCATCGAAATAACCCATCTCACGGGCAAACTTGATGACATCCTTTGCATAAATACAATTCTCCTTGTCCTTCAAGGGGAACTGACGGATGCGTGCCTGGTTGGCATGAGCCGAGATGCAGTCGTCGGGCACGCGGATAGCCACCCACACGGCACCCTTGCGGCCAGGACCCTTACCTATCATCTCCATTATCCACACCTCGTTGGGGTCGGCAATGGTGAAGCTTTCACCGCTGCTGTAGTATCCGTACTCCTCCACGAGCGAAGTCATCACGTCGATAGCCTCGCGAGCGGTCTTCGAGCGCTGCAGAGCGATGTAAATAAGGCTACCGTAGTCGATGACACCCTCGGGGTTGACCAGTTCCTCACGTCCACCGAAAGTGGTCTCGGCGATGGTGACCTGGTGCTCGTTGATGTTGCCCACCACATTATAGGTCTGTGGAGCCTCGGGGATGCGGCCCAGGTATTTGCCCGAATCCCAGTCATACACCTCACGCACGGTACCCTCGGCATGTACGCCAGCGGGATAGTGGCAAAGGTAACCAAACATGCCGTACGAGTCGGCCGAATAGCTCACGATAACAGACCCATCAGCCGATGCGGCCTTACCTACGATAAGGTTCGTACACGCCATACCGCTCGTGATGGCGGCAAGCAGTGTCACTACTGTCAGGAATAACTTTTTCATTTTGCTTTGTTGTGTTTTATACTATTTATTTACCTTTTATCTCATCCACCGTCTGCGCTCATGCAGCGCCTTTGGCGGTTTTGCGATGTAAAGGTAATAAAATCTTTGTATAGCCCCACTATTTCCCTTAACTTTTTGTGTAGACCGGGACGAAACGTGAAGGAATCCTGTACAGATTTTTTGTAGCATTATGTAAGGCAAACCCTGCGGTTTGCTTACATGGTGCTGAAATCGGAAGTACTCATTTACAAACTTAAAAACTCAAAAACTTAAAAACTCACGTTTCGCTTACTTTCTGAAAAATCCTAATCGCTTATGGCTGCGTTCTTTTTGTCCGCCTTGGGGATTGGGCGGAAAATTAGCGCAAGGCGAGAGAAAACGCAAACCAGTTTGCTGTTTTCCGAGCCGCAGCCTAATTTCTGTGCCAGCGAAGCGGCATTAAAGAGAGCAAGCACGAGGCATTAAGAAGGTCTTATGAAGTAACTTTTCATGCAAATGTTTGTTGGATAAAAACAAATCGCTAACTTTGTAGCGAATCTTCGTTCATTATGGGAAAGATAGAGATACTCAATAGAATAGAATATGTGATTTGTTGCGTGGGTGCCTTTGCCTCCCGCTTCAATTTGTCTAATGCACAAGCATACGCCTATTTGCGTAGATTCACGGGAATTGACTTCTTGCTTGACTGCTACGAGGCCGAGCATACGTTGTCTATAGACGATGCGGTCGAGGATCTTACGCACATCTGCTTACAGAAAGGAGGGCGCATCGCATGATAACCTTATATCACGGCTCCAATGTCAGCATAGAGCAGATTGACTTGTCTCTATCACGTAAGGGTAAGGATTTCGGCTGCGGTTTCTATTTGAATGCCAACCGTCAGCAAGCTATGGATATGGCTATTCGTACAACCCAGCGCATGCGAAGTGGCACACCTACCGTCACCGCCTACCTGTTTGATGAATCCATATTAAATCAGTCGGGACTCAATATCAAAATCTTCGATGACTATAGTGTCGAGTGGGCAGAGTTTGTGTTGATGAACCGCAAGAATACATCCGATACTCCAGCACACCCCTACGATATAGTCATTGGTCCCATAGCCAACGACACGGTAGGCGTACAAATACGCCGATTCATCATGGGGTATATCAGTATGGAAAGACTCATCGAAGAGTTGAAATACAGGGGCAACCATTCGGTACAATACTTCTTCGGCACTCCTAAGGCTATCAACCTATTGCATAGAACAGAAGAATGAACAACGATATCCAATTTCAGATAGAATGCCTCTCCACCGAACTTACCTGTATGTTGATGGAGCGCTATGGTTGGGACATCAAGAAAGCCTTGGATGAACTGTATGCGTCGGAGACTTTCCAACTGCTCAACGACCCCACTTGTGGCCTCTATTACGAGAGTGCCGTATACGTATTCTCCTATCTGCAGAATGAGATTGAGAGCGGTGTGGCTAAATAAGTGCCTATTCTTCGAAGCGTGAGACTTTGTTTTTGCGGTTACCAAATATTTCTTTCGCCAGTTTTTTGCGAAACGTGAAGAAATCCTGTACAGATTTTTTGTAGCATTATGTAAGGCAACCCCTGCGATTTGCTTACATGGTGTTGAAATCGGAAGTATAGATTTTTTCGCTCTCGTGGCAGATTGTCATCGGTTCCCTATTTCTTGCTGACGCTTTGCATTTTCCTAATCGACCGTGGCTGCGTTCTTTTCGTTCGCCTTGGGGGTTGGGTGGAAAGAGGACAAGGAAGGAGCATTAAGAAGGCAATATGAAGTAACTTTTCATGCAAATGTTTGTTGGATAAAAACAAATCGCTAACTTTGTGCAATAAACTTTGGCACTATATGGAGCAACTCAGAAGAATTCCCAAGAATCAGGTCATCATGTCCTTCGTGGCTACCAGCATCGAGACCACTGCCCGCTACTTGGGGGTCAGCTATAGCGACGTGTTTCATCGTATGGAGCGCTTGGGGATGATAGATGATTACATCCTCCCCAACTACGAGCCGCTGCATAGCGAGAGTCGCGACGTGCTGGCACAGCGTATGGTTGAGTGCCTTAACAATTGGGAGGCAAAGCTATGAGTGAGGTTATCGTCTATCACGGAAGCACCGAGTCCGTACCTACTCCTATTTGTAAGTTCGGCAGACCCAACTTGGACTTCGGTCAAGGATTCTATGTAACTGTTCTCCGCCAACAAGCCGTAGCATGGGCAAACAATATAGCTCGTAACAGACAACAGACAGCAAAGCTCAATCGCTACAAAATGGACGCGAAGCCATATTGCAGAATATGCGTTGCAAGGTGTTTAGTGCTTACGATGCCGAATGGCTCGAGTTTATCATTGGCAACCGCAATGGCGAGAATCCCGCACGAGGTTACGATTACGTTGAAGGTGGTGTTGCCAACGACCGGGTCATCGATACCGTCAACCTCTATACGGCTGGTCTTATGGATCTCGACATGGCACTGCGCGAACTTTCCAAGCACCAGCCCAACAATCAGATGTGCATATTGAATCAAGAGATAATCAACAAATATTTCGTGTATGATGGAACAGAATTTCTATGATAGCCCCACCAAGTCGCCCATAATACAAGAAATCATTATGAGCAATCGCATCGGTGCCATATCGGTCATTCTTGCCGAGCGGCTGTGCGTCACCGACATACAGGCTTTGAAGCTATTCTATACAAGCCAAACATGTGCCCATCTTCACGACAAGTCTACAGGTCTCTACCTTTATGGCGACCACTACATCGCCGATGAGTATATGCGTGAGATGGAGGGTAGGCAGTAAATTGTTCTAGTTTCCCGCTATACCTCCCGCCCTTATGCCGACCAAGAAGCCTTGATTAAGGATTTGAATCGGGATGTGGCATACCAGAAGACAACAGATTTCTTCATTAAGTGCAAGGGGCTGCATAGTTATTTCGAGAGGAATGGTGGAAGGCTTAGTACTGCTGTAGCCAATGCACAACGCTCTATGATGGAGAAACAAGAAAGTGGAAGGGAGTATACTTATTCTGAACTAGGGTGGTTAATGAGAATGCTTGAAGCATTGTAGAGTAGGTATAAATAGGAGAGAACTATATTTTGCTAAGAGGAATAATTTTATGAGTGAAAAGAAAAACCAACATTACGTGCCACAGTCATACCTCAAGTTGTTTTCTTGTGACAAGAAGAATATAGGTATATATGTCAATGCCAAAGGTTTATCCACAGCAGGAACAATAAAAGATCAAGCCAGCAGCAACTATTTTTATTCCGAAAATCTGGATATAGAGAACAATCTTAAAAACATAGAAGATTTAGGTATAGACTCCTTCAAGAGAATCATAAGATGCGAGAAATATGAGTGGGAGATAATAGAATATCTTAATGCCTATGTCTTTGTCATTATACAATATGCTCGAACCTTAGTCTCTGCGAAGAGTTTCGAGGAAAAGTCTCAAGAAATTCTAACAAAAATGTTAAAGGCTGAGACTGGCTTAAAAGAAATTGACCCACATCTGAAATTTCACTTTGACAGACCTGTATTATGGTCTATACATACTTATTCCAGCTCGCTTACTTCTTGTTTAGATCTTAAATATAAAATACTTATGATTGATGAAGAACGAGTTGGTGAGAGGTTTATAACTTCCGACAATCCTGTATGCATGTTCAATCCTTTATTTAGAGCGTGTAAAATCACAAATAGTGAAGGTATAGCATTAGGAAACAAAGGACTTGTCATTTTTCTTACTATTACTCCACTACATGCTATTCTTATATATGACGCAGATACTTATAGAGTTGGGAATAGGAAAGGGCGAGTAAAAATCATAAATGACAAAGATGTGTCTATATTGGACAAACTTGTCGTAATCAATTCTAATGAAGTGTTATTTCATAAACAGGACCAATCTATTTCTCCTGAAATTAAGGATTTTGCTTACGACATTAAATACCTGAGAAAGCAAATCCCCAATATACTAGTAGACAATGATGATTGCTCTTTATCTTTTGTACGGATTTTGAGTAAAGCAAAAGCATTTATCGGAGAGAAGAAGATTCTTCCCCACCTGCTATATCGAGACTTTACGCTGCAATTGATAGAAAATCCAGACTTCAAGGAATATCTTGACGAGAAATGGGGAGTAGCAACACTCGAAGAACGGAAACTTTTCTATCAAAGATTAAGAAATAAGTAATAACAATAATAATTCATTCCTTAACCTCATTATCAGAATTTCTAATTCGATTGCATAGGGTCTCAATCTGTTTGTTGTGAGCTTCGTTTGTTTTGTAGTATTTTATCTCACGATTGCCACGATGGAGATTTCGTTTGGCTAAGAAATGTTTAATTGTTTCTACGGATGTTTCATCATAAGTGATGATATGTATAGGAGAGTCTGAATCAGTTTTCAAGTATTCCTCATAGTATTCAAAGTCTAGTCCATTTATAGAGTGGCCAAAGATTATGATTTCTTGTGAATTATTTAGGATATCTGTAAATTGCTTTTTAACATCATACTTTCCCTTGTAATCAATAATCTGTTCACTCTTTTTTAGAATTTGGAGAGGATAAGGGATGCCTTCAACATCATCAGCGCCAAACACCAATTCTTCTTCTTTTAAAGTACCATGAATAGGGAAATATATGTTCTTTAAGTCTTCAAATTCCAAAGGGAAGGCTCTCCCCTTGGCAAGTTCAACAACCTTTGCTATCAAATATAGAGTATCTGTATAATTAAAGGAGATTATTCGAACATTATCTTCAAACACCCATTCTTCTTTTACAATCTTAGTCAAAAGGCCTTCTTCTATAGAGTTATATCCTTTAGGCTCAATCCCAAGCGTTGATAGGAGTACCCTAGCTGAAGGTTCTGAAATGTCAATGCGACCTTCTATAGCTTTCTTTAAGAAAGAACTTAGTTCTGCTTTTAATTCATTCAAAATATATTGTATTTTTCTTCTTTCTTGTTGTTCTATGTCGTCTATTTGAGATTCAATCTTTCTGCACAAGCCCATCACTACAGATAACTCGCCATCATCAATCTTGTCGAGAAGTTTTTGTACATAAGACAAGTCATATTCTTTAAATAAGTCCTGCATGTCACCAGTTATCATGCTGGATATTAAATTTCTATTTAACTTATATGGGGAATTACTTAATTCTTCTTTAAACCTTGACAATTTTTCATAAAGGAGAGAAGTCTTTGAACATAAAACATAATCCTTTATTACCTGTTCGAAATCATACCAATAGTTAGTTATATTTGCTTTTATCTGGCAGATAAGTTCACTACTATTATGCTTTTCATAAAAACCTTTCGATACTAAATACTCATGAAAGTTTTCGTAACTGGTTTTTAGTTTCAATGATAAATCAAATCCATTCCCAAGAATTAAAGTTGTTTTGTATTTCTTCTCTTCCATACTTTGCTTATTGTACGTTGTTGATTCTTTGCAAATATAATAAAAGTATACAAAACCGACAATGCTTTATTTGATTAATATGGTCAAAGTAGCATTGTCGTTGCAATTGGAATTAGTTGTTTTTTACATCGGCTTTATCATCTTCTCTATAAATGAGATTTCATCTCCAGACAAATTGTACTTTGCATATAGCTGCTCATCCGTCCATACTTCTGGAAAGTCTTGGATAGGAACGCACCTATTACATTATCAAGGGCAAGCAAGAAGTCTTATATTATTCAGTTTTGTCTTTGTTCCTAAGTCCCATTATCATATTGTAGAATCTTTCTGCCACTTCAGGCCTTTTTCTGGCTCGCAACTATTAATCACTTTCAAAATATCCTTTCTACATTGCTCGTAACCCTCTTCAACAAATATAGTCATACGCTCACGCACTTCGGGAGTGAGGTGGGTGCTGACATAGTCTAACGCTTCATTGAACTTAGCACTTCCCTCTTCATCGATGGAACCTGTATATTTTCGTAGTTGTTCCTCCATTTCTTGTAATTTGTCCATATTATTACATTTTAATTAGACTTAGTTTGTTTGTCTTGTTCCAATGATAGCAACTCGTAATACCTTTTGTAAAGTTCTTTCTCACTGGGATGAATATAGCGATATTCAATCAAGTACTCCTTCCCAAATACATTATTGTTGTATCTGTGTAGCCAATGGTCTAATGCTCTTTCATACTTCTTCAACAGCTTTACGCTTCCTCCAAAGTGCAGTGCCCGAGTAATTCCGTCCTTAATCTTGCTTGCTCCTGATAAGCCTTATACCCCTCTTTAGTAAGCGGAATGGTAGCTTGCATTCGGAAAATTTCAAAACCCAACCAATCGATTACCTCGTTGAGTCTTTGGCTACCTCTTGGGTATGCTTTGCGAACCCCACCGCTGCTTATCCTTAGTTTTTCTCTGTATTCGTGCAGCTCTTCCTCGGATACTCCATGCTCTTCTGCTTTCTCCACTTCAATGTATGCCTGCTCTATCAGTTCGTAGAAGACATCATACTTGTATAATAGAAATGCTGTCCATACCTTACCTACAGTTTCGGCTACTACCTTGCGATGTACCCTCCATTCATATACGGTCTCTACTTGTCGAGGCTCCGCACATTTCAGGGCTTGCTTCTTCTTGCGTATGAGGCGTCGTTTGGGTGCGCTTGTCACGTGCCACCCTCCACAAGCCCTGCAATAGTAGCTTCGCACGGGCACCTTTTTGCCCTCCTTTGCCATTTCTTCGGCATTGAAGCGGATAAAGTTATCCGCCTTCTGCTCCGAAGTGAAGAGCAACTTGGGCTTTTTGCACACGATGCAAAAGATTCGGCTACTACACTTTGGCTTCATTGGTGAAATATGCCGGTATCACTAGACTCGTCCAAGACGTCCTGTGAATCCACATCTTCACGCTTGCGATTGTGCATCGCTTCGCGTAGGTATTGCCCAGCTTCGTGCTTCTCCTCTGGAGTAGCTGGTATTGCAAACATCTCCTTGGTTAATCGGTCAGTCTCTTCGTGTTTTGCTCCATTTTTGTACAATGACTTCACCACCTCATCAATCTTTTCTTTCAGTTCCTTGTTCATATTCGTTTTTTCTTTTATAGTAATAACTATGTTAAACTGCTCATGCCAATTACTTGTTATTTCTGTCAATTCTATGCTGCAAAGTTACACTCCTCTTGTTTCAAAACGCGGTACAAGTTCGGACTTTTCTCAAGGGAGATAAAGTTTCCTCGAAATGATATTCCATATAGCTACCAAAGCCACTGCGCCACGCGCTCCGCTTACAATCTAATTAGTGAATACACGAAAAAAACAAATAAATCAAAATCCATACCACGGCGACCCATTTAATCGCTTCCCATAATTCTTTCATAGCTTCAAGCTTTTAATGATTAATAAATATGCTTGTATATCTCACTTATTACCCTTAGCCCTATTGTGTGTCTTGCACAGCATTTGGCAGTTGTTGATGTCTGTTGCTCCACCTTTGCTCCATGCGGCAACGTGGTCGGCATCCATTTCGCTGAGTTTCCATATCTTGCTACGGTTGGCTTCGTGTCCCATAGCGCAGTGCGGACAGTTGGATATGCCTTGTGCTTTGGCTTCCTCTGTCTGCTGTGCATACACTTTTTTCTTGGTAGCTTCGTCAAACACACGTACTTCCAGTAACTTGGAATCCTGCATACCTCCCAAGATATACTCAAATACTCCTTTCCTATTCTTTATATATGGGTCACTGTACAACTCTCTGACCTTGGCCGACACCTCTTGAGGATTATAGGGCTTGCGGTGATAGGTCTCGTAGAGCCGTCCCCATTCAAGACCGCGCATCTCGCTCTCTACGTCAATGAATACAGCAGATATCCAATCTATGACGGAATTGAAGTAGGAATTTATTTCATTGATGTTCGTGTCGAACCGATGAAGGCTCATATATTTCTCCACCTCACCACGGCTTACCCACTCCAAAGCTCGTTCAAGGAAATCTTGCCTATTGACGGTGCCAGAGATGTACGCATTCCATTTTTGTATATTGGCATTCTGGCTGTTACTAAACTCCTCGCGACATAGTGTAACGAACGGTCCCGAATAGACGGCATTGAGCAGTTCTTGGGTATTTAGTGGAACGCCAGCGATATTGATAGTTTTGAACCACTCTTTAATCTCGCTTTCCGTACCTTCACATTCGTAGATAAGTAGCCGCGTCTCCAGTATCCGCTCCTGTAAGTCCGAGGCCAGTCCACTGAAATACTGCTGCATCCCATTATTATCCTTGATGGCAAACTTTCCCGTCACGAAACGTCCAAGGCTCGTGATGCGTTGCTGACCATCAAGCACTTCGAGCAAATTGTCATTGACCTTGTTAAAGTAGATAAGTCCAAGCGGGTATTGATTGAGTACCGATTCTATTACCGCTACATCCTTCTTCCCATCTGCATAGATGTAGTTTCTCTGGTATTCGGGCTGAATGACCAGTTTGCCCGACAAGCCAAAGAGTCCCTTACCTTCAAGTTCGTTGTATACAAAACCGTCGCAAATGTCACGAACGGTGATGTCGGTTCGTAGTGTGGTTTTCATTGCTGTTTTACTTTTTGAATGAATAATCGCTTGTATCTTCTTTCACCATTTATCAAAGGCTGTGACGTCCCGCTTCGTTCGTTCCATAGGCCATTAGAAAACCCTTTTCCTTCGCTTTCGGTCGCACCAATTACTCTAAACTGCTCAGGGCAATATTTATCCAAGAAAGTGATAGGGACTCCCATTGCTCCTTCGTAATCATTTGGTATAGCATCTGTATATGGTACTTCTATAGCATCGTAGTTGTCATACTGTTCATATCGTCCATTTTCACGTATATCCTTGTGTTTGCTGAACTTGATATTGTCGGCC
Source organism: Bacteroidaceae bacterium (assembly GCA_017465905.1). Classification (GTDB taxonomy): domain Bacteria; phylum Bacteroidota; class Bacteroidia; order Bacteroidales; family Bacteroidaceae; genus UBA1189. The sequence goes on along the minus strand of JAFTVE010000033.1, from coordinate 64,634 downwards.
ATAGTCATCAAAGGAAGGGGTTGGTGACGTCTGCCATGGTCAATATTCGTAAACCAACAAGAGTTTCCCAGTCGTGTATAATCGCCCACATAGCCTAATCTTGCAGCTTTAGCTTTATCGCTATCCTTTACCACTGTCCCTTTTGGTACACCAAACACCATATCCGTGACAAAGCCCGTAGCCCCAAGCCAAGTCTTGTTCTCCTTTATCAAGGGGAATGTTTCTTTATAAGTGATAGCGTTTATATTCCCGATAATCAGAAATTGCTTCTCTGCTTCTACAATCCAAGCCAAGAACTCTCGGAAAAGTGAGAATGGTGGATTAGTAACAATGATATCCGCTTCATCACGAAGCGCAGTAACCTCCGTGCTGCGGAAATCACCATCACCCTCCAAATACTCCCATTCCAAGTCATTCACATCCGTACGTCCATCTCCCGTCTTGTCGCGCTCTAGCACAAAGATTTTTCCATTCACCGTAGCCTTGGTGATATCATACTGTGGAGCCTCAGTTTCAAACAAGGTTGCTTGATAAGGATACTTATATAGTTTGCTTTCGGGCGCATAGCTTGTACTGATCAGCTTCTTCAATCCAAGTTTTTCAAAGTTCTGCGCAAAGAACCGCGTAAAGTTACTCCATTCGGGATCGTCGCAAGGCAAGAGCACCGTCTTTTCTCTAAACACGTCAGGATTGTATTCCAGATAGGCATTCACTTCCTTCTCGATGTCGTGGTACTGAGTATAAAACTCATCATTCTTCGCATTCTTTGCATTCGATAGATTTTCGTTGGCCATAGTTCCTCTTAACCTATGTTACGGTCGAGGACTACGGCAACCGTGTGTTTTTCTATTACTGACATGAAGACAAAAAGAAAGCGTGGAGTCCTTCACTGTCGCTCGCTCCTCGCTCTTAGGTCTTTCCACGGAACCTTCGTAATCGGAACGAACAACAAGAGAAGACCCACGCAATTTGTATATATCAACAACCCTGCTGTGCCCAAAGTTGCCATTGGCGTACGGGTACACCAATGGCCTTGACACAATGAGGGCTGTGTATTACACAACCACGGGGCATTCACCGTTGCTTAGTTTTTTTGATTACGATCTTGATTGTGGAAAGTTTAAGAGCGCAAAAAACCAAAGCGTAGTAAACGCCTTTCAATATGTCTATCGCGCACCCACGAACATGTTCGGCGTGAGCGATGCGACAAAGATAGAGATTAATTCTGAATTATGAATGGTGAATGGTGAATTATTTTTAGCAATCGGAGATTGCAACGATGACGATGACTAAGCAGCGGAGCTGCGGTTGATGGTTGATGGATGACGGTTTAGAGTTATGGGGTAATGTTGTATCGGTAGCAAAATGAAGGTGCGTTTCCCAAAACATCCATATAAAACGAGTGTTGCGGAATAGGTTGTCCGGCTGTCCTTGCACGACATAGCACATTGTATATCAATCAGTAAATAAGGACAACTAGGGTTGTCCTCGGGTTGTCCTTGACGACTTAACAGAAATGTGCTTGATGTAGATTAATCCAATGTGAATTTGTACAATATTACACGAAGAGATGTACAAAATCACTTGCCTTTCTCCACTACAAATAAAGCGTTTTTCCCAACTTCGTTTGATGGATTCATTTGCTGTTCGCGAAGAGCAGCGCGGCTGTTCGCGAAGGGCAGCTCGGTCGTTCGCGAAGAGCAGCGCAGTCGTTCGCGAACGGTAAATAAGCCATCAGTACACAAACTGGGAAAACGCATTGTAGTTCCATCAGAAAGTGCTATGGATTTCTCCAAGAGATAACACACCGCGTGAGGGAGGACAGGCCAAGGACAGCCTGGGTTGTCCCCGCCAAGACGGTGATGCACAGCGGATTGCTGCATACAAGGACAACCTGACAACCTATTTCGGTAAAGTGCTTTAAAGCTCCCTAAAGTAATGTATAGAAAATCAGACAAAGAGTTTTTTCTGACGAAAGGCTCCGTCAGTTTTATCACAACTCATAACTCACAACTCTCACGTTTCCCCGCATATCGGTCACCTTGATTTCTACTTGGTGACGGCCGGGGCCGATGCCTTCGGCACGGAGGTCGCAGGTGAGGCGGGCATTCTTGCTGCTATACTTGAAGAGTACCCAGCGGCCATCTATCGTGCCGCGATAGTCGCGGATGCCGGTCTCGCCATCGGCAATGCGGCATACCACCCTACCCTCCGCCTTACACCGCCAACCATTCAACTACGACCTGCCTAGCAGCAAAGGGGTTCTGTAACAAGCACACAGAAAATCCATCCTTAACATCATATTCAATCAGCATGCTCCATTGTGTGCTGATTGTTATTTTCACAAATCCTCTAACACCTTATCTAATTGGTTCACGTCCATTTGGGACGAATACATCCTAATTGGGGCGAACAGTCATGCTTTGTGATAAGTGTGAAACCTTTGGGCGCGAATTTGTTATACCTTTGCAGCCACAACAATTAGTTTTTTAAGGTAAAAAGATTAACTATGAAAATTAAGGACAACAGTGTGCTTATCACCGGCGGAGCGTCGGGCATAGGCAAGATCATGGGACGCATGGCCCTGGAGAAGGGCGCACGCATGCTCATCATCTGGGACATCAACCAGGCAGGCATCGATGCCGCCGTAGCCGAGCTCTCGGCCAAGGGCCAGGTAAAGGGCGTGCGCGTCGACGTGTCGGACTACGACAATGTGAAGGCAGCCTATGCCTCCACCGTAGAGGCCTGCGGCGAGGTAGACATCGTCATCAACTGCGCCGGCATCATCACGAGCAACAAGACCTTCGACCGGGTAGACGTGTCGGAAATCGACCGCACCATGCGTATCAACACCATAGCCCCCATGTATGTGGCCCTGCAGGCATTGCCCGACATGAAGCGCCGTGGCAAAGGACACGTATGCAACATCGCCTCGGCGGGCGGCATGCTGTCAAACCCCAAGATGTCGGTATACGCCGCATCGAAGTGGGCCGTCATCGGGTGGTCCGACTCGGTACGCATCGAGCTACAGGACGAGCACTCCGGCGTACACTTCACCACCATCGCACCCTACTACATCAACACAGGCATGTTCGACGGCGTGAAGTCGCCCATCATCCCCATCCTCGACCCCACGAAGACAGCCGCCAAGATACTGCGTGCCATCGAGCACGACAAGCACTTCAAGGGCATCCCCTTCGGCTTCCACTTCATCCGCTTCTGGCAATTCATCCTTCCCACACGCCTTTTCGACTTTTTCTTCGGCAAAGTCTTTGGTATTTACCACACAATGGATAACTTTGTGGGGAGAAAGTAAATCTCATTTACAATTTGACGATTTACAATTTACGATTTATTCTTCAATGGGCTTATTAAGCAATTTCTCATACACCTATGATATCATCCATCATCACCTCCCAGCGCGCCTTCTTCCGTAGCGGCGCCACCCTCGACATCAACTTCCGCCGCCAGATGCTACAGAAGCTGCAGGCAGCACTCACCAAATGGGAAAAGCCACTGGCCGATGCGCTGTGGGCCGACCTCCACAAGTCGTACGAAGAGGCCTACCTCACCGAGCTCAGCATCGTGCGTAGCGAGATTACCAACCACCTGCGCCACCTCGGCCGCTGGAGCAAGCGCCGCCGCAAGAGTACGCCCCTCAAGATGTTTCCCTCGCGCAGCTACATCGTGAGCGAACCGCTGGGCAACACGCTCATCATGGCCCCGTGGAACTACCCCGTGCAGCTGCTGCTCAACCCCCTCGTGGGCGCCATCTCGGCCGGGTGCACCGCCATACTGAAACCCTCGCCCTACGTGCCCACCGTATCGAGCGTGCTGCGCGAGATGATCGAAGACACCTTCGACCCGCAATACATTGCCATCGTGCTGGGCAACCGCGATGTCAATCAGGCATTGCTCGCCCACCGCTTCGACCTCATCTTCTTCACTGGTAGCCCCTCGCTGGGCAAGATCGTGATGGAGGCCGCATCGCGACACCTCACGCCCGTGGTGCTCGAGCTCGGTGGCAAGAGCCCCTGCATCGTAGACCGCACGGCCCATATACCCACCGCCGCCAAGCGTGTAGCGTGGGGCAAGACCCTCAACTCGGGGCAGACCTGCATAGCGCCCGACTACCTGCTCATCCACGAAGAGGTGAAGGAGGCCTTCGTCAAAGAGTTTGCCAAGGCCGTGCGCGAGCTTCACGGCACCGACATCAAGGAGCACCGCCACTATGTGCGCATGGTGAGCGACCGCGCCTTCACCCGTGTCAAGGGCTACCTCACCCAGGGCGACATCCTCTATGGCGGGCGCACCGACGAGCGCGAGCGTTTCATCGAGCCCACCCTGCTCGACATGCACATCAGCCTCAGCGATGCCGATGCCGATGCCAAGGCCAGCAGCCACGAGGTGCTCACCGAGGAGATCTTCGGCCCCGTACTGCCCATCCTCACCTTTAATAATATAGACGACGTTGCCGGCTACATCACCCGCCGCGAGAAGCCGCTGGCCTTCTACTACTTCGGCCGCGAGGCCGACGGGTGGAGCATCATCCGCCACACCTCATCGGGCGGTGCCTGCATCAACGACACCATCATGCACATCGCCAACGAGCACGTGCCCTTCGGCGGCGTGGGCAACTCCGGCATGGGCAGCTACCACGGCGAGGAGAGCTACCGCGCCTTCTCACACTACCGCACCGTAGTGGCCACCGGCACCTGGATAGACCTCCCCTTCCGCTACATGCCCTACAAGATGTTCTCTCTGGTGAAGAAGATTGTGTAGACATACGCGGCACGAACAGACAATAGCCATCATTTACGTCATCTGTAACTATAAAACGTAAAAGATGGCTATCATTCTCTTTCAAAACGGATACCCCACCGCAAAGTGCCAGCAGAGGCCACGTCCGAAGTGAGGCACATTGTAGTATCCCCTCCGACTCGTTGCGTAAGGTATATGTAACGGCACCCCGACATCCATACGCAACACCAGTACCTTGAGGTTGTAGCGCAGCCCCACGCCCGAACCTACTGCCACATCACGCCCCAGAGCCGACCAGCGGAACTCAGCACCAGGACGTGCCCCCTCATTGCGCAGAAGCCACACGTTGCCCGCATCCACAAAAAGTGCACCACCTAACTGCCCCACGATGGGAAAGCGCCACTCGAGATTGACCTCTAGCTTGAGGTCGCCCGTGTGGTCAATATAGGCGTACCGTCCCGACGAGTGATAGCTTCCTGGACCTATGCCACGCAACGGAAAAGCACGCAGATCGTTGGCACCACCCACATGGAACTGCTCGCTGAAAGGAGCTACGCGGCTGTTGCCATACGCATACACCGCCCCTGCAATGAGACGCGCAGCCAGCGTGTGCTGCTCGGCAAGAGAAAAGTAACGGCACGCCTCCACGGAGCCCTTGACAAACTGTGCGAAGGGAGTCCCCATAAGGGTCTTGCCGCGTTCGCGCAAAGGGCGTCCAGCAGCAGCATACACCAGTGAGGTAACAGCACCAGCCGAGGCAAGCGTAAGAGTTACCTTTGAGGAATGACGCGACGGGAATGCAGTATCGTCGTAGGTAAGCGTATACACAGCCGAGGGGACAAACTGATCGCGGAATGAGAGTCCGATCGCAGGATTGGCCGTCATCAGAGAATCGAAACGGTGTGTAGTACGCTCCAGCGTGTTGAACGTAAGCTTAAAGGGGGTGAGGCTATGTGCCAACACAGCAGACGTAGAAAAGGCATAGGTGAGGTTACCGCCAAAGGAGAGCATGCGAAAATAGCCTCCACGACTGAGCCAGTCGGCATAGAGCCTGCCCGTCGTCGACACGGGATAACGGTAACGATGGCTATATCCTCCAGGGAAGAGCAACTGAGGGACCGACATGGAAGCATCGGCTCCTAACTCAAAGGAATTTGCTGCAGACCCTTCGCGACGCAAAGCACGCTGTGTCTGCCATTCATACGAACCCTTGAGGCGCAGTTGCATGACCTCGGCCAGGCGCAACAGATTCTTGCGCGAGAATGAGGCAACCACCCCAGGCCCCACCTGATCGTTGCTCTTGGCCGTCAGGTTAGCCTCCAGCGACAGTTCATAGGGAGAGTCGAGCAATGCATTAATATACACATCGAGCGTATCGGTACGTCCGACACTGTCGCGCGGCACAAAACCGACACTCACCGCACTGAACACCCCAAGCCGAAAGAGTTCACGTTGCGTAGCATTCTGTGCAGAAGGAGAGAAGGCATCGCCACGCCGATAGGACAAACGCGAATCGAGCAATGCACGGCGAACAGGAGTGTGCCTACCTGCATAAATGTAAGTGTAGTCATCTGTCAGCAGCGTGTCGGACAAAGACTGCGCAGCCTCACGACGCACAGAAAGGTAGGTACGCCCCACGTACCACGGACGTGTTGCATAGTGGGGCACTCCCTGCTGCAGTTCGATACGAAGCGGCACCCTCCCCCTCACACTCATCGTATCGGCCAGGATCGTCACCATCTCGGGACGGAAGAAGTAATAGCCATGTTCACGGAAAAGCGTAAAGAGACGGTTTCGCTCGCCATTCAGCGTGGCATAGGCAAATTGGTCCCCCTCACGTAGCAGCCGCTCACCCCAAGTTGAGCACATGAGGCTATCCATGGATGAGGTGAATCCACGATACTCGACCGTCCCATAGTACCACGGACGACCCAGCCTCAGCACATAGGAGAGCTGTGCCCTCTTGCCACCAGCCAAAGTATCAACCCGATACGATACGCCAGCACCGAAGTAACCATAATTACGCAAAGTATTGGCAGCCACCCCCGCCCGGAGAGCAGGGTTCACCGTAGAAACCAGAATAGGTTGGACAGCAAACGTACGGAACATCCAGCGGCGCAGGCCCGTGCTATCACCAAGAAAAGCGTTGTAGGCCCATAACCCTAACGGCAGTGGAGTACGATAGCGAGAACTACCAAAAAGTGCATTGTTGGGCGGTGATACAAAAGCCACTTTCGCTTCCCCCACAGCCTTGTCGCGCAGCGGAGAGTAAGGCGCATCAACCACCTCCACCTTGCGTGTACCTGTATAGAGCAGTTCACCCTCGGGTAAACGACGCACTGTGGAGCAGGAGAGTAGCAACATGCTCGCAAGAATGAATGGAAAGTGGAAAGATGAAAGTGAAAAATTAGCTATCCGGATAGCTACTCTAAACAAACCATAAACCATAAACTCTAAATTCTTAACTAATCACCACTTCCTACGATAGGCATACCCGACACCCGTCTCGCGTATCTCGCCCTCAAGGATACTCTCGTAGTTCTTATCATAGTAGAAGCGCAGGTATTGGCTACCATTGGGGCTTATGCGCCACTCTACACTGACATTGTCAATGATTGCCTCATCAGCTATACGCTCATTACTAGTAGTGACGCTTCCCCCCACGACGATTCGTATGCGATCATCCCACAGACGCTTGGCAATGCTGAACGAATAGTCAGTCCGAGTACTCACACCACTCACCCCATCCAACAACGGCTCAACACCGATACTAACATCAACCGTACGGAAGGCATCTCGGGAGATATTATCGAGTTGCGACTGCAGGAAACCCATGAGCGCCGTATTCATCAGATTGCCCGTACCTCCCTCGCCCAGATACAAGCCCGTCGTAAGCAACGCTACCGCCAGCTTACTGCGTTCCTCGGGGGAGAGAGCAGCCAGGGAATTCTGCATCGAAGCATTCTCCGGAGCGGCAAGCGTAAACTGCAGGCCAAGCTTGTCCATCGTGTCTGTCAGCGATACACCCGTGACGAAGAGCACCGTCTGCGGCACACCATCCATCGATACGGAAGCGCGTATGCGGTCCTCGGCCGAAACATCAAGTATGGGATTAGTAGCATTTCCCGACCACACAACCGAACTGCCCGGGCGCACCGTCATGCGGTTCACATGAAGTAATGGCACATTCAGGTCCACCTCACCCGACTCCACTGTATACTTTCCCGATAACCGGAGCCCTCCGGCAGGGATATACTGGACATTCAGATTGCCACCGCCCTGAAGTGTGCATGTATTCTGTCCGCTCGCACCCAGCATTACCTCCAGCTGCACGGTAGGGTCAATGGCAACATTTAAGTTCATGGCGAAGCCATAGCTCCCATAAGTTTTCCGCGCCTGTGACGATGGTGAGGCTGCCTGGGCAAAGTTCACAAACGTTACCACATCATCGAGCTGATTGCCTGCAGTAAGCATAGCATCCCTATATATATAATGTATTGATGAACCAGAACGTAAAACGAGCGAACCCGATAGCGAAAGAGCATCGAACGGGCCATTAATAACCACTCGCCCAGATACCCGTGCATCACCATACAAGAGAGCCTGCCGAGTGGGACGCCGCTGTAGTAGATTTCCCCCATGTGCATCGATCTGTAGCTGCAATGAAGGTCTGTCGAGCACCTCAACCCTGCCATTCACTACCAAAGGCTGCTTGCCCATAGTGTAGAGTGGCACATCGCGGAGAGAGAATCCTCCCTCCACAAAAGGCAAGACCAACGTATCGCCCACCTGCACCAATAGACTATAGGTAGGCAATTCATAGCGCAAGTGCGAGAAGCAAAGCATACCCGTCAGCCGCTCAGGCGCGAAGGTGTCATCCCATGCGAGCATCGCCTCGGCCGAAGCATACAATTGCATCTGCTGCATTTTCCATTCCAGATTATCGGCAAGCACGTGTGCCTTCAACTGCCGATCAACATAGTCTGCTTTCACGACTGCAGTGTCAATCGCCAGTTCCTTTACAACAAGCTCGTCTACCAGCACATCAGCCTTGAGCGTATTACTATCCCCACGGATAGTTCCCCGTATGCTACGGTAATCAACACCTACGAGCGACAAATAATCACTCACAGGATTATTGCTGCCCGTCGACACATCAGCATACAGGTTTGTCATGAGACTCAGGTATGACTCTCGATCCAACTCCGGCACACGCCACGGCAATTCATCGATATGGGCATGAGCCGACACATGCAAGTCACCTGCCTGAACACCCAAGGCGAGCGTATCAGGGCCGAGAGCCACTCTGAAGTCCAACGGAAGTGGATGTTCCACACGGTCAGGAGCAGCAATAGCCATATCATGAAAGCGACCGCGCAACGTGTATGTCGAGGTAGAGTCAACGCCAAACAGTAGATTACACTGCATGGAAGGATTTACCTCAGCATCGGTCAGCTGAAGCCCCCGCATATCGAGGTCAAGCATATGGGCATACACACTGCCTTGCATCACATGAGGCGAGTAGCGGGCAGCAGCATTCAGGCGGAAACGCATTAGCGAATCGCTATATACGACATCGGCCTCTATTCTCCTTCGCACCAAAGAGGCCTGCAATGAACCACCAGAAAAAGAGCGTTCGCCCCACTGCAAAGAGTCCAAATGCAGAAATACTTCTGCAGAGGTCTCCGTACTCATATAATCGAACCCACACCCTGCAATATCGGCCTGCAACGTAACCGTACCCCACTCACCGGTAGGCAACAAGCGATGCAAATCGAAGGTATCAAGCCTGGCCTGCAAAGCATAATGCCTGTCGCTAAAGCAATAACCTGTAATCACGGCCACACTACCATATGGGGAGGCAAGATCCAACTCCACATTCACCGTATCAGGCATATAGTTGAAAGTCCCCTTACAGACTATCTCCGGCGGGAGTATCACACGTTGCTGCCAAATGGTATCAAGCAGCGATGCAACAAAATCCAGGTCATACGTCTGGAGATCCAGCCCCAGCCTAGCCTCCAGCTGAGAAAAGTCAGGCAGATTGTTCACCCACCCCTCAGCACGAATGGCAAAAGCCGAGTCTAGCGACACCTCACACGTTGTAATACGCAAAGCATCGAGCGATCCATCCAAAGCCACAGTCAGGTCCAAGGGTGCAATGGGATAGAGTTGCATGAAATCAGTTGGCAAGACAGAACTGATAGAGGCCATACGCATGGCATCATCATACCCCAAACGCCCAGTGATGTCACCATCGAGCATGACAGCCGACGAACGATTTGTGAACTCTCTCAGATGTCCCTCAAGGAAAGAATCCTCAGTACGAAAAGAGAATCGGGGCAAACGTACTACCCCATCGTCCCATAGCAGAGAAAATGCCCCCTCATGCAAACGGATACCATGTGACTCCACAAATGACAACGCTGCAAGATTCAATGAAGCCGATTGGCGAGCATAGCGTATGGAGTCGATCCGCAGATTCAATGCTGAGAAATCCCAAGAAGAGGCCCCCACATCGCTGCTCAACGAAACGGCCCCGTCGCTCAATGTCAGCTGCTGCAACGAGACTGCCATCGTAGAGTCCACGATTGATTCATGCAAACAGAGGAGCTCCGCCATGACAGCTATTTGCATAGCATCGGTACGATACTCCACCGCCATATCCTCCAGCCGTAAGGAACCGGCATGAAAAGAGAGGGGCATCCGCTTCACACTTGCGCCATCTATGGCATTGGTCCCGTGTTGCAACAGACACACATCTCCCCCACTCAGCAAAACATCCCGTAGATGCAGTTCGTGAGTTGCCCATACATATTCAAGATTATCCAACCGCACACACTGTACGTCACCGTCAATCTCTATTGCCGGCATCAGTGTATCGGTACGCACCGCAAGATTCTTGGCAGTCAAATAATCAACCACAGCCCTACCTCGCATCAATGGCAATACCCCCAATCGAAAGCTCACGTTCTCCACACTACCCACATCAGCAACACGTACATCAGCGAGCGATATCCGCAGAGGAAACCTCAACCGAAACTCACCGATAGTCACCGCATAGCCCACTCTCTCCGTCAGCTGACGACTTCCCCACTCACGGGCAAAATGTTGCACTGGCGGCGCATAGCACACCACCACCACTACCACAGGCAGCAACAGCAGCAACACGGCAGTCATCAGTAGCCACCGAAGGATTCTATTCGTTTTTTTAGGCATTGTAATATAATAACATTCACGAAACAGCCCGACAAAAGATATTGTTTAGAAAAAAATGCGTACATTTGCAATCATATTAACAACACAACAATTGCTATGAAAAGAACACTCATCACCTATTTACTATGCATTGCAACAGTACTCCCTACCTTATCACAAGCGGTCATTAGTCACCCATGGAGCGGAAAGAAAGTAGCCTACTTCGGTGATTCAATCACCGATCCTCGCACCAAAGGAGCCAAGAAGAAGTATTGGGGATTCCTGCAAGACTGGCTACAGATAACTCCACTCGTATATGGAGTAAGCGGACGTCAATGGAACGATATACCACGCCAAGCCAATAAACTGCGCGAGGAGCACGGTGACGACTTCGACGCTATCCTCATATTCATGGGAACCAATGACTACAACAACGCCGTGCCCATAGGCGAATGGTACGAAGAGAAACTTGAGCGTGTAGAGTATGGACATCGCTACACCAAGCGCATGGAAGACCGCATGCGCCGCTATCCCGTCATGACGAACGACACCTATCGCGGACGCATAAACATTGCCATGGACTCACTCAAGCGCATGTTCCCCACGAAACAGATCATTCTGCTCACTCCCATACACCGTGGCGGATTCTATGCCAACGACACCAATTGGCAGTGTACAGAAGACTATCTCAACCGCTGCGGCGAATACTTGGATGCCTACGTAGAAAGTGTCAAAGAGGCTGGTGAGGTATGGGCAGTGCCCGTAATAGATCTCGGTGCCCTGTCAGGCCTGTTCCCTATGGTGGATACCCACAAACAGTACTTTACCAACAAGGACACCGATGCTCTTCATCCCAATGATGCCGGACACGAGCGCATGGCACGCACACTGATGTACCAACTGATAGCCCATCCCTGCACCTTCTGAGGTCTAAAAACACTTATAATCAAAAAATAAATCTCGAAAGTTTTGTCATTTGACAGAAATATTATACCTTTGCAGTCCGAAAACCATTACACATTATTGTTACCAGCAATAAACAAAAGTAATAACTAATAAAAAACGAAATAGAACAATGAAAAAAGGTATTCATCCTGAGAACTATCGTCCCGTAGTATTCAAAGACATGTCAAACGGTGACTGTTTCCTCTCACGCTCAACATGCGCAACAAAGGAAACTATCGAATTTGAGGGCGAGACTTATCCGCTGATCAAGCTTGAAATCTCTAACACATCTCACCCCTTCTACACTGGTAAGTCTAAGTTGGTTGACACCGCCGGTCGTGTAGACAAGTTCATGAGCCGCTACGCAAGAGCTCAGAAGAAGTAAGGATAAACACCTATCCACATAGAGGTGTACCGGAGGATATTCCTTGGTACACCTTTTTTGTTCCCCTACCCAACCAATCAAACAACAGATTTATGAAAAGTACTCTCCAAAAGGCATACTCCACTATATTTACATTCCTGCTTCTGTTATGCATCGGCTGCGATACCGAGCAGCAGGCCACAGTTCTCAACTGGAACACCGCCAGCAATACAAACAGAAATCCCAAAGGAGATGCCCGCCGACTCGAGATACCAAGACTCGATACAAAAAACATTTTCAACTGCTACAAGACGACATACCAAGGCGAAGAGACTGTCACATTCAGTATAGAGTACGATTCCGAGAAACGACATTCCAAATGGGTAGCCTACACATTCGACAATGCCACTTCGCAAAAGCACTGGAATCGTGGCAACTGGGACGACACGTCATGGCGAGGCGACCCTTTCCAACCCGATCCTCTACTGCCCGAGGAGGTGCGCATTGGTAATGACGAGCACCGCAAAGACCGCTACGACAGAGGCCACCTATGTGCCTCTGAGGATCGGGTATACTCACAAGATGCCAATGAGCATACCTTCTACTACTCCAACATAAGTCCGCAGCTGAGCGAATTCAACCAAAGAGGTTTCTGGTATGACCTCGAAGAAAAGGTGCGTGACTGGGGAAAGAATCAGGCAATGAGAGACACACTCTACGTTGTCAAGGGAGGCACCATCCGCGACGGCGAGTTCTACGACTCGCGCGGAGAGCACGGTACGATAGTGAAAAACCTCAATAAAATGAATGGTATCGTAGTGCCTGCCCACTACTTCATGGCCTTCGTATGCCGCAAAAGCAACAGTTTCTATGGTATCGCCTTTTACCTCGACCACACCGACCATCAAAAAGGCAACCTCAGCGACTATGCCATCACCATCGATGAACTGGAAGAAAAGACCGGTATAGACTTCTTCTGCAACTTCCCCGACAAGGTGGAGGAAGCTATAGAAAGTAAATGCACACCCTCACTCTGGGGATTTTAACAAAGAAGGCCCACTTCTTCAGCGCTTGCTGTATCTGCCCTCCACCCAGGTGAACACAAGAGAGTCACCCGACACATAGGGCAACACAGCCTCTCTATCCTCTTCATTAAGATAATCCAGCGTTGTCAGGCGACATACCATCGATGCATCATCTGGCGACAAGCGATAAGTCTTAAAGAAGACATCCATCTTCCCCCATGCGCCATCAGCCGAATCACCTCTCTCAGCGCTTCTAAAATCATCCAGCACAGGTTCTTCGAGTAATGTTGCTGCATCCAATGACCGCCACACCTCATCAAAGAAGGTAACTCTACTATCATCCACCATAGCCCTGACCGTTGACACCATGCACAGCACATCAGTAGTGTCATTTATAGGCAGCAGTTTCATTGCCACATCGCACGATTTCGTATAATTGATGAGCAAGTAGTCGTCAGTCAAAGTTGCCATGCGTGACTTTCCATCCAAGCGGTTTGTCACTATCGCCTCCATCCTGCTATCGAGAAAATCAATAAAGTCCAGTCGGTTATTCTTCGTCAGCAGTGGCATCACCGAATCAGGCATTGCCACAAACCATTGACGTATGGGAGTACGAGCCTGAGCGTTACACATTACCGCCACAAGCAGCAAGAAAATGTATTTCAGTCGGTTCATCACATTAGCTATTATTAAACGTTCGCACCTCAAACAGTCACCATTGCCCGCAAGCGCTCAATAATCTCCAGATTATGGCAACACTCCTCACGCATTTGTCGCACGAAACTGTTATCATCAACCGAGCCGAATACAGCCTGCAGCTCCTCCTCGTTGCGACATGTACAAGCACGGAAGGGATTGTCGTGGTCCTTCTTGCGGCTGACATACACCTGCTCGGCAATTCGACGCTGTATGCGTTCCTCATGAGCCAAAGCTTGCAACCACAGTTCGGGGGTCATCACCTCCGCATCCAGCACCGTACACAAGCAAGCATAGGCATGATACCACTTATCCACAGTATAGCGGTTCCAAATCTCATCGTAGCGTTTATGAATATCTTCCCAAGAATCGAGTCGCCCGTCACGGATATCAGCACGCAAGCAATCCACCTCATACTCAGGCATAAGCTGTCCACCCATATTCACCCAAGCCTCATCGGGCAGAACAGTTCTCCGGGCATCTACCCCTTTCAAAGCACTGGCATTATCCTCCTTCGCAAGCAGACTAGACATGGCATAATGTATGAGCATATCACCATAGGCATGATAGGCATCATACACCTTCAATATGTGTACAGGACGACGACTTCGCTCTACCCCTTCGCCCAGCACGGTGAGAATATCCACAGCCTTACGGTCACCGCACAAAAGCTGACGGCCCTTTTTCTGGAGCAAGCATTCATCTGCATGAACATCATCACAACAAGCCTTACCAACCCACACCTCCAGTAGCTTGCGGGCTCTTAACACCTCACTCATTGTATCGGGAGCAAACGTGTCGAATTCGATATTCTGCACCTTCGTGATCCGTTTGTCACGCGTCTTATATTTCCAAGAGTTTCGTGCCAACGCATACATGTTATACAGCCACCAATAGGCAGGTATAATCTCCAGGCAATTGTCAGTCACATTGTTGTTGACCAAGGAGAATGGCAACGGAATATCCAGTTCGGCAGGGAAATCCCCTTTGGCAAGCAAGGTATAGCATGCGAAGCGACTCGAGTGCTTCACCGAGGAGCACAGTCCAGGCCAGAAACCACGCCCGGCCACAATCTCGCCATCATTCGTACGGCTGTTATGATTGCTACCTACCGTTGCACCAGCCGCCATATTGCTCTGTCCCATAATAACCGAAGCTATGAGGAAAGAGTTGTTATGGTGCTGCTCATGTGCTGGGAAGATAAGATTATTGAGCACCTCACAGCACGAGATGGTGCTGTTGTCACCCATGATAGAGTCAATCAAGCGAGCACCATACTTGAGGTTCGAGTTATTGCCAAGTATAAACTTCACCGCCGTACAAGAGTAGAATATGCGACAGCCATACCCCACGATACCATTCACGAGAATCACATTCTCGCCAATCTGCGACGGTTCACTGCAAGATGAATTGATTGTGATATTCTTCAACTTGGAGGCGCCCTTAATGTAGCAGTCTGAGCCAATCTTCACATCCTTTATAATACTGGAGTTCTTGATGACACACCTTTCGCCAATCATACCATAATAGCCGCGATGATGGTCAACCGTACGTTGCGTAATATCCGCCAATCGTTGTTGCAACAAGCGGTCATCCACATATTTTCCCCACAGATAGGCATCAGCAGGAATCATACCATCAAAAGGCATTACCGAGCGCACTCCCGTCTCGTTCATAATCTGTATCTTCACACGCACCTCCTCGGGTTCGCCATCCTTGACAATGCCATTGCCGAATTTCGCATGATCCGTCGTATCCATTTCCTGTATATTGAAAAGCATGCAATGGTCCCCAATGATATAGTGCGACAGGTAGTGCACATCATGTATGGCACAGTCATCACCTATGTCACACGAGTGGATGCTCGAATTGGTAATACCCACCGGAAGCCTCAAGTCATGATACTGGAGCGCCCCTCCACTCACACTTCCTATACGTACGGTGCCATAGAACTTATTATCCTTGATCATACGCGGTTCAAAGCTATCGGTTACCCACACCGTATCCCACGATGAGGCAGTATTGTTATTCTTCACCAGACGCTCTATCTCATCACTGTTCAGGTGCCGCCATCCCTCTTCAGGAGCCTTCACCTGCATGTTTCGGATATAATACTTATCCTTGCCCTCGGGCAAATACTGAGCATCAATCCAGCCGTCGCTCAACGCTGCTGATGGTAGTAAAGTCACACGTTCCATACTGTATATTTTTATTAACGATGATCCGCAAGCAATGCTCCAAGAACCCACTTGCTAATCCCTAACAATCAGATTTAAAAACGCAAAATTACACAACATATTGCCAAAAACAAAACAATATTCACGAAAAAAATCAATGCAAAAGATCTATTTTCATGATAGTAACGCAAACACACATATCACAGACTTTCGTCACATGCACCACTATCTAGTGACAAGTACATTAAAAGGTTAATATAGATAATAGGTCATCACACATACACAAAAGATGCATTACACATAACTGCTGCTATCCATCCGTCCACATCAGCGTTCGAGCCATGCCATAAAGTCGTCTACACGAGAACGGCTTACAGTGAGTTCAACAGGAGAATCCACAAAGGGGATGATTCTGAAGCGTCCGCCTTGCTTGACAATGCTTTTTATCCCCTTGGAGGCTATGATACAACCACGTGAGATCTTGAAGAACTTGTCAGGATCGAGAACCTCGGCTACTACGTCGAGCGAAGCGTCTAATATGTAGCGACAGCCAGCAGAGGTGACGACATAGTTGCACTTCTCTTCGGAGCAGATATAGGCAATATCGGTTGTTGGTACCGGTACGATACGGTCGTTGAACTTCACTACCAAACGCTCTCGGTATCGCTTTGGCTCAGCAAGGGTATTCATCACAGCATTAAGGTCGGGCTTCTCGCTTCGCGTACGACAGCGCGAGACAGCTCGCATTAAGGCCTCGGGGACGATAGGTTTGAGCAAGTAATCGACACTTCCCGCCTCAAAAGCCTTTATGGCGTAGGTATCATAAGCTGTTGTCATGATGACATGGGCATCGACATTTACTTTTCGGAATATCTCGAAACACACGCCATCGGCCAGTTCAACATCCATGAACAGGATGTCTGCCTTGTGAGAGGGGTCTTGCAACCACTCCACTGCACTGGACACCGAAGTGGCTGTACCCACTATTGTAAGATCGGCACAGTACTGTCCCAGCATCCTCATAAGGTTGCTCTGTGCCATTATTTCATCTTCTATTATCAGTACGGTCATGTTAATTAGGAGTTAGGAGTTGAACCTGATTTCGTTTTCGCTATCGTACAGCGCTACTGTCAATTATCTATTATCAACTATCTAAGCAATGGTATGGATACACGATAATACTCTGCAGTACTTTCAATGGCCACATCTTGCGTCGATAGAGTATGGTAATGTTCACGTATGTATTTCTGCCCAAGCCCAGTCGACGTTGCACGCGTATATTTCGGCAACACGTTATTTTCTATTATAAGATAATCATCTGCAGCCGATATGAGAATACGTAGTGGATTAGCAGCATTCACCGCATTATGTTTAAAGGCATTCTCCACTAGTAGCTGAACAGCACAAGGAACCACCATACGTCGCATTGCCGTATCGGGCACATCGTAGCTTATCTCAAAACCGTTAGCAAAACGAACCTTCTGCAAGGCGACATACTCCTTAATGAAGTCTATTTCATCGTGCAAAGGGACAAGAGCCTCATCCTCGCATCGTAACATATAGCGATACATATGGGCAAGCTTGTGTATATAGTCGCTAGCCTGCTCGGTACGTTGCTCACATACAAGTCCGTCAAGGGTATTGAGTGAGTTGAAAAGAAAGTGGGGATTGACCAGTTGTTTGAGCGTAGCATATCGATACTGAGCTTGTGCTGCTCTGATACGCTCAAACTGCATAGCCTTACGTATGGAGAAGATACTATCAACCAATATCACTATGCAACAGATGGTAGTCTCTACGAGGAAAGATGCGATAAAGTAGCGCAGAAAAGTTTCGAATTCGACAGTAATGGTAATCGTCCCCTCACGAGTGATGCTAAAACACCACGCCCCCACAGCTGAAATGACACTCACGAAAGTCATATAGCCTAACCAAACAAGAAGTTTATGTCCCGACTGACTCAAACGTTGAAGTCGTCGAACACAGATTATACTGAGACATACGTAGGTAATGAGAGCAGGTGAGCTTGAGAGTATCTTCCAAGCAAATTCCATGACACTGGAGCCTGCATATAGGGGTGACGAGAAAAGCATGGCAGCGCCTATACGCAAGACCAATATAACACCTACGATGACAAGTGTCCATCGGAGCTTCGAATCAGATCGCGACAAATCGGCCTCCATTCGATTCTTTTTATAGGTGAGGCGCGACAGGAGAACAAGGGTCCATCCCAACAATTCCGTGGTTAGTACGGTAGAGAAAATCCTTGCGGCTACCTCCACATCAACCAGATGCCGGATTACTCCGGCGCCCAAAGTACCAACGACAAATCCTACAACATTGACGACAATTACCATCACCGCAATAATGTCGATAGGCATACCTTTCTTGAGACACAGAATCACCGTCATCGTCATGGTAAAGATGGTCAGCGTGAGTGCATCATCCATCCCAGCCCATTGGCAGACAAGGACAACCAAGGCATGCAATAAGGCAAAAAGATGTATCACTCCCGAGGATTTCATCGTTCTCAGCATATCAGCGCAAAGTTTACATTCAGGGTGTAAAGATACAATTATTTTCTGAGACCATCGATACTTTTAGCGTCTTTGTGCAAAAAACCGTTCGTCACGCATTCGAGGCAATTCATCATAGTAAACTTGCCATTCGTCAGAAACAATGCCCCCGAAGGGGGTAGCATACAAAAAAGATTCCTATTTTTGCATAGAATATAGCAAGGTTCATTGATGAATTCAGCTATAACGATTAACCAAAGAAAAAACAAAAGAAAGCACATACCATGACCTCCAATCGTTTATCATTTTGGCAACTCTGGAATATCAGCCTCGGCTTCTTCGGAGTACAAATAGCCTACTCGTTACAAAGTGCCAATATCAGTCGTATCTTTGCCACATTGGGTGCCGACCCTCACGACTTGAGTTATTTCTGGATTCTTCCACCTTTAATGGGCATGATAGTACAGCCCATCGTAGGCAAGTACAGTGACAAGACATGGTGCCGATTTGGTCGTCGTATCCCCTACTTGTTCATAGGTTCGCTCGTAGCAATCCTCGTCATGTGTATGCTCCCCAATGCCGGCAGCTTTGGATTTACCATAGGCGGTGCCATGATATTCGGTCTTATCGCCCTCATGTTGCTCGACACCTCTATTAATATGGCCATGCAGCCCTTCAAGATGCTTGTAGGCGACATGGTAAACGAAGAGCAAAAGGGCAAGGCCTACTCCATACAGAGCTTTCTTTGCAATGCGGGTAGCCTCGTAGGTTACATCTTCCCTTTCTTGTTTGCTTGGATAGGCTTATCCAATACCGCTCCTGAAGGTGAGATTCCCGACACCGTGAAGTACGCCTTCTATATCGGTGCAGCCATCCTCATCCTCTGTGTATTGTACACTAGCGTCAAGGTCAAGGAGATGCCCCCGAAAGAGTATGCCGAGTTCCACGGTATCGACCCACAGACACAAAAGGAAAAGTCACCCGGTATGCTTACCCTACTCAGAAAGGCTCCGAGCACATTTTGGACAGTGGGTCTCGTACAGTTCTTCTGTTGGGCAGCCTTCATGTACATGTGGACCTACACCAACGGTGCCATTGCCGACACCGTATGGGGAACTACCGACGTACGTTCCGAGGGCTATCAGGAAGCAGGTAACTGGGTAGGTATTCTCTTTGCCGTACAGGCCATAGGCTCTATGCTTTGGGCACTTCTCATCCCTAAGTTCAAGAACATCAAAACAGCCTATGTCGTAAGCCTCCTGTTGGGTGCCGTAGGCTTCGCTTCTGTATTCTTCATACACGACCAATATATACTGTTCGCATCATTCCTTCTAATTGGAGCAGCCTGGGCAGCGATGCTCGCCATACCCTTCACATTGCTCACCAATTCGCTCTCGGGCGACCATATAGGCACCTACCTCGGACTTTTCAACGGTACCATCTGCTTGCCTCAGATTGTAGCTGCCGCATGTGGTGGTATATTGCTCAAGATGGTAGGTGGCAGTCAAGTGTCAATGTTTCTCATTGCAGGCATCCTGCTTGTGTGTGGTGCTGCTGCAGTATATTTAGTAAAAGAAAAACGAGCATAATCAAACATCTATATTAATATGAATAAGATTAAAGTTGTATTGGCCGGACTGATGCTATCAGTTCTGACGTCCGCGCAAGTGTTTGCCCAAGGCAAATACAAGGTACAAGGCGTAGTCAACGATGAGTTAGGCCCCGCCGTAGGTGTATCCGTAGTGGAAAAAGGCACTACAAACGGTACAGCCACAGGCCTCGAAGGCGAGTTTGCACTTACTGTAGCTGGTCCCAATGCCATTATCGAGATTAGCTACATAGGCTACACCACACAGAGTTTCAAAGCCTCAGCTATGCCTAAACGCATCACGCTCGCCGAAGAGACCACACACCTTACCGATGTGGTCGTTATCGGTTACGGTTCGCAAAAAAAGAAAGAGGTGACAGGTTCTGTAGCCTCCATCAAAGCTGAGGATTTCAATGCCGGTATCAAGTCGAGTCCCGTAGGACTGCTGCAAGGTAAGGTGTCGGGATTGAATATCATTCGTACAACGAGTGACCCTACCAATACAGGATACAATATCCAAATCCGCGGATTTTCTACTCTCGACAAGGGAGCCGGAACCTCTCCGCTGTTCATTGTTGATGGAGTTCCTGTCAGCAGTATAGACAACATCTCTCCTGATGAAATTGCCTCAATGGACGTACTCAAGGACGGTTCTGCTGCGGCCATCTATGGTACACGCGGTACCAATGGTGTAATTTTGATTACCACCAAGCGTGGCGATGGCTTTTCCGATGCTGTTCGCACCCATGTGGAATACTCGGGATATGCCTCGGTATCTACTCGCAACGGAGATCTTGGAATGGCCACACCTGAAGAGTTTGTAAATCTGGAATCAGCAACAAATGGACTTGTAAAGCCTACGATAATCACTGACGATAACGGTAATTATGTACTAACAGACTGGATGGACGAATTAACACGTGACGCAGCGTTGACCCACAATCATAATGTAGCGATATCGGGATCATCAAACAAGTTCAACTATCGTGCATCATTGAATTACAAGAACGCTGAAGGTATTGCCAAAACGTCAAACCGTGAAGAGTTGATAGCCAAGTTGTCTGCATCCCAGAAAGCGCTCGATGGAAAATTGGAATTACAATATGACATGTCTTATATGCGCTACCGCAACGATTTCTTCTGCGGCAATTTCAAGCAGGCAGCCATATTAAATCCTACGTATCCCATCTATGACGAATCTACAGCTTCAGGTTATTATATGCCACAAGGCACCGGACTGACCAATCCGGTAGAAGACATGAAAAATCGTGAAAGCTACCAAGATGGCAATTACTTCCGTGGCTCAATCAAGGCTAGTTACAATATTCTTGACGGACTTAAGTTCAGCGCTTTTGGAGCCATTGAAGAAGGTGACAATAAGAAGTATTGGTACAATGGCATCATCAATACCGACATAGCAGGTTCTGGCAAAGCTGGTCGTTCAACCGACACCAACCTCAGCCGTCTATTTGAAGCCACGTTGGATTACGTTTGGGCACACAATGGACACAACTTGGCAGCTGTCGCAGGTGTTTCTTACCAGAACTTCCTCTACGATGGTATGGAGGTTTCCAACAAGGGATTCCCAACAGCCTCAATGAAATATTATCAAATAGGCAATGGTGATGCCTCTAAGGAATACCTCAATGCATCATCTTATCGCAACTCCAACACATTGGCTGCCGCTTTTGCTCGCGTGAATTACAACTTCGATGAGAAGTACCTCATCTCAGCATCTGTACGCCGCGAAGGTTCTTCACGCTTCGGTGCCAACAATAAGTGGGGATGGTTCCCTGCCGTATCAGCAGGTTGGCGCATCAGCGGCGAAGACTTCATGCAAGACCAAGAATGGTGCAACGAACTGAAAATGCGTGTTGGTTTTGGTGTCACAGGTAACAACCTCGGATCCGACCTCCGTTCTGTAGCCATGCTTTCCAATGGCGGTACTTTTTGGTACAACGGGAAATATGTATACACCTATGGCGTAAGCCAGAATGTAAACCCCGACCTTCGTTGGGAGAAGAAATATGAGTACAACCTCGGTTTCGACTATTCATTCTTCAACAACCGCGTTTATGGTAGCCTCGATACCTACTATCGCCAGACACGCGACTTGCTGTGGGACTACGAAGTTCCTACACCACCCTACCAATATCCGACCCTCCTTGCCAATGCAGGACAAATGGACAGCTATGGTATAGAACTTGCATTAAGTGGAGTTGCCGTAAAAACGAAAAATTGGAATTGGACCACTACACCAACAATTGCATTCAACCGCAACTACATCACCAAACTTTCTGACCCCAGCAAGGGATTCAATTATAAGCAAACCACGTCGGGCGGTGTTGGCGAAAACGGTATCATGAATACCAACACCCAGATCCTCATCGAAGGACAAAGTGTTGGCGCCTTCTATGGATATGAGTTCTATGGCATAAAGGACGGCAACTGGTATTTCCGTACTCCTGCAGGCGGATACGTTGACTCTTCTACTGCAGCTGAAGCATATCGTCAAGTCATAGGCAATGCACAGCCACTTTTCACATTTGGTTGGAACAACACTATCCGTTACAAGAACTTTGATGCTACAATCTTCCTACGCGGTGTGTATGGCAATGATGTTCTCAATCTTACCCGTTGGGCTTATGGTCCACGTCCCACACAAGCCGATAATCTGTTCATGCACGATGTAAAAAAGAATGGAGAGGTTGTCTACACCAACAAGGCTCTCTTCTCAGATTATTACCTCGAAGATGGTTCTTATGTAAAACTTGACAACGTGACTCTCGGCTACACATTTGATTGTCGCAATCATAAGACTGTAAACAATCTTCGTGTCTATGTAACAGGGCAGAATCTCCTTACGCTCACCAAGTATAGCGGACAAGATCCCGAAGTAAACACTACCAGTGTATGGGATGCAGGTATCGACTATTGCGATTTCTATCCTACCGTAGCAACTGTACTTATCGGTATAAACCTATCATTCAAATAAAATACTATAACGATGAAAAAGCTATTATATACCTTTGTTGCACTAACGACTTTAGTGACAACATCCTGCTCTGACATGTTGGAGGAGGTGAATTATGGAAGTCCTACCGTAGAGGATATGATGACTCAAGAGGAGAATGTGGTACTGCTTGTCGGACAGATTTATGCAGACCTCAAGTGGACACATGACCATTGGGGATATTGGGGATTGACAACGATTACTGGCGATGAGGGTATTTGCGTACCCCGCAATGGAGGTAATGACTGGAATGATGGTGGGTATTGGCTCAAGCAAAACACTCACACATGGGATCATAGAGGTGATGCCATAAAGAATGTTTGGAATACCACGATTTCTGGTGCCGTTCTCTGCAATCAGGTACTTGAGACCCTCAATTCATATAAAGAATCCATGTCAGAGGAGGTATATGCACAATATGTAGGCGAAGTCGAAGTATTGCGTTCATACTATTTCTATTTATTGTTTGATTGCTTTGGACGTATTCCCTACACAGAGAAGTTCGAAGAGGCCACTGGTCCGCTTCTTGAGCCACAAGACGTATGGTCCAACTTAGTAGCCACCCTGGAGCGTAATGCGCCCAACATGGCAATTGTGTCTGACGACAATCGTGCAGCCAACTATGGACGCACCACACAGGGATTTGCCTACGCGTTGCTGGCCCGTTTGTACTTGAATGCAGAATCATTTGGCTGTACTCCCGAGAATGTATTCAAGAACGTAGCAGCTCCGGCACAGTATAATGGATCATTCTATGACAATTGTGTACGTTGCTGTGATGCTGTCATCAATTCGGGTTCATATAGCATTGAAGCGAACTATTTCGATAACTTCAAGATCTACAATGAGCAGAGTAAGGAAAACATCATGGTAATCGTAGAGAATGGGCAAGCGGACTTCGACGAACGTAGCAACGGCTCTATGAGCAACAAGCTTCGCATCATCCACAACACCCATCATTACGGCATGCAATTCTTCTACAATCTCGTATTAGACACTTGGAATGGTTTCTGTGCACGTCCTGACTTCATGAAACTATATGCAGAGACTGACGTTCGCGGACCAGGTAATGAAGGCAAAGGTACAGCCAACACCAAACAATGGGGATGGTTTGTAGGCCCTGTACACAAGGCTGGCAGCACCACAGAACTCTATTTGGATGAAGACCACGATGAAGAGACTATTATCCATACCGAGATCTCAAGTCTCACCAATGCCCATAACTTTGATGGCGCTCGCCTCAACAAATGGGAGATAGACAAGAATAGCGAATACAAATATTGTGAAAACGACTTTGTACTTTTCCGCTATGCCGATGTACTGTGGATGAAGGAGGAGGCTATTCTGCGTGGTGGAAATGGTACCAGCGGTGTATCGTCTAAGGATTTCCAGACCATGCTAAAACGTTCATTTGCTTATGATGCTAATCCATTAGAGGCATTCAAAGCCGCCTACCCCGATGCCACCACCTCATTGGAGGGTATCTTAGACGAGCGTGGCCGAGAGTTCACTTGGGAAATGGTGCGTCGTCGCGACCTTATCCGCTACGATAAGTTTGACGATGTACAATACGTGACAGCCAAGCAAAGCCATCGCAAATGGTTCCCCATTCCCTATTCTGTGCTTGAGAAATCATTGCTTGACGAGAACGGTAATCCTATCTGGACACAGACTCCTGGATATGAAAATCTTTAATTAACTGAATTATCTGATTTATTAACCAACGATTATAAATTGCAAGGCAGTTTACAATCAATTTATTAACTAAATTTATTTATTATCATCATGAAAAAGTTAATGTATTTGGCAGGTGCATTTGCACTGATGCTCGGTTTCTCTGCTTGTGAACCCGAGGGAAATGAGCCTGAAATCAATGTTGATGACATTGTACTTGATGGATTCTATGTGTATGGCGAGGCTACAGGTTCTGCCGACAAGGTAGAAGCCAAGAACGCTATGTCAGCCGGTTCTAACGAAGTTGACAAAGCTATCCGTACCGGTATGTTCGAAAAGTATGTATGGTTGGAGGCTAACAAGGACTTCTCTCTTGTTGAGAATTCAGCTGGTAACAAGAAGTACTATGGTGCCAACCTCAAGGAGGTTAATTACGGCTACGCAGAAGGTGAAGGTTTGAACTTTGCAGACAATCCTGATATGATGATTCTTCAGGGAGAACTCATCATCGGCGAGAATGCCCCTGCGATGCAAGTTAAGGAAACTGGTCTTTACCACATTGTATTGGATAACAATGCTACTGGAGACTTGGAATATCCGCAAATCATCATCCACAAGGCCGATTGGGGCGTACGTGGTGGCATGAATGGCTGGGGATTCACTCCTGGCGAAGTAACCAAGAACGAGGATGGTTCTATCACCTACAAGTGGGTTGACCAGAACCTGGCCAAGAATGGTGAGTTCAAGTTTGCTTCTTGCCATGGCTGGAAGATCAACCTTGACATCAATGGCTTGGTAAAGGCTGAGGTAAGCCTTGGCTTGGATGGCGAAGGAAAGCTCTCTAACACTGGCAACAATATCGTAGTTGAGAAAGCTGGTCTCTACACCATCACTTTGACCTACACCTGCAAGTCTGGTACTGTTGCTGAATCGTTCAACTACACTGTTGAGTGCACTCAAGAGAGTTCTATGCCTGAGACAATGTATATCATCGGTAATGACTTCGGTAACTGGGATTGGAATTCTGAGGCCGTTGTTGAGATGACTCCGGTACACAGCCACCCCGGTCACTTCTGGGCTATCCGTCACATGACCACAGCTACAGAGTTCAAGTTCTGCGCACTTCGCGAATGGAATGGCGATTTCACAGGACAGGGTAACGACAGCGGTTACATCGTTCCTGGCAACTGCATGGTAGAAGCTGACGGCATCTATATGCTTTATGTAGACCTTGAGAACAGCCGCGTTATCGTAGAGCCCGCCAACGTATATGGTATGGGCGACTGCTTCGGCGGTTGGGACGGTGGCGTCGAGGCCAACAAGTTCGTAGCCAACGGTCAGGTTCTCGAAGCAACAACTAAGGCTGCTGGTAACCTCAGAATGTATGCAACTCTCTCTACACCTACTTCAGACTGGTGGCAGATGGAGTTCAACATCTATGATGGTGCTATCGTATACCGCGCTGGTGGTAACGATCAGGAGGCTGTTCCTGCTACTGAAGGTCAGAAGGTTACCCTCGACTTCAACGCTGGTACAGGTTCTATCAACTAATCAGTAACAAACCTAACAACACAGGGGTGCCCTCAACGGGTGCCCCTTTTGGCCTAAGGCCTTTGATCGGGCCTTAGGTCGCTAATGCAGCATTGCTGAATTGAAAATTGGCCTCAGGACGGTACTCTAAACACCAAACTCAAAAACTTAAAAACTCAAAAAGCCATAACTCATGAATCGCTATATCCTACTTGCTCTTGAATTATGCTTCTTGGCATTCCTGGCCAGTTGCGAGCCACAAGTTCCTGTTACACCCGAAGAAGAAATCGACCTAAGCAGTCTACCCTACGGACTCTCGGGCTATTCGCTCACAGACAATAGTACACCGAAGGCCGATGAGCCCTGCGTAATCTATTATAAGGCTGGTGACGGATTCCCTTTCAGTGGATACACCGAGATGCTGTATGCACACATCGGTATCGTTGAGTTCGAGTGGAAGCATGTGCCTGCCGACTGGAATACAAACTTAGACCGATGCCGCTTCACGGCCACCGACGTGCCCGACGTGTGGATGCTACGCCTTGAGCCAAGCATCAGAGAGTGGTTCGGTGCCTCACAGGACGAGGTGATAAACAAGATAGGTGTGGTGGTGCGCAATGCCGATGGCACCCGTCAGACGGCCGACCTCTTCTGCACTGTGGAGGACAAGCACGGCACCGCCTACGACGAGGTAGAGCATGCCGCAATGCCTGCTGGCGTGTGCGAAGGCATCAACTACATCGATGAGCATACCGTCACCCTGGTACTGAAAGATCGTGATAGCCAAGGCGGCAGCTATGATCATGCCTACGTCATTGGCGACTTCAGCGAGTGGGAGTACCAATCCGAATACGCCATGCTGCGCGATGAGGAGGCAGGTACGTGGTGGTACACCTTCGAGCAGGTAGAGCCAGGCAAGGAATACCGTTTCCAATACCACTTGCACGATGCCGAGCGCGGCACCATACGCATCTGCGACCCCTATACCGAGATTGTATACAGTGCCGATGACCACTGGATACCGGCAAGCACATACCCCGGCATGCCAGCCTACCCTACCGCCACATCGGGACTCGTGGGCGCATTCCAGACCGCCCGCAAGAGCTATGCATGGCAGGCGGACTTCACCATCGCTAACCCCGACGACCTCATCATCTACGAACTGCTCCTACGCGACTTCTCCTCCACCAAGGACCTGAAGGGGGCACTTGCCCGCCTCGACTACCTGGAGGCGCTGGGCATCAACGCCATCGAGCTGATGCCGGTTCAGGAGTTCGACGGCAACAACAGCTGGGGCTACAACCCCTGCGCCTACTTTGCCATGGACAAGGCCTACGGCACACGCGAGATGTACAAGCAGTTCATCGACGAGTGTCACAGCCGTGGGATCGCAGTGCTCCTCGATGTGGTATACAACCACGCCACCGGTGCACACCCCATGGCCAAGCTCTATTGGAACACTACCGGCAACTGTACCGCAGCGGACAACCCTTGGTTCAACGTCACAGCCCCCCACCCCTACAGCGTGTTCCACGACTGGAACCACGAGAACGCCGAGGTGCGCGAGCATGTGAAGCGCAACCTCGAGTACCTGCTCCGTGAGTACCGCTTCGATGGTTTCCGCTTCGACCTTACCAAGGGCTTCACCCAACGCAAATGTACCGAGGCCACCGCATCGAACTACGACCAAGGTCGTATCGACGTGCTCACCGAGTACCATGACGCCATCAAGGCCGTGAATCCCGAGGCCGTAGTGATACTCGAGCATTTCTGCTGTGATGCCGAGGAGCGTGCACTTGCCGAAGAGGGTATCAAGGTATGGCGCAACCTCAACAACAGCTATTGCCAATCGGCCATGGGCTACGTGGAGAACAGCAGCCTCAGCGGACTGTGGACAGGCACCTCCATGCCCTTCGGAGCCTACGTAGGCTTCATGGAGAGCCACGACGAGGAGCGCCTCATCTACAAGGCCAAAACCTGGGGCGCAGGCACCATAGCACAGTCGCTCGATGAACAGATGCAACGCGCCGCCATGGGTGCTGCCTTCTTCTTCACCGTGCCGGGTCCGAAGATGATATGGCAGTTTGGCGAACTCGGTTACGACTACTCCATCGAGGAGAATGGCCGCACAGGCGAGAAACCCCTACGTTGGGACTATCTTGAGATGCCTGAACGCCGTGCCCTCTACGATGCCTATGCCCAGCTCATCACCTTCCGCAGAGAGCATCCCCAGTTCTTCACCAGCGAGGCCGACTTCACGTGGAAGGTATCCACATCGTATTGGAGCACAGGACGCCACATCAGTTGCGTAGCAGGTGAGGAGGCCTTCGTGGTAGTGGGCAACCCCGACACACGCGAGCAAGCCATCACCGTGACCTTCCCCATCGAGGGCTCATGGAGAAACTATTTTGAGTCTTCAGAGAGCTACACTGGCACAACGACAACGGTAACCCTCGGGGCTGGAGAGTATAGATTATATTTAATGGAGAATTGAAAATTGAAAATTGAAAGTTGAAAGTTGAGAATATCGGAGTTCTCCGAGAAATCTGAGCACTCTGAGTTCCCCGAGTACTCCCAAAAAGCGACAAAACAAATAACTCATAATACACAACGCATGAAAAAACAATTCTGGGTATTCTTAGCAGCCATACTGATGACAGGCTGTACCGGTAACAAACAGCAACCCACGGTGGCCGCCACCGACTGGGCCAACACCGTAGTGTACGAAATGAATGTACGTCAATACACGCCCGAGGGCACCTTTGCCGCTGCCCAGCGCGAGCTGCCCCGACTCAAGGAACTGGGTATCGACGTGGTATGGCTCATGCCCATCTATCCCATCGGTGTGGAGGGACGCAAGGGAACCTTAGGCTCCTACTACGCCATCAAGGACTACACCGACATCAACCCTGAGTTTGGCACATTGGCCGACTTCGACAACTTCCTTGCCGAGGCTCACCGCCTGGGCTTGAAGGTCATCATTGACTGGGTAGCCAATCACACCTCACCCGATGCACGCTGGGTGACCGAGTCGCCCGCCTCGTGGTATGAGCGCGATGCGCAGGGCGGACTCACCTACACGGCCGACTGGAGCGACACGGCCAACCTCAACTATGCCGATGAGGGCATGGTGAAGGGCATGCAAGAGGCCATGCACTTCTGGCTACAGCGTGGTGTCGATGGCTTCCGCTGCGATATGGCTTGCGAGGTACCCCTCACCTTCTGGGAGGAGACCATCAAGGACATCAAGGCACAGTACCCCGATGTCTTCATGCTCGCCGAGGGCGAAGAACCTCTCCTGCAGAGCCAGTGCGGGTTCCACTCCTCCTACTCCTGGGAGCTGCACCACATGATGAACGATATCGCCAAGGGCAACAAGGGCATCGACGATCTGGTATCCTATATCAAGAAGGACACCGAGCGCCACCCCGAAGGTGCCTACCGCCTCATGTTCATCACCAACCACGACGAGAACTCCTGGGCCGGCACCGAATTTGAGCGTATGGGCGACGCCGTGCAGGCCATGGCCGTGCTCACCTTCACCCTGCCGGGCGGACAGCCGCTCATCTATACCGGTCAGGAGATGGGTTGGGACCACCGCTTCCAGTTCTTCGAGAAAGACCCCATCCCTACATGGAAGGAGAATGCACATACCGACTTCTACCGCGACCTCATCGCTTTCAAGCATAGCAATCCTGCCCTGAGCGCAGGCATCGGGCATGGCAAGTTTGAGATTATCAGCACCGACAACAACACCCTCACCTTCACCCGCTCGGTACCGGGCAACAAAGTAGAGGTATCGGTACAGCTCGAGGCTCCCTGGCGTTGGGAGTACCGCACCGTGTGCGACCCCGTAGACCGCGTGGAGCCGCTCTCCTGGTGGACCGGCATGAGCACTCCCCTGCAGCTGATGATTCATGGTACCGACATCGCCTCCTACGACCTCACCATCGAGGGCGGCGAGTGCGTGCAGATTGCCAAAGTACACAAGGCCGAGAGTCCCAACTACCTGTTTGTCGACGTCACCATCGATGCCAAGGCACAGCCCGGCACCTACAATCTCGTGTTCACCAAGGAGGGCAAGGAGTTCCGCTACCCCTACCAGCTGCAGGCACGTCGCGAGGGCTCTACCGAGCGCACCAGTTTCACCACTGCCGATATGGTGTATCTGCTCATGCCCGACCGCTTTGCCAATGGCGACCCCTCGAACGACTCTACCCCCGACACCGATGACAAGGCCGACCGCGATGCCTTCTTCGGACGCCACGGTGGCGATATCCAGGGTATCATCGACCACCTCGACTACATCGCCGACCTCGGTGCCACCGCTATATGGTCCACTCCCCTACTGCTCGACAACGCCCCCAAGGAGTCATACCACGGCTATGCCGCCTCTGATTACTATCAGATAGACCCGCGCTTCGGCAGCAATGCCCTCTACCGCGAACTCGTGTCGAAGGCCCACGACAAGGGCATCAAGATGATTATGGACATCGTCACCAACCACTGCGGCACCGAGCACTGGTGGATGCAGGACCTCCCCTTCCACGACTGGATACACCAGTTCGACACATACACCGGCACCAACATCTGCTTCTCCACCAACATGGACCCCAACGCCTCGAAGCAGGACCTCTACATCCAGGAGAGCGGTTGGTTTGTGCCCTCGATGGTTGATATGAACCTCGACAACGAGTACACCCTGCGCTACTTCATTCAGTGGGCCATCTGGTGGATCGAATATGCCGACCTCGATGGCCTGCGTGTCGACACCTACCCATACAACGAGAAGGAGCCCATGAGCCGCTGGTGCGAGGCATTAATGCGCGAGTACCCCAACTTCAACATCGTGGGCGAGTGCTGGACCTCCTCGGCTCCGCAGCTGGCCTACTGGCAAGGCGGCAATGCCAATAAGGATGGCTTCGACTCACACCTGCCTGCCATCATGGACTTCCCCCTCCACGATGCCATGCGTGCCGGACTCGCCGAGCGCAACCCCGGCTGGGGACAGGGAATGACACGCGTGTATGACTGTCTGTCACACGACTTCCTCTACCATGACCTCTCCAACATGATGATCTTTGCAGGCAACCACGACACCGACCGCCTGGGCGATGTCGTAGGGCGCAATTACAACAAGGCCAAGCTGGGCATCACCATGCTGGCCACCATGCGCGGTATCCCGCAGCTCTTTGCCGGCGACGAGATGATGTTCTACTCCAAAGACCTCAGCCAAGGTCATGGCGGCCTGCGTGTCGACTTCCCCGGCGGTTGGGCTGGCGACAAGGCCGACTACTTCACCCCCGAAGGTCGCGAGCAGCATCCTGTCATCGCCGACATGTATGACTACTCACGCACACTCTTCCAGTGGCGCAAGAGCAAGGAGGTCATCCACAACGGAAAGACCCTCCATTTCATGACCCGCGACAACACCTACGCCTACTTCCGCTACAACGACAAGGAGGTAGTATTCGTATACATCAACAACTCACAGGAGCCCAAGCACCTCCCCTGGAGCTACTACAAGGAGATTTCCGAAGGCCTCACCACCGGACGCAACGTCATCACTGGCGAGACGGTAACGCTCTCTGATGACACCGTCGTAGGGCCCGAGCAGGCGCTGGTCGTAGAGTTTGGTATTTAGTTTAGAGTTTAGTTTAGAGTTCTAGGAAACCCTAGGATATCTTAGAGAATCCTAGAACTTCCTATAAAAAAAGAAATAATAATCACACATACCACAATGAAAAGAATCCCCCTTACCCTCCTTGCCATCGCCACAGCCATCCTCATGGGATGCGATAGCAAGTCGACACGTGAGGCCGCATGGAAAGGCGAGCACCAGCTCACCTCACCCGGCAAGACACTCACCATGCAGTTCGGTGTCACCCCCGAGAGCGGCACCCCCACCTACAGTCTCCAGTTTGGCGACAAAGCAGTGATCCTCCCCAGTGCCATGGGTTTCGAGCTTCGTGGCGACACCCAGAAGAAGGAGTTCTGGAACGGTGGCGACATCACCAGCAACGCCTCTGAGGTGCTCCCCCTCAACAGCGGGTTCACCATCAAGGAGGTGAAGAACGCCACCTTCGACGACACCTGGACACCCGTATGGGGTGAGGAATCCTCCATACGCAACCACTACAACGAGCTGCTCGTATGCATGGAGCAGGAGGGCACCGGCTACCTGATGAATATCCGCTTCCGCCTCTACGACGATGGTCTGGGCTTCCGCTACGAGTTTCCCGCTCAGCGCAGTCTGGCCTACTTCGTCATCAAGGAAGAGCGCACCGAGTTTGCCCTCACGGGCGACCACACCGCCTTCTGGATCCCCGGCGACTACGACACCCAAGAGTATGACTACGTAGAGTCACGCCTCTCCGAGATTGAGGGCCTCATGCCGCAGGCCATCACGCCCAACTCATCGCAGACACCCTTCTCGATGACTGGTGTGCAGACCTCCCTGCAACTGCGCACCGCCGATAGCCTCTACATCAACCTCCACGAGGCAGCCCTCGTCGACTACCCCTGTATGCACCTCGAGTTGCGTCCCGGAAGCTACACCTTCGTGTCGCACCTCACCCCCGACGCCACAGGCAGGAAAGGCTACATGCAGACACCCTGCCACACCCCCTGGCGCACCATACAGGTCACCGACGATGCCCGCAAGCTGCTTGCCTCACGCCTCGTGCTCAACCTCAACGAGCCTTGCGCCTACGACGATGTATCGTGGATCAAGCCCGTCAAGTATGTGGGCGTATGGTGGTACATGATTTCGGGTAAGGGCACCTGGGCCTATACCGACGACTACCCCACGGTGAAGCTGGGTCAGACCGACTATGCCAACGCCTCACGCAACGGACGCCACGGAGCCACCAATGAGAACGTGCGCCGCTACATCGACTTCGCCGCCGAGCATGGCTTCGACCAAGTGCTCGTGGAGGGCTGGAACGAAGGATGGGAAGACTGGGCCGGCAACTCCAAGGACTATGTGTTCGACTTCGTTACCCCCTACCCCGACTTCGACATCAAGGCACTCAACGCCTATGCCCAGAGCAAGGGCGTGCGCCTCATGATGCACCACGAGACCTCCTCATCGGTGCGCAACTACGAGCGCCACATGCACAAGGCCTACGAGCTCATGGAGCAGTATGGCTACAACTCCGTGAAGAGCGGCTACGTGGGCGACATCATCCCCCGCGGTGAGTACCACTACGGACAGTGGATGGTCAACCACTACCTCTATGCCGTGACCGAGGCCGCCAAGCACCATATCATGGTCAATGCCCACGAGGCCGTGCGCCCCACCGGACTCTGCCGCACCTACCCCAACCTCATCGGCAACGAGAGCGCCCGTGGCACCGAGTACCAGTCGTTCGGTGGCTCCAAGCCAAGTCTGGTCACCATCCTGCCCTTCACACGCCTCAATGGCGGACCGATGGACTACACGCCCGGTATCTTCGAGATGGACCTCGGCCCCGTGACTGGTGGCAACAACAACTCGAAGGTCAACGCCACCATCGCCAATCAGCTGGCCCTCTACGTCACCATGTACTCGCCCCTACAGATGGCTGCCGACCTTCCCGAGCACTATGAGAAGTTCATGGATGCCTTCCAGTTCATCAAAGACGTGGCTGTCGACTGGCAGCGCTCCGAGTACCTCCTTGCCGAGCCGGGCGACTACCTCGTGATAGCCCGCCAAGCCAAAGAGAGCGGCCAGTGGTTCATGGGTGGCATCACCGACGAGCACAAGCGCCACGTCGACGTGCCCCTCCACTTCCTTGAGGCAGGTCGCACCTACGAGGCCACCATCTATGCCGATGCCCCCGATGCCGACTATGCCACCAACCCGCAGGCCTACGTCATCAGCACGAAGCAGGTAACCTCTGCCGATGTCCTCAGCCTCGACATGGCACGTGGCGGCGGCTTTGCCATCAGCTTCGAGCAACTATAACAAAATGATTACAATGTAATAAGAATCCTACAGAAACGGGGAATATCTTATTATAGAGCCCAGACAGAGATAGCGCCTATACCTGTCTGGGTGTTTTTATGAAACAATTCCTTAGGGAAACGATAGGTTAATGCTTGAGCTTTGCCAACCCACGCATTGTCCAGACGGCAATCATTGCAAGGACGAGACGGGTAAGGCATATCCACCAGAAGCTGATGCCCATAGCCACGAAGAGCATGGTGTCTTCAAGCAACGAGTGCGACACACCAAGGTGATGGTTCACCAGGTTGGCCTCCTCGCGCGTGAGCCTACCCTCCTCCACCTCATCGATCATGATGGCAGCGCCATAGGCCATGCCCACCACGTTGCCCGTAAGCCACAGCAGGGAGCAGCCCGAGGGGAGCCCGAAAAGGCGTATCAAGGGAGACAGCGAGTGGGCTATGCGGTGCATCCAGCCAAACTCCTCGAGCACGCGCTGCTGTATCATGGTGCCCATGGCACCGTCAAGGATGAGCACACGCTCTTTGATGATATCTTGTAATCGTTGCATAATATCGTTTTTGGAAACAGAGTACAAAGTTCGCATAAATATTTGATACACACAAATACAGCATGCGCAATTTACAAAGCAAATGCCATTCAGAGCTCCATAGAGCATGCAGAATGGCAATAGCAGCATGAGGTCTACATAGACTCCTGCCTACGTTCGTTTCTTGGTCCCCGTATGAGTAAAGATGGTAGGCTTCACCGGCTTCTTCTGCTCACATGCGATGCGCGAAGGCGTGGGGTACTCCAGTTTCTCGAGGTCGATGATGGCGGCTCCGATGTCGCCCAGCAGCATGTCGGCCATATCGCGGCTGAAGCCTTGGCGCACCACGATACGCATCACTACGCTGTCCTCGATATCCTTGGGCATGGTGTAGGCAGGTACCATCCATCCGCTCTGTTTGAGTTTGTCTTGCAGGTCATAGAGCGTCCACTTGGCTTTCTTCGCATAGTCCTCCTTCATGTACCATATAAATAGGGGGTTCACGATGTCCTGACTGTAGTTCTTGAAGGGTGCCATCTTGCCAATCTCCGAGTGGAGGTAGCGTGCTATCTCCATGGAGTTGTGCTGCACCTGACGGTAACCTTCGAAACCGAGGCGGATGAACTGGTAGTACTGGCCCAGCACCTGTGCACCGGGGCGGGAGAAGTTGAGTCCTACCTGCGTGATGTCGGCGCCAAGGTAGTTGACCGAGAAGGACATCTTGCCCGGCAGGTACTTCTTGTCTTTCCATACCACCCATCCGAGGCCGGGATATACGAGGCCGTACTTGTGGCCTGAGGTGCTGATGGAGAGCACCCACTTGAGACGGAAGTCCCACTTCTTCTCGGGCTGCAGGAAAGGGAGTATGAATCCGCCCGAGGCAGCATCCACATGGATGGGAATGTCGTACCCCGTACGTGCATTGTACTCGTCGAGTGCGGCGTCGAGTGCCTCCACGTCATCGTTCAGACCTGTCCAGGTGACGCCCTGGATGGGCACTACGCAAATGGTGTTCTCATCGCACAGTTCAATCACCTGCTTGGGGTCGAGGGTGATGTTGTCGAGCGTGAGGGGCACGGTACGCATCTCTATCTGCCAGAGGTCGGCAAACTTCTCCCACACCACCTGATAGCCTGTGGAGATGATGAAGTTGGGCTTGTCGGTAGGCTTGCCCTGTGCTTCGCGACGCTCCTTCCAGCGCAGCCATGCAGCCACACCGCCCAGCATGCAGGCCTCAGAGGAGCCGATGGCCAGGGCGCCCGTCTTCCACTGCGCCTTTTCGGGCGTGTTCCACAGGTTGGCCATGATATTGATGCACTTGGCACACATCACCGCCACGCGCGGATACTCCGTCTCGTCGATATAGTTGAGTGCGATGGCCTCATTCATCAAGCGTGTGGCATAGGGGTCCATATAGGTAGTGACGAAGGTGGCAAGGTTGAGGCGAGGCTGTGTCTGCGCAAAGGTCTCGTCCTTTACCATCTGATAAGCAATGTCGGGGCGTGTGCCCTGCTGGGGGATCTTGTCTACGGGAGAGGGCTGGAGCATCTCCTTCGACCCGAATACGTCGGTACTGAAATCGGTTTTTTCCATAAATAATCTGTTAAGGGTTGGTTAAGTTCAGTATGGAACAAGAAGACGAAAGGGAATGTTTGCGCAGAACTAAACATTATGAATCGTTGTTATACCTCGCAGAATCAAAAAAACCAACTACTGACTATGGCAAATATAGGTAAAGCAACCAAGCTGAGTGTGGCTACACTCGCTATCATGAATGTGACGGCTGTAGTGTCGTTGCGCGGACTTCCTGCCGAGGCCGAATATGGCATGAGCTCGGCATTCTATTATCTCTTTGCGGCCATCGTGTTCCTCATCCCCACGGCCCTCGTGGCGGCTGAGCTGGCGGCGATGTTCTCCGACAAGCAGGGCGGTGTGTTCCGCTGGGTAGGCGAAGCCTTCGGCAAGCGTATGGGTTTTCTCGCCATCTGGCTGCAGTGGGTAGAGAGCACCATCTGGTACCCTACGGTGCTGACCTTCGGCGCCGTGTCGCTCGCCTTTATCGGGATGAACGGGGCGCACGATATGGCATTGGCCTCAAACCGCATCTACACCCTTGTGGTGGTGCTGGCCATCTATTGGCTGGCTACCTTCATCTCGCTTAAAGGCATGTCATGGGTAGGTAAGGTGTCGAAGATTGGAGGCTTGGTGGGTACCATCATCCCTGCTGGTCTGCTGGTGGTGCTGGCCGTCGTGTACTTGGCTACGGGCGGACATTCGCAGCTCGACTTCCACAGCAGTTTCTTCCCCGACCTCAGCAACTTCAACAACCTCGTGCTGGCATCGAGCATCTTCCTCTTCTATGCCGGTATGGAGATGGGCGGTATCCATGTGAAAGATGTGGACAATCCCTCGCGCAACTACCCGAAGGCCGTGTTCATCGGTTCGTTCGTGACGGTGCTCATCTTCGTTCTGGGTACCTACTCGTTGGGCATCATCATCCCGAAGGACGATATCAACCTCACGCAGAGCCTGCTTGTGGGCTTCGACCGCTACTTTGCCTATATCCGTGCCTCGTGGCTGTCGCCCGTGATTGCCGTGGCCCTTGCCTTCGGCGTGCTGGCCGGTGTGCTCACCTGGGTGTCGGGTCCCTCGAAGGGTATCTTTGCCGTAGGCCGTGCGGGCTACTTGCCTCCCTTCTTCCAGAAGACCAACAAGCTGGGTGTGCAGCGCAACATCCTGCTCATCCAGGGCGGTATAGTCACCCTCTTGGGACTGCTGTTCGTGGTGATGCCTTCGGTGCAGAGCTTCTACCAGATACTCTCGCAGCTGACCGTGCTGCTCTACCTCATCATGTACCTGCTGATGTTTGCCGCCGCCATCTATCTGCGCTACAGCATGAAGAAAGCCAACCGTCCTTTCCGCATCGGTTCGAAGGGCAACGGTCTGATGTGGATTGTGGGTGGTGTAGGCTTCCTCGGTTCGCTCTTAGCCTTTATCCTCAGCTTCATTCCTCCCGGTCAGATTGCCGTGGGCAGCAAGACCATGTGGTATGCCGTGCTCGTCATCGGATGTGTGGTGGTGGTAGCTGCTCCACTCATCATCTATGCTATGCGCAAACCCTCGTGGAAAGATGCTGACACCAATTTCGAGCCTTTCCATTGGGAGGATAAGGGTTGAGGGTTGATGGTTGATGGTTGAGGGTTGAGGGATGATGGTTGATGAGTATGTTGACTGTTGTCTGTTGACCGTTGTCTGTTGACCGTTGACTGTTGACCATCAACCGCGAATCATGCACCAAAGCCGCATCGTCCACACCGCTATCATAGCCAGCACCAGGCGGGTAAGGCATATCCACCAGAAGCTGATGCCCATAGCCACGAAGAGCATGGTGTCTTCGAGCAGCGAGTGTGACACACCAAGGTGATGGTTCACCAGGTTGGCCTCCTCGCGCGTGAGCCTACCCTCCTCCACCTCATCAATCATGATGGCAGCGCCATAGGCCATGCCCACCACGTTACCCGTAAGCCACAGCAGGGAGCAGCCCGAGGGGAGCCCGAAAAGGCGCATCAAGGGAGACAGCGAGTGGGCTATGCGGTGCATCCAGCCAAACTCCTCGAGCACACGCTGCAACACCATCAGGGCGGTCACGATGAGCACGATGGTGACGATGAGCGAGAGCGACGAGGTGAGCCATTGCATCAGGAGCATCCCCCACGAGGTGACCTCCGCCGTAGCCGAGGCGAGGAAGTTGAAGGGAGCATCGCTCTGCGGCAACAGCCAGTTGAGCACCACGGCCGAGACAAACGACATGGCGATGCGGAAAGCCACAATCTCGCC
Source organism: Bacteroidaceae bacterium (assembly GCA_017465905.1). Lineage (GTDB taxonomy): Bacteria > Bacteroidota > Bacteroidia > Bacteroidales > Bacteroidaceae > UBA1189. Next base: position 25,833 of record JAFTVE010000033.1, on the reverse strand, counting down.
AAAGCGCGAGCCGGTCTTATGCGCCACGGAGCACTCCACGGGAAGGTTGTGCGAAATGAGGCACATCACCGCCAGGATGGTAGCCTCGCGCAGGGTGAGCGTGAGCGTAGTCATCACCGCTATCGTAGGATAGAGCGGCAAGAAGATGCTGGTGAGAAACACGAATGCCGAGTCGCCCGAAAGCCCTATATAGGAGAACACGGGCGACAGATAGCCTGCCAGCCAGTCGATGACACCCACATACTGCAACACCCGCACAGCCAACGAAATGGGCAGCATCACCTTGAGCAGCCACAGACAGATGCTGAGCGAGCGCGGCAGTGCCAGGCGCACACACTTGAAGAGGCGGTGAAAGAGTTGGTTGATTGCCATGAAGTGTCGTTTACTAGGGCTTCCTAGGATATCCTAGGCAATCCTAGGACAGCCTAGAAATTCCAAGGATTATCTCTTAAACATACGGTCCATCTCGCGGCGGTCGTCCTTCTCTTTGAGCGACTGGCGCTTGTCGTACTGCTTCTTACCCTTGGCCAAGGCGATAACGAGCTTGGCCAGCCCCTTCTCGTTGATGTAGAGGCGTGTGGGCACGATGGTGAATCCGGGGTTCTTCTCCTCGTTCTGCAGGTTGCGCAGTTCCTTCTTGCTCAGCAGCAGCTTACGCTCACGGCGGGCGTTGTGGTTGTTGTACGAGCCGTAGAAGTACTCCGATATATGCATGTTCTTCACCCACAGCTCCCCGTTGATGAAGTAGCAGTAGGTATCCACCAGGCTGGCCTTGCCCATGCGGATGGACTTTATCTCCGTACCCGTGAGCACGATGCCGGCGGTGTAGGTGTCGATAAACTCATAGTCGAACGACGCCTTTTTGTTCTTTATATTGATAGGAGCTGTATGTTTCTTCTTTTCCATCAGCCGAGAATATTCGATAAAGTATTAAATAGAACACGGATGACTGCAGGTGACAGCACCACAATAGCCGCCGTGGCCGCGGCAAACAGCATCCGCTTGTCATCAGGGATGACAAAGCACACGTCACTACCCTCCCACACTACATAGACGACATAAATCCGCAGCAGTCCCCAAAAGATGAAATATTGCGGGAACAGCACAAACAGGAATTCCGCCAGGAATACTGCCCCCATGGAATACCCCACAAAGGCCTGCGAGCCGGCCATATCCGGAGCATGGCCGAACACCCTCTGCCTGAGCGTATCAAACAGCCATGCTGCAAGGAAAAAGCCACCAAAGAGTGCTATGCACGAGCTGCACATCTCCATCAATGCAGGCTGGTACACGCTGCGTTCCAGTCCGTTGCGGATGAAGGCACTGAGCAGCACCGACAGCCCGCACAACGCGATGAGCGGATACACGAAATTCCCCATCACATCGCGGCGGGGTGTCTCCACCGTGATTTCCGTCCATGCCGCCTTCGGGCGCACCAGCAGGGAGTACAGGCGTTTGAATAGTTCCTTGTAATTCATTCTTGCTCAGTTAGAAGAGTATCGAAACACGAGAAGTGCGATACATCCTTCGCCACTATCTCAGTACGTTCTTCAATGCTGTAGTGTAGCCTACGTAAGCAGCGCGCTTCAGTATGGTATCGCGGCTCTCATACTTCACTGTACCATCGGCAAGCGAATCCACCTTGTGATAAGAGTCTCTGTAGTCGGCCACAACCATTACAAACACAGAGTCATGGCTTGCTATTGCATCTACCATATCGCGCACAGCAACCTTTGCAGTAGCATCGGCATTTGCCGTATCGGTGAGTGTGCCGAGGTCAAAGTTGACAAAGTCCACGATGTCCTTCTCCGTAGCAGGTGCATAATCGGCAGCCATATCGAAGCGCAGCGTATCGCCATACACCTTGGTGGGCTGCAGGTAATACTTACCCAGGCCCAATGACCTTATCACAGGAGCAATGTTCAGATACTTCCCAGCCATCCAGGTGTAGGGATAGTTCACACCCAGCTGCAGCTGGTACAGGTCGGTGAGCGCACCATAACTGCCATTCTCGGGCAACGCGCCGTTCCATACGGGGTTCACCTTGATGGGCGAACCGCTCTGGAATGTCAGCTTCTGGTCGTAGTTCTCCACAGCCAGTTCCATGTTCACGATAGCGCGGTCGGCACCCTCCAGTCCATACAGGCTCAGCTGCTCAGAGGCAGTCAGGTTACTGGGCTTAAACACCTCGCCCGTATAGTCGGCCACCAGCTTCAGGGGTTCTGCATTGCGGTCGATGGTCACCACACGCGCAAATGTCGATGTATAACTATACCCCGGCTCGTCCCAGCACGAGGTCATCAGTAAGGTTGCCACACAAGCGAGGCAAAACAACAGGTTCTTCTTCATATTCAATATTGTTATAGAGTTTTTAATCTTTTAGGTCAACGGCAATGTTTTTATGGCACACGGATGACACGGATTTTGCGGATTACCACAGATTTTTATTTCATTGTCAATTGTCAATTCTCAATTATGATACTTCGTATCAAGATTCCTTGCTGGCTCGGCATAGTTCAAGCAAGCTTGACTCTGCTCTCGCTGCGCTGCGGAATTGTCAATTAAATCAAGAATTCCTCAATATGCTCATCCACATAGTAGGCGATGGTGGCCGTTATCTCCTCTTCGTTCTCGATGAAGTAGTCTTCCAGGTCATCAAACTGCGGGTACTGCTCATACATGGCCATGAACTCCTCGTCGGTGCGTTCGCGCGTAAGGTCCACCTTATGCTCGTCATACACCTCCTTGGCCTTGTAGATAACCTTGGAAAACTCCTTCAATCCCCACAGACGCATCGCCTTGGCAAAGGGATTGTCGAAGATATAGGGTCCGTAGCCATTCTGTATCAGCTGGCAGAAGCCGCCGTCCATCAGTTCCTCGTGCAGAATACTGTAACCCAACAATACATGCTGACTTCCCGTGAGGCGCGGCATCGTCTCGGCCGTCAGCTCACCATCCACACGGCTCAGATAGGCATCGGCAAACACCTGCAAGAAGGCATCCATACCCTCCGCAGCAGCCTGCTGCAATTGTTCATCTGTAATCAGTTTATCCATAATATCCGTAATATCGTGCAAAGATACAACAAGCCGAGAGGAGAACAAAATAATTTAATATTTTTTATCCCGAGGCGCCGTGTATCTTCTGCGACAAAGTCGCTAAAATTAGTGCAAACCGAGTGAAATGCTCGCCCCTACTTACCAAAGTATATAGAGCAACGAAGCCACACTGATGACCATCCACAACAATATGCCCTGAATGAGCGGCTTGACACCTACAGCACGGAGCACATCGGTAGAGAGCGATGCACCAATGAAGAACATGGTCAGGGTAAGGCACTTGCGGGCAAAGGCCGACACCGCTTCACCCAATGCAGGAATACCGTCGAGCACATAAGTGTTGAGCACAATAGCCACGATAAAATAGAGGATAAACCAGGGAATTGTAATCTTACGCCCGTCGCTCTTGAAGATGAACGAAGTGACCAGCGCCAGGGGGATGATCCACAGCGCACGGGTGAGCTTGATGGTGGTGGCTACCTGTAACGCCTCTTCACCATAGGCAGCACCTGCACCTACCACCGAACTGGTGTCGTGAATGGCAATGGCAGCCCAAGTGCCAAACTCCTGCTGGGTGAGTCCCAGCCACTGCCCCAGCACAGGGAAGATGAAGAGCGCGATGGCATTGAGCACAAACACGATGGCCAACGCCACCGACATGCTTGAAGGCTTCGCCTTGATGACTGGGCCTACCGCCGCTATGGCACTTCCTCCACAGATAGCCGTGCCCGAGCTGATAAGATAGGCCGTGTCGCGGTCGACCTTAAGTAGCCTACGTCCTATCCACATGCCGATGAGCATCGTACCCACCACAGAGACAATGGTAAAGAGCATGCCGTCGCGACCCGAGGCGAGCGACTCATGCAAGTTCATGCCGAATCCCAATCCCACCACAGAGTACTGCAACAGGCTCTTCGACACCTTACGGTTGAATGTCGGGTAGGCCTGCCCACACAGCAAGGCATAAGCCAGCCCCAGAAAAAGCATCACGGGCGGTGTACACCATGCAGAGAGGCACGAAAGACTGGGTACATAAGCACTCAAAAGGCACAAAGCAGATACGACCAAGATCGTCACATAAATCTGCCTACTATAGCGGGAAAAGAAGTTCGTCATGCTGAATGAATATTGTTTTAGACTACAAAGGTAAGGCAAACTGAGAGAACATGCAAGTCTGAGTCTGTATGGAACTTGTTTCAGCAACCCCACCATCTACCACAACGCATGCCAGCTACGCCCGATGAATGTGGCGCCCAGGGTGCAGGTCAAAATGCCGCGATGGCTCGTTCATAGCTATAAGAAAGTGTACAAAAAGTGTAAATGTTTGTGTAAATCTTTTTGGCTTAGCCTCCGTGATGCTCAGCGGATTAGGCGGCAGAAAGTGTAAATTCACTATTCGTACATCCTTTACAGGATTTCAATCCATCCTTCCCGTGTTTGGCGCTTCCGCAAGCCGCCTTAGGGTTTCAACCTCGTTCTTCAACTGCTCTTGCGATGGCAGATATAGTTGATATTGGCTGGCGAGAATGGAAGTATTAGTCTCGGGAAGGCTCATTTTGACCACAGTGTCGTTCTTTGCCGTGCAGAGCAGAATACCTATAGTAGGATTCTCCTCGGGAGTCTTTTCTACGCGATCATAATAATTGACATACATCTGCAATTGACCGAGGTCCTGATGGGTGAGCTTTTCCGTCTTAAGTTCGATGACCACAAAGCAACGCAACAGACGATTGTAGAATACAAGGTCGGCAAAGAACTCATCGTCCTCGATGAGCAGACGCTTCTGTCGTGCTACAAATGTGAAGCCATTGCCCAGTTCTAGCAGGAACATCTGCAAGTGGCTTATCAACGCCTGCTCCAAGTCTTTCTCGTAGTAGGCAGCCTTACGCTCTAGTCCGAGAAACTCCAGCACCATAGGATCCTTGATAATCTCCTGTGGGGTTTGGGGAATACGTTCCTTGCGAGCAACAGCCAATACACTTTCCTTATCGTTGCTCAGCAGCAGACGTTCGTAAAGTTGGCTGTTGATTTGGCGTTCCAGTTCACGCTTAGTCCAACAATTATTAACAGCCTCCAACTGATAGTACTCACGCTTGTATTCATCTTGTATAGATATAAGCAACTTATACTGAGACCAATTTAATTGCGAACACACTGTATTCGCAATTGGGTATGTTCGATAAAACTGCCTACACATTTCCAACTGACGCACCGAAAAGCCGCTTCCATATTCCGGTTCCAGCTTCTTTGCAAGATTCTTCAGCAGATAAGAACCGTAGTCAGCACGTTCCTTACCCTTCTGCTCCTCCTCCTGGATGCGTTGACCTATTTGCCAGTACATCTGCACACGACTGAAGTCTACACTACGCACGGCATTCAGTCTTGCCGTACTTATGATTTCCCTTACCTCATTATATAGGCTATTGATGTCCTGTATCTCTTTCATATCAGCAAAAGTAGTAATAATTCCACAAATAGGTACTTGGAGCATGAACTTTTTTGAGTTAGCCTTTTAGAAAGTGTAAATCTTTGTGTAAATCTTCTTGGCTTAGCCTCCGTGATGCTCAGAGGATTAGGCGGCAGAAAGTGTAAATTGTTTCTTCCAGTTGTTCCTTTCCATTTTTGAGGTCTTCACGAACACGCCTTGACGTACCTTGCCGATGTAATACTCCTTGCTCAGCTTGGCCAACTTCTTGGCTACGGCATTCTTCTTGATGCCCATCTCCTCACCTATGCACACAGCTTCGGCGGTGGTGAACTGCTTGGGGAGCATTTGCAGGAAGGCCAGGGCACTGATGTAGACGCGCTTGGGCTCCTCGCGCTCCTCACGACGCAAGCGGTCGTATATCGTGGAGGTCTGCATCATGCAATAGAAGATGTACGCGAGGCCCCACTTCAGGTCGGCCTCCGCGATGGCGAAGCGCTTCTCCCCAAACATGCCCTCCACACTGCCCAGCTCCTCATAGCGGCGCAGCACGGCAATGATCATCAGCATACGGTAGAGGTTAAGGCGCGAGCGCAGGATGGGGGCACGCAGGTCCTTGTCGGGCAGGGCCAAGGCCACGAACGACACCAGCTGGCGGTAATACTCGTCGATATACTCGCGCTGCTCGTCCGAGATAATCAAGCGTGGAAGCTCCTCATCGGCCTTGCCTTCAAACGGACGAAGCTCTTTCCATATATCGGTAAGCACACCGCGGTGATGGCCATATACATCCATGAACGCCTCGGCCGTAGCCTCATCCATCTCGCCACGCACCGTGCTCTTGGCTGGCAGGTTATGGTAGAGGAAGCGGGTGGAGAGACCATCCTCAAGATTGGGGATAAACTCGCGTACCGACGACATGGTGCCCGTAGCGGCCATGGCGAGTCGGGTGTGTTCAATGAGGAAATCCTCATCGTCGGTCTTGCGGCCCGTGTGGAGCTGCTCCTCATTCTGCGCGGCAAGCAGGATGTACATGAAGTCACCGAACGAACCCTTGTTGGCCGCGCTCATCTCCGCCAGTTCGGGGATATGCAGATAGGAGATATTGTCTCCATTGGCATAGAGCAGGCGGTAGTAGTTCGCCGCCGTAGTCTTGGCAGGTAGCTTGTGCATACGGCGCAGAGGTGCTTGCGGTTCGTCCACCTCCTCGGCAATGTCGTTCACATCCACGAGTTGCGATACATCGCCCTTGGCGGCGAAGTTCAATTGGCTGCTTAAACGCTTGTAGCGCGTGTGGCGCTTGCGATGGTCGGACTTAGCTTGCAGACTCTCCTCGCAGATAATCTTGTTGATGCCATCGACAAGGCTCGCCACATCGCCCACGCATCCCTTGCCCGAGGCCGAGGGGCCAACGCAGATGTTCATCATACCTAATGAATAGAGTCGCTGGCCGTGGCGCACGCGTACATTGCTCATGGCCGAGCCGAGTGTGGGCATCAGGGCCATCAGCAGCATGGTGCGGATGTCGGCATCATCGTAGAGGTTGAGCGTCTTGGACATCATCTGTGGCAGATGCTTCCACATAGCATCGGGCAGTGGGCAGGGCACTACCACGCCATCCTCATCGTAGATGGAGTTCATCAAGGTAAGAGGGTCTTCCACGACCCCACGGGTCACTTCACTGAGCAGGGGAAACTCCTCCTGCTGGGTCTCACGCAGCACGTCGGTGTAAGACTTGGGTTGTTGGTTTACATTAGATTCTTGCATAGCTTTCTGTTTTGTTTATGTTATTTTGACACAAAGTTACAACATCAGAACCCCGATGTCAATACCCTGAATACCAGTGCACTTGTAAATAAATTGGGAGGTTCGTTTGCAAAAAACGGAACAATAGATTATCTTTGTTGGGCAAAGAGAAAAATGTTTCTACTCGCGAATAGAAACATTTCTCACCGCGAATAGAAAGTATTCTGACCGCGAGTAGAAAACATTCTAACCGCGAATAGAAAATTAGTTGAAACCATAGAAAAATCCCTATCGCCTATGAAAATCAAGAAATCGAAGCATGTGCATCATGACAGGGGCTACACCCCTGTGGTAAACTGCAAACTGACTAGCCGCCGCCTCGTTTGTGGCACGGAAACCGACATACAGGGTGTGGCCGTAGCCGTTGCCCACCCGCAGAAGGTCGACATCGAACAGATGGCTCACGACATCAGCCACGCCACCACCGCCACGCCCACCGATGTGAAGCTCGTGTGGGATGCATTGCGCACTGCCATCACCGATGCCCTGAGCCACGGCCAGCGTGTGCAGCTCGACGGGCTTGGCTCGCTCACTATGGAGCTGAGCAGCCACACCGGCTCTACACCTCCCACGGGCAAGGACGTAAAGATCAGCGGCATCCGCTTCCGTGCCGACAAACACCTGCTCGACCGCCTGGCCGATGTGAAGTTTCAGGTAGAGGGCAAGGTGCGCCAACCTCTGTCGGCCCCCGAACTGGCCGATGCGCTGTACGAACACTTCGAGACGCACGACGACATCAGCGTCCGCGAGTTTGCCCGCATCAGCCACTACGCCACCAGCACCTCGTACCAGAAGCTCAACGACTATGTAGCGCACGGAGAGATGGAGCGTGTGCCTCGCGTCAATGGCTGCTTCCGCCCTACGAAGGGAAACTTTGGGAGGGAGTAAACGAGGCCATTGATACAATATTTATAGCACAACTGGAGATTTACACTTTCATCGCCACAATCCACTGAACGACAAAGCAGTTACGCCAAAAAGAATTACACAAAGATTTACACTTTTTGTACACTTATTGGAGTTTATTTCTTCACGTCAAGTTTTTCGCACTCGGCTCCAAAGGAGCAACGCAGCTGCTAAGGCTCTCGTCAACGTTAACGTTATCGTTAAAAGATTGCTGTCAATCGACAGCAATCTTTTTCCCATCCTTGATATAGATGCCACGCGTAGGATTCACTACGGGGCGGCCTTGTAGGTCGTAGTAGGGGGTGGAGGGGGCAGACAGATGTTGCGGAGCGTCTACATTTGTGCCATTTTTTTGGTAAATATATAACCCGTAGTAGGAGCAACTTTGCATTTGAATAAACACACCGCTGTCATGGTAGAAATCGTTCGAGACGATTCCCATAGAGAGCGAGCCGACGCCCTCAATCCAGGTATCTTGAGGAGATGGATGCACGACTCCATAATAGTATGGCGACAAGTGTAGATACCGACGGGGGGTCCCGTCAAGCAATACAGTGTCGCCCACATGAGTGACCATACATGCAAATACTAAATCGTCATACTCGTGTATAGAGAAAGTGTCGCCGACATTTAACCCGAAATCGAACATCAGCTTACCGTTCTGATAGTATTTGTCACCATCCTGCCGGCAGTAGCCCACCTCGAGCCTCTCTTTACCACCCTCCCACAATTCTTGAGTGTGGGTATATAGTTTCTTGCATGCCGTCCCGTCAACTATCGTATCACCCTCTATCCACATGCGTACATCGGAACTGAGGTCAATGTAGTAGGGGATTCTTTCTATGATATTCCATTCTTTACCATCCATAGCGATAGGCTCTTGTGCTGTAACGCCGCTCACGATGGCGAGCAACATTGCCAATAGTATCAGATAGCGTTTCATACACCTTTCATGTTTAAGTTAATACTGCACAAATATAGTCTATTATCTTTACTTTACCAAGTGATTGATTGAGATTAGTTTTCTTATTTGCAAATGTTTAATATCAGAAGAACACTTATCTGCCCAATGAGAAGAATTCTCTGCCCGCTCGCAACAAGCCATAAGGTTTTCAAGGAATAGACGCAGGCGTACCTTGAAGGCCTAATGGCTTTTGCGACTACGAATGCTGGGCGAAAGAGAAAATTCGGTTTTTCGATTGCCTTACACTAAATCTCCAGTTTGCACTTCGGAGCCCATTTGATATAATATTTATAGCGAAACGCAAGATTTACACTTTCAGAGTCACGACTGACTGAGCGACAAAGCAGTTACACCGAAAAGAATTACACAAAGATTTACACTTTTTGTACACTTTGCACCATGGTAGCAGTCGGCAGTCAGTTCATACGCGTCATGGAGTGCTATTCAAAAACCTTTAGCTCATCGCGTGTGAGCACGCCCTCCTGCTGCAGCAGCTGTTTCCAGAAGGCATTGTCGTTGCCGTGAGCAAATGCTCCGCCTCCGCACCATGGAGCCACGAAGAGCCATAGTGCACCGCTCTCCTGCATGCTCTCCCAGCTGGGCACGCTGTTGCATTCGGCCAGGCACAGCATCTTGTTGGGGTATGCCTTGCGCAGGTGCTCGTAGTCGGCCGCCATGGCATGATGTGAGGTGTTTCCCTCGGGATACCCGTCGCGTGCCACGATGTCCACATATTCGTCGCCAGGGTACCAGTCGGGATCGTTGAGCTGCGATGTCCATATCCACAGCAGATTGTGTATGCCCTTTTGGGTAAGGTAGTCATACATGTAGCGATACAGCATCTTGTATGCCTCGGCCCCTTCGCTGCCCCACCAGAACCATCCGCCTGCAGCCTCGTGAAGTGGGCGGAAGAGGATTGCCACCCCCTGCTGTTGATAGTAGAGCAGCAGGTTGGCCACGTTGTCGAGTCGCTTCAGCAGCAGCTTGTTCTCGGGCGTACCCTCTGTGGCTGCCTGCTTGGGCGATATGTAGCAAGGCTTCTGCTCGCCCGTGGCAGCGGCTTCGGTGTAGAATCCGCCCCAGCCCTCTTCACCTTCGGCAAACACGTTGCAAGGCATGTGTATGTGCCACATGAATCCTACGATCCCCCCTGCCTTCTGCCAGTTGAGGGCAGTGGCGGTGCGATAGTTTATCCACGACTGGTCGTGATGCTGGAAGTCGAATACGTTGACTGCCGGGTACTTGCCCGCAGCCTGGTATATGCGCTGTGCGTCGTTGGTGTTGTAGTTCCATTCGGCTTGGCAGCCTGCCATCACTCGCTTGCCCCACACCTCATCTTTGAGGTAGGCATATAGTTTGCGTGCGGCCTCGTTGGCCAGCGTGTCGGCTGGTGCCGTGTCGATAGCTGTGTCTGCCATGGCCACCATGGCACTCAGCAGGTAGATTGTAGCCAGCAGTCTTCGTCTCATATCACTGTGTGTATTGATATTGTTTTGTTTTTGAACCATTTCTTATATATTTAAATATACGGATTCTTTTTATTTCTTTTTGGGCTGTTTGTTTAATTTATAAATGACACGAAACATACCATAGCGTGGTATGACATTTCGCCAAGTCTCTGTGACCCCTTGCATATTAACAGAATAATTCAAATTAGAAATATTACCAAGAATATCATATCCAACAAGGGCAAAAATAAGATTACCATGTAGAATGCTCTTGGATAGTTGGGCATTCCATACAAAATTGTCCGTATTCATTACTTCATTGACAAAACCACGGTGTGCGTAGTAATTAAAGTCTGTAGCGAATTGCAAGTTCCAGGGCAACTGAACATTACCATAAATACCAGCATCTATGTTCACACCGTTAACATCTATAAAATTTTTTCGATTGCTTCTGGCACTATGCCAAGCCATTTGAAATTTAGAACCTATCCTTATCTTCTTATAGTTATACTCTATACTCAGTGGTGTTGCCATATAGTTGGTGAACACCGTACTGCTTTCTGCTACTTTTAGTTCTGTGCTTTGCAAATCGATATTTCGATAAAAGTTATTGCTAACACCGATATTGAGAATAAAGCGTTGTTTAGCATCAATCGGTGTATAGAAATTGCAGTTGAATCCGATGCGATAATTGCCATTGACATTCTGGGGGCGGTATGTTCGCACACCTGTCGCAGCATCATATACTTGAGCCATAGCGACAGCATTGCGATAGAATGCAGCCATAATTTTCCCGGAAATTCGGCGCTGCTTTTCCTTGCCCCATTGGTCGGAAGTATAGAAGAGCTCAGTTGAATAAATCTCAGTTCGACGCAAATCACTGTTGCCTTCATTGATGTTGAGTGGGTCACTGTCAAAACGAAGATCCATGAGCGAGAACATCGAAGGAAGTTGCTGCTTATAACTGCCCTCAAGCCAGATTTGATGCTTCATTCCCGGTGTGTTACGTTCCAATCGCAACATCATAGTCGGAAGCAGCTCGGTTCGGGAACGACTTATCTGTTGCTGACCATCGAAATCAAAACTTTCCACATTTAATTCAACGCCTGGGGTAAATGTCAAACGCCAAAGCGCAGTGCGTACAAAATCGTTATCACGTTGTTCGCGTACATCGTTCTCGTAGCAGAAGGTTGCTGTGGCGAAAACATTGTGACAGGTGCGCGTGCTGAGATAGCTATTGTGGCGATCAAGAGTAGAGAGCAGGGCCTCACGCGTGGACGGCAACATGCCAAAGGTCGCCTCATTCATTTCTTCAAGCCAATCCAACCGATAAAGAGAATTTTCCTGATTGGAATATTCGTAACCATAACCAACTGATGGATTGAGGGTTGCTCGATTAAATCCTTTGGCAAAAAGAAGATAACCCCACGACAAGCCTAAATTGGCCTTTAGGTTGTCTGACGGTTTGTCAAAGTAGCGATTTCGGTAATCATCTTTCCCGGAGTCTGCAAAATTCAGGGTGTAGAGATCAAAGGTATGAGCTTTTTTCCTGCCGGCACTAAAGTCGCCAGTAAGCTCCATACGTCGACCGGAAAACGGCATACTGAAATAAAGTTGCGTATTTATCCCTCCGCTAAAAATCTCTGAATTGTTTCTCTGACGTATGCGCACCTTATTAACTAGAACGTCAGTCAGATTCCGACCTGCATCAGGTCCATTAAAAAGATTCTCTAAATCACCATAGCCAATGGGATTGGCAGAAAACTCTGCAGAAATTCTGTCTGAATTGTTTTTCTGATAATTGTAATCAAATCGTGGCTTCAGATAAAGTTGCGTATCGTATTTGTCATTTTCGGGACCTAACATCAGTCGAATTTTATGGTCGGTGCTAACCGAGATATTTTGTGTTTTTCCCGTTTGGCAGGATTGATTGAATACAGAACCATTAGTCTGAAATATTTCGCTATTTTGTTTAGACATTGCATTATTTTCGGAATGCATGACATTTATATTTCCTTCTATCTCGTAGCGGTGGTTCTTGTCATGTATAAGGTAATCGAAACCTGTTGCCTCGGTGGTACTTGTACCATTACCAATAGTGCTCGGAGACCACTCCCCGTTTCTACCGGGTTTTCGACCTTCGTTCGTATTATTGGCATTAGCATAAAATGACAAACGCGATTGCGGCGTAAATCGTAAAGCAAAAAGTCGTCCAAGCCAACGCTCATGCGTCCCTCCGCCGGCCTCAGCATTGGCTAGCCAACCAATCTGGTATTCCCGTTTCAAATTCACATCCATGACAAATCTACCATCGTTTAGATTCAACCCCAATCCCTGGCTGTGTTCGCTTTCCTTATCGTAAAACTTAATATTTTTAACTGTATAGGCTGGTAAGTTGTCCAGTAATATAGTATTGTCGCCTTTGAAAAAATCCTTTCCATTGAGCAAAACGCTCTCCACTTGCTTTCCATTTACTAAAATACGTCCGTCACGTTTCAATTCCACACCAGGAAGTTGCTCCACTAATGCATCAAGCATTGACCCATTTGCCAGATTAAAAGCATCAGCATTATAAATCAGTGTGTCCCCTTTGTTATAAAATTTAATTTTTGTAGCTGTTATTGTTACTTCGTCCAATGTGCGTTCTCGGGTTGTTTGCTTACGGCGCATTTTTATTTCACCAATAAGATAATCTGAATCCAGCTTCTTGACTTTTATTTTGAATCGTTTTATCACAGTTTCGTATTGCGGATTAGTAAGTCGAATAATATATTCCCCCGAGCGAAAGTGGACAGGGATAAAGAATCTAGAATTGGGGCGATAGTTATCCCAAAACGGTTCAGTTGTAGCAATAATGGTGCTATCCAAAGTCATTAATTCAACTCGAGTACTATCAATAACAGGCTGCATAGTAAACGCATCACGAGGCCATCCCCATAATGATAGACTATCAACATCATCTGCATAAGCAGTAGTTATGCAGAATACACAAATACACAGAATAATAGACCTCATAAATAATAGATTCATTAAATATAAATAATAGATTCATTAAATGCTAGGAACTCTGGGAGATATACTTTTAATCAAGATATCTCCCAGAGAAGTTTTTAAGTTAGAAAGTAAAAAAACCAATGCCAGTCATAGGCTGACAAGAAGCATTAGTTGCTCCTGTAGGTTCTGTTGGTGATGCAGTTGTCACGCAGTTACAATTGCAATCACAATTGTGTGCACATGCAGCGTTACATTGACAGTTGTCGTTTCCCATACAACCACTTGCGTTGTTATTGCACGAGCAATTTCCATTAATACCAGTGTGACCACAAGGGCGGCTACCAAACATGGCAAAACCTCCACGGAGCAAACCTTCTTTGTCTGCTTCCAAAAGACTGACTTCCATAATGTCAGATAATCTGTTTTTGATTAACATAAATTAAAATATTGCCTTTTTAGTATTTACTTTTGGGTACTATTGTGAATCTTCTGTTTAATACATGCTTTAATTATCTCATTAACTCGGGCTTTTAGATAGTCTTGCTTAGCATCTTCTGTCATACTTAAAAAACAAGTGTTTTTTAATCCTGCTTCAATTTTATTTTGTGTACAACTTCCATTGCATATGGGTAAAATAACACAATTTCTACAAGCCTCATTACTGTATTTTATTGCCATACGTTGAAAAAACTTTTCGTTCCACTCAATACGGCCTTCATTATTTAATCGTCCTTCCCGACTCTCTGTCGCAAAATCACGTGCTGTACATTTAAAAACATCACCATTATAATTGATAACAGCATGACGCGGAGAATCTGCATACCAAACGCTGACTGTGAAAGTTCCCATCGGTAGGGCCATACATATTTATGGGCAAAGCGTAGAAGGCTGTGCTTTTCTTTGACAGGCTTTTTCTCAAAAAAATCGTCTCTTGGTTCTATGGCGATTACTACTCCTTTGTCGTCATTGAGCCAAAATCGAGAGAAAGATTCTTCCGTGAAACCATGTTTGCCATATGCAGGATTGGCAATGTAGTAGTTCCACTTTCCTGTCCATCTATTTTGCTTTATCTTATAGAGAACCACGAAATGATTTTGTTCCCAGTGAAGGATGGCTGGCAGAGGACACTTCCCGCGTAACTGTTCTGGGGTCATCTCAAACGCAGCACTATCCATGCCAAGCTCTTCTAACGCATGGCGAATGCCAGACACACTCACCCCCTCACGGGTAAGATGTGAGAGGGATCGCAAGTAAGACAACGGATAATCCTTTCCGTAGGCAGAGGCCACCATACAGATACAGGCTGGACCGCAGTCCATTTGGTCAAACTGACGAGTAAATTTCATTCCGTTCGTTGGACTTTACCAATTAAGCGCATATGCGATATAACATTTTACTTTACGATCGTATGGCGAAAAAATAGTCATGATTTATTCTACTCATAAATTTAAAAATATCTACTTGTTCCGTGGGTGAAGGTTGCAATCTGTATTTGTGAGACATATCGTTTCATTCATCATTTTTTAGGTTCCTTGTTTAGACGAAACGAAATGTTGAACATCACATATCGTCTCAGCACATTTCTGTAGCTCTCGGTCTGCATTTGTGCGTTCAGACTATAACTGCGGCTAGACATCTGATTCAGTAGGTCAAAAGCCTCCACCTCTGCGCCTAGTCGGCCATTCAGGAAGACACGTTTAAGACAGGCACTCCAAATCAGTTGACTCGTATTGAAACGGTCATCATCATAACCATACCGCGTATTCAGTAGCAACGAGGTGCTCAACTGCAGTTTCCAGGGAAGAGGCATGCCTCCACTTACACGATAGTTGATATTGAATACGTTATGATCTGTAAAGCGGTCGGAAATGGCGTGTATCCATTCACCGTTCAACTCTCCCGATAAGCTGTAATAGTTGCGAGAAAAGTTAACATTGAACTTTTGCCTAGTTAACAGATGGTCTGTGCCCACTTTTTCTGAGGAAGCGTCCTGCACTAAACTGGCATAGTCTTCGCTGTGACGATAGTTAAAGTTGGTAGTTAAGTGATAATTCCATCTGTTTCGCTTGTCCAAAGTGCTGGCATAATATATTTGTGTGGCCAATGCCCAGTTGCCGCTGATATTTTCTGGATGATATGTCCTTATACCTGCTTCCATATCGTACATCATGGACTGGGATACTAAGTTACTCCACTGGTCATATCCAAAATTCCAATTCAAAGTTCGCACGCGTTTGGTGAAATATCTATTTTCTACAGCCAACTCCACTTTGTGGTGCGCACTCGCTTTTAGGTTGGGATTACCGGTTCTCACCACTAATGGTGTGGCATCATCGCGATAATCTGTCAGATATTCGCTATATGGGCTGGAGTGTGACATATTATAGGACAGCGTGATGTGTCGTTCCAAAGCATACCCATTTCTATTACTGTTGTGATCTATCCTATATTGCACATTCGGTTCGAAAAAGTAGTAATTACGGTGGAATAGTGTATCTATGCTACCACGCTTGTAATCGTACTTCTTCTGCTCTATGCGCATAGGTATGCTTAGGTTTACTGTATGTGCTCTGTGGTGCTTGTCGTCCCACCAATACATATACATACCCAGTTCCGGTTTGTGAGTTCGTTTCCATTCGTCCGAATATGCCGAGTTGGTAATATCTATATACTGTGTTAGGGCATCTTTCATAGAGGCCAAACAATCAAAGTCCATCTCAGCATATTCTGTATTTTCAAGTCTATAGTAGTCCCTGTTGCTTGACTGAAATTGCTGTCTGTAACTATAGTTTGGGGAGACACTAATCGAGATGTTCCCGAAATTATATGATATATCATACCCCACATTTCCGCTATAGTCATAGCTTTGCACATAGTGGTTCGGGTATCGGTCTTGCATGGATGTAAAATCATAGGCAGCACTCTCTATCAGGTTTCGATTGGCGGACATACTATAATATCCCAAACCGCCCACATGCAGATTGCCATTTCCGTTCAAATTCCATGTTGTTTGCAGATTAGCCTTGGTATAGAAGAGGTGACCGTCATTCTGCTGCATTTGTCTCAGGCTACTTATCAGGTTTTCGCGATAGATTTCACCACGTCCTTCCATAAACAGACTATCTAAGGCCTCACCCATATACCGTTCTGTTATGCGTTTATCCCATTCTGCCCGACGCGAATGCTGGGCATTGCGGTAATTGTTATACCATATCTCTGGCTTCAAATTGATAGTATAAAATTTCTCGTTTTCATCCATCTTGTAGTCGAATTCTGCTATATCACGAATGTGCCAGTCGCGATTCTCTTGGTGAGACCGACTAATACCATCTATATTTTTAGTGCCAAGGTAGTTAGTTGTGTGCTGATATTCGTCGTTCTCGCTCTTTTTCCACTTAAATGTAGCCAAATTTTTGATCTTATACTTTTTGTTTTTGTCATTCACCAGCAAGTCCGAGGATAATTCGTGTGTGGTCTGGTTGTCGCTGCCCCCCGGATTTTGCCAGTTGCCGTTGGCATCGTAGTATGAGTTGCCATATACATTATTGGAATATCCCATGAATGCAAGTCTACTGTGTGGTGTAAAGCGTAGGGCAAAAGCTTTGGCAGCATAGTGTTTGCCAGTACCACTTCCCACACTAGCATTGGCTATCCATCCTATACTGTATTTCCGTTTCAGATTGACATCCATTACTGTGGTTTGTGATTCGTTGGCCCACATTCCTTTATGCACATTGATGTTCTTGTCCATCATCTTGTTCAGGTCAGGCTTCATGTCATAGACTTTGATTTTATCCACCATGTAGCTGGGGAGGTTTTCAAGTGCCACTCGTGGATTGCCCCTAAAGAAATCTTCACCGTTGACCAACAGATTGGAGATTCTCTTTCCGTTCACATAAATTACGCCTCCTTCGCGTAGTTCTGCTCCGGGCAGCATGGCTATTAGCTGGTCCAGCATTGACCCCTCGCGAAGTTGAAACGCATCGGCATTATACTGTATTGTATCTCCCTTCATCACCATTTTTATTGTGGTGGCAGTTACGACAACTTCATCAAGTCTGCGCTCTGTCAGAGAAAGTTTCTTTTTCATCAGCACACGACCAAAAGTACCTCCTGTTATACGGTATTTTCGGTAGCGAAAGTTTACTGTTTTATACGTATCTTCATAACCTCGTTTGGAAAAATGCAGGATATATTTTCCTGGGGCACTAATACTCTCACCAAAACTGCGGTTGTTTCTTTTTGTTTCATCTTTACTGACAAAACGTTCGACTTCTGTGCTGTCGGTACGGAGAAATCTTACTGTTACGGAATCTATAGGGTCATAAGTGAAATCATCTACTATTTGACCCATTACCCAGTATTTTTGTGCATTTGCGTTCAAACAACATACGCAAAGAAAAATGATGATATTTAGTACTTTCATTTCTAATAAGATTATTTGTGTCTGGATATGGTAAGCTTCTATATGGATACATATTACTGATCCATATAGAAGGTTGTCTCATTTCAGATAAATTCTAAATCATTCCCAACCAAGATACTGCTCCAAAAGAATTTATGCTTGCTACACGCATCACCACAGTTGGATGGTAGAGTGCACAGCAATCCAAAAAATCCAGATAGCTGGCTTCCCCAATTCTAAAAGGTTCACAAACATCATCACTCTCACCGAAACACTGCATACCAGAACCAATAATATCAATTTCAGGATGCGATTCCATGTAGTCAAACTGAATTTGTAGCCGACAGGACACCATTACATCATCAGCATCCATGCGAGCAATATATTTGCCACATGCCTCGTCAAGCAATATGTTCAAGCTTCCAATATAATCATGCGTGTTTTGCATGAGTCTTATTCTATCATCATGATAAGACTTGGCAATTTCCGCGCTATCATCATCTGAACCATCGTCAACGATTAGAAACTCAAAATCCTTAAAGGTTTGAGCTAAAACGCTATCTATGCATTCTCTCAAATACTTGGATGCGTTATACATGGGCATACAAACAGACACTTGCGGAATGTGTTCTGTTACGCATGTTTCGTTATCTTGTAATCTCGTGTCGTTATCTTGTTTTATCTTGTCGTTCATATCATATTAATGTTTTCTGGCCGCAAATATACAAACTGTTTTTGTATATAGCAAAAAGGGTTTTATAAATTATTTGCTATTCTATGATATTTCGCTATTTTTGCAGAGCATTATATCAATTCTATATACAATATAATTATGGATAAGAATTTTCTATCTCTAAAAGACTTTGAACTTTCCATGCGTGAAGATGCCCTTGCTAGGGCTGAACTATTCCAAAACTACATCCATCAAATGGAGCAGTTTGACTCTAAAAGCTACTGGGTTATGTCACAGGATGTGTTGGAGCCAAGATGTCTTTGACGGAAACAAATACTTTATTTGATTCCTATATTTCAAATGACTACCTTGGAATGTCACAACGTAAAGAAACTATTGAAGCCGGCATAAATGCGCTTATGAAATATGGAACAGGGGCTTGTGCAGCCCAACCAATTGGAGGATATTTGGATATCCATCGACAGTTGGAAAAAGAAATTGCTGACTTTGTCGGTCAAGAAGATGCAATTCTTTTCTCTTCTGGATTTGGAGCAAATGCCGGCTTGCTTCGTGCGATACTTGGCAAGAATGACGTTGCCTATATTGATTCTTATATCCATACTAGCGCGATGAGTGGATTGATTGGAACCAACACAAAGCACATCGGGCACAATGATATTGAGTATTTGGATATGATTCTTGATAAAGAAAAAGATAAATATCAGACTCGTCTTGTCATTGTTGACGGAGTTTACTCTCAAAATGGTGATTTGTCCAAACTTCCCGAATACATTTCTGTCTGCAAGAAGCACAACTGCCTGCTTATGGTAGATGATGCCCATGGTATTGGTGTTATGGGAAATAATGGACGTGGAACAGCAGAACACTATAATTGTATGGGACAAGTGGATATTATTACGGGCACATTTAGTAAATCATTTGGTTGTGTTGGAGGTTTTGTTGCCGCTTCTTCCAAACTTATTCAGTATTTAAGATATTATGCAGACAGCAATGTATTCTCCGCTGCAATAACGCCCCAAGTAACATGTTCTGTCCTTAAGGCTTTGGAGTTAATAAAAACCCAACCGAGTATTCGCGAAAAATTATGGAACAATGTAAATTTCTTACGTAATGGATTGCTTGAGTCCAAATTTGACATAGGAACATCAGTTTCTCCTATTTTCTCGTTAATGGTTCGGGATAACGAAAAAGTGTATCGCATAGCTGACATGTTACAAAAAAAACGTATATTTGCAAGTGGGATAGTTTATCCTGCGGTTCGTACCAAGGAGGCTAGGATAAGAATCAGTATTTTGGCCTCCCACGAAATAACTCAATTAAAACATCTCATTTGCAGTCTTGAGGAGATAAGAAACGAAATACCTTTTTAACTACACCAAGAAATGGCCAACGACGGTAAACGAGTGCGCATAAGGCGCACAAAAGCCACAATAATTGAAGATATAAGAAAAGCAGCTGTGGAAAGTGTGCTTAAACGCGGGTTCTCCGGTTCACTGGTATCTGAAATTATTAAGAAAGCCAAAATTGAACCTGTTGTTTTCTACAACCGATATCAGAATCTTGAGGAGTTCTTCAGCGAATTTGTCAAAGGGTATGATTATTGGTTCTCTGATGTGGCGAAAGAAGCAAACAAACGAGAGACATCATACGATCAATTTATCGCATTGATAGAGGGACTACAGGAATGTATGATAGAAAAGTCTGTGATGCAGGAATTGATTAGATGGGAGATTGCCGAAGGCAACGACATTACCAAAAGGACTGCATCCATACGTGAAATGTTCACTATACCACTGGCTGAGAAATACGATGACTTATTCAAAAATTCCGGGATAGATTTTGTCGCTATCGCAACGATTATCGTTAGTGGATTATATTACCTTTATTTGCATAAGGATCGTTCCACATTCTGCAATATCGACATGAACACGGAAGAAGGAAGAGACAGAATCAATCAGGCCATTAAGTATCTTTCCGAACTCCTTTTCAGCAAAAGAAACAAGGGAACGGAAGACTTGTAACTGTAAATATGATGCTTGGAGGTCTTTTAGTTTAAGATAAAGACCTCCAAGCTTTTAATTTGAAAAACAGCTATAAGGAAATTCTGCTCTTTATTTTGATTTCCTTATTTATATGTGACATTACGGAATCTGGAGTTTCGCTTTTTTCGGTGACTTCTGGAGTTGGTGGTGCAAGCTCCAACTGTATCTTGCGGTCAAGCGCGGCAAGTTCCGACTTCAACTGTTTCAGTTCGTCCTCTTTTTTCCATACTTTGCCCGCTATCTCCTGCAACTGCGGTATCTCCTTTTCCAGCACCTCGTTCTTCGCCTTGTACTGGTCGATGATGGACGGAATCCTCTCCAGTGCGTTCAGGAAGTTGCGTGCGGCCTCGTTGGCCAGCGTGTCGGCTGGTGCATTGTCGATGGCAGTGTCTGCCATGGCCACCATGGCACTCAGCAGGCAGATTGTAGCCAGCAGTCTTCGTCTCATATCACTGTGTGTATTGATTCTTATCTGTTGATTCTCTTGATTGCCGTTGCTTCGCCATTCTCCTTGGTGGTGACAATGATGTTGACACCCTTCAGCATCTCCTTTTGGCACCTGCCCTGCATGTCATACACCTTGGCAGCGCTCTGCGGCATTGTCGTGTGCTCTATGGCATTGTCCTTGGAATGCAGCGTGGCCTGTTGCAGCACTATGGTCTGCGCTTCGGCGCTCATGAGCGCTATGCTGCCCACTTCGCCCCTTGCTGTACCTATACCGAGTCGGCAAGTTGTCTTTCCCGCCTTCACTACGGAGCGTCGGCGCTGTCCGTTGCCATGTGTGTATACAGCTATCACGTCGGCCTTGAGCGGCATACCGAAGGTCAGCTCCAATGCCTCATACGTGTCGGCAGCCAGCGGTTCGGTCAGATACCATCCCACGGCACCGTACCGGTGCAGGCCCACGGTGCTGCGTACGCCCTTGGTGCCTCCGCTCACTGTCAGGTTCTGCCATGTCAGTGCTGGGTGCTGCGAGTCGAATCCACCGTCACAGGCAATCCACTCCACAGCCTTCAGCGTATAGCCCACACCCTTGATGTGTATGCCCTGCTTCAGTGCCTTGGCCACCTGTGCCGTCACCACCAGCTCATAGTCGCCACTCACGTTGCATGCCTCCAGACCGTCGAGGCATGTCCATCCCGTGCCGTACGACACCTGCAGCTGCGCCCACTCGCCCGCCTCTATCACGAAGCGTACGATATCGTCGGCGCTCATGCCCGCCATCTGCTGGGCATTGATGTTCACCACATCGCCCCAGTCGTCGAAGGTCGCGTTTCCCGTCCACAGCTGTTTGGTCTCAGCAGTTGCTGTTGTGCACGTCATGCCCAGTAGGACTATAACCAATGCTGAGCGTAGCCATGCGAGTGCGATAGGATAGTGAGGTCTCATAGTGTGTCTTTTCTTCTTTATGGTGCAAATATAAGTAAACAGTTTTTTGTAGGCACTGCGGCGAGTGTGAACAATATCTTTCTCATTTCTTGATGCGTGTGTTGTTATTTATGTTTAGCTTGGCAAAATTAAGAATTATTTCAAATTCCAAAGCATGGAACATGAAATATCTCATAAATTCATTATCTAATATACATTTCCAGTTTACGCTTCGCACAAACAGAATTTAGGCTGCGGCTCGGAAAAACTCAACTGACGCCAAACTGAGCGTATAGATAAGCTTGCTTAAGCTATACCGAAGTGCGAAGGAAGAAAACTTTAGTTAAATAAAATTTGATATTTCATTCGGTTTGCACTACTTTAGTTTGCGCTTCGCACAAACAGAATTTAAGCTGCACCTCAGAAATATTCAAATAAATTTGATATTTCGTTCGGTTTGCATTACTTTAGTTTGCGCTTCGCACAAACAGAATTTAGGCGTCGGCTCAGAAATTCTCAAATAAATTTGGAATTTCGTTCGCCTTGCACTAAATTTGTCACACGAAATAGAAGATTTTATTTTCATTCACTTATTAAATTAAGAAAAACAATGGTTTATTCACATGAAGTAGAACACATGTGTGTTGTAAAGAAGGGTCCTAACCACGGTCCCGCTCCCATACCTGAAGAGGGTAAGTGGGTACAATCAAAAGAGATTAAGGACATCTCAGGTTTGACACACGGTATCGGTTGGTGCGCACCCCAGCAGGGCGCATGTAAGCTCACCTTGAACGTGAAGGAAGGTATCATCCAGGAGGCATTGGTAGAGACCATCGGCTGCTCTGGTATGACTCACTCTGCCGCTATGGCATCAGAGATCCTTCCCGGCAAGACTCTGCTCGAGGCTCTCAACACTGACCTCGTATGCGACGCTATCAACACCGCTATGCGCGAGCTCTTCCTCCAGATCGTTTACGGCCGCACACAGTCTGCCTTCTCTGAGGGTGGCTTGATGATCGGTGCCGGCCTCGAGGACCTCGGTAAGGGCCTCCGCTCACAGGTAGGTACACTCTACGGCACACTCGCCAAGGGTCCCCGCTACCTCGAGATGGCTGAGGGCTACATCAGCCGCGTAGCACTCGACAAGGACGACCAGATCTGTGGTTACGAGTTCGTACACCTGGGCAAGTTCATGGACGAAATCAAGAAGGGTACCGACGCCAACGAGGCCTTGAAGAAGGTTACTGGCACATACGGCCGCTTCACCGCCGAGCAGGGCGCAGTAAAACACATTGATCCACGTCACGAATAATATAAGGAGGAAAGTACTATGATTAGAGAAGTAAAATTCGAGAGCCAGGACCGCCGTATCAAACAGATTCTCGCTGCATTGAACGAGTACGGTATCCAATCAATTGAAGAGGCCAACGAGATTTGCGACCAGTATGGTCTTGATCCTTATTTGGCATGTGAAGAGACACAGCCCATCTGCTTCGAGAACGCTAAGTGGGCCTACGTAGTAGGTTGCGCTATCGCCATCAAGAAGGGCGTGAAGACAGCTGCCGAGGCTGCTGAGGCCATCGGTATCGGTCTGCAGGCATTCTGCATCCCCGGTTCAGTAGCCGACGACCGTAAGGTAGGTCTCGGTCACGGTAACCTCGCAGCCATGCTGCTCCGCGAGGAGACCAAGTGCTTCGCCTTCCTCGCAGGTCACGAGTCATTCGCTGCTGCTGAGGGCGCCATCAAGATTGCCGCCAAGGCCGACAAGGTACGTAAGGAGCCCCTCCGCGTAATCCTCAACGGTCTGGGTAAGGACGCCGCACAGATTATCGCACGCATCAACGGTTTCACCTACGTGCAGACCAAGTTTGACTACTACACAGGCGAGCTCAAGGAGATCCAGCGCATCGCTTACTCTGACGGTCCCCGTGCAAAGGTTAACTGCTACGGTGCCGACGACGTACGCGAAGGCGTAGCCATCATGTGGAAGGAAGGCGTAGACGTATCTATCACCGGTAACTCTACCAACCCCACACGCTTCCAGCACCCCACCGCAGGTACCTATAAGAAGGAGCGCGTGCTCGCTGGCAAGCCCTACTTCTCAGTAGCATCAGGTGGTGGTACAGGCCGTACCCTCCATCCCGACAACATGGCTGCCGGTCCCGCTTCATACGGTATGACCGACACAATGGGTCGTATGCACTCTGACGCTCAGTTTGCCGGTTCTTCTTCAGTACCCGCACACGTAGAGATGATGGGCTTCCTCGGCATCGGTAACAACCCCATGGTAGGTTGCACCGTAGCTTGTGCCGTTGACGTAGCTCAGGCATTGAACAAGTAATCTATTGAATCACAATAGACTTCAGAGAGACATTCCTTCGGGAGTGTCTCTTTTTGTTTTGTCATTACCCACGAAAGCTTCAAGTAACATTGAGTCATTTAGGTTTGCATTGAAATCCAGTAAATACTCAAGATTGGCTGATGAGACCAATTTGGTAGGTGATTGGAATTATTCTAACATTACATTCAGCGCAAAAGCAATCAAGGATGAGATTGTAATTCCTGGTGGAACTATAAACGGGGTAGTTAGTACGAATTGTTCAATGTATTATTTCGCAAAAACGTAAACATTAATAAACAATGAAAAAGAATTGGTTTTATTTATTTCTGTTGATGGCAGTCGCCGCCATCAGGCAGGATATGCTCTTTGAGCAATAAAGACACCAGCGCCACCGTGTTTTTCACCCCAAACTTGGCCAACAGCCGCTTCCGATACCATTTCACGGTTTCAACGCTGAGGTACATGCGGTCGGCAATCTCCGGATTGGAGCACCCCTTACAAACATCATAGAGAATACGCTGTTCCGGAATGGTGAGGCGCACGGCCTTGCTGGCTGACTGCCGGATGATGGCTTCTACCGCAGGACTGATGTAGCGCTGCCCTTTCCATACTTGTTCTATGGCGGTGATGAGTTCGTCGATGGGGGCACTTTTCAGCACATAACCATGAACGCCGCTCTCCAGCATCCGCCTTATAACGCTATATTCGTCGTGGATAGTGACAGCGACTATCCTGACTTTGGGGAACTCAGTCGTGACCCATTGGCAGAATGTCGTACCGTCGCCGTCGGGCATGGAGATGTCAAGCAGCAGCACGTCCGGACAGCGTTCCAGCATCGCAAGTCGACAGTCATTGAGTGTTGTGAAACAGCGGCTGACATGTACGGTGTCGCTATGATTGACGGCATCCGTCAGTCCTTCGTTGAACATCGTGTGGTCATCCACGATATACACATCTATCTTATATTTCATAATGGCAATGTGAGGTTGATTTCTGTTCCTTCGTTTTCGCTGGTGACAATTCGCAGCGTCCCGTGGTATGAGGCTATACGCTCGCGGATGTTTTGTAAGCCCATTCCGTTTCCGTCGGCCATGCCCTTTCCGTTGTCGCTGACGATGAGGGTCACTTCGTGCGCTGTCTGCATCAGCTGGACGTCAATATGGGTAGCCTCGGCATATTTCATGGCGTTGTTCACCAGTTCGTAGGCACAGCGGTAGAGCGTCAGTTCCCACTCTTTGCTGAGTCGGATGTCGCCGTATGTCTGGAATGCTGCGCCTGGAACGGAGCGTGCAAAGTCGCGAAGGGCTGACACCAGTCCCCCTCGCAACAACTCCTCAGGCATCAGATGGTGCGAGATGCGGCGCAGCTCGGTATGCGTCGT
>JAFTVE010000032.1 GCA_017465905.1 Bacteroidaceae bacterium | reverse complement strand
GCTCAGCGGTCGCCGCGTAGTGCTCGAGGACCTCGGCTCGTTCGTCATCGGCATCCGCTCGAAGTGCTTCTCGGCCGACACCATGGCTGCCTCGGACTTCGCACCCTCGGCCATGATCAAGGGCCACACCGTGCGCTTCCGCCCCGAGGTGGAGCTGAAGAAGGACATCGCCAAGGCGATTCAGTACAAGCGTATCGCGAGCGAGGCGATGGCGTAGAGTAAGTTTTTGAGTTGGTGAGTTTTTAAGTTTGTCAGACGACAGGCCCGGTACTCACCAACTCATGACTAACGATGACGAAAACTGCCTGCCGGATGGCAACTCAAAAACTCAAAAACTCAAAAACTCAAAAACTTATGAACTCAAAAACTCAACCCGACTGGAAACAAATTCTCAAAATCCTCATCGCCGTACTCACCGCCCTTGCTGGCGCCCTCGGCGTGGCGAGCTGCGTTGCATAATTATGAATTATGAAAACCGCGATGACTGAATCACCCCTCCTTGGGAGGGGCAAGGGGGAGGCCTCTTCTTATCTTCGTTTATTGCGCGGCCTAGGGCTGCTGTGGGTGGCGCTCATGCTGATGTGACAGCCCAGGCATACAAAGATATAGGGCATCCTCAATAATGAGGACACCCTATATCTATCAATATGATTATCGCTGAATTAAGCTACTGCTGAGCCGATGAGGAACACGCCTGCGAGGGCTACAATAGCGTAGAGCTCGGGGAATACGGCGAAGATCAAGGTCTTGGAGAACACGTCGTGACCCTGACCGATAGCGGCCATACCGTTTGCACATACCTGACCCTGACGGATAGCAGAGAACAAGCCTACGAGACCGAGGGCGAAACCACCACCAAACACGGCTGCTGCCTGAAGTGAAGTGATATCAGCGGTGAGGATACCGAAGCTGTTGAGCAAGAAGTAACCTGCGAAACCGTAAAGACCCTGTGTACCGGGAAGAGCGGTGAGCACGAGGAAGTTACCGAACTTGTCCACCTTCTTCAATGCACCAAGACCTGCATTACCGGCGATTGTTACACCATAAGCTGAACCAATACCCGAAAGGGCAATCATCAAACCAATGCCTACATAGGCAATCAAAAGATTTGCATCCATAATAATTTGTTGTTTTTTAAGTTGTTATTAATTTTTTGTTTTATTTCTTAAAAGGTTTATACGCATTACCGCCACCCTCGTAGCCCGAGTTCTTGAAGAACTCCACGAACGTCAGACGCATGGGGTGAACCATAGAGCCGAGGATATTCATGAAGATATTCAAGCCGTGACCGATGACGAAGATGATAGCGGTTACGATGAAGCCCAATACGGGTACATCGGGACTCATACCTGTAGCCAAGCTGTTGAACACGCTGGCCAGAATACCTCCCGAGAGACCGAGGGCGAAAAGACGTACGTAGGAGAGCACGTCGCCCAACAGGCCAGTTACCATATTGTAGGCATCCCACAGGCCAAGGCCGATGTTGAGGAAGATGTTCTTACCGGGGCTGTTGTACAGGAGTACCATGCAGCCGGCAAGAATCATCACTACCATAAACCATACGGAACCAGTGGAGCCCGTGAGTACACCTACGGCAACACCAACGAGCAGCAGTATCCATCCGATAGTGCTCACAGCATACTTGAAGCCCAACTGAATGGTGAGGTTCACGGCCTTGAGCATCATGCCGAAGAGTATCTGCACGCATCCGATGATGAGCGAGAGGTAGAACATGGCCTGATTGTCCTGGAAGAGCAACGCCTTCATCTTCTGAAAGAAGGGAAGGTCGATGTCGTACAGGCTGAAGCCGAATGCCGTACCTGTGAGTGTACCGCAAATCACCGTGGAGAGTCCAAAGAGGAATACCAACGAGCTCTTGAACTCGGGATTGATGAGTTGGAAGAGCTTGGTGAAGATGGGCAATGCCAACATAATCAGTGCTCCGTAGCCCATGTCGCCAAGGCAAAGGCCGAAGAACACGAGGAAGAAGGGTGCGAAGAACATCGTCAGGTCCAACTCGCCATACTTGGGCAACATATACAGCTTGGTCAGCGGCTCGAAGAGTCGGAAGAACTTGTTGTTGCTCAACTGGATGGGTATATCATCCTCGGGAGTAGGATCATCAACCTGATAGAAATGCCCTGTCTTGTCAAGGCTCTCGCGTACCTCGGGCAGCACCTTCTCGGGAGCCCAACCTTGGAGCAGCATGAGCTTGTCGCCTGCCACGCTATCGGCACTGAGGGCAACCTTGGCAAAGCTGATCTCGCTCTGCAAAGCCTCGTGGGCAGCCTTGAGGTCGGCCAGATGGTTGGCAGCAAAGTCCGCAATCTTCTGCTCTATAGCAGCATTGCCAGCCTTGAGCGCTTCGAGTTCGGCTACCACATTGCCCAGTGAGGTTTGCGGCAGTCGGCACATCTCGGCCTCGATGCTGATTTCGGTACCGGGAGCAGTAACGGTGATGAAGTAGACCTTCGACTTGTCCTGATTGATGACAATGGCATTGTACTCGCTTTCCCACTCCTCTTTATATAGGCGGGGAGCGCAAGCAAAGAAGTTGATGTCATAGCCAGCCTTCACGAGACGCTCAACGGATGCAGGGTCAAAGTCGCCCCATGGCATCAATGCCTGCTCGTCCTTGATGAGGAGCTGCTGACGCTGCTCGTTGACGGCCTTGTCGGCGAGGAGTTGGTCGTATTGCTCAAGCAACTGGCCCCCCTCGTTCCCCCCAAGGGGGGATGACTTGACTGCAGCAGACGTTGAATCCTCCCCCTTGGGGGAGTTAGAGGGGGCCACCTTCTGCAAAGCCTCAATGGCTGTAGCATAGCGCGACAAGAGGCGCATCTGCTCCTGAACTTCTGCATCATCAAGTGCGCCCTGTTGCTTCTCAATCACGTGAAGCACGCCAAGTTCACCCATTCTGTCGAGGAATTCCTTATACTCCTTATAGAATACGAGGAATGTGAGTTTTTTCATTCTTGTTATCATAGCTCTTCCTCCATCTCATTAGAGGCCTCGGCGGGTTGCTCCGCTTCGGCACGTTTTTCCAACAGCGTCTTCAGGATCTTCTGTGATGACTTGGAGAGGTTCTCCTCGTCCTCCATGAAGCGCTTAATCTTACGCACTGCATCTTGATAACCGGGTATCTGCACCTTCTCGAATAGGTTCACCTTCTGGGTGGTCTTCTTACGGGCATGCTCGAGCAATCCCAACTTGGCCTCCATGAACTCGCTCGCAAGGGCCGTCTTGGCCAATCCCTGCAGGAGGTTGATGCCATCGAAATACCACTTGGGGGCATTGAAGAGGCTGAAGGGCTTGATGTCGAAGTCGACATCGCCCAACACGGGCACTCGCACACCGGCTATCTTCTTCACTTCAAGATGCACATCCTTCACGCGGATGAGCGAAGCATCGAACTCGTTCCAAAGGGCAAACATGTACTCGTAGGCCTGAATCTGCTCTTCGAGCTGGGCTTCAAGCCGACGTACATCCTCCTTGCACTTCTTCACCTCCATACGCAGGGCACTCTCCTTATTCTTAATAATAGGCAGTGTGCGCTGACGTACCTTGAGCTGCTTCTCAATCTGCTGAAGTGACGTCTTGTTATATTGAAATTTTATAGCCACGAAATTATCTTATAATTTAATTATGAATTATGAATTGTGAATTATGAATGCATAACTAATATACATTATATATAAATAAGGCATCAAACAAATTATGAATTCATAATTCCTAATTCTTAATTGAAGAGAATCAGAGATTCTCTTTCGGCCAATACTGCTCTACCAACTCACGCTTGATATTTACCTCTTCGGGCTGGAAGTACTTACCAAACAGGCCCCAGGTAACATCGAGCATCTCGGTGGTGTTGAGGTTCACGTCGATAGCAAGGAGCTGGTTTGAGTAGTCCTTGGCAAAGTCGAGTGTACGCTCATCGTAGTCGGTGAGGTCGAAACCGTTCTCCATCTTGGTCTTGGCGTTGGCGGCGTCAGCATACAGACGTACGGCAGCGTTCATCACCTGCGGATGGTCCTTACGGGTCTTCTTACCCGACACGAGCTGCTTCAGACGTGAGAGTGAACGGAACGGGTCGACGATAACCTTACCGATATCGCTGTCGCGACGGAGGAAGAGCTGACCCTCGGTGATGTAACCGGTGTTGTCGGGTACGGCGTGTGTGATGTCGCCACCGGACAGTGTGGTCACAGCGATGATGGTGATAGAACCGCCTGAGGGGAACTGCACGGCCTTTTCGTAAATCTTGGCCAAGTCAGAGTAGAGCGAACCGGGCATAGAGTCCTTAGAAGGAATCTGGTCCATACGGTTCGACACGATAGCCAAGGCATCGGCATAAGAGGTCATGTCGGAGAGGAGTACGAGCACCTTCTCGTTCTTCTCTACAGCAAAGTATTCGGCAGCGGTCAAGGCCATATCGGGAATCAGCAAGCGCTCTACAGGAGGATTCTCTGTAGTATTGATGAAGCTGATGATACGGTCGAGGGCACCGGCGTTAGAGAACACATTCTTGAAGTAGAGGTAGTCGTCGTTGGTCATACCCATGGCACCGAGGATAATCTTGTCGGTCTCGGCACGCAGGGCCACGTTGGCCATTACCTGGTTGAACGGCTGGTCGGGGTCGGCAAAGAAGGGAATCTTCTGACCAGATACCAGTGTGTTGTTCAAGTCGATACCGGCAATACCTGTTGCAATGAGCTCAGAGGGCTGCTTACGACGTACGGGGTTCACAGAGGGACCACCAATCTCCACTTCCTTACCCTCGATCTGAGGACCGCCATCGATAGCGTTACCGTAGGCATCGAAGAAACGTCCGGCCAACTGATCGCTTACCTTGAGCGAAGGAGCCTTACCGAGGAATACCACTTCGGCATTGGTGGGGATACCGCCTGTACCCTCAAACACCTGCAGGGTAACCTCGTCGCCGGCAATCTTTACCACCTGAGCCAACTTGCCGTCGATAGTGGCAAGTTCGTCATAACCAACACCCGTTGCTTTCAGAGAGCAAGTAGCCTTGGTAATCTGACTAATCTTTGTATATATCTTTTGAAATGCTTTTGTTGCCATAATTTTTCTAATTGAAAATTGAGAATTGAGAATTGAAAATTAATTGTCTCACTCTTAACTTTTAACTCTTAACTCTTAACTTTTTTCGTCGCTACCAACTCCTCGAGCTGCTTCATGAACTCGTTGTACTTATCAGACTTGTACTCGCTATAGTTGATCTGCTTGCAGACGTTGATGACACGCTTGAAGAAGTTCATTACATCGAGGAAGGTCTCGAACTCGAACTCGGCATGGCAGATATCCATTACCATGTTGACGATATCCTCCTGGCGCTCCATCGAACTTACTGAGTCGATGTCGTCGAACGCATCTTGCTGCAGGATAACGAAGTCGATGAGCTCAGACTTCCAGAATACTACGTGGTACTCTACGGGTACACCGTCGTCACCAAGGATGTTGATCTGCTCGGCAATCTCCTTACCACGGAGCAGGCGGGTCTTGATTTCGTTGACCTTAGCAAGCCACTGGTCGTTGATGCGCTTAGAGATATAAGACTCAAACTCGGGATATTCCAGGTACTTTGAATAAGAGTCGATGGGGTTCACGGCGGGGTAGCGCTTCTTGTCGGCACGCTCCTGCTCCAGAGCATAGAAGCAGCGGGCCACCTTCTTGGTGTTCTCGGTCACAGGCTCCTTGAGGTTACCACCGGCAGGTGATACGGTACCGAGGAAGGTTACTGAGCCTACCTCACCATTGTTCAAAGTAACATAACCGGCACGACCGTAGAAGTTAGAGATGATAGATGAGATATCCATCGGGAAGGCGTCGGGACCAGGGAGTTCCTCCATACGGTTTGACATCTCACGCAACGCCTGTGCCCAACGTGAAGTAGAGTCGGCCATCAGCAATACGCGCAGACCCATCGAGCGGTAATACTCGGCCATGGTCATGGCGGTATACACAGAAGCCTCACGAGCAGCAACGGGCATGTTAGATGTATTGGCGATAATAATGGTACGCTCCATCAACTTGCGGCCGGTGTGGGGGTCGATAAGTTCGGGGAACTCGGTGAAGATCTCCACAACCTCATTAGCACGCTCACCGCAGGCAGCGATGATTACAATGTCGGCCTCGGCCTGCTTGGAGATGGCGTGCTGAAGCACAGTCTTACCGGTACCGAAGGGACCAGGGATGAAGCCGGTACCACCCTCCACGATAGGGTTCACGGTATCGATAACACGTACACCTGTCTCAAGCAACTTGAAGGGACGGGGTTTGTCTACATAGTTGGTCATAGCCACCTTCACGGGCCAGCGCTGAATCATGTTTACCTCAACATCATTGCCCTGTTCGTCGGTAAGCACGGCGATGGTATCCTTAATAGTATACTCACCCTCCTTAGCGATAGACTTCACGGTGCATACACCCTTCTGCTGGAAGGGAACCATGATCTTCAGCGGCTGTGAGTTCTCCTCTACAGCACCGAGCCAGTCTGAAGCCTTCACCTTGTCGCCTACCTTGGCGAGGGGTTTGAACTCCCACTTGCGGTCGTCGTCAAGAGCGTAGGTGTACTGTCCGCGCTTGAGGAATACGCCATCCATCTTGTCGAGGTCGTTCTGCAGACCATCGTAGTTCTTAGAGAGCATACCGGGACCCAATGTCACTTCAAGCATGTGGCCGGTAAATTCGGCAGGAGCACCCACCTTCAGTCCGCGAGTGCTCTCAAACACCTGCACATATACGTCGCTACCCACTACCTTGAGCACCTCGGCCATCAGCCTGTCGCCTCCGGTGGTGATATAGCAGATTTCGTTCTGTGCCACGGGACCGTCTACTGTCAGCGTTACCAAGTTCTGGACAACGCCTTTCACTTTTCCTGTTGTAGCCATATATATCTGTTTTTATTTCTTATTTGTATTTATCGTAAACTCTTGAGGGACCTTAACCTCCTCTTTCAACTGACGTATCATGCTGCGCAGCAGTTCGCCTCCGGCCTCTGCATCGAGCGAAATCCAGCGCTCGATGATCTGTACCTTGACGAGGAATGCAAACAGCTTCTCTACGCTGAAGTAGTCGAAGAATGAAGCCTCTTCCATCCACTCCCACTTGAAGACATCGAGACGACGCTCACGCTCCACAAGATTCTCAATCTCGCTGATGCGCATAATCTCTTCGAACGAGTCCATCAAACCTGTCAGGCCAAAGTCGCGGCTGTTTGATGTACGCAACGCCTTAGCTACCTCATTATTGCCCACGATCAAGCTCTTCACATCGAGTTTGTATCGACGTGCAGTGATAGCGGTAAGGAAGTTATTGAGGTCGAGGTTAAACTGGAACCAACGTGTCACGAAAGCATTGCCCTGATTCATCGCATACGCATAGTAGAGCTGTGCCAGGCGGTCCTCAGGGAAGAGTGTCTCAGCACCCTCCTCTTCATCTTCCACTTCGGCCACAAAGTCATACATGTAACGCGGATAGTTGCGGTCAGGAGCCTCTTGGGCACGGGCAGCCTCAATGATGCCGAGCAATTCATCGCGTGTATACAAGCCCTCCTCGCCAAGTGCTGCCTCTCTATCCTTTATTAATAATAGGAGATTGGCATTGTCGTAGCTCAGGTACACGAGGTCGAGCAGTGCACGGTCATCGGCAGCCAGCTCGGGATAGTACAACTCGCGGAACCCACGCACGGTGAGGTTCAGTTTGTTGTCGTCGAGCGACAATTCCGGCAGTCCGGCTATGAGATAATAATAGTTTGTTTTCATAATATATAGACCCCCTCTGCCCTTGTGGGCAGCTCCCTCTCTATGGGAAGAAAGCTTCGCGATGTTTGCAAAGCCCCTCCATAGAGGGAGGGTTTTGGGGAGGGTCCCCTTTTTATTTAGAACAACATCTCAACTAACTCGGGGCGGAGGAACGACTTGAAGAAGTTTACAAACTCCTCTTCGCCGAAGTTCACCTTGTATGAGCCATCAGCAGGCTGAATGGTGAAGAGCGCCTTCTGTCCGTTCACCTCTTCGATGGTCACGCCCTTGTCGAGCAGTGCCTTGGCCTTGGCGGCGAAGTACTTCTTCAGTGTGTCGGCATCAGCAGTAGAAATTACGATAGGCTCGTCGGCCACCCACTTCTCGGCGAGTGCAACTACAAACTTACCCATCACCTCCTTGTCAGCGGTGAGTTCCTTAACGGCATTGCCTACCACCTTGTCAGAAACCAGTGTTGCCACCTCACTCTTGAGGGCATTTACAGACTGGCCTGCAAAGAGGCGAAGCTCTGACTTTGTGTTTTCCATCAACTCTCCTGCCTGTTTCTGAGCGGCAGCAATCAAGGCGTCAGCCTCCTTGCGAGCCTTCTCAACGATTTCGGCAGCTTGGGTATTAGCAGCGGCCACAATGCGTGCAGCCTCCTCATTACCCTTCTCTACTCCATCCCGAAACATTTTTTCGGTCAATTCTTGAATATTCTTTTCCATTTCTATAAAGGGGTTTATAAATCTTTTATTAATAATCCGACAAATTTACGAAATAATTCTCAATTAAGAGGCAACAATTGTTAAGAATAAATTTCAAAGTTTTAAACAAACAAAAATAGTGTCAAGTTCATAAAAAACTGACACCATTAACACCCCAAAAGATATGAAATCTCAACTAAGGCTTCTGTTGGAAATAGAGTCCTACCAACATGCCATCATCATTAAACACATACTTATACTCATATACCCAATAATACTCATTGAAATCCTGTTCCCTTTCACACAACAAAGGTAAATTCTTGGAGGGTCTTCCAGCCAACCCCGCCAAATATGCCATAGGAAGGATAGGGCCGAAATCCTCCTCTACATATCCAGGAGAATGGAAATAGGGCATATATCCCTGCGAAGACAGACTGGAATATGAAAAATAGAAAGTTTCATCCGCGTCAACATAATTAGTATATTCAATCAAGTTACCATCCATATACTCAAACGTACACAAATCGCCACCTGCATCAAGAGAGGTCAAATGCCCATATTTGTCATACTCGAACTTCCAAGTATAGCTCTCCCCATTGCTTCTATCAATCTCGGTAGCATTTTTCGCATAGCCATTGCGACCAATATTAAAGGTACATACATTACGGACTATATTATTACTATCATACAATTTCATTTCCACCAAATCCAACGCAGCACCATCAGGATCGCGATATTCATCACGATACACAAATGTTGCATAACCGTAATCGTAGTAAATCGTATCAACTAGTCCCAAGTTATTCAGCACAAAAGAATATCCTGCAACAGTGTTCAAGAATCCACGCCAACGCTCATTCCCCACAACTACATTCTCAGGCTGCACACTACCCACGTTAGTTTCATCATCCCAATCATCATCAATAGGTCCACATCCTACTATAGTTAGCGCCATGAACAAACCACAGCACAAAACGCCCCATGTACTTTTATTAAAAGCCTCTATTCTATATTTCATACAGAGAATTTTGCAATTAAATTGCAAAGGTAAGCATTTATTTTTTTTATACAAAAATCCAGCACGTTTTTAGTAATATTTTTACAATTTAAGAACCATTAATACAAGATTTAATCCACTTCCCATACACATTAGAACTTCGTTCTTTTCAGAAACCAATAAACCATACAGAAAGTCGCCCAACACACCATATATCACAAAAGAACAGAATAATGATATATTTCCTTTCATTTTGCTACATATTTCAATAAATATGTGTATCTTCGCAACTCTTATTCAGAAATTAGACAACAAACTATAAACAACAAACAATTATGCAAATTAAATTCTATCAAGAAAAAGAGCAGGTACCCTTGGAAATGCACAAGGTGCGCGTGGTACAGAAACTCTTTCTGCTCCCTGTAGAAGAGCGTTTACAACGCATTAAAGAAGCTGGCAACAACACCTTCCTTCTCCAGAACCGTGACATCTATCTCGATATGCTCACCGACTCGGGCGTAAACGCTATGAGCGACCTTCAGCTGGCCGCATCGATGCGTGCTGACGACTCGTATGCAGGGTCTGAGACTTTCATCCGCGTGAAAGAGGCTGTCAAGGAGGTGTTTGGCACAGAGAACGTATTGCCTGCTCATCAGGGACGTGCCTGCGAGAACATCCTCGCTTCGGCATTGGTGAAGCCCGGTCAAACGGCACTGATGAACTTCCATTTCACCACGACCAAGGCTCACATCACACGCATGGGAGGTACCGTGGAGGAATTGGTAGCTGAAAAGGGACTTAAGCCTCAATCGAACGATCCCTTCAAGGGCGACTTCGACCTCAAGAAGTTACGCGCCACCATCAAGGAGAAAGGTGCAGAGAATATTGCATTCGTACGCGTAGAGGCCGGCACCAACCTCATCGGCGGACAACCTGTATCGCTCGAGAACATGCTTGCCGTGACCGACATCTGCCACGACAACAACATCATCAGCGTACTTGACGCATCACTGCTTCAGGACAACATCTACTTCATGAAGACACGCGAGGCACGTTGCAAATACATGGATCTGAAGACCATCTATCACCTGCTGGCCGACCACTTTGACATCATCTACTTCTCGGCCCGCAAGCTCGGCTTTGCCAAGGGCGGTATCATCACCAGCAAGGATGAGCGATTCACCAAGATGATGGTCGAGTACATCCCCCTTTACGAAGG
This sequence comes from Bacteroidaceae bacterium, assembly GCA_017465905.1. Taxonomy (GTDB): domain Bacteria; phylum Bacteroidota; class Bacteroidia; order Bacteroidales; family Bacteroidaceae; genus UBA1189. The sequence goes on along the minus strand of JAFTVE010000032.1, from coordinate 3,539 downwards.
ATTCCTGACGTATGGCGGCATGGACGTACGCACGATGGAGGCTATGGCGCAGGGACTCTACGAAAGCCTCGACATGGAGTACATCAGCCAGGGACCAGAGTTCATCAACTATCTTGCCAAGGAGCTCAACGACTACGGAGTGCCCGTCATACTTCCTGCAGGAGGACTGGGCTGTCACCTCAATGCTGGAGCTTTCGTGCCCGACATGCCACACGACCAGTATCCCGCGGCTGCCGTAGCTGCAGCGCTCTATATCGTCAGCGGCATCCGTGGCATGGAGCGTGGAACACTCTCAGAGCAACGCAACCCCGACGGCACCGAGCCCTATGCAGAGCTCGAGCTCATGCGTCTTGCTGTTCCCCGCCGTGTATACACGCTGTCACAGCTAAAATATGTGGCCGACCGCGTAAAGTGGCTTTGGGACAATCGCGAACTCATCGGTGGTCTCGAATGGGTCGAGGAACCCTCTGTGCTGCGATTCTTCTCTGGCCGTCTGAAAGAGATAGGATTCTGGCAGGAGCAGCTGGTAGAGAAATTCCGTCAGGACTTCGGCGATTCATTGTAACATTACAACCAACGTTTACCTTATATAGGGGAGCCTCTCAACAGAGACTCCCCTACTCTTTTATCCTAGAAGAAAGCAAACAAAAGAAGAAAAGAGATGTTAATAAGACAAATCCAATGTCAATACCAACATGAAAAAGAATTTCCTCACTACCCTTCTACTAGGATTATGCACAGTATCTGGTGCACAGACTGTTGACAACAGTACTATCACTTCCTTTAATCTTGACCGATATTTGGGCAAATGGTATGAAATAGCACGCTACGACCATGCTTTTGAGAGAGGACTTGTAGGTGCTACCGCTGAATACACTTTACGCGACGACGGTAAAATAAAGGTTCTCAACAGTGGACATCTCAACTCATTGGACGGCCCATATAAGGAGAGCACGGGGAAGGCCAAAGTAAACAAAAACGGTAAACCAGGCCAACTACGTGTTAGCTTCTTCGGCCCCTTCTACAGTGATTACTATATCCTTGACCTTGCACCCGACTATTCCTATTCTGTGGTTGGCAGTTCCAGCCCTAAATATTTATGGATATTGAGCCGTACGCCACAATTAACACCTGAAGTAAGGAGTAAAATTGTAAAGAACCTACAAAAGCGTGGATATGACACTACTAAATTGATTTGGGTCGAACAGCAGTTGTGAGTTTTAACGAACCTTAAAAAACTTTGAAAATAACTTATGCCTCATAACTCATAACTCAAAAAAGTTTCCTACATTTGCAGTTGACATAGTCAAACTATATCTAATATCGACAAGAAAACACACAAAATCATGAAAAAGGAGATTAAATTCAGCCTTTTGTACCGCGACATGTTCCAGTCATCAGGCAAGTACCAGCCCCGTGCCGACCAACTCGCCCGCATAGCCCCCGTCATCGTTGAGATGGGCTGCTTTGCCCGAGTAGAGACCAACGGAGGAGCCTTCGAACAGGTAAACCTGCTCTATGGCGAGAACCCCAACACGGCCGTGCGTACCTTCACCAAGACCTTCCACGAAGCAGGCATACAGACCCACATGCTCGACCGCGCACTCAACGGTCTGCGTATGTTCCCCGTACCTGCCGACGTTCGCCGTCTTATGTATAAGGTAAAGAAGGCCCAAGGCACCGATATCACCCGTATCTTCTGCGGCCTCAACGATGCCCGCAACATCATACCCTCCATCAAGTACGCCTTGGAGGCAGGCATGATACCGCAGGCTGCTCTCTGTATCACCCACTCGCCCATCCATACCGTTGAGTACTACACCGAGCTGGCCGACAAGCTCATCGCTGCCGGTGCCACCGAGATAGCACTCAAGGACATGGCAGGTATCGGGCGTCCCAAGATGCTGGGCCAGCTGGTCAAGAACATCAAGACTCGCCACCCCGAAGTTATCGTACAGTACCACGGCCACTCAGGCCCGGGCCTCTCCATGGCTTCCATCCTCGAGGTGTGTGAAAACGGCGCCGACATCATTGACACAGCTATCGAACCTCTGTCATGGGGTAAGGTTCATCCCGACATCATCTCCGTGCAAGCCATGCTCAAGGATGCCGGCTTCCAAGTGCCCGAGATCAACATGAACGCATATATGAAGGCACGCAGCCTCACACAGGAGTTCATGGACGACTTCTTGGGCTACTTCATGGACCCGACGAACAAGCACATGTCTTCACTGCTGCTCAAGTGTGGACTCCCCGGCGGCATGATGGGCTCCATGATGGCCGACCTCAAGGGCGTTCATGCTGGCATCAACCTCATCCTCAAGGGACAGGGCAAGGCTCCGCTCAGCATCGACGATCTTGTCATCATGCTCTTCGATGAGGTAGAATACGTATGGCCCAAGCTCGGCTATCCCCCACTCGTGACTCCTTATAGCCAATACGTGAAGAACATCGCCTTGATGAACCTCATGCAGATGTTCAAGGGCGAGGAGCGCTTCTCCATGATCGACAACAACGCATGGGACATGATACTGGGCAAGTGTGGACGCCTGCCCGGACCGTTGGCTCCCGAGATTATCGAACTGGCCAAGAGCCAAGGCCGCGAGTTCACCGATGCCGACCCGCAGAGCTACTACCCCGACGCCCTCGACACCTACCGCAAGGAGATGAAAGAGCTGGGTTGGGATACAGGCAAGGACGACGAAGAACTCTTCGAGTTTGCCATGCACGACCGTCAGTACCGCGACTACCGCTCGGGCGTAGCCAAGCAGCGCTTCGAGACCGAGCTGCAAAAGGCCAAGGATGCTGCACTCGGCGGCACAGGCGTCACTCCTGAGCAGCTACAGGCCCTCAAGCATGCTAAGGCCGATGCCATCTGCGCACCCGAAAACGGACAGGTAATCTGGGAAATCTCTGTCGAAGGCCCCTCATCAGCACCTAACGTAGGGCGCACCTACAAAGAGGGCGAACTGATGTGCCACATTGCCACTCGCTGGGGACAGATGGTACCCGTGTATGCCGGCTTTGCCGGCCGCTTAGCCGAGGTTACTCCGCAAGGAAGCACCGTGATGAAGGGCGATGCTGTAGCCTATTTAGAACGTAACTGATTAGACAATTAACGAATTATTAGAATCTAATGAGGGTGTGTCAGCCGACACACCCTCATTTCATAAAACACCTTAGATTTATTTCAGGATTCTTTCACAATTGTTGCAATCTCTAATAATGGAGCCTACAACAATTCTCAGGCAATATCCCAGGGCTCCTCGTCAAAGGGAATTCTACTGCTCTGAAAGCCTTTCTCCCAATATCCGAGGGTATTGAACAGGCTATATATATAAGGAAAAATAAGAACATTTCAGATGCGGGTACACAACATGAAGCTTAAAAATGCCATCAGGATTCACTCATTCGTACAATTATTAGTATATTTGCAAAATCATAACATATATGTATGAAATACTATAAAACCGAAATATTTGAGGCTGTACAGAGAATTTCAATGTATCCGGAAGAGTTCTCCAATCTATTCATACCCG
>JAFTVE010000031.1 GCA_017465905.1 Bacteroidaceae bacterium | reverse complement strand
GCTGTCCCATCAACCGAGATGTCAAGCGGAACAGTATGGAATCAGAGAAAGCGTAAACCTCGCCAGTAGGGCTAGAGAAAAGGTGTAAATCTTTTCAGCTAATGAAGCAAAAAAACGTCTACTGAAATCAGGAAAAGACACATTATGCCTAAAAATTCTGTTCCAACCAGTCAAAAGTTTGCATATCCACGGATATTTGATGAAATAACCGTGGATGTGTAAGTAAATATCCGTGGATATTTGAAGAATTGCGCAAAGGGGATAAATCTTTTAGCTTCTTCGATGGAGAAAAACGAAACTATGTTCTTCAGCAATATCGCTTTGGATTGTGAATGATTGATTTGCGAATGAAAAGAAAGATGTTTATATTTGCAAAAAAATAAGCTCATGGAACCAACTGTTGTTGTCGTCAATCTAATTGTCGCACTGCTTGTGTCTGCTGTGATTGTTTTTTGCGGCCTCTATGTCCGTCGTCATCCCGAGAAGATGTCTGGCTACAATACGATGTCGCGCGACAAGCTTGCCAAGATAGACCTTCCTCGTGTAGGGCGTTTCATTTCCAACATGATGTTTGCTACGATACCATTTATGCTTGCCGCCCCGTTTATGCCGAATCTGAAACTCTTTGAGGCAATGTTGGTGTCTCCTCTCCTGATTTTTGGGATTGTAGCGGTGCTCTATGTGAACATATTCGAGAAGAGATTTATGAAATAATGAATCTGTAAAAAAACTGAAGGGAAATGAGAAAACTTTTAACATGTATGGGGCTTGTAGCCTTTATGGGTGTTGCATTAAGTTCATGTGACACTCCCAGTTCCATCGCTTGGAGCCGGTATTATTTGGCTAAAGACACGTTGGAAGCTGGGGACCCATATTTCGCAAAAGAGTGTCTGAGGAAATGCAACACGGAAGTTGACAGTGTGTTGGCCGTCAGGGTTGATTCCCTGATGAAAGTCATTGATAAGGCTATTGAAGAGGACAGGTGAGAAAAATCCTATATATCATGCTCGTGGGGATGCTTCTCGCTCTTGCTGCATGTGGCAAGGAGGAGGGTGGCGCGGCGGATACGGCATCGACAACCGAGGTGTACACTTCCGTGCAGGAACTGCTCCTCAAGGGCGAATACCAGAAGGCCGAGGCACGTATCGACTCGATGCACCGTGCTCCCTCACTCACAAAGGAACAGCGCAGCATGGTCTATCTGCTACGTTCGAGGTTGCATCAGTTGCGCGACGAAGACCCCTACCGCGCCACGAAGTACATGAAGCTGCACGTGGAGCTGGCGAATGAGAAGCGACAACATATGACTACGCCGTGGATTGTAGGCAGCATGGCTTTGCTGCTGACCTTCGGCTCGGTGGGGTATTATACACGGCATCGCAAGAATGCCGATGCGGCGAGGGATACCGCCAGCACCTTCAAGGAGGAGTGGGAGCAGGCGAAGCGTGCATTCGCTGCAACAGCATCGGGGCAGCTGATACTGACTGCTGACGACAATGAGGCGTTCACGGGCGAAGAGCGCAAGCGACTGCTCACAGATATCGAAGCGTGCTTCATCGGCATCATCCAGCACATTCGCCAAGAGGCACCTCACACCAACCGCGAAGAGACGCTCTACTGTATCTGCTCGGGGCTGCGCATGTCGCCTCGCCGCATGGCCGATTGCCTACTCACGACACTCTCGACCCTACGTTCGCGCAAGGCACGACTACGCGATAAGCTACCAGAGTACATGTATGACACCTTCTTTTGCGACAAGTAAGAATCTGTTTAGGTATTTGCAACGCTTTTGGGACGCTGTTTTTTTGAAGTTTCCGATGGTTTATGCGAACTTTGCGACCGTAAAACCAACACACACGTATGAAACGATACATGATTCTTTTCGCACTATGTGCACTGAGCGTTCTCGGCATCAGGGCCGAACTGACCGACACGGCTACCATCGACAATGATTGCCGACGCATGGTGCAGTTCTTCAAGGCCACCCTCTATGAGAACTACGGCGACTCACTGGCGTTCGGTACCTTCATCAATGCTTACCGCGCCTACGACGACAACTACATCATACAGGTAGACCGCGACAAACTGAAGGTGCTGTTTGCCGAAATCTACGAGCGCACCTGGCGCGACTATCTGCTGGGTGGGCACGATGAAAGGCAATCAAGGTATCAGCAGAATCCCAAGTGGGATGTCCGTTGGGTGCAGTATTCCCCGGGCCTACGTGCCCAATCCATCAATCCACATACGGAAGGCAGTTATCTCCACCGCGTGATAGCAAGGTCCGAACGTCCCTACTTCCAAATGGTATATGACCATGCCTTAAAGGCTTGGGCTTTCCCAAGCTATCATGTCAACGACTTCTGGATAAATCACGATTGGCTTGTTCAGGCTTTTCACGCAGGTGATGAGGAAGTCCAGTTGTGGCTCACTTTTAGGTTCTGGCCCTACCTCTGCCATTGCGGCAATATAGACGTATATTGCGGCAGGCCCAAGGAGGAGGTGCCCGACACGTTCATTATGCGCGAATTCAAACTACCACCTTTATAATATATATATATAGGACATGAAGACATTGATTAGACCTATGTTTCCCCTGCTTATGGCACTGCTCCTTGTAGCGTGTGCCCATCCAGACAAGCAGCAAGTAGCGGGCGACACGCAGCGCATGCTCACCTTCGTGAAGTCCACGCTCTACGACAATTACGGCGACTCATTGGCGCTCGACACCTTCTGGCATCACTACAAGCGCTACTACGCCGCCTATATACTGCATGTGGATCAGAGGGAATTGCTCGACATCAACCAGTCGTTGTATGCCGGCATCTTGTTTGACTATTATATTGATGCCGAGCGTTGGGAGCCGCAGGAGGAACTCATGGACCGCCACATGCGCTCCATCTTTGCTCAGTTTGCCCTCTTCCGCACATTGCCCTTGCGCACCGATGCGCACAGCTATCTGCAATGCGAACTGTCCGAGGCCAAGCACCCCTTCCTGCAGCAATTGTACCAATATGCCGACACTGCACATGCGGTTCCCTACATGGAGAATATGCGTCTGCTGCTCGACCCTTATTGTAGGAAAAACTATCCCTATATCCCTGACAACACCCACCTGAAACCATGGATGGACGAGTACGACGTGCCTGCCGCCTTCCGCCAAGGAGATGCCGAAGTACAGCAGTTCATTGCCCTATATATGTGGCCCTACCTCTCCCACTGCGCCAACGTAGACGTCTATTCGGGACGAACGCGTGATGCTTTGCTCCGCGAGATAATGCCTGTTGGGGATGAAGAGGGGGATTAGTGGGAACTGTGAAAATTTGTTTTTTGCTCGGCTTGCACTAATTTTAGCGACTTCGCCGCAGAAGGTACGCTGCACCTCGGGATAAAAAATAAATAAATTTATTTTGTTCTCCTCTCGGTTTGCAGTACCTTTGCTCCCAATAAATAAAAATAGTATCAAGCAATGAAACTGAACCTCAAGAACCCCATCGTGTTCTTCGACCTCGAGACCACAGGAGTCAATATCACCAGCGACCGCATCGTAGAGATCTCGTACCTCAAGGTGTTCCCCAACGGCAATGAAGTGTCGCGCACCATGCGCATCAACCCCGAGATGCATATCCCCGAGCAGGCATCGGAGGTGCACGGCATCTATGACGATGACGTGAAGGACTGCCCCACCTTCAAGCAGGTAGCCAAGGATGTGGCACACGACTTCGAAGGCGCCGACATCGCGGGCTTCAACTCAAACCGCTTCGATGTACCCCTGCTGGCCGAGGAGTTTCTCCGTGCCGGTGTCGACCTCGACATGACACGCCGTAAGTTTATCGACGTGCAGGTAATCTTCCACAAGATGGAGCAGCGCACCCTCTCGGCTGCCGTGAAGTTCTACTGCGGCAAGGAGCTCGAAGGGGCCCACAGCGCCGATGCCGACACCCGCGCCACCTATGAGGTGCTGCAGGCACAGCTCGACCGCTACGATGAGCTGCAGAACGACATCGCCTGGCTGTCGGAGTTCTCTTCGCACACCCGCAACGTGGACTTTGCCGGACGCATCGTATACGACGACAAGGGCGTAGAGGTGTTCAACTTCGGCAAGTACAAAGGCATACCCGTAGTAGAGGTGCTGCGCCGCGACCCCGGCTACTATAGCTGGATGATGCAGGGCGACTTCTCGCTCAACACCAAGCAGGTGCTCACACGGATCAAATTAAGCACGAAGTAAGCAATTGTTTTTTTCAGAGTTCTCCGAGAACTCACAAATCGCAACTTTCTCCTATGAGCTTACAAGGCAAGAAAATCGTATTAGGCATCACCGGCAGCATTGCCGCCTACAAGGCAGCAGTGCTCATCCGTCTGCTGATAAAAAAAGGTGCCGAGGTGCAGGTAGTCATCACCCCTGCCGGCAAAGAGTTTATCACCCCCATCACCCTATCGGCACTCACGAGCAAGCCCGTCATCAGCGAGTTCTTTGCCCAGCGCGACGGCTCATGGCACAGCCATGTGGCCTTGGGACAATGGGCCGATGCCATGCTCGTGGCTCCTGCTACTGCCTCGTCGATAGGCAAGATGGCCCACGGCATTGCCGACAACATGCTCATCACCACCTACCTCTCCATGAAGGCTCCCGTGTTCGTGGCTCCGGCAATGGACCTCGACATGTTTGCCCACCCCTCCACCACGGCCAATCTCAACACCCTGCGCAGCTATGGCAACCACATCATCGAGCCTGCCGAGGGCGAGCTGGCCAGCCATCTCGTGGGCAAGGGACGCATGGAGGAGCCCGAGAATATCGTCGCCTACTTGGAGCGTTACTTTACCCAGCGCGACGAGCTGGCAGGCAAGAAGATAGTGATTACCGCCGGTCCCACCTACGAGAAGATTGACCCCGTGCGCTTCATCGGCAACTACTCATCGGGCAAGATGGGCTTTGCCCTTGCCGAGGAGTGTGCAGCACGCGGTGCCGAGGTGACGCTCGTTGCCGGACCCGTGCAGATGAAGACCTCGCACCCCGCCATACACCGCATCGATGTGGAGTCGTGTGCCGAGATGTATGAGGCCACCACAGCAGCCTTCACGGAGGCCAACGCCGCCATACTGTGCGCTGCCGTAGCCGACTTCACTCCCGAGACCACTGCCGACACCAAGATAAAGCGCGAGGGCGACGACCTGGTATTGCGTCTGAAGCCCACGCACGACATCGCTGCCGCACTGGGCCGCATGAAGCAGCCTCATCAGCACCTCGTAGGCTTTGCCCTCGAGACCAATGACGAGACCGCCCACGCACAGGACAAGCTGCGCCGCAAGAACCTCGACTTCATCGTGCTCAACTCCCTGCGCGATGCCGGTGCCGGCTTCCGCCACGACACCAACAAGGTCACCATCATCAGCGACAGCGACATCAAGGAGTACCCCCTGAAGTCAAAGGCCGAGGTAGCCAAGGATATCGTAGACGAGCTGGTCAGAATAGTATAAGCCAGGAACTACTCATCATACGGCTCGAAATCCTCCTTGCCGACAAGGCAAATCGGGCAAGACCACTCTTCGGGAAGGTCCTCAAAGGCAGTCCCTGCGGGGATATTATGTTCGGGGTCGCCCACAGCGGGGTCGTACACCCAGTCACAGACGAGGCATTTATACTTCTGCATGGTGAAGCTCATTTTTCAGTAACACATCATTTATTTGTCTCTCTATCTCGCCCTTCGATATGGCACCCACCATCTTCACCGGGCGCCCCTTCATGGGGATGAAGAAGGTGGTAGGTATGGAGCGGATGTCGTAGGCATCGGCCACAGCCTCGCACTGGTCCACATCGACCTTGTACACATATATCTCACCCCCGTACTTCGTGGCAATCTCTTCAAGGACAGGGCCCAGCGCCCTACACGGCCCACACCACCCCGCATAGAAATCTACGATTGCCGGACGGTTGCCAAAGTATCTCCACTCCGCTTGCGGATACCGATAGTCGGCCACACGATTGAGGAACTCCTCCTCTGTCAGATGGATTACATTCATATCATTAATCAGGATTTAGGTTACAGGAAAGTAACATTTGTTCACACGAGATTGTTTGGGGACAAGCGGCCTAAAACACTTTTAAATGACCTGCGCCCAACTTAGAGATGCAAGTTTTCACTCAGAAGTGGAGACCTCTCATTGTGACATCATTATCATTATACTTATCCCAATCTATTGCAAGAGAGCATTAAATGACTATCCCTATTTATTTGCTTTAGGTCTTCGCTTTGGTGGTTCCCCAGGTTTCCATATTACAGCAGCATCTATCCAGCAATGCTCACCCTCCTTCATTATTTCCCCACATGCAGATTCCAACGAACCTATACATGATGAGCAATAGTATTTATTTAATGCATGAAGGAAGTTCCCTTTACATAGAGAACAAAATTCCTCGACTCCTTTAGTTGGACATTCCTTGCACTGTTCCATAATCAAGAGTAAGTACTACGCCAAGTCCATATTAAGAACTATGGAATCACTGTAGAAAGTAATATCGGTGGGAACTACCACATCGAACACCTTTTTCAGTTGCTCCACCTTATCCAAATGTACCAGAACCTTTTTATTGTCGGTGGAGAGCTCGATTTGTTCTCGCGGGATTCTTTCTTGCATAAAGCCTACGACACCACCAAGCAAACCATTGACAATACTCGAGCAATCATAACTCAATGCGATTAATTCTTTTGACACCAAGTCTATATGTACATCAACATTTATAGTAGGCACAAATCTACTTATCTTATACGATACACTCAATGTTTGGTCATCTACCACTTCTACGGTTGGTCTTACATGGAATTTATCTTCCACATAGCCTAAAATCTCATTGTAACTTAACTGTACATTCATAGTCTTTGGATTTTATTATTAATAATCTTGTTCACACATTGTCAACCTCTGTTAGAATATAGTTTTATCAATTCTTCGCTAATAGCTGCTATCATCTTGTAATCATCACAAAAACAACGTGCTGTATAGTATATTACTGTTGTGTTATTCTTCATATTACGGGATAATCCATAGCTGTGTTTTTTTAGCAATGACCCTATAGCAATTCCTGGAACTGAAGAGAACAAGCCTGTTGAGATCTTAGTATGCTCCACCTCTTTATACCCTAAGCTGATGGCTATATCCAATAGCCAGTTGGAATCTAGAAGAAAGCCAACTTGCAATCTATATTTATCATCATACGGCTCAAAGATCTTATAGGTATATTTTTTCACTATTTCCCGAATCTTACCAGTCGCATTCTCTTTGAGTTCATTATCTGACAAGTTCCGCAAACAATGCATAAAAGCTTTATGTATGTCACCAGTTGTTTCATATCTTAGTATCTGATGTTCAAATACCGCTACGGGATTATTCTTATCTATCGCTTCCATATTATATATATGATTTGTTATTCTATATTTTCAGATTGTACTTCTTCCTTTTTTGAAGTATCTTTCCTCAGTATTAGATTTAGTACAAAGTCTGTCGCTTTCTTTCCAATCACATGACTTCCTGATAGTATCACAGCAGGGACTGCTATTACCGCATCTTTCATTGCTTGACGTTTGATTGTCCTTTTGTTTTTCATTCCATTGAACGCAGCACTACCTTGCTGTAGATAAGTTCGCGTGATATATCCTATACGCAATGTCATCAGTGCGTTCAGCGTACCATCAATAACAGAGCCAACCACTACACCTGGAATACGAATACGGCGAAGTATAGTATAGATTGACAAACCTTCTGTATCCCCGACCTCATCTGAAAAATCAATATCTGTATCTATTGCTCCCCCAGTATCTAGTCCTGATTCTGCAACCGAACTAGCGATATCGTCAGCACCAGCATTTTCATTGAAATCACCGAAATCAAACGGAGTCACACTGCTTGTCGTGCTTAATGCTTCTGACATACAATAAGTAATCAATGCTGTAGAAAGTATATTTACATACATCTTAAACATCTGACGATTGTCCGGACGGAATCCCGATGCAAGAATAATATCTTCTATCATCTTGTAGTTCATATACATCACACTCAGAGTATCGAACTTACTATTCTGAGATATGGCTGTAATCATAAAAACCGTTTTGGCCCACTCCTTTATCCGTTTATTGACTCCAACAACGCCCAGTTCTTCATCCCCATTAAAACGAGTGTCGAGCTCTTTTTGTACAACAGTTCGCATTCCATTATAGTTACACATACAATCAGAAGTCAGCCTCTTAAAACTCATTGCATGTGAAATTCTGTCAGCCTTATTGGGAATATAAGTCATATTCTTTGACAATTGCCCAGCAAATCTCATAAGGGACTCCATATCACTATCCTCTTCGATTGACAGTTCTGGAATTTTAGGTGTCCTATGTACTCTTACTATAGGCATTATAACGAATCCTAAGAACAAAGCAGCTAATAATAAATAAAAGGCATACTCTACATATTTACAATTTGTGAGTTGAGCCAACTTCTCACCAATTGTAATAATATTTCCAGTTATCATCAAAGCGATGATAATGAGAAATATGCTTACGACAATAATTAAATTACGCTTCATCTCGTCTATTAAAATTAATAGTTCCTATAATCTTTTGCATAGTTTCTAATAATACATTCAACTTGCCTGTTACTTGAACAAATATTTCAAATCCTTCAGGAATAAGTGCTTTAAGCAATTGTGTCCTATAATAATCATTAATCTCGTGCAAACGGCTTAGATAAGAAGTTTCTATCTCGCCTATATTGTCCTCTAAATGTTTCAATATAATAGGTTCAATTTCTTCTTGTATGTACGAATTAACTACTGTTGGACTTGTCGTTCCAATAAGTCGGTCTTTCACTGTGTCAAAATACACCTTTATGTGTCCTTTTTTGTGTCTTCTAAGATGCCAATCATCATCCGTACCAATAGGTATAGGTGGGACAACCGCTGTAACATCCGCACAGTTTTCTAACGAGAATTTGGGTAATTCAGACAATTTCAGTTTTGTCATACATGAAACAAACGGAAGATTATATTCTGCTATCAACTCCAGTATGCTGTTCTTTCGTTCTAAACAAGCGTTATACAAAGAATTTTCTACTGTACCAAAAGCCAATTTAGTAGCGTACATTTTATATAGTTCTTCTCCACAATAAACAATTAGCTCTTTTACTTTCGTTATAGCTTCTGATCTTGTGAATCGATTATCTTGATGGATGCCTTCAATCTTCGTATCAACAGCATTACATATTGTATCACTAACTATTGAGCGTATATTTTCAGGTAATTCAAATTTCACTTTGAAAGACTCAGATATACTCATTTTTTTAAAATCATCTTCAACACGCTTATACTCATCTATCTTCTTCTGACGTTCTTCCAATTCTTCCTTCAAACGTTTCTCTAATTTCTCTAATTGCTGCTTTGTCCTATTCAAACAGTTCTGCAATTGCATTTCATCACGATGGCTTACTACACGTTTGTATAGTTCTTTTTCCATCTCTGTATATTTGTCTGCTTCAGGCTGCAAGATTTGTTCTCTGACATCAGCATACAGATACTCTCCTTGCTCATTACGTGCTCTTGCATCTTTTACCTTTCCGAGATTAATGCAGAAACAATGCTCTTCATCTATATTAAACCCTAATGCCTTGATTTCATTGATGGCAAATTGTTTCTGCTCCGCATTGTTTTTTTGTTTTTCTTCTTCGCTATGCCAATGTGCAGCTTCAAAGAAATTATGCACCAAGCATACCGGGACATTCTTGTTGTTTTCTTTCAACACGTCCAGAAAATCTTTTGAGACCTTTGATATAGCCGAGTTTGAGCTTTGTACAAATATGATAAGGTCGGCACGTTGAGCGATTGTCTCATACACAGGGTCATCAATGTTTGCATATTTCCCATCAAATCCCGGCATATCCATTACAAACACATTATCTTGTAGTAATTGCCCACCAGGGGTAGTGATTGAAGTTACAAGTGTCTCAGCAGTCAAGCTCTCTTGCAACCCGAGCTCCACTTTCTCTTTAATATTTTCCTCTGTAAGTGGAACTTTATCAATATTGATATTCATTCCTGTTAGAGAGGCTTCTGATTCCAGACCACGGATGCAATCGATGATAGAGTCTATATGTTCTACCTTATTCATAGTATCTCCTGAAGAGAAAGAAGTAATCAAGTTTTCTTCTCCCTCTTTTTGCTTCGAGATAATGGAAGGACGCACCGTACATTCCAAGAAGTGTGTAGGACTTACGTAAGCATCAGCTATCAAATTAACCAATGTTGATTTACCCGATTTCACCGGGCCAACAACAAGAACAATAAAGGAACCATTCTCATATTCAGAAGCCCTATTAAGTACTTTCTTCAATTGCTTCTTTATATCAGGTAGAGTTTCTAACTGCGTTGCATACTCATCATTAATTGCGACAACTGCATTCTTTACATTGTCGCATTTGTTTGTTAATACTTGTATTGGCATTGTGTTTGTCCTTAAAATCTCTTTTTATCTATATTTAGTTTTGTCAATCTCATTTACACAAATAGCGCACTTATTCTTGGTTGGGATTCATCCCCTTATATATCCGTGCTTTATTCCTCAAAAGAGCAATCAATTTTTCCACTTGAGATTCTTCATATAGATGTTGCTTATAATTACCTGTTGCCAAGCCTGCTCTTATCAGCATTTCTGCATCATAATTCATCAACTCATTCCTTACCTTACGGTCGCCAGCAATCACATGATTCGAAATTCCGACTCTTGCCAAACGATAATAATAAGCAGATATAGGGCATATACTATTAGATAGCACCTTAAATTCCTGCGTATTACGCCTAACTAGATTACATAAATCTGTTTTTATAATCTTTTCCACTTCATATACAGAGGGCACTTTGTCTATCTTATTAGGAACAATAATAATTCTATCCATAGGAAACACACTGTCCTCTCTCTTAAATATATACTTATTCAAGAATTCCAATTCATCCAATGTAAATCCCCCTGTATGGCTTGCATCATATACTATTACAATAATGTCAGCCTCATCTATTGCTTTTATCGTAGCCTCACTATCAAAATGATTAATGCCGAATCCAATAGTATCTGTTATGCAGATATCCGAATCGGACAACACGTGCTTAAAAGGAATTATGGCAGTCATTGTTGACTCCCGACTTTTTTTTGCAGAATAAACCTCCTCTAATTTATAAGATGAGAATCTTACAAATTCCTCTGATTTAAGTATCCGAGGATTCATATTGGATCCAGAATCAAACAAATATATGCAATCTTCATTATCTATAGTTCCTCCAATATATGTTGTTATCTTTGTACTTGTATGCATACACTCAGGAAGTAAATCATTTCCCATAAGACCATTAATCAAAGTGGTTTTCCCCGAGTTTGAAGCACCTAAAAAAAGTACTTTAACATGACCACAAGCAGTGACATATCGTTTTAAATCCGATATGTCTCCGCTTGTCTTATTCAGTTTCAGTGAGTCTTCAATCATACAATTAAGTTGTCAAACCGATTTCAATTCCATTATCTTCAACATCTTTCTTTATAGTTTCCAATTTGTTAACTATAGCTTTTAAATCATCATTCATTCTTTTTTGATATATCCGATATTTCTCCAATTTAGTTTGTCGTTGCGCCAAATCTCGCTTTAATGTTTCTAATTCATTAGATATTACAGCCAAATATCCAATAACCATCTTTTCACAATCACTTTCAGCCTTATCCAATAGACCAACAATATCTGCCGTTGCCTCATTAGTTAGAAAGTTCCCACTCAGAGCTTTCTCTGCAACAGTATAATTGATATGACTACGAATAGCATTTCGCCCTATCTCCTCCATATCTTTTATTATAGCCACAGGACTTTTGAACATATTCTTTATGCTCTGCCAAAAACCTTTTAATGGCTTTTGCAACTCTTCCGCTAAACCTGCATTTATAGTACCACCAATTGAATTCTGGATACCAACAATCAAGGTCAATTGGGATTGATTTAAAGAAGCCTCTATCTTCTTTGTAAAATGTGCCTTGTCAATAGGAGTCACCTTAAAGAGATCGCCTTCATTCAGTTTCTTAATCTCCAATTGTACATTGTCAATATAATTACATAGCAGCTGACTGTATTTATTTCTAAATTCATCGGAAGGAGAGTTCTTAATACTTCCATCAACAATACTGGTCGTTAAAACACCATCACAGAATGCCTTAATCATTTTTGCTATAATATCATTCAATGGCTTCATAAACGAAGGCATAAATAATTCCTCTATCTGTTGCAGGGTCATATTTCTAAGTTCACGTCTTGTAAAATCATCTGGATTTACATTAAAACTTAGATTATTAATCATTTCATTTGTATCAGCAACTGCTTGTTGGAAGAGTTGTTCTGCATTTGTTTTGATATATCCATTAACTTCACTGGGGAATGACTTAATCAATAACTGGGCATCGCATGACAATTTCTTAGTTAAATTATTAATATCATTCTCACATGCTTTAAAACGACTGATTTTAAGATCTATAGCTTCCTTACTTGCCTCAAAAGATTTTATCACCTCCTTTACATTATCAACAACACTCTGGGAAACCCTTTCAATATCAGCAAAATGGTTCTTATGAATGGTGCCATCTTCTATCAATTCTTTCACCATCACACCAATACTCTTACCCATAATCTCATAGCATCCTTCCTCTAACAAATCTTCTCTCGGTATATATGAAAGTTTTTTATCAGATTTTATTAATTCATTGACAATTCTACGTTCCTTACCAATCATAGAGTCTTCAGCTGCTCTCTCATATTCGTTTTCTATCCAACCATTAATCCTTAATGCGTCAGCTTTGTATGGATAAAATCCGTTCAATGCCATCCTGACATACAATGCGGAATAAGGGATAATTTGTCTGCAAAGTTTTTCATATAACCCCTCAGGCACTTTACCTCCATAGGCCTTCTGTAATATATTCTTTATATTGTTTTTACAAATTTCTAATGCTTGTCCTTGACTTTGACATCTATCAATCTTATTAATAACAAAAAGAATATGCTTAGAGTCAATTCGAGATTCACGAGGATTAAATAGTGTTGATGCAAAAAAGTCCAAATCTTCCGTTGTCATTTTTGCGCTATCATCAAGAAGGATTATTGCCATATCACAATTCTTCATGTTTTGTTTGGCTTTTTCATCATCTACGTGAGAAACGCCATGTCCCAACGTATCCACCAAGGTTAGAGCATAATTTGACATAATTCCATTTGCATCAGGCACACACATATAGGCTTCATGAAGTTCTTTACCTTTAAATCTTTTAGATGACAAAAGGCGATTACGGTCTGCCACATCTTCACGTGTGTAACAATATTTGCATCGGAAACTATCATAATCCACGAATAGGGGTTTCATTTCACCAAAAGCCACACCTTTCTCGTTGGTTTCACGGTACAAAACCTCCGCACGATGTTTCGTTTCATCCTCCGAAAGACCAATCCAGGTCGGAAGAAGAGTAGAGGTATGCATCACTTCCGGAACTACTATTTTTCTAGCAATACCATTAATCATGGTACTCTTTCCCGAGCTAGAAGCGCCTAAGAACAAGACCCTTACCAATCCCAATTCATTACGCGAAATTTCTTTATCTACCTCTTCAATACTATCTTTAAGTACAGAATTGATTAACTCTGGATAATCTGTTTGCACACGATTAAGCAATCCTCTTAATTCCTTATGACACTCATTTACCTTTTGATTAAACTCCTTGACTTTCATATTATATACTATTTATGTGTTCATTAATGGTCTGTACCTCAGTTTTTAGGTCTGAAATTCTTGCGATATAGCCATCCTCTATTTTTTGTAGATTCTCATTGAATTTCTTGGCTATATTATCAATTGTAAACTTAAATTCTTTCTCCAAGGCTGGAATAAATACATCTTGTACCTGTTTTTTGATTTCATCCAATCCTTCTTGATCTTGAAATTGGTGATATACTGCATCTGAGTAGATTCTTCTCAGCTCATCCTCACTTCTACGAATAAGAAGCATATTACCAAATTTACCAAATACAAAATCACAGAACCAAGAATATAGCAAATCACCTAATCCTCCAGAAAAGATGGAATACCACTTAAACACATTCAATATACGCTCCACGACCTTCTGAAGTACCCGGTTGTATTCATCAGGACTATCTAATGAGATTGGAAGATTTCCAGCTTGTACTATATCATCAACCTTAAACCCTAGAATACGAACATCTTCATTAAAAAAACTTCGATATTGTTCTAACAAGGTGTTCAATTTGACATTAATCGTTTCCGTCAGATTTTCTGCCGCACTAGCCATCTCATTATTCAGAAATTGTCCCCACAAATAGTTCAGATAAAGTCCAAAATAAGGCATGATTGTTTTAATATCAATTGTCTTCAACTCTTCACTTATTGCATTGCGGGCATCTTCAGCAAAGATTTTTATATCTTTTTCCAGATGTTCATCATAATAGCGTTTAAGTTGCAGCCATAAATCCAAGGGCAATTGATTGAGAAAGGTTGTAAATAACTCTCTATTTTCCTGAAAATCTACCCATTGCTTATTTATAACATCTAATTCTTTTTCTTTCACAGACTGCAAAGTTTCTAAACATTTACGTATTTCTGCATTTGTATCTTTTACGATTTCAGCATTTATTGCATCCAAATCGGGTTTGTTTTGCTTGAAATACGAAACAATCCTATCATAAAGTTCCTCTTGGCTATAATCATCTGTCATAATGATAGGAGATGATAAACCTTGTTGCTTCAAAGAAGGCTCAACGACCAATTCTATTGCTGTTTTGGAAGGCTGTTTATTTGTATTAAGTATTAAAATTATCAACTGACTCTTTCTTGCTGCATGACTTCCAATATATTGTATTACCTTTTGTTCACATTCTCTAAGTAACATGTCGGCATCAAGAACCAACACACAGAAAGCAGACCCTATAAAAGAGTCTTCTTTTTCAAGGGATATATCATTGCTAATCGTAACAAACTGGAACAAATAATTCTGTATTCCAGCGTAATCCATTCTGTCAGAGAATAGAGATGACACCAATTCTTTGTTTCGTTCATTAAACAAGATTGCAACAGAAGATTGCGATACGACTTTCGCATCAATATTGAATTGAGCCTCTATTTCATCGGGCAATAGCCGAACTGCCATTTGGTTTATATCTTGTGTATTCATTTGTATACTCTTTATGATTAGGGAACAGATTAAATTATTCTCATGATATGTACCTGTAAATCACTTTCAGTATATATATACCTACTTTTATCTACAGGGAAACCATCTATTCGTTCTATACATTCGGCATATAATTGAGATTTCGCAAACAATCTAATCATTTCAATACGTTTCCTATTATTAGGATGATCAGATTCGGAGTCATCATAATCCATAAGTTCAGGATGGACTTTTCCTAACTTATCTAACATCGAACATACATAATCAACATTTCTACATGCTATCAATGCTGCCCTATCAGCCGTTACCTCTTGTAAACGAGAAAATGATTTGTCACTCATCATTTTTTTTATCTTATTTTTCGCATCAATATCCACTATATATTGGATAAAATTCGATTGATATGTCAAAGTACGTAACGAATGATTGGCCATAGCATGACCGACTTCATGAGCTATCAAAACTAACAATTCGTTTTCATTTAATTGTGTCGAATTTATCAATTCTTCGCTTACAAATATATATAATGAATCTTTGGTTCCAAGAGTGAATGCATTATTCTCTACAAACAATTCACAGGCACCTCCAGAACTCATAACATCAGTAATAGCTGCAATATCCCGATTCCCGTATGTAAAGACTATAGGCATATTTACTCCTAATCCCTTACATAATTTTGTTATCACATTAAATAGTTGCGGATTATTAGAAGCATTTACTTGATCTTTACCTAACAACCTACGCAAAGCAGCAATTCTTCGCATATTTTCGGTATGAACAATATATTTCAAATAACCAGGTTGTTGCTTATTAAATTCTATCAACACATCAGAGAACTGCTTCTCTTGATCCGTCGCATACAATGGTGGTTGTATAAAATTGGGGAAATCCCTCATTTCTTTTTGAATAAATTCGCTGAGCGATAAATAATTCTTTTTCAATATTTCCATAATAAATCAATTTAATAGTTGCACCACTTCATCCTCTATTCTGTTCATCTCGGATTCTATACTTTTTATACTACAGTATCCTATCAAATACTTATACGCATACAGTCCCCACACAACGAGGCATAGAGCAAGAGCTATGATAAGGGTATAAACATACCATACCACTTTCATTTTTATCAGTACAACTGATAAAAGCAACAATAAAACAGCAACAATAATTGCACCGAATACGGTTCTTTTCTTAGCAAGTGGAGAAACAGACATCCCCAACATAGCATTTCTCACCTTTAATCGTTTTGGATTGGATGGTGGCAGATTAATTTCAACCCAATCATTATATTTACTGGGAAAATGTTCCGAAAACCAGAGTTTATCTATTATTTCTTTTTTATAATAATCGACAATGTTCTTTATAGGGACACGTTTATTTTCACTAGACATTGATTGAGCCTTGAAGTCCAACATGCCTTTTGTCTTTGACCAATATTCTCTAAATTCATTTATCATAATAGGAACTAATTTGATTATTAATCATTTTACAAATTATTCACGTCATCTATCATTTGACTTAATCGGGAGAAAAAGCCATTATCTCCTTGTTTCTTATCACTTAATTGTTTTTTCGCAGCTTTTACACCTTTTACTCCATTATAGGCATAAACCGATTTACAAAAAGCTTTTTTCTTTATAGCTTTTGTACCGAAACAGTTCATAGGCACTTCATATTGATGCAAATCTTTTAAGTACTCAGGTTTGCACATTACATCAAGCTCTGCTTCTGAGCAATGCAGTTCACAATCCTCATCCATAAGAAATAGCATATCCTTATATTCCTCAGGATGTTTCAAAAGGTATTCACGTACCATAACGCACTCTTCAGGAGTTGCAGTCCCGTCAATATAACAAGCCATCAGTTCGTCATTTATTTCCATACCATTCTTCTTGTACTTGTTTAACAATAGGTTTTACTGCGGCTATCGCCCTAGGTTTAGTCATATGTACATATTCAGCATTAAGCGCCACAACTTTTTCCTTATATTTGCGCTGCAACCCCTCACGTTCTCGTTTATGATTAAGCATTGCAGCAATCTCTTTTGGACTATACCCCTCCAATATTTTCACCAATATCAAACGATATTCATCATTTTCCATACGATTGATTGCTTCCAGCAAAATCACCATTTGCTCATTTTGCTGTTCAGGCTGTTCAACTTCCCTATTAATACTTGACAATTTACCATTGGCATCTGTCGGCATAGAGGATTCTAGAACCTCTTCACCTATCAATCTATCACGCATCTTATTAAATAAATGAGAGGCAACACGTGTTAACCAAGTCTTAAATGAAGAACGCCATTGAAAGTTCCTCAAAGGTGCCCAGTCACCATCCTTGCCTAATAAGAGTGCTATAAGCTCAACCAACAGGTCCTCATTGTAGGCCGATGCGCCACAGTAGCGATAAATCAAAGCATTAAGCAATTTCTCATATCTTACATGTATAAGAAAACGTACAGCCTCAATATCACCTTCTTCTAAGGTCAGAGTCACTAATTCACGATCTGTGAGAGTTTTATAATTTAACAAGACTTTCATGTAATACCTAATAATATTAGAAACTTGCTGTTTACATTAATGCATTCAGTCCCAATTTGGCAACTACATAAGCCTAGTGAATTCATCCTTAGGACAATTCTTCATATATAATCGATAAAACTTGACAGCCTTAGCCTTGTCTATTGACAAATAATAATCTCCACATTCTTTCATTGCTTGCACACAACCTGTGTTTGCAGCAGGGATAAAATACTTTTCAACTATCATTTTCTGATAGTCGGCAGAATGCATTCCTCCATAAGGTGCCGTGTCATAAAAACAATGCATCTGTTCCATACCTTTTAGATATAAGTCTTCACCATTCATATGCAGTCGAAATTTAAGACATATGTCCATTATAAGAATTTGCCTTATTCTCCTCGTAGACTCCCCGAACCGAGTGGTTCTATCGCGTGTTTAAAAAGAAAAAAACGTGGGAATCTGTACCTGTTGCTTATCCCACGGTTCCAGGTCTTCGCATTACCTACCAAGTAAGGATAAGCAACGCAGAAGCCCACGCTGATATGTAGAATATAGCCAACGAAAAAACGAAGACACTGAAGGCCTTCGAGAAATCCTCGTTGTTGATATGCTATATTGTATATACATATCCCACGGGCATCTACCGTTGCCTCGCTTTCTTACTTGGTTTCAAAATTTTGCGAAGTTTGGAACGTAGAAAGCTAAGCGTCAAGTAAACGCCTTTTCTTATATGTCAAAGAATAACCCACCCCTACCTCCTTTTCATACGAAAAGGCTCAGCGCAGGTTTCCAGAAGCTGTTTGGATTTTACCGTTAATAAGTACATGAAATACTTTCCGGATTATCTGAGGTTATTTTCGGCATATTTACCCTCTCGATTCTCGTGAATAGGCCACTATTCTCTTCGCCTCGAGATGATGAATCTATCCCAAAATCCCTCTCAGCTAAACTCGAAATAATATCCAAAAAACTTCTTACTGCAAATGTAAACAATTATTCACAATTGACAATTCACAAATGACAGATATTTTCAAAGAATGTTGTAAAACATATTTAGACACGCTTTGCGTGTACGATGACGTGTGACAACAACCCTTAGGATTACCACTATAGGCATTGACAAGCTGTATTCACGATACTAACTGCCGAAGTGTCGCCACCACATACTAACACAATATGAATTAGAAGATTAATGGCGACACTTCGGCAGATTAACGATGACGATAACGTTGACTGTTCTGCCCCTAAACATTAAACTCTCCCCCCTCACCCTTTCAACGGAATCACCGCATACACGCGGCGGTCGTGATGCTGGTGACGAGTGACGCCCATGGCGCGGAGGATGCTGCCGAAGCGGTAGGCGCTGACCTTGTCCATCAAGCGGGCGTTGATGCCGTGCAGGTGCTCGTAGATGTCGGCAGAGCTGAGCATCTGTGCCACCTCGCCCTCACGGGGCAGGCGATAGTGGCGGAAGAAGAGCTCCTCCACGGGCTGGTGGCGACGGTAACGGCGGTTGCGGCGCTCGATGTCGCGCACCTCATCGGCGGTGAACCAATGTCGCTCGCCCTGGGCAAGCAGGTGCATGCATTGGGCATAGAGCTGAGGGTGCTCCACAGGGGTGTCCACATCGATCATCTCGCGGATGTCGAGGCAGAGGAAGCGGCGGCTACCGCTCTCGTCGGTAAGCAGGGCGTGGCTGTTGCTGGTGCCGATGAACGAGGCTATGCGCGGCAGCGTGGTGCTCTGCTTGGCGTATGCCTTGCGCATGCGGAGCGTGGGCATCTGCATGAGGTTCTTCAGCGTGCTCTGCTTGCGGGCCGAGTAGCGGTCATACTCGTCGAGGTTGATGAGGAGGCAGTCGACGAGCTTGCGCTCACACTGGCTCTCGGCCGAGAGGTCGAAGTTGTCGGTGTAGAACATACGCAGCTCGGGCGGCAGGAGCAGGCGACAGAAGGTGCTCTTGTGCATACCCTGCTGCTCGCTCACGAGGATGGGTGCCACGCTGTTGGCATAGAGGGCATCGTCCCTGCCCTGCGCTTGCATCACCAGAGCAAGCATCCAGCGGCAGAGGTAGCCTACCATCGTCTCATCGGTGGTGAGGCGCTGCATCAAGGGACGCAGGCGGTCGGTGCCGTCCCACTCGGGGAGCGTACCGAAGTAGTGCGTCACGGGGTGGTAGGGTGCGATATGCATGGACTCGGCAGCGATGCGCACGCCCTCGGCCCACCACACGTTGTGCCCGTCGGCCTGGAGGTCGGCCATCCAGGTCTTGTAGACGCGCTGGGTGACGGCAGCGAATGGGGCATCACTGCCCTTCATGCGATACTCGGACTGTTCGGTGAGCACATTGTAGCGCAGCTCGTACTTCTCGCGGAGCAGGGCCTCGATTTCGGGAATGGTCAGTTTTGAGTTGAAAGTTGAAAGATGAGAGTTGAAAGATTTATCGTCATCGTTGTGATGGCGTCTTTCGACCTTCGAAGTTCGAACTTCGCTGACCGCTAACCTCTTATCCCTAACCTTTACTGGGTTTTCGTTATCGTTAACACCCCGCGTGTTCTCTACCTTTTCCCTCTTCACTCTTCCCTCTTCTCTCTTGAGCGCTGTTACTCTGCTTCGCAGCCACTCGATTGCTTTTTGAAATAGATCTTTTACATTCATAATAAATAGGCATATTAAGTTATACATTATATTTGTTCTTCTATGGAACTGCCCCCTCCGCTTCGTCATCGTTTTCGTCTTCGTTACTGTTATCGTCAACGTTTTCGTTGTTCAGAGAACTCCCGCAAAGTTACGATGCCGCCAACAGCGTTTGTTCTGAATTTGGTATGCTACGGGAGGTAAAATAAGCAAACTTATTTTTCGACCCTCACGTTGACGATACGCAACTTGGTTTCCTTTTCACGCCACAAAAGTAATACGTCGGGAAAGCGAAGTCAACAATATAATTTTACTGTGCAAAAGCTTGCAGGAGTGCATATTGTTTCGTAATTTTGCACAAAGAAAAGTTATCGTACGATGGGCAACGTACAGTTGCCCGACCACCATCAATCAACTGACCGATGACCATCAATCAGTTGTCTGCTGGCCATCATATGATAAATAAATTAAACATTCGTTTTTAGTTCGGCAGCACTCGCAGTGATAGCTCAAACCTATTTGGCTCCCGCTCGTTGGCACGAACTTTGAAAAATAGACATTGAGAGTTAGAACAAACTCAAAAACTAAAGAACTTAAAAACTCAGAATAGTATGAAACGAGGAACAGCAACCAAGAAGTCGGGCACCATTGCCTACCAGTTACATGTGAGAAACGACCTGCAGGGCAAGGCCACGAAGAAGAACCCCACGATGGCCGTGAGCGTCGTGAGCAGCGAGGTCATCAGCACCGCCCAGATAGCCAAGGATATCAACCACGCCTGCAGCGCCACCGAGTCGGACGTGCTGGCCGTGCTGCAAGCCGTGGGCCAGCGCATCGGCGATGCCCTGCTCGACGGCAACCGCGTGGAGATAGACCACATAGGCACCTTCAGTCTGGCCCTCACCTGCAAGAACAAGCGCAAGGAGGACCACATCACAAGCAAGGACATCGAGGTGAGCCGCATCGTCTTCAGTCCCTGTGCTGAGCTGCAACGTACCCTACGCGGAGCTGTCATCGTGAGTGGAGGCCCCACGGGAAACAAACAGCTCACCGATGCCGTCATCGAGAAGCGCCTGACGGAGTTCTTCGCCACGCATCGCAGCATACAACGCTCGGAGTTTGAGCACGTGTGCGAGTGCAGCCGCTACGCAGCACTGGCCAAGCTGAAGGCACTTGTCAAGGCTGGCAAACTGGAGGTGATAGGGCGGCAGAACACGAGAGCTTACCAACCCATGCTAGGGGCATTTGGCTGGTAACGTTGACGATAACGATAACGAAAACAATTATAGAAGTGTCGCCATCAATGTGTTAATACTCATTGTATTATCTCGCGATGGCGACACTTCGGCAGAAGGATTCGGTAGAGGAGCGAAAATATCATTCTATTTTATAGAGTCCCTAACATAGGTAAGAATGCCGCAAAACTCTTTTTCAGTTAGAATCGTTTTATATGAGTTTTGCTCACCACGGCTATGATACAGTTTTAATCCTTTCGTTGAGGATAAAGCTTTTGAGAACACTTCGTTTTGCTGATATAATGCAATGTAAGCCTTACGTATCAAGTTTTCAAAATCTTGGCTTTGACGGTCAATGGATCTTCCCTTCCACCATACAATCTGGTTCTGCTGCCAAACGTTATTTGTTTTATTCTTGGCTTCCTTACCAGACATTGCACATATCTCATGCAGAACATTAACATCTTGTTTTTTTTAATGATTGCAGAAATCCCTCCATGCTGCCACACCGTACCCCTTCAAAACAAAACTCATTTGCGTAGAGATTACTCAACACATCTGCAGGATATGGACTTTTACTCCATATATCAATGGCTTTTCCTCGCCACACCTGCCACCTTACATATAAATTTCTAAGCACCATAATTATAACAGATAGTCGACTACTGCTGTCCAGTCGGGAAACTGTCCCGAACCAAACTGTATCCATTCGCCTTCAAACTCACTTGTCCCGTTTTTTCGGCATCTATAGCTCCTTCCATTGGCAACATCTGCCCAAACAATCCTGGTATCTCATCATAACATCCTTCATATTCCTTAAGGGTTTGTTCGTCCTGTTGTGCTAATCCCGATTCGAAATCAACAAGAACTCCGTCCATATCAAAATAGAGTCGCTTCTTCATAACATTGAAATTAATACTATACAATAGTTTAATTGACACATTCATTTTCAATAAACTTCCGCACGAATGAACGTTGCAGATGATTCTCTGGAGATACTCGTGTTTTTGATTTAGGACAGCGAGAGAAACTCTCTTGGAGCTGAAGCATTGCTCTTGAATATATCTCATCGGCATTCAATCCTTGTCCTCTCAGTAAGTAAGCATAGAGACATGCGACAATTTACCAGTTCTACCCACTCCGCCCCAACAATGAATATAGATATATTCATCGTGAAGATTGGCGTTTTCTCCTTTGTATATTATCTCTTGCAACAATCTTGCCACAATTGCAGTGTTGTCCGGTACTCCACAATCTGAAATAGGGAATCTTGTATAACACTTTTGGGGAGGGAGATAGTTTGCATAAGGTGTAAGCTCTCCATTACAAGTAAGATCATAGAAGTGCTTAAACTTTGACCAACAGCAATCCAGAACTTTCATACGGCATCTATGCTCATCCTTATCACCTGGATATTCGCCTGCATAGATATGCAAATCGCTATGAACAAGATAGGAGTTCTTTATAGGGGCACAATCATAGGCCATGATGTCAACATATTTTTTCATCCAAAGTCTCTTTTCTGGAGTGTCATAACAATCCATATATTCCCCAACAGGAATACCCATTGCGATGTCCGTTGCCAACTCCTCGATAAGCCACCTTAGTTCAAGTTTCTCTTTATAATAGTCAGGGATAGCATCATATCCGAGCAATGCACCCATAATATTTCCTACGACAGCACCCGTAGAGTCGCTATCGCCAGAATGATTGACTGATGCTATAATTGCCTTTTCAAAGTTGTCAGGATACTTCATCAAACAATACATGGCAATAGCCAAAGTTTCTTCAGCCACCCATCCTTCACCCAACTGACAGATTGCAGCATAATTACTCTCGCTACTATATGATAATTCTATAGCCTTGTCTATCAACTGTTTCAGATAATCCGTATACGTTCGTTGATTTGGATAAATCTCTTCTATCAATGACATGCTGTCAACAACACATTTCCTCAGTTGAGTCTTGGACAGATACGAATATGGCATAAGCTTCTGTATCAAAGCTGATAAGAAAGCTGCAGGTATATACCCAAGAGGATGCTTATGTGTTAATTCTGCTGTTTTTCCCGATTCTTTCACATAAAGCTCTACATGAGATGGCAAATCGACATCATGTACTGGATGGGCTGCAAATAAGGCCAATGGAGCCACTCGCATGATACCTCCACAGCCCTTACTTTTATTAACAACAGCCTCATGCTTTGCCAATTGTTGCAATGCAGCCATACAAGTCATTCCAGGAGCGCGATTAGCATGAAGTTCTTTAACGCCGCGAATCCAATTATAATGACATTGGGTATAGTCAATACATCCTGTCTGAGTTTGCAACCATTCAATATACGAATCACGAATATAGTCTGCTGGACTTGCGCCTAAAACTCCGCGAGTAGCATATCTGGTAAAACAAAATAGAACTCCATTAGCCGTAAACAGGCTCATTTGGGTATCATCGGAAATCTCCGCCACCCCCTCTTTATTCAGTTCATAACGAGTAATCCCTCCACTTCCATATTTGTGAAGAATTTGGTCATAACTCATAAACTCTACGGGATAGCCAAGTGCATCTCCTACAGCACCGCCAACCATAGAACCTAATACTTTATTTCTATATGCTATATTCATGGTATATTTTTTCTGCAAATGTAACTATTTTTTCTTAACGCACAATTAAAAAGGGCCATCCTTCATATATAGCTACTTGATTTCAAATGAATTTTGGTGAATTTACACATCACACTTATCTCTTTCATCCTTGTATGCCGAGAATACGTCGCGGCATTCATCATCCATGCATTCGCTATAGAGCATGTCGAACTTCTCTCTTGACTTCATTGAACCGCGAGCCATTGTAGCAGTTTCGACAAGTCGGGCAGTCTTATGACCACTGGCGAAGGGTACGCTGATACCATTTGTCATTTTCGAAAGCTCCTTGTACCATGGACTGTCGGTAATCGTCACGGTGTCGATCTTGATTTTCATCTCAGCTGCCTTGCTTGCCTCCTTGCGCCAATCTATCTGATTGCCTACAACATAATCCTTATAGGTATAACCCAATGAATGGGGCTCAGCATCGGAGATTAAGAGTATCGCACGGGTAGAGTCTTCGCGCCAGGGTGTCTCCTCCACAATCTTCTTGATGACCAATTCGTAAAACTCATCACCGTCGCCACCGCTGGTATCCTTTGTCTCGCGTACAAACTTGATAATGTCATTCTCGTTATTGGTGGGCATCAGGCATTGGTAGGCATCGCCAAAGTCCTGCGCATTATTCATATCGCAGTAGTCACCGAATGCCACTATACCAAGCCTCAAGTCTTCGTTGTCCTTAAAAAGTCGTGGTATCAGTTCAGCCACCTCTTGACGCACAGCGTCAATATAAGCAGCCATTGATCCCGTAGTGTCAAAGGCAATAACCATATCCAGCACGCCAATCTTCTCAGGAGCCACCTTCTCGAAAGGCTTCTGTTCCGTCTTGTCGGTGCTGACGCTCTCTTCTGTTGAGATTGTTGTTGTCTTAGTCTCTGTGATGATCGTGGTTTTCTTTTTAAACAAATCTTTAATGCTCATAGTAGTAGTTTTAATTGTTAATCATTTGTATCATCTCTTTTATGGATTCACCCCTCAATCCACGCATACTCGGGACCGAACCAGGCATTCAGAGTCTCCTCGACCTTGATGTTGATCTCGGGAGTAATCTTATCCTTGACCTTCTTATAGACATAGAGGATAGCTACACCATCGTCCAGCACACCAAGGAACTTATACACGGCGCGAGGAATGACATCGATGGGAAGAATGGTATAGATGATAACTCCGTAAATCAATACTCGGTCAAGCATGGAGGTGCTGTCATCATCCATCACATAGTAGAACTGGAGTAGGGGACGGGTGGCTACTCGCCCGGCCTTCAATGCCCAAGGACGCAACTTATCCATCAAGGCATTGATCTTGGCACGCCAATCAATGTGCTTTACACGCTCCAAAAGCGGATTGATGTCCTTGCCCATAATCATATAGGCAAGAATCAAAATAGATGTTCCAATAAGTATCATAGCACTAAAAATTTATTGTTTGTTTTATAGTATAGAGTCATTTTACCCCTCATACCTATCATCACAAGAGATTTTTAGCTTAGCTCAGCCAATTATTTCGAATCGCCAACAACAATCAGAATAGTGACTCCATCGTATCCGCTCTCATACTCACCCAATCCCCAAATGATGTGGGCACTATCGGAAACATATTTGTCAAGGGAGTTGCCGAACAACTGCATCTGCTCCACTGTGATGGGATTCTGTGTGGATTTAAGGGTGGCGATGTAAAGAAGGATGTTGCACTCCTTGTCACCACAGGTGTCGGCCAATGCTTGGTCCAGATCACCTATTGACTCTTCAGACATTTCAGGGATTTCCACTTTAATAACCTTCAGTGATAATGAATATCCTTAATCAACGCATAGTCCTTCATATCCACTGATATGCCCCCCTTTGTAGGGAAAACGCATTATAAAATTTTCGGACTTCTTAGTAGTTAACCATTGATTATTTGCGCTTTCCAAACTCCCCCTCTGTTTATAGAGGGACAGTTAGTTAGACGTTTCCATTAAGATGTTTTTATAATGCGTTTTCCCTGCCCCTTTGTAAAGCCTAATAGTTCATCGACCACGTGTTAATACTCTTAGGCAGATAAATGCGGGAAAGGGATGAGCCTGCGGATGTCATCCGCAGGCAATGAGTATCAGTATCTCTTGATACAGAAATAAGGATTCCGTGTTTACAAGATTAAGGAATATCTGAACAGAACTCGGCTTCATATCCGCACAACTCAACCCACTCCAATCCTAATGCAGTAATAACACAAGAGAAAATGCCTACTACTGCATAATAAACGGTAGTCCTGGTGTTGCATCTGGTGATTTTGAGATAAAGATAAGTAAGAAGCAACATGAAAAGATAGCAAACGATAGTATCTAGCATCCTGAACTCTGGGGTAAGAGAAAAATGCCATGTTGTAGAATGTAGGAATCGGCTTGCTCTATTAATCACCAACTGCATAGTGACACTGCCTATTATCAAGAGAAGATGGAGGCATAGATGCTTACCTTTATCTGTATACAGCATTGTTGCAATCTCCTTTATCTGACACCTACAGAAAAAGAGTGGATGATATTTACAGCATATCTTTATGCTACCTAACACAAGCAGAGAACAAAGTAGAAAAGCAACAGAGAAAAAGCACCAATGCAACAAAAGCAACAAGAAAGAGAAATGGGGAACAATATCGTAAGCCGGACACGAATAGTATGAAAGCGGTAGGCTAATGACAAAGGCTATAGCTATAACAATGAAAATATATGTATTCCTTTTTGCACTTTTGGATAACTTATTATTCATAGTCTTTCATCATTTGAGTTTAAAATACAGAGTTGATCGCAAAAAGATGTTTTTTGCGTCTATTGAATTCATCCCGATAATCATCGGGGAGTCCCATCCGAATATTGTCATTGGGAGTAAGAGCACTCATTATACTATTGAGCCGACGAGCAATATCGTCGCATCGCAGTATTCCATGCTTGCGGTGTCCACGCAGTTCGGGCACACGGTCATAGGGTACCGACGGATGAAACACATAATATATGGATATCGCAATATCTGTGCGATGAAGCCCCATAGCACAAGCAATATAAAAATCCCCCTCGTCCATCCAAGCAAAAAAGTCGGGTAACGAAGAGAGGATTTCACGCACATCCGTATTTTCGCTGTCGATAGCAATATGGCGATATGCGAGCCCTGCATCATGCACTTTCTTGCAGAACTTATCGGTGTGGTCGGCCGTACGCAAGTCTATAATTGTCTTCACGCCAGCCTCCCGCACCTTAGGTAACAGCCAACTGCACGATGAAGCAGACATGGTGCGTCCTCTAACACCATGGTCAAACACGGGAGCCAAATCCGTGATAGGCAATGCCTGTAGCCGTTCGTAAAGAGTATTTTTCATATTCATAGCAATTAAGCTGCTTATTTTCTATACGTTACTAAAGATAATAGAAATGCGAGTAATTAAAATCGGTGAGTGGAGTATGAGTGTCATTGAGTGCAAACATACGTTGGGGGATATCGTTCAACGGAACGTCCTCGTCCAACAGGGCACGCAATCGACGAACCAACTTGACATTTTCTTCGTCAAGTTCGCTTTGTGTGGTAGGCACCTCATAGACCAGCGCTTCACTCAACTCTGAAATAATCATCCCAGTGAACAGTCCATGCAGCCCCTCCTTACGAGCAAACAAATCGGCATTGCACCAAAGAGCCACGACATTGGCTCCATGCTTACGGAGATAGTAGGCATGAGGATGGTAGACCAGCAAGCGGTCGAACAAATCCTGTTCGTCATCATCACGCGAAAACAACCCTTTATCCGAGCCATGCCCCAGCATCATAATACGTTCACTCTTGGTAGTATGATGCAGATGATGATTAATCTCGGACTTACTATAAGTTTGGTCAAGTAACCGCACTTGCGCCCCTTCGTAAAGGGCAGCAAGCACGGTAGTCGTCTTGTCTTTCGGATGGATTACCAGCATAACGCGCTTCAGTTTATTTTCGTTGTATTCATTTTACATTCAACAATGTAGTGATTCATCACAAATATACTAATAGATTTTGAAATCAACAAGTTTCTTTATCTCCGTCTGTGATTATTTTTCCTCATTAAAGAAATTAAAGTTGGCCTCATCTGCATTGAAGTCGGGCTTTGCCATACGAGCATAGAGTGCTCTGCGACTGCGGATGTTATGCTCAGTCATCGATATAGTACCCTCATGTGTCGCCTCGAAGTCCAGAGCATTGGTTATGGACATCGTCTGCGCTACGGTCATCGCATCCTGATTGGCTCCGATGTATGCGAATACCCAGCCTTTGGCCTTAAGTTCATTGACAAGTGATTTTATGGTTTGACTACTATATTCTCTCGATGCATTTTCATAGCCATCGGTAACAACTGTGACCAAGACCTTATCCACGTCGGCAACTTTCGGGCGAAGTGCCCCCAATGAAAGCCCCATAGCATCGTACAAGGCTGTAAGGTTTTCAGGGCGGTAGGCCTCAGATGTAAGCTCTGCCACTTCATCTGCGGGCACACATTCATACACGGTCTTCACCTTGCTGTTGAAGGTCACCAATGTTGCAAAATGTTCCTGATCGACATGTTCCTCCTGTGCCGATTGGATAGTGTTAATAGTTTCGTTCACACTGTTGATAGCAGCACTCTTAATGCTTTGCATAGATCCGCTCTCATCGAGGATGATGAGGTTGAAAATTTTTGTTTTCATAGTTCCATTCTTTTTAGTCGTAATTTCACAATTCGTTTTTCTGATTTCTTCTATATATTTATCAACATCCTTGACGGGACGGAAAGGCTCAACAAGGTCAAGATTGGTGTCAATGATTGCATAAACCATTTCTTCATCATTGTCGACCATACCAAAGCCATCACTATCTGCAAAATACATACCATCAGGATATAACATCCAAGAAATGACACAGAGACCATCCTTAAAGTTCCCCCACCTGCTCATCCCGGCATAGCGTATCGCTTTAGACTTTGCATTGTGAGCCCCATGCTTGCAACACTTGCAGATTGCTTCATAGTCAATTTCATTATCATCAACCAATAATATTCCTGCTGTTGTAGACATTTGACGAATTCTACCAGTCACCGTATTGACAATGTATAGTCCATACTCACCCTCATAAAACAGTGCTACATTTTCCCCGATAAGGAAGCCTTTGTGACCTTCCAGTTCGGAATAGCCATACGAAATCACATGATTGTCCTCAAATTCAAATCTTTTAGAATTGTCCTTCATAATATTGCATTTTATCCAACAATCATTCAATACGCTGTCCATTAACATCAAACAGGATATACCCAGATGCTTCTGCGAGTTCTGCCTTGACAAGCGTTGAAGACAACATTTCAATGTCATTGTACAGTGCAGGAAGAATCACCTTGCCAGTCTCCCGGTGCATCAATCCCCAACTATTGTGGACGCAATATTGCAGGTAATCAGACAAGAGGGTTACTTCGCTATATAGAGTAGAAGAGCCTTCACCATCAGGCACGACAATAGATTCTATACGCTGTGTATAATATAAGTCTGAGGCATCATCCAACATAAACGGAACTAGAACTGTACCATCAAATGCAACTTGTTGCTTCACTCCATCCTTTATCAACAACAAACCATCAGCCTCGGAATTAGCAAATTCTATAAAATCATACTCTATGGGAAACAGTAGACTGAGAGATTCGTCAAGTACTCCATACTTACCATCTTCAATGACTATACGGTATTTTCCATACCGAGGCGACCATATATAATCATACTTAGGAGCCAACGCCCAACTTCCCGTGACATCAATAAGGCCACAAGTTCCTTGTACGTCAGTCATCACACACAATCCATTATGGAACAGGTAGTCCACATTCTTCCCATAGCAAGAACTATAAACAAACGGCAAGACTACTTTATTGTCCTTATCGACAAATCCAATCTTACCAGATGAGTCCATAACAGCAGCTACCCCCTCAGAAAAGAGCCAGGCACTACTATATTGCGCAGGAATCACGATTTTTCCCGTATTGGCATTAAGATAGCCACGAAGTCCATCCTGGAAAAAGACAGTAAGTGAATCACCTCTAGCCGGTTTTACCACCTTATCTATACCTTTCAAGACAGTTTTTTTCTCATGGGAATTATAAAGTCTGTATTCACTTTTGTGATAGTACCAACGAACCGTCACATTATCAGACAATTCACGCTCCGTATAATAATTATTCTGATTTCTGCACCACTTTATAAGCAACACCATACCCACTAACACAATTACTACTGCCGCTAGTCCAAGGAGGCTTCTCCAAAGAATTTTAAAATACTTTTTCATACATTACAATTTTTACGTTACAAACATACAGAGGACATAAAATCAAGAAATCTATCATCCATCAAGAAAAAAGATTTCTCATGCCTAAATTTTATTCTCTTAATTAAAAGCTGTAACTTCGCGCTCACATTGAGTTTGCAAGTTTATGAGTTAGTAAGTTTGACTTCCGAAGAACGACTCAACAACTTAATTTTTAGGAACAAAGATTTGAATGATTGTCTGTATAGCTGAGAAACCAAGTGTAGCGAAGGAGATAGCCGATGTATTGGGTGCCAGAACGCGCCGCGAAGGCTACTTGGAGGGTAACGGATACCAAGTGACGTGGACCTTCGGACACCTGTGTACTCTGAAGGAACCGCACGACTATACGTCGCAGTGGAAGAGTTGGTCGCTCAGCAGCCTGCCCATGATACCGCCCCGATTCGGCATCAAGCTCATCGACGACAGAGGCATAGAGAAGCAGTTCGGCATCATCAAAAGCCTCATGCAGCAGGCCGACATGATCATCAACTGCGGTGATGCCGGCCAGGAGGGTGAACTCATACAGCGTTGGGTGATGCAAAAGGCCGAAGCCAAATGCCCGGTGAAGCGCCTGTGGGTGTCGTCGCTCACCGATGAGTCCATACGCGAGGGCTTTGCCAAGCTGATGGATGCCTCGGACAAGCAGTCGCTCTACGAGGCAGGCCTGTGCCGCGCCATCGGCGACTGGGTGCTGGGCATGAACGCCACACGACTCTACACGCTGAAGTATGGACAGAACCGTCAGGTACTCTCGATAGGACGCGTGCAGACACCTACGCTGGCTCTTATCGTAAAGCGGCAGCAGGAGATTGACAACTTCGTGCCACAGCAGTTCTGGGTGCTGAAGACAATATACAGGGGCATCGTGTTTAACGCTATCGTGAAACGCAGTGATGAGGACCTGATGGCCGACATAGAGAAGCTGCGCGAGAAGGCCGAGAAGAAGGGTGTGCCCTTCGATATGGATGAGGCATGGCGAAAGGCCGATGCCGAGAACATAGGGATGGAGCCCATCGCCAGCGAGGAGCAGGGAATGGCCATACTCAGCCGCATCAAGGAGGCACCGTTCACTATCACCTCGGTAACCAAGAAGGATGGCAAGGAGCTGCCACCCTCGCTATTCGACCTCAGCTCTCTGCAGACAGAATGTGACAAACGATTCAGCATACCAGTCGACGTAACGCTTCAGACGGTGCAGTCACTCTACGAAAAGAAGGTGACCACCTATCCCCGTGTCGACACCACCTACTTGAGCGACGACGTGTATGCCAAATGCCCACAGATACTGATGGGCTTGCGCGATTATCAGCACCTCATAACTCCGCTGCACGGACGGCCACTGCAAAAGTCGAAGAAGGTCTTTGACAACAAGAAGGTCACCGACCACCATGCTATCATCCCCACAGGAGTATATCCGCAGGCACTGACCGACATTGAGAAGAAGATATACGACCTGATAGTACGCCGCTTCATTGCCGTGTTCCACCCCGACTGCAAGACCCGCACGACGACCGTGCTGGGCGAGAGCGACGGCATACCCTTTCGCACATCGGGCAAGGAGATAGTGGAGCCGGGATGGAGGGTGGTGTTTGAGAAAAATACCGTTTCAGATTCTTCGGAAAACTCTGAGAACTCCGATTCCTCAGAGAACCCCGATAATTGTCAATTGTCAATTGTCAATTGTCAATTCACCAAGGGTGAGAGCGGTCCCCACCAGCCCGAGTTGGTGGAGCGATGGACCCAACCTCCCAAACCCTATACCGAAGGAACACTGGTAAGAGCGATGGAAACTGCCGGTAAGTTTGTCGACGATGAGGAGCTGCGCGATGCCATGAAGGAGAACGGCATCGGACGCCCTGCCACACGTGCGGAAATCATCAAGACACTCTACAAGCGCAACTACATCACCAAGGTCAGAAAGAACCTCATGCCCACCCCCACAGGCATTGAGCTCATCAGCCTCATCCGCGAAGAGCTGCTCAAGAGTGCCGAACTGACGGGTATATGGGAGAAGCGCTTGCGCGACATCGAAGCCCGCAAGTACGATGCCAAGCAGTTTATTGCCGAGCTGAAACAGATGGTGGCCGACATCGTTCATCAGGTTCTCTCGGATAATACTCCACGACGCATACAATAAATTGCCCCATCGGCAGTTTAAATAAGGTATGAAACTTGCCCACTATATACATTATATATATTACCTGCTCCTCTGCCTGCTGCTCAGTAGTTGCGGTGTAGAGAGTATCTTGCGCCAAGCCGACCAGAGCTATGCATTGGGCGAGTATCACGAGGCAGCAGCGCTGTACAAGAAGGCATACTCGAAGACAGAGGCCAAGCAGAAGGACAAGCGGGCCGAGCGGGCTTTCAAGACGGCTGAGTGCTACCGCCTTATCAACATGAATGCCAAGGCGATGGCTGCGTATCGCAATGCCATACGTTACAACTACCCCGACAGCATGATGTATAAGCACATGGCCGACCTGCAATTGGAGAAGGGGGAATACAAAGCTGCCATCGGCAACTATGACATCTACCTGGCTTGGAACCCCACAGACACAACGGCCATCAATGGGCGCAAGGCATGCGCAACGGCTCCTGTATGGAAAAAGAATCCCACCCGATACACCGTAAAGAAGGAGACTTTCTTCAACTCACGACGCAGCGAATACTCACCCGTATATGGCAGTGAGGACCACTCGCAACTCTTCTTCACCTCCACCCGCGACAAGGCCTTAGGCGAGGACAAGAGCCTCATCACAGGACTGAAAGCCCCCGACCTCTTCTTCTCCACCAAGGACGAGAAGGGCAACTGGCAAAAGCCTGAACCACTCGAGGGCGAGGTGAACAGCGAATACGAAGATGGTGCCTGTGCCTTCTCGCCCGACTTCAAGACAATGTATTTCACCCGCTGCCTCATCGACGGTGAGTCGCCCCGCGCGGCACAGATTTATAAATCAACTCGTTCAGACGCATCCTGGAGTGCCCCCACACTGTGCGAACTGGTGAAGGACACG
The DNA here is from genome assembly GCA_017465905.1 of Bacteroidaceae bacterium. GTDB lineage: Bacteria > Bacteroidota > Bacteroidia > Bacteroidales > Bacteroidaceae > UBA1189. The sequence goes on along the minus strand of JAFTVE010000031.1, from coordinate 26,544 downwards.
CTCTCCTCGTTTGCCCATCCAGCGGTTTCGCCCGATGGAGCCTGGCTATACTTCGTATCGGACATGAGTGGCGGCATGGGCGGACTCGACATCTGGCGCATTGCCATCACCGGCGACGGATTTGGCGGTGTGGAGAATCTGGGAGCGGCCATCAATACCCAAGGCAATGAGATGTTCCCCACCTTCCGCCCTAACGGCGACCTCTACTTCTCTTCTGATGGTCACCACGGCATGGGCGGACTCGACATCTACTGCGCCACACAGGATGAGGAGAACAGATGGAGCATCACCAATCTGCAAGCTCCCGTAAACTCACCCAACGACGACTTTGGCATGACCTTCGAAGGCGAGCTCACCCGTGGCTACTTCAGCAGCAACCGTGGCGATGCCCGCGGATGGGACCACATCTACTCATTCTACCTACCCGAAACCGTACACTCCCTCACAGGCTGGGTATACGAGAAGGATGGCTACGAACTGACAGAAGGTATCGTATATCTCATCGGCAACGACGGCACCAACGAGAAGCTGAACGTGAAGACAGACGGTTCGTTCGAGAAGCGACTCACGCCCGGCGTGAGCTACGTGATGCTGGGCACCTGCAACGGCTACCTCAACTACAAACAGGAGCTGGTGACCGACAGCACCGTAGAGGACCGTGAATACGTGCTTCAGTTTCCCCTCTCATCCATCACCAAACCGGTGCTCATAGACAATATCTTCTATAAGTTCGACTCGGCTGAACTTACCGAGTCCTCCACCGCCGCCTTGGACGAGCTGGTACGCCTCTTGGCCGACAATCCCGGCACTGTCATCGAGCTAGGTGCCCACTGCGACTACAAGGGACGCGACGAGTACAACGAGCGACTTTCACAGCGCCGTGCCGAGTCGGTGGTCAACTACCTCATATCGCAAGGCATCGAAGCTGACCGTCTCGTACCTAAGGGCTATGGTGAGAGCACACCAAAGACCATCACACGCAAGATGGCCGAGAAGCACCCATTCATGAAGGAGGGCAACACGCTTACCGAGGAGTATATCCTCACCTTACCTGAAGAGCAACAGGAGCTCTGCAACGCACAGAACCGCCGCACAGAGTTCCGCGTGCTACGTACCACCTACAAACTATACCAATAGCTTAACTGGCAAAAGAAACAAATCATCATACTATCATGAAAAAACACCTACTTACTCTACTGAGCATTATCAGCTGTATCTCAATATCTGCAGCCGAAATCAACCCACAAGCTGTAACGGAGCTTCTCCACCGTATAGGAGGCGCTGGAGCAGCAGACAGATTTGTCACCATAGTTGACGAGTCGCTCTCGAAGGATGGAAAGGATATATTTATCATCACCGCCCAAGGCCATCGCCCTTGCATCAAAGGCAACAGCGTATTGGCGGTAACCACAGGTCTCAATTGGTATCTCAACCACTATGCACACATAAACCTCGCATGGAACCGTCCAAAAGCCGAGTTGGGCTCAGCCAAACTGCCTCTCCCCACCACCGAAGAGACACGTACTTGCACGGCAGACTACCGATACTACCTGAACTACTGCACCTTCTCATATTCCATGTCGGTATGGACTTGGGAACGGTGGCAACAAGAGATTGACTGGATGGCCCTGCACGGCATCAACATGCCATTGCAGATTGTTGGGCTCGATGTAGTTTGGATGAAGCTGCTGACACAGTACTATGGATATAGCCCGGATGAAGCCAACAAGTTCATTGCAGGGCCCTGCTTCCAGGCTTGGTGGGGCATGAACAATCTTGAGGGTTGGGGAGGTCCCAATCCCACATGGTGGTATACCCGCCAAGAGATGCTGGCCAAGCGTATTGGAAATCGTATGCGCGAATTGGGCATGCAACCCGTACTGCCTGGATTCAGTGGCATGGTACCGAGCGATTTCACTGCAAAGACAGGCCACGCTGCCAATGGACAAGGATTATGGTGCCACTTCATGCGCCCCTATATCCTCGACCCCAACAGCGAGACCTTCACCACCATGGCTGCCAACTACTATAAAGTACTGAAGCAGGTGATGGGTACCTCTGAGTACTATAGCATGGACCCCTTCCACGAAGGAGCCAACACAAACGGTATCGACGTACCTGCAGCCTATGCGGCCATTGCCAATGCCATGTATGCCGCCAATGACGATATTGACGAGAAATGGGTGATACAGTTCTGGCAATGGACTGCACCCCAATATCATGTACTGGATCAGGTAGCTCATGGCAAACTTATTATCCTCGACCTCTTTTCTGATGCTTATACGCATTTTCATTCCTATAAGGGACACGATGCCGTTTACTGCACGTTGCCAAACTTTGGCGGACGCACAGGTTTCATGGGCCGTTTCGACAAGAATATTGAAGGATACTTTGCCAACAAGGCTGCTTATCCCAATATCAAAGGCATAGGGGCTACTCCCGAGGCTATAGAATCGGTTCCCGTAGTCTACGACCTTCTCTTCGAGCTTCCTTGGCACACAACTCAGCCCGACGGCAAGGCATGGATGAAAGCCTACACCACCAGCCGCTACGGCAAAGAAAGCCGTCTTGCACAAGAAGCTTGGGATAAGCTGCGTCGCTCGGCACTTAACTGTTCGTCAACACTCCAAGGCCCACACGAAGCGGTTGTATGCGCCCGTCCAAGTCTTTCTGTTGACCGAGTATCAAGCTGGGGAGGCACCCAAATCTTCTACGACACACAAGAGGTGGTTGACGCAGCCCATCTACTACTCCAAGCGAATCTCCGTGGCGACAACTACAGCTACGACCTCACCGACATAACCCGTCAGGCACTTACTGATTACGCCGCTCAGCTACTACAAGAAATCAAGAAAGCACATGAAGCAGGCGATAGCGAATCATTTGCTCAACGACGCGACAAGTTTCTGGAACTTATATTGGACCTCGACCGCCTCTTATCTACCAACAGCAACTTTATGGTAGGGACATGGACACAGCTTGCCAGAGGCATTGCCGATGAAGTCAAGGGTACCAGCGAGCAAGACAAAGAGTGGCTAGAACTGAACAATGCACGTACCCTCATCACCACATGGGGAGCCGAGCAACAGGCCAATAACGGCGGCCTCCGCGACTACTCATACCGTCAATGGGCAGGTATGCTAAAAGATTATTACTATCCGCGTTGGAAATACTTCTTTGACAACAACCTCACAGCCCCACCTACTGGGTGGTATCCCATGGAACACGACTGGGCAACAAATGCAGCCCTCAGCTACCCTAACACCCCAACCGGTGATACTCGCACTATAGCAGCCGAGCTCCTAAAAAAATACTTTACCTCCCCTGATACAATCGACCGGTAAGAATATCCACTAGGATTAAAAGATAGTAGTTCCCTACACACATAAGGGTATCTGTGACTGTATTAAACACAAATTTCATAAGCATGCATTTATCTGACAAAAATCAGATGACTGCGAGTGGTGCCATCGGAGAATATCTGACGATGAACGTATACGCCTGTAGCAGTGGGTTGCAAATCACCCAAACATACGCCTTGTAATGAATAATAACCAGAAGCAATAATGTCTGCTGAATCGACTAGTGGCTCTTGAATATTGGTAACAATATCCCAAGTATTCACGGGAGCAGGACCTGCATGAGTGGGAACAACCTTACGGATAGTTCCATCGGGATTGAAATAAAGACGATCAATGCAGGTTTCGCGATGATAGCCAGAGCCATTCTTTCCCTGCCAATCCTTATTGATACGATGATACACGATATACCACTCATCACGTCCTGGAATCTGAAGGATTGAATTGTGTGCTGTTCCATAAATTTCATCGCGAGGTGACTGTATCAGTATGACAGGATTCTCGGCTACAGTAATGGGGCCAAGAGGAGAGGTGGACATACCATAAGCTACGTGGTAGTTGTTGCTACCAGTATCATCAACACTCCATAAGAAATAGTAGAGACCTTCGCGATAGAAGACATAGGGTGCCTCACGATAGGCATAATCTTGAAGCGAACCTCCCGAAGGAGTAAGAACCTTGATGGTATTCTCTTTGACAGTAAGCATATCATCTTCGAGCTGCGCGCCTGCCATGTAGCCGTTGCCCCAATAAATATAGGGAGTTCCACAGACAGGATCAACAAAGACATCGACATCAATCTGCTGTCCGCTACCTGTAGGTGAACGTTTGATGATAGACTCGCCCTTATCAACAAAGGGGCCAACAGGCGTATTGGCTACAGCCACACCGATTTGCTTGCTACTACCAGCATTACCACTGAAGTAGAAGTAGTATTTGTAATTGCCATCAACCTCACGTTCCTCAATAGCCGGAGCCCAAGCATTACCATTAGCCCATATCACCTGAGCGGTTGCCAAATCTACTACATTGGCTTCGTATGTCCAGTCTATCAGATTCTCAGACGAGTAGGCTGTGAAATATGTACCTGCCCAACCAGCCAAGCCATCGGTGGTGGTGTAAGCATAGAAGCGTCCAGTCTTCTTGGAGTAGAGAATCTCAGGGTCTGCATGATAGCCTGGCAATATAGGATTCACACATACACGAGCACTTACTTGATAGGTTCTACTATTGCCATTAAGATTGAACGTATAGGCTATGGGACCTTGTGTAAAGTCCTGTGGGCCGGTCGGAATGACACCTGTCCCTGGAAAAGCTTGAAAACGTGGATCAAAGTTTGCAAGGTCAGTTCCGCCATATACAGGAAGGTAAATAGTAGAGGATGAATCATCAACATCGTACATATCCATGCGAACATTAGCATTCAGGGAAGTAATCTTACCACAACTGAGGGCTCTACTAGGCCAACGCTGCACAAGGCGTTCCGCTTCCTCTTGAGTAATGGGAATTGTAGTTCCGTGACGCGGGGTAAAGATGTCGGTATTAGCAGAGTTGCAAACATATGTAAAGTTGCTGAGGTCAGTGCTCTTACAATACTGATAGTGTCCACTGGTATAGCAATCATACATGAGTATCCACTCGTCGGAATTGATGAGTTTGAATACTCCAGACCCCTCAACGGCAACATTAGTCTGCTGTAGATAGCGATATTCGGGCGTCCACTTTCCACGCAGGGTCTTGGCTGTAGCTTTCATGATACCATTGCCCTGTCCCTCGGTCTTGAAAAACATGTGATACAGACCGTTAAGATATACAATATCAGCATCAATCGTATTGGCTCCATGATCATACAGCACCTCTGGTTCTGAAAGTTCCGTAAAGTCTTCATTAGCATAGGAGCAGTAGGTAATGTAGTGTGATCCCTTCTCACCGATGGCATAGTACACCATATACTTACCTACTTCAGGGTCGTAGATCGTCTGCGGAGCCCACACTTGTGTCAGGTCATCACGGTTGAATCTGTGAGGCCACGCCGTGGGGAAATCGATGGCTGAATGTGTCCAATTTATCAAGTCTTTGGAACGCATAAGCACCAAGCCATCATTTGAGGACCAACCTTGCGAGGAGCGCATGTCTGTGATAACCATATAAAAGTAGCCATCTTCGCCACGAAGGATATGAGGATCACGCACTGCCTTCTTGCGAGATATAGTATCGGAGCTAATGATGGGATTGCCATCATTGAGGGGTACATAATTATAACCGTCGGTGCTAAGGGCAAAACAAATCTGTTCCTGCCATTGGGCATTACCATTAAAGTAGGCAAAGAGGTATCCTACGTAGGGTTCCTCTTCGGCGATACGAATATCAAATGTGCAGGAATCTGTTACTTGTCCCTTAGTAAATATGGCCGTAAGTTCTACATGCTGTGGATCACCTACTGGAGAGAGGCGTAACAAACGTCCAGCATTGTTCATATAGTCGGGACGACTTGAACGCCAATGGATAATGGAACCCTCAGAAGTAAGTGAAGGCAAATAGAGGTCAGTCTTAAGATTCTCGAGATTACCATCGAGGGTAAGCATACGCATATCGGACTGTACACTATTATAGTCGTCCAGACGTGGCACTACGATAACATGATACTCACGGGAAAGTGCTATTTGCTGTTTTGTGAAGATAGCCGTAAGAACCACATGAGCCGAGTCGGCATCTACAACAGGACGGGTCACCTTTCCTGCGGAGCTGACAAAATGTTCATCTGATGACTGCCACACAATGCTCACGCCATTGTCCCCTACTGTAGGTAACGCTATATCGCCATACAGGGTTGTTGCAGGAAGCTCCGTCTGAGCCATAACAGCCGCTATCTGTTGGGTAAAGAGTTCACTATTGAGGGTAGCAAGGTTAGAGGCATGAAGGATAATATCCTCATCAGACATAGCACCGCCATAGATACGGAAGTCGTTGTATTGGGCACCTTTGAGATACACATCGCCCTGATAACATGAACGGCCAAGGAAATTATGCTCTGTGGCACCCAAATCGGCAGGAGTAAGCGTCACCTCATCTGTAGCAACAAGCACACCATCAACGAACAATTGTCCTACTTGGTTACGCTGACGATAGGTAAAAGCATGCCACTCTCCCTTATGAATAGCTTTACCTACAGTTACAGCCTGCTCTCCCGAATAGTGACTCTTGGTAATAGCATAACGCGATTGGTTAGCACCAAAGAAAATGCAACCATTAGCATCCCTGCCCATATCTGTGGAGTTAGCAAAGGTGAACACAAAATTTCCATTTGAGCTCAAACTTGTTGATGCAGGGATGTATAGATTAGTCGAAACAGTATAGTCACTCAGGGAAGCAAGCATCGTTCCTACCGAAGCGCCCATATCAAAATAACCATTATTTTCTCCTAATGAGAGTACAGGAAGGCCTGCTACGGTGGCTAACAAAGCTCCATTTTTAAGTTCTCCCTCATAATCACCAACATCGCTTTTAACATTTTCAAAGGTGAAGTGTGCCTTCAAGTCTGCCTCTGTTGTATCAGGGGTGAGACCACATAACGTAGCCACCTCTGTAGAACTCATTGCACCATTATAGATGCGGAAATCTTTGACATAGGTGCTTTTTAGATATGATTCTCCCTCATCGAGAGGAGCACCTATATGGTTGAACGTAGTAGTTCCCAGCTCACTGAGTGTATGTTCCAAACGACCTCCCGACACGAGTTCACCATTGATATAGAAACGCACAACGTCCCCATATTGGGTCCACACCAATGTCTTCCAAGTATTCTTCTCGACCGCTTCCGACGAGGCTATCGTGAATTCCTCTGCAAGAGTGGAAGGTGAGTAATGGAGAGCACAATCACTAAGCCTAAATGCAGCAAAGCCTTTATCGGACAATGACACATTGGGCGAATGAGCAAAACACAAGAGATTGTTTCCTGGCTTATCGAGTGTAGATGACGTCGACACATACACAGTGGCTACAACTGTAAAATCATTTAAACCAGCCACTTCCTGTCCGAAATCCTCACCCAAGTCTACTGTACTGTTAAGTACACTCAGTTTTAACACTTTCTCTTTTTTGTAAGTACCGATAGTTGCAGATCCCGTAAGCACTCCATGGTATCCATTACCTGAGACATCCTGTACAACTGGTGCACCTAAGGTATCATTCTCCAAACTGTAGTGTAGTCTTAAATTTACATCAGCCCAAGCCGTAACATTGCATGCCAATATAGCAAGACAAAAGAGGAAGCTGCATTTCATTGATTTGCTTTTCATAGATATACTATATTTTGTGTTTTACAAGCAAAAACCGGGCTTTCACAAGTCCGGCTTTCCAAAGGTGTTATTGATAATATGAAGACTTCCGCAACATATACGGAATCATTCATTCGTTGTTGACTTTGCTTTTCTTGTACGTGCCGGAGCCTTTTCCTTAAGCGCATTGGTGACACCATCAATGAGGAACTGTAAGGTGTATCCGTCGTACTTTATCTTCGAATCATCTGGGAAAGTTATCTTGAACTTGGCCTCAATGGCAGTAACCACATTAACGATATCCATGGAGTCAGCATTAAGGTCGTTTACCAAATTGGTTTCGCGTGTCAGTGTATCGGGATTGATAGTCAGTTCCTTCGCGATAAATCCTTTAACAAGCTTCTCTATGGTTTTTTCCCTCATCATAATTATACTCTGTCTTTTTGTTTTTTAAGTTTCTTTTGCAAAGATACAACAAGGAATCCATTCCCGTTGTTCTTTACCGCTGAATTTTATTTTTATTAACTAAGTAAGAATCTATTTATGCGTCATGATGTCCACAACCATACGATTGGTCTCCTGCATAGCTTCGCGCCCAATGCTCGTAAGGTTCTGTATACTGCGATCCACATCATCATCGATAATACCTTCAAGGCTGCTAACCGAGCAGTTCTGCATGGCCAGCATGGCCGACAACATAGCCGTACCTACGCCACTCGACAACTTTAGCGAACAACCAGGTTTTGCACCGTCACAAATCATGCCAGTCAGGTTCGCTATCATATTCTTTACAGCTGAAGCGATCTGTGCGTACGTCCCCCCCATCATATAGGTAAGCGCACAACACGAACCGGTGGATGCAACAATACATCCACACAGAGCCGAAAGGCGTCCCAAGCTCTGCTTGATATAGATAGCAGTAAGGTTGCTCAATGCCAAGGCACGAATGAAACTATCATGCGCGACCTTATGGTCACGAGCATACACAGCAACAGGAACTGTAGCAGCAATACCCTGATTACCACTGCCCGAATTGGACATCACGAGAATAGGAGCACCCGACATTCGGGCATCGCAAGCCGCACAGGTATAAGCCATAATGTGCGCTAAAGTACCATTACCAACCATCGTGCAATTTGCATTGTCGGTCAGCATAACACCCAAGCGATGACCATAATTGGCTGCCAAAGACTTCTCCGCTGCTGCCATATTCATCTCAGCAGATTCCTCTATGAAAGCTATTTCTTCAATGGGAGCTTCTGCAACAAAATCATAGATCCGGCGTAAAGAAAGTTTCACTGAGGGTTCAGCTACAACATCCGAAGCAGTAGAACTTCCCAACTCAGGAGAGTCTGCATCAACAAAACGGGTATGTTCGCCACAGATAACAGCAGTTTTGGCGCAATCACCGGCATATGCACATACCTTAATATATAATCCGTCGGGGGCATCTTCCTTCAGACGTATTGCAATACGCCCTTCATCAATATATAGCTTGCCTTGCTCCACCGCCTCGGGTGTAACATCCTTGAGGACCTCAAGCTGATAGCTACTTTTGCCCACCAGCATTCCCAAAGCAATGGCAATGGGCAGACCAATCATTCCCGTACCGGGGATTCCCACTCCCATGGCATTCTTCAATACATTCATACTCAATTCCACCTCAACCCGTTCGGGCAACATGCCCAAAAGTTCAGCAGCACGAGCAGCACAGAGGGCAACTGCTACAGGTTCGGTACATCCCATGGCAGGCACCACCTCATGGTGCAACAAATCGATTATTTGTCGACGTTCTTCTATGGTTAGCATTGCTGTTATTTATTTAGCATAAGTTCTATTATTCATGCAAAGATACGACAATCGATGGAATAAAATCAGGTTACCGACAATAAATATCAGAAAAATCCATGATAAAAAGCAAATAATCGGACATTGCATTCGCCATTTCATTTTTTTATACTACTTTTACAGCGCGTTTTGTTCCGAAGCCCTCATGCGGGGTGTAGGATGAAAAGGGAATCGGGTGAAAGTCCCGAACAGTCCCGCTGCTGTAAGCTCACTAAAGACGCTGTCCAATCACACTTTGCCACTGCCTCTACGAAGGTGGGAAGGCGGACAGATGGAGTAAGTCAGAAGACCTGCAAAACGAGAGAGATGAGATTTCCGCCCTGTTCTTTCGAGGAAAGAGAGCTTGGCAATGTTGTTATTCATACCGTTACGAACGTGAATAAAAACCTACAGAAAGTCCTTATGGGCTTATTGGCTTTATCTGTGACAACGACCTACGCCACTACCGATGTGGTACAAGACTCATTGCGCACCATTGATGAGGTAGAAATAACCGCCCGTCTACTGAGCAAGCAGGTTTCGTCCACATCACCCACACAACAGATGGGAGCCGAACAGCTCAAAGCCATCGCCGCCCACACCGCTGCCGATGCCGTACGCCACTTTGCCGGCACCAACGTCAAGGACTACGGGGGTATTGGCGGACTAAAAACTGTATCTGTACGCGGGCTCGGAGCTACACACACGGCAGTAAGCTACGATGATGCAGTTGTGAGCAACTGCCTGGCCGGACAAATCGACTTAGGACGTTTCGCCTCAAGCAGCTTGGACAACATCGCCCTTCATATAGGGCAAAGCGACAACATGCTGTCTACGGCACGCGCTCTCGCCTCGGGCAGCCTTGTGAGCCTAAGCAGCCATCAGCCCAATTGGGGAACCAAATGCTACACCTTCGAGAGCACTTTACAGTACGGCTCTTACGGATTTATCGAACCTGCGATAAATTATTCCCACAGGTTCGACAAACGCACCTGGAGCAGCCTCAACGGGAGTTTCTCCAATGCCCACGGTCGATACCCCTATACCCTGACCAATGGAACAAAGGTCACCACGGAGCAGCGCACCAATACCGACATCACCCAGTTCCTGGGCGAATGGAACCTTCACCATCAATTTGCCGACAACAGCGAGCTCCACACCAAACTCTATGGCTACGCCTCCGAGCGAGGGCTTCCCGGTGCCGTCATCCTATACAATAATAACAGCACCGAGCGTCTGGCCGACCGCACCCTCTTCTTCCAAGCCCGCTACTCCAAGCAGTGGAATCCCCACTGGCAACTGCGCACCATAGCCAAATACACCTATGGTTGGAACCGCTACACCGACACCAATGTCAAGTATGCCGAAGGCAAGCAGGTCGACGAGAACCTACAGCGCGAATACTACGCACAGGCTACCCTACTCTTCCGCCCCACGCTGGCGTGGAGCTTCTCCTTAGCACAAGACGGATTCATCAACACGCTGGAGAGCAACCTGCCCTCGTGTCCCTTCCCGATTCGCTACACCTCACTCACCGCTCTGCAGACACAATATCGCAACCATTGGCTCCATCTACGCGGTAACTTACTCGGCACTTTCATCAATGAGGTATCAACAAAGATTCAGAATTCAGAACTCAGAATTCAAAAGGAGCTCACCCCAACCTTCAGCGCATCGCTCCGCCCCTTGAGCGACATTCCTCTCTACCTGCGGCTGATGTACAAGCACACCTTCCGCATGCCCACCTTCAACGACCTCTACTACTTCCGTAGTGGCAATAAGGATCTCCGCCCCGAGCGTGCCCGCGAATACAATCTCGGTCTCACGTGGCAGGCACCTCACTGGGGAGCACTCACATCGCTCACCCTCACCGCAGACGGGTATTTCAACAACGTCACCGACAAGATAGTAGCCTTCCCCACCACCTATGTATGGAAGATGGCTAACTACGGCCGTGTACATATCACAGGGCTCGACGCCACACTCGACGCCAAAATGCGTCTGAGCCATCACATAGGCCTCAACCTCGGCGCAAGCTACACCCTGCAACACGCCATCGACGTCACCAACCCCGGCGACCAGAGCTATGGCATACAACTTCCCTACACCCCTCTGCATAGTGGAAGCACTCGCCTATTGCTTTCAACCCCTTGGGGCAATGTTGGGTATTCTACAATTTGGTCGGGACAACGATACAGCATGTCAGACCTCTCGCCACGCTACCGCCTGGCTCCCTATATGGAGCATACGCTGACACTTTCCCATACCTTCACCACACGCCACACCCTGCTCACCGCTCGTGCCGAAGCCATCAACCTTACCAATGCACAGTATCAGGTTATTCAGTATTACCCTATGCCTGGTCGCCAGTTCAGGCTATCATTCACCGTAAAAATATAGTATAGGATGAAACATATGCTCCACTATATAATAATCACTGCCGCCATGGTGTGCACACTCACCTCTTGCCAAGGTGGCAAAAGCCCTCACACACACGTCCAAGGCGACACATTGGCGCTACGCCATGCAGAGTACCTCACCCTCATCGAATACGAGGATTACACCGAAGTGCAGATACGTAGTCCGTGGGATAAGGACAAACTGCTGCAAACGTTTACAATAAACGATAACGACAACTCCGAGTTCCCCCGTACCATCTCCTTCACTGCCACCCATAGCAACCTCATCGAGGAGCTGGGCATGCTCGATGCACTCATAGGAGTTTGCGAGGCAGAGTACATCGCCAATCCACGAATCCGCGAAGCATTGTCCGCTGGCCGCATCAGCAACATAGGCAGTGCCATGACCCCTGACCGCGAACGCATCATCGGCCTCGATGCCGACCTCATCCTGCTCTCACCCTACGAGAATGCCAGTACCTACGGCAACCTCGAGAGCTTGGGCATCCCCATCGTCCAGTGTGCCGACTATATGGAGACCTCCGCATTAGGGCGTGCCGAGTGGATACGTCTTTATGGCCGGCTCTTCGGCAAGGGACACGAGGCCGACTCACTCTTTACCGCCATCGAAGCCCAATATCATTCCCTGAAAGTACTCACCGACAGCATTCCCTCACGGCAGCGCCCCACCGTACTCTTCGATACGCAGAACGGTTCGGCCTGGTACGTACCGGGCGGACGTAGCACCATGGCACAGCTCATCGCCGACGCTGGCGGACGGTATATCTTCAGCGACAACGCCAAGAGCGGCTCCGTGCCCCTCTCCTTCGAGACCGTACTTGAGCGTGGCCAGCAAGCTGATATATGGCTTATCCGCTACAACAACAGTCGCCAACGTATGTGCCTACCTCACCTCGGGCAAACCTACCAACCCTACACCCTATTCAGTGCTTACCAAAACGGAAATGTCTATGGGTGCAACTCCGCCGAGCTCATCTTCTACGAAGAGACGCCCTTCCACCCCGAACGCCTCCTGAGCGACTATATCAAGATACTACATCCCACATTACTACCGAGTGACACACTACGCTATTTCCATAAATTATAATGAAGAAAATATACAAAACACATAACTGTCAAGCACCAAACGAAGTTCGCAAGCCGAAGGGGAAAGCAATTTGTTATTGTCAATTGTCAAACAAAGTTCGCTGGCCGAAGGGAAAAGCAATTGTCAATTGTCAATTTACACTAAGTCTCTGCATCGTGGCTCTTTTTCTCGCCAACTTGCTGTATGGTTCCGTACGCATTCCGATGGGCGAGGTCATCCATATCCTCTTCGGTGGCGAAGCCTCCAAGGCCGCCTGGGAATACATCATCCTGGAGTCGCGCCTGCCTCAGGCACTCACCGCCCTACTCTCAGGAGCCGCCCTCTCCGTATCGGGTCTGATGCTGCAGACAGCCTTCAACAATCCGCTGGCTGGCCCCGACATCCTCGGTATCAACTCCGGTGCCGGACTCGGTGCAGCCATCGTGCTTCTTCTCTTTGGCGGACTCATACCTGCCGGAAACCTCTTCTTCGGCGGATCGATTGCTCTTGTGGGGGCTGCCTTCGTGGGCGCACTGCTCGTGACACTGCTCATACTGTTCTTCGCCTCGCGCCTGCGCAGCCACACCATGCTGCTCATCGTGGGAATGATGATAAGCTACATCGTGTCGTCAGCCGTATCGTTACTCAACTTCTTCTCTACCGCCGAGGGCGTGCAATCCTATATGATGTGGGGCATGGGCAACTTTGGCGGCGTGTCGCGCCACAGCCTCCCCCTCTTCACGACTTTCATCCTTATCGGGCTTACTATTTCTATCGCACTCATCAAGCCGCTCAATGCCTTGCTCCTGGGCGAGCGCTATGCCGAGAATTTAGGCATCAACATCCGGCGTACCCGTTCGTTTCTACTCCTCTCTACGGGCCTGCTCGTGGCTGTCACCACCGCCTACTGCGGACCCATCAATTTCATCGGACTGGCTGTACCACACATGGCACGACTACTCTTGAGTACAGGGAATCATCGTACACTACTCCCCACCACCATGCTCTGCGGTGCCGCCATCGCCCTGTTGTGCAACCTCATCAGTACACTGCCCGGCGACAATGGCCTACTTCCGCTCAATGCCATCACCCCCATCATTGGTGCGCCCATCATCATCCACGTTATCATCAGTCGCCGCAAGAGTTTCAATTAACACTTTTGAGATTTACCTCTCCACAACACCTATGCCGTGGAGACCGTCCATCTTGATGACGAAGGGGGTGGAGCTGTGCACATGACGCACGAGGGGGCTCTCCCATGCGGCAGGCAGGGCATCGAGCGCGGCGCGGTCGAAATGTTCGCGCGAGTGGTCCCCGTCGATGGTGAGGTAGCCCACACCAAACGAGGTGAGGTTCTGGAAGAAGTGTGTGCCCTGCGATGGCTCTATGTGGCGCCCGTCGGCGCTGACCTCGGCGATGAGGCGCACGACCGAGATGTCGGCCCACTCCACGGGTACGCCTAAGGCGATGTCGGAGCTGCCCCAGCGCCCCTCGCCAATGAGGATATAGCCACGGCCCTCGGCGGCAAACGCCTGGTTGAGTTGGCGTATCTCGGCCGCGATGGCGCGGTTTGAGGCCATGCCGAAGGCGCCCTCCTTGAGGTAGACGATGTCGTGCACATCGGTGATGATGCCGTTGCCCAGCGAGCGCGATGAGTAGAGGAGTAGGCTCTCCTGGGGCGTGGCGGTGAGGTCCTCGTCGATACACTCGCGGGCACTCACAATGGGGCGTATCTGGAGGGGGTAGAAGATGCCTTTTAATGGAGAGTCCGTTGGCTGGAAGCGTACCGCAAACTCCACCTCTACGGGGCGGCGCATCTCGTTGGCTCCGTATTGGAGCACCAGCTGCACGATCTTGGCCAGGGGGAAGGCCTCGTAGCGCAATACACCGGCAAAGGTGATGAGCTTGCGCCCGCGCATGTGGGGCGTGTCGTATATCATGTCGTCGTTGCGCACATAGGTGGAGCCTATCCAGTCGAGCGTGCCGTCGGCATCGGCCTGGCGCACGGGGAGCCGCACGAGGTCGAAGGACTCGTCGGACGATACGGGGCGGTCGGCCGCCTCGAGGTCGAGGGCGAGGAAGGTGGTCTGCGTCTCCTTGAGTGCCAGCTGCGTGTCGCTCGTCTGCAGGGCGTTGTCGGGGTAGGCAGGCGATATGCGTAGCGACTTGCCGCCATCGACGATGTGCTTGCCCAGGCCGAGGGCGAGGTTGACGACACCCTCGTCGGCGGTCTCCTCACCTACGGGGTAGAAGTTGATGGAGCGGGCCACGCCCGAGCAGTGGGGATAGAAGCGGGTGCCGTGCCTGTCGCCCACCACCTCTTGTAGGATGATGGCCATCTTCTCCTGGTCGATGACGTTGGATGTGGCGCTCATGTAGGCCTTGGAGCCGCTGTAGTATACCGAGGCATACACGCCCTTGATGGCTTGGGCGATGTGCTGTGCCATGGCATGGCTATCGGCGCGGTCGGGGATCATGTAGGTGGCATACACACCGGCATAGGGCTGGTAGTGTGAGTCTTCGAGCAGCGATGATGAGCGCACGGCCACGGGGCCGCCCACCACCTCGCAGAAGGTCTGTATGTCGTCGAGCAGTTCCTCGGGGAGTGGCGTGGAAAGGAAGGCCTGCAGGATGGCCTCGTCAGGAGCATCGGAGAGCGCCACCTGATAGAGGCCGCCCTTCTCCATGAAGCGGTCGAAGATGTCGGTACACAGCACCAGGGTCTTGGGGATGCGTATCTCCACGTCGGGCAGTGACTCGAAAACGGCGTGCTTCTTCAGTATATGGTCGATGAAGGCGATGCCGCGGCCCTTGCCGCCGAGCGAGCCCTCACCGATGCGGGCAAAATGGGAGAAGCGGTCGAAACGGCCGCGCAGGTACTCGGCCACCACGCCGCGGTTTTTCATTTTACGGTAGCGCACGATGGCGTCGAAGATGAGTTGGCGATGCTCCAGCACGTCTTCATACTCATCTTGCGTGATGCGCTTGAGAAATTCCGACAAGGGGAACATGGCACGCGAGCAGAGCCAGCGCGAGATGTGGTTGCGGGCGGTGTGGTACACGAAGGAGTCTTCGGGGATGGTGAAGATGTTGTCCTGCAGCTCCTTGAGGTTGTGTACGCGCACTACCTCGGCACCGGTGCCGGGGTCGCGGAACACGAGGTCGCCGAAACCGAAGTGCTGTTCTATGCGGTCGCGCAGGTCGATGTTCATCTTCTTGGAATTCTTGTCCACGAAGCCTGCGCCCACCTCGGCGGCCCACCTACGGTTGTCGCTCTCGCTCGATTGCATGATGAGGGGCAGGAACTCGTCGCAGGCGCGTATCTTGCGCATCAGCCTCACACCGGCCTCGGCATCTTTGGGGCCTCCCTCGTATAGGGGGAAGCGCACGTCGGAGATGACGCCCAGCGTGTTGCCAGGGTAGCGGTCGTAGAGTAGCCATGCCTCTTCGTAGGTGCGGGCAAGCACAATCTTGGGGCGGCCTCGCATGCGCAGCGTGGCCTGGTGGGCATTGAGTGCCTCGGTGGCGAAGGCACGGCTCTGCTCGAGCACATATTTATATAGGTTGGGGAGCACCGAGGAGTAAAAGCGGATGGAGTCTTCCACAAGGAGTATCATCTGCACGCCACCCTCGCGGATGTCGTGGTCGAGGTTCATCTTGTCCTCCATGAGCTTGATGATGGAGAGCAGCAGCTCGGTGTTGCCCAGCCAGCAGAAGACGTACTCGAAGAGGCTGAGGTCTTGCCGCTCCATGTAGCGTGTGATGCCGTGTGAGAAGGGGGTGAGCACCACCAACGGCGTGTCGGGGAACTGCTCCTTGATGCCTCGCCCGATGTCGAACGCGTCGGAATTGTCGGTACCGGGCATGCAGATTACCAGCTCGAAGCGCATCTGCTGCAGCACCTGCGTGGCCTCCTCCTGCGTACTCACCTGTGTGAAGCGTGGCGGGTAGCGCAGGCCCAGGCGGGTGTACTCCTCGAAGAGTTTCTCGTCGATGCGGCCGTCGTCCTCGAGCATGAAGGCATCGTAGGGGTTGGCTACCAGGAGCACGTTGAACACGCGACGCGCCATCAGGTTTACAAACGAGGTGTCCTTCAAGAAGGGATTGAACTGTGCCAGATGCTTTTCCATAACACATTATTAGTTTTCATCATAATCAGTTTAGCAAGTTTTAATGTCGACACAACGAAATTAGCCTGCGATATATACTCTCACATAGCATCAGACAAGCATGAATCACTACACCCATAAATAATTATACTTACCACCTGTTAACCCTCCATCATTCAACTGATTCAACATAATCATTATATTGATAATTACCACAGCCTTTTCTAATGAGACTACCCGAGGTTCGTTAAGCATCACTCATCAACGTCTATCAGACGCATGGTCATACTGAAAGTAAGAACAACACCGTTATCAAGCTCAATCTCGTACATACGCCCGTTGTTCTCATACTTGCGGATATAATTGTCGGGGTAATGTTTGCGGATTACGGAAAGCATTCGCTTGGGGATAACAATATCAGGAACCTCACCATTCTTGCTGGAAATCTCAGTGCATAGCCCCGTACGATCAAACTGGAGTTCAACACCATCTTGAAGCCTCACCTCATACTGAGTCAGGCTGGCACGACGCTCTATATACACCTCAGTAAAGGGAATATCCTTGAAATAGGTGAAAACGAAAATTTTTGCATTCTTGGGAAGTTCGCCAAACGTGATGGGTTGCTCCTCAGCATGAAGGGCGACCACGGCAAACAGGACAATGAGAATGGAGACAAGTCTTTTCATGGCAGTGGTGTTTAGTATTTTGTGACAAATATAGAGATATTTCGGCAAAACATACAACAAAACATCAAAAAATCACCCAAAATTCATTAAAGTATACGTTTGGAGAAGAAACAATGAAACTCAGGTGTCGGTTTATCCAAAAATATATTGTACCTTTGTATTTTATTTGCCATGTCAGACTTTTATGACAAAAATGCAGCTTTATCTGGTAGATTGCTTGTTGGCACTATTATTGTGAAAAGATTTAACAGAATAAAAATATAAAACAAAAATATGGGATTTAATGAATTTATAGGAAAGTTGTTCGGCAACAAGAACACACGCGACATGCGTGAAATACAGCCGTGGGTGGAGAAAATCAAGAAAGCCTACCCCGCAATAGAGAAGCTGGACAACGATGAGCTCCGAGCCAAGACACAGGAGCTGAAGGAGCGCATCAAGCAATCGGCAACAGAAGAGAATGCCAGAATTGCCGAGCTGAAAGCAAAGGTAGAAGAAACCGAAATCGAGGAGCGCGAACAGCTCTTCAACGAGATAGACAAACTGGAGACTGCTGTGCTCGACAAGTATGAGGTGGCACTCGATGAAGTGTTGCCCGAGGCCTTCGCCATCGTGAAGGAGACCGCACGCCGCTTCACCCAGAACGAAGAGGTAGTGGTGACGGCTACCGATATGGACCGCACACTGGCTGCCACGAAGGATTTCGTGCGCATCGAGGGCGACAAAGCTATCTACACCAACCATTGGGAAGCCGGTGGCAACGATACGGTGTGGAACATGATACACTACGACGTGCAGCTCTTCGGTGGTGTGGTACTCCATAAGGGTAAGATTGCCGAGATGGCAACGGGTGAAGGCAAGACCCTCGTGGCTACGTTGCCCGTATTCCTTAATGCCCTCACCGGCAATGGTGTACACGTTGTTACCGTGAACGACTATCTGGCCAAACGTGACTCCGAGTGGATGGGTCCGCTCTACATGTTCCACGGTCTCTCGGTAGACTGTATCGACAAACATCAGCCCAACTCCGAGGCTCGCCGTCAAGCCTACCTCGCCGATATCACCTTCGGTACGAACAATGAGTTTGGCTTCGACTACCTGCGCGACAACATGGCCTCTTCGCCTGCCGACCTCGTGCAACGCCGTCACAACTATGCCATTGTCGACGAGGTAGACTCGGTATTGATCGACGATGCCCGTACACCGCTTATCATCGCAGGTCCTGTGCCCAAGAAGGATGATCAGTTGTTCGAGGAGCTTCGCCCCCTTGTGGAACGTCTCGTGGAGGCACAGAAGCGCCTTGCCACACAGCTCCTTGCCGAGGCCAAGCGCTTGATCTCCTCTGAGAACCAAGCTGATGTGGAAGCCGGCTTCCTCGCTCTCTTCCGTAGCCATAAGGCATTGCCCAAGAACAAGCCTCTCATCAAGTTCCTCAGCGAACCGGGCATCAAGACTGGTATGCTCAAGACTGAAGCTATCTATATGGAGCAGAACAACCGCCGCATGCCCGAAGCCGTAGAGCCGCTCTACTTCGTCATCGACGAGAAGATGAATAGCGTAGATCTCACCGATAAGGGTATCGAGCTTATTACTGGTAATGCTTCGGACCCCACACTCTTCGTGCTTCCTGATATCGCCTCTGAACTGGCGGCTATTGAGAACTGCGGACTGATGGGCGACGAATTATTGGCAAAGAAGGACGAACTCTTCACCAACTACGCCGTAAAGAGCGAGCGCGTACATACCATCAACCAGCTGCTCAAGGCCTATACCATGTTTGAGAAGAATACCGAGTATATCGTGACCGAACAGGGCGAGGTGAAAATCGTGGATGAGCAGACAGGACGTATCATGGAGGGGCGTCGCTATAGCGACGGCTTGCACCAAGCCATCGAGGCCAAGGAGCGTGTGAAGGTGGAGGCTGCGACACAGACCTTCGCTACCATCACTCTGCAGAACTACTTCCGTATGTATCACAAGCTGTCGGGTATGACTGGTACGGCCGAAACCGAGGCTGGCGAGTTGTGGGATATCTACAAGCTCGACGTGGTGGTAATCCCCACCAACCGCCCCATCGCACGTAACGACATGAACGACCGCATCTACAAGACACAGCGCGAGAAATACAATGCTGTCATCGCCGAAGTAGAGAAGATGGTGGCCGAGGGACGCCCCGTACTTGTGGGTACCACATCGGTTGAAATCAGTGAGCTGCTGAGCCGTATGCTCACCATGCGCAAGATAGAGCACAACGTGCTCAATGCCAAGTTGCACCAAAAGGAGGCCGACATCGTTGCCAAGGCAGGTCTGAAGGGTACCGTTACCATCGCCACCAACATGGCTGGTCGTGGTACCGACATCAAGCTTTCGCCCGATGTGAAGGCAGCCGGTGGTCTAGCCATCATCGGTACCGAGCGCCACGAGAGCCGCCGTGTCGACCGCCAGCTGCGCGGACGCTCAGGACGTCAGGGCGACCCTGGTTCATCTGTATTCTTCGTTTCACTTGAAGACAACCTCATGCGTCTCTTTGCTGCCGACCGCATCTCCAGCGTGATGGACAAGCTCGGGTTCGAGGAGGGTGAGATGCTGGAACACAAGATGATATCCAAAAGTATTGAGAATGCACAGAAGAAGGTAGAAGAGAACCACTTCGGCGTGCGTAAGCGTCTGCTCGAGTATGACGACGTGATGAACAAGCAACGTACGGTAGTATACACCAAGCGTCGCCACGCCCTGATGGGCGAACGCATCGGTATGGACCTTGCCAACATGATTTGGGACCGCTGTGAAACCATCATCGAGAATAACGACTACGAAGGCATACGCATGGAGCTGTTCCGCGTATTGGCACTCGAATGTCCATTCACAGAGAAGGACTACGCCGACAAGAAAACACCCGAACTGGCAGAAATGGCTTTCAATGCTGCTATGGCCAACTTCAAGGGAAAGATGGACCGCCTAGCCCAGATTGCCAACCCCGTCATCAAGCAAGTATACGAGAGCGAAGGCATGCGCTACGAGAATATCCTCGTACCCATCACCGATGGTAAACGTATGTACCAGATACCCGTCAACCTCAAGGCTGCTTATGAGAGCGAGTGCAAGGAGGTGGTAAAGAGCTTCGAAAAGGCTATCATGCTGCACGTTATCGATGAAGCATGGAAGGAAAACCTCCGCGAGCTCGACGAGCTGAAGCACTCTGTACAGAATGCCAGCTATGAGCAGAAAGACCCGCTCTTGATTTTCAAGCTCGAGTCTGTGAACCTCTTTGACTCAATGGTCAACAAGATTAACGACAAGACACTCTCCATCCTTATGCGTGGCCAAATACCTGTACGCGAACCCGAGCAGGTGCGAGAGGCTCCTATCGAGACTCGCGCACAGCGCCGTCAGCAGCAGTATCAGGAGAACCGTACCGAGCTTGGCGACCGCAACCAGCAGGCTGCAGCCCAACACGATACCCGTGCACAGCGTCGCGAGCCTGTACGCGCCGAGCATACCGTAGGCCGCAATGCCCCCTGCCCCTGCGGAAGCGGCAAGAAGTTCAAGAACTGCCACGGCAGAGACCTGTAAGACGAATTGAAAGATAGAAGATGAAAGTTGAAAGTCGCCTACAAGATAGGAATAAGAAGATGAGAGTTGCTTCTAAACTTTCATCTTTCATCTTTCATCTTTCAACCTGCCTCCTTCTCACCTCCTGTTCCGAAATATTATACGTCTCCGTGGAGCAGATGATACCACCCGAGATGATGCCCAAGCATGGGGCATCAAGTGTGGGTGTAGTAAGCAACTTCAGCGAGAACAATGTCATCATTGTCAATGAGGATGCACTTGTATATCCCTGCAACCCCGATTCCATAAAGGAGCAGATAGCCCTCAGCTTTGCCGAGACGGACATCATGGAGCGAGTGGTCATACTTGACTCACTCCTCTACCCCATCGACGGCACAGCACCTCATTTTCTAGCGCAAAATGAGGTCAACGACCTTTGCCGTGAGCTTGACGTGGACATGCTATACTGCGTGGAGTATGCTTGCATGACCACCAATCCGGCAGCACCTACCATAGGGCGCCCCATCAATGCCTATCTGTGCTCGCGCATCTACACTCCCGACACCGACAGTTTATCGGGCACAGCTACAATGGACAAGAAGATTATCGAGCGATGGTCGGCCGACACAGCAGACGTTCGCCGTCTGATGCCTGAAATGCCCTATATAATGGTCGAGGAGGCCATAGAGCCCTACTTCCCCACTTGGAAGGAGCGCGAGCGAGTGTTCTACCACGACCGTCTGTGCTATGAGCTGCGCGAAGCCAAGGTCTACGTCGGCGAAGGCAACTGGGAAGCTGCAGCGGAGCACTGGAGAGCCCTCTCGACAAGCAAATTCCGCACCTATCGTTTCATGGCAGCCTACAACATGGCCCTCTATTATGAGATGACCGACAGCATCGACAAGGCCATCGACCAACTCGACTTTGCCAAAGAGCTGGCTACAAGAAACGAGAAGAACGGAGAGGCCGTGATACTCATCGACACCTCACTCGCCGACGAATACCGCAAGGCACTCATCAGCCGCCGCAAAGAGATTGCTATTGTAAAGCAATATTTAGACCGAATGCAATAAAAAAGACCGCCCGATAGTTCGGTATTAAAAAAATATGCCTACATTTGTAACTGAATAAATACTAAATGAAGGTATATCTATGAAGCTCACTCCCGCATCTCAAGCCGAAATCGGCAAAGCGCTACAGACAGTCATCAGCCTCTATGCCGGTGAAGAAGACCTGTCAGTCTCTACAGACTTTTACTTCCAGCCTCAACGAGAGGAGGGTACGCTCACTATATTCAATGATGAGGAACAGGCCATAGCTGTAGCCAGCGTCCCCGAATGGACCGAAGCTGAGGAGACCACTTTCTATGACGAAGTAGGCGACTGCTTGAAAGAGGCTATAGAGAAAGCCAACGGTGACGGTAGCCTTGAGCGTCTGGCTGTATGGATGCCTTACTCATTCGTGCTTGTCGACGACGAGCGCGAAACGATATGCGACCTCCTGCTCGTAGATGACGATACCCTTGTAGTCACCGATAGCCTCCTCAAGGGGCTCAACGAAGAGCTTAACAGTTTCTTGGAGCAACTGCTTAAGGAGGAGTAATCTCCGACATACATCTTACATAATAAGCACACAGCGAATTCAGCCTTGCAGAGTCCGCTGTTTCCATATTCTACGGTGTATATAGCAACCACACCTAATGACAGGACAAAAACAATTAAGGCAGCCGAAGGCTGCCTTAATTGTTGATCTTAGTTACTCTTCATCATCTTATTTCTTGGCTTTCAGAGCCTTTGCTATTTGCTTCTCGGCCTTCACGACAGCACGGTCATAAGCTTTCTTTGCCTTAGCCTTAGCATTGGCATCAGCAGCGTTCTTCACGTTGTCATAGAGAGTCCACAGGTCGCAAGCTGCAGTAGCAGCCTTCTGAGCAGCGGTGTAAGCCTCGGCCTTAGCCTCAGCGATAGCCTCCTCCTCAGCAGGAGCATAAGCATGCTTGTAGCCCTTCACGTCGTTCCAGTGGCCACGGGTAAAGTCGGGGAAGGTCACTGCAGCGCAGTTGTTGTCCATAGAGAGTGTGCCCAGCTCGGCGAGTGAGCACCACTCGGCCATGTCGTATACGTCCATGTCGAGGGGCAGACCATTCTGGAGGCAGTATACGAGGCGTGCGTCCATGATGTAGTCCATACCGCCATGACCCATGTCGCGACCCTTCTCACCATACTTGGTAAGGATGGGGTGATAGTACTTCTTCTCGAGCGCCTTCTTCTGCTCGGCGTTGATGAAGCCGTGAGCGTTGAGATTGTCTACCTGGGGTGCATCTGTTCCCTTGAACACCTCTCCTGAGAGTGCATACTCGGGAGTAGGATACTTGGTGGCGTAGCCCTTGGTTCCAGTGAGCTTGAACAAACGGTTGTAGGGCTGGGGTGTCATTACGTTGTGCTGAATCTCTACTACCTTACCGTTCGCTGTACGCATCAGTGTAGTAGTGTGGTCACCGTTGCGGAATTCCTTGCACTCCTTGCCGGTCTTGTTCTCCACCCATTCCTTGCCTACGAAGCTCTCTGTATCCATAGCGATGAGGGTAGTGAAGCGGTCGCCACGGTGAATGTCGAGGCACTGAGCCACGGGGCCGAGGCCGTGAGTAGCGTATACGTCGCCACGGTTCTCCATGTTGTACTTCATGCGCCAGTGGAGGTTGTCCTTATCGTTATCGTTGGGGTCTTTCCAGTAGTAGTCCCAGAACCACTCGAGTCCGTGGATGTAGGCACCTTCGGCACGGATAATTTCACCGAATACGCCGTCCTGAGCCATAGCAAGTGCGTTCATCTCATAATAGTCGTAGCAACAGTTCTCGAGGATGAAGCAGTGGAGGCGGGTCTGCTCAGAGAGGTCGATGAGCTCCCAGCACTGTTCGAGGTTCATAGCCGAAGGCACCTCGATAGCAGCATGCTTGCCGTTCTGCATGGCAAACTTAGCCACGGGGAAGTGGTGGTTCCAATCGGTGGCGATGTACACGAGGTCAATATCGTCACGCTTGCATAGTTCCTCATAACCTTTCTCACCAAAGTAGATGTCGGCGGGTTTCAAGCCCTGTTCGCGGAGCGACTTCTGGCAAGCCTCAGCGCGGTTCTCCTCATAGTCACACAAAGCCACAATCTCAACGCCGGGGATATGGCAGAATCGTGTCACAGCTCCAGGACCACGCATGCCGAGGCCTACGAAGCCTACGCGTACGGTCTCCAGCTTCGGAGCGGTGAGTCCGAGTGCATGTTGCTGTCCTGCTGGACGCTCAGGAGTTTCCACTACAAGTGTACCCTTGTCCCAATGAGTCTTGGTTGAAGGTGAAAGCGATTGTGCATTGAGGCCACCAGCCATGAGCAGCGCAGCCAATGCTACGGAAAGGATGTGTCTTACTTTCATAGAAATGTGTATTAAAAATAAATGAATTAATTAGTGAATCAATGTGTTTCCAATATTGCAAGTATTAGTCGCTACAAAATTAGTGCAAACCTAACGAAAATGCAAGTTAACTTGCATTTTTCTGAGGTGCAACCCTATTTCTGTTTACCAGGGCTAGCTGAATATACTATTTCAGCTAAAAGTCCGTTAACAATAGAAACACACCCTAGAAACTATATATATGGAATGGATTAACCGTACAAGAGCCGTCAAGGTAGGCCTCATCATAGTTGCAGTGCTGCTGTGCGTGGCTTCGCTCATATTCTCCAACCATTTGGTCAACGACCTTGAGCGTGAGGAGACCACGCGCATGGAGATATGGACCGAGGCCATGCGCACCTTCAACAATGCCGATGAGAACACCGACCTCAACCTGGTGCTCACCGTCATCAAGGGCAACAGCACCATCCCCATCATCGTGCTCGACGACAAGGGAGGCATCGACAGCTACAGCAACATACGTATCCACGGCACCGACACCCTCGGTTACTTGATGCGCAAGGCCGCCACCATGCGTGAAGCCGACCACATCATCCGCATGGACATGAACGAACCAGGGCGCTACTACGACGTCTGCTACGACGACTCACTCATGCTCAAGCGCCTGGCCGCCTACCCCTACATCCAGTTCGGTATCTTCATCATTATCCTCATGGTGGCCCTCTTTGCCCTGCTCAGCATGAAGCGCTCTGAGCAGAACCGCGTCTGGGTAGGTCTGTCCAAAGAGACCGCCCACCAGCTTGGCACCCCCATCTCATCCCTCATGGCATGGACAGAAATACTGCATTCCACCTACCCCGACGATGAACTCATCCCCGAGATGAGCAAGGATGTGCACCGCCTCGAAATCATCGCCGAGCGATTCTCGAAGATTGGCTCTGCGCCCGACACTACTCCCGAGAACCTCATCGACGCAGTGCGGCGCGTTGCCGAATATATCGACCGCCGCTCGTCTGAGCACATCAGCATCAGCTGCCGCGTCCCCGAGCGCCCCATCATTGTCAGCATGTGTAGCCCTCTCTTCGAGTGGGTCATCGAGAATCTCTGCAAAAATGCCATCGATGCCATGAACGGCGAGGGCTGCATCACGCTGAGCGTGACACAAGCTCACGACCTTGTCTACGTAGATATCACCGACACCGGCAAGGGTATCCAGAAGAGCCATTTCAAGAGTGTGTTCTCACCCGGTTTCACCACCAAGAAGCGAGGCTGGGGTCTCGGCCTCTCACTGGCCAAGCGCATCATCGAGAGCTACCACAAGGGGCGCATATACGTGAAGCACTCCGAACTAGGCAAGGGCACTACCTTCCGTATCGAGCTACCTTTATAAGAAGACAAGAATTGTCTCCATCTCAAATTTCTATTCTTTGAAATAGAACAAGTATCATAGCATAACAGAAGGCATATCCGTTCAATACATCTGCTAAGTTCCAAACCTCGCAGCACTTGCTATAAATGATAAGAGAAAAACGCCTACCAAACCTCTTCCGCGACAAAAGTAGGCTTAACATCACCTTAATTGAGGTTAATCACATTGTGGGTTGAAACTTCAGATATTTGTTTCTAATGCAACTACACATTCTTTTGCTCGTAATAAAAACTAAGCTAAAAGTTCGTTTCTTTACCTCGTCAGCGAGAACTTGAGCGACACGCCGAAGTCGTGGGTGGAGGTGGGGTATGACGAGGCGGACACGACGGGGATGTTGGTCTGGTGGTCGTAGTAGGCGTTCAGCGTGAGCATGCGCGAGAAGGTGTAGTCGGCCGAGAGGGAGATCTTCAGGGCCTT
>JAFTVE010000030.1 GCA_017465905.1 Bacteroidaceae bacterium | reverse complement strand
GTCAATTTAGGTTTCCCTTTTCAGCAGACCGATTCTTCCTTACTACAACAAAGGTAAGAATACAGTCCTGAGTTGTCAATTCTTCATCCAGTTTCCTTGATTTATGCGACTGCGTCGCAATACTCTGCAAACTTAGAGTGTATTATTCAATTAAAGATATTGACTTTACACGTTGGGATTCTGGAACAGGAGTTCCAAGTATGACATCATCAACCCTTTATTCTATTAGAATAGTAAAGCCCAATATTGATATTTTGGAGAAATTCAATACAATGGTAACTCATTTGTTTGTGCAAATGAAACAAAACGTAAAACAAAATGCGACACTCACTAAGCAGCGGGATGAACTGTTGTCACTGCTAATGAATGGTCAAGTGTCGGTAAATTATCATTTATCGGTTTGGGAAGTGGCGGTTAATATCGGCAAATTCTCATATTTTATCGGTCTGTTTTTACCCTCGGCTTGCCGTTTCGAAGTGGATAGCCCCTCGCTCATTTTCAATGGGCGGGGTATTAGGCTACCCCACTTCGTTTTTAGTGGACACTTGGCAAGCCAAGGTCGGTGTTCTTTTGCCGCTTCCAGCATTGGACAATGAGCAAGTGAACAGAAGTAATTCTCATTTCCAAAATTTAGAATAAAGAAGTGATAAAATTGAACTTTGGAAACGAGAACCGAAAATGAAAATTATGTCAAGGCTAAAAGTCAAAGGTTTATATCATTTCCAAAATGAGATTAGAAGTGTACGTTTCATACTAAAACCGGAAATGAGAAATCCATTCGTTACAATGAACGATTTATAAATCCGACTGCTGAGCGTAAAATTTGCCAATCCTGCTTGCAGTTCTATCGGCAGACCTCACAAGCAACAGGGGTGCTTGGGGTATTAGGCTTCCCGAAAGCCAGAACATTGTACACTTGGCAAGCCAATGATAAAATGAGTCCCAACCGATGTTGCCGATGCAGCAAATGTACGATTGGGACTTCTTGATTATTTTTGAACTCGATAGGATGTGTTGGTAAATGGGATTATCTCCATCATTTCCCTCATGCGGTCTGCTATGCGTTCGCCATATACTTGGGATATTTGAGGCGGTGTCAGGTTGGTGGATATGATGGTGAAAAGTTGGTTCTCGTATCGCCTTGTAAGAATATCCACTGTTGGGTTGATAATGTTGCCGTAATCCATCACTTCTCGTGGCTCGGTACCCAAATCATCTATTGCCAGAAGATCATGATACATCAACCGTTTCCAATCCTCATAATTAGACTTGCAGGTCGCGACCATCGACTTTGCATCAATGATTCTCATGGCATACTCTTTATCGGTATATGGATTGGGTATGTGCAAAACATTTACAAGGCTCTGTAAGGCTTTTATAATGGTTGTTTTCCCGTTTCCGCATCCACCGGCAAGGACATACCGAACTTACTGTTTTCTTGCGTTAAAAAGGATGATACTCGCCTTACTTGGGTATTCAGTTCCTCGGTCGCGACAAATGCTCTACGACGGAACTCTACTTCAACCTTAATTGCAGACATCAAGCTAACGAAAGCATCCTCCTCGCTGAGCGGAAGATTAAAACGGGGCATCGTACCCTTCCTGTTGTGCAGGGCTGACATCAATGCTTCTGCGTTGATTCTTGTCTTTTTGTTTATCAATTCCATGACCTCTGTTTTTCTTTTGATGGGCAAATGAATAATTATATTTATCTCTGTCTATGTCTTTATTAATGGTCTCATCAGCGGTTGCGCTATCGGTTGCATGAGCAGTTGCAGAAGCGGTTGCGTTTTTGCAACTATGAATATCGAGCAGACGATATTTGGGCGAGCAAGAATTTTGAGCACCTTCTGTAAAGTCAATCAGCCCTCGTTCACGCAATTTTGCCCTGGCTCGGATAATTGTACTCTTGTTCAATCCAAGTTCGCTTTGCAGAGTTGCTGTCTTGCAAGCGATGGGCATATTCCAATAGTTCTGATTGCAGATGTGTAGCAGATAGAGGTATAGGATAATCTCTGATGATGAAAACCTGTCGTAGGCATTCATCTTCCAAAATCCTTCTATGATATTGATGTAGTTCATATAATTTTGCCTCCTCTAATTCTGTTAATGCTGCAAAATTATACAGTCACAGTTAGAAGAGGTAAAAATCCGACTGGTATGTATTGGCGTACCGTTAAATACCATTATTTGAGGTAAAGAATCTACGAAAAGAGCTGTGGTAAGCGCTTTTTGAATAGTTGTTTTATCGGCTTCTTCTCTGAATCCAGAAAACCATCAGAGAGATATTTGTTATAATTGGAGCGACCTCCCACGGATGGGAACTCCTTTTTGGCTGTAAGGTACGGCAAACGGGTTATAATGCCAAGCTCCATAGCGCACACGATAACAAGGATAGCATCTTTACCTCGTCTGTCAGCAATGACATCGTGCATGACTTTTGTTATCTCTCCTTTATATGACTGGTCTATGATATAGGTGGAGAATAGAGGCTCTGCTTTGGACGTTTTGTTTTTTGGGTTACATAGTATGCCATCATCAAGTTCTGCTATCAATTCTTCTATCTGTGATACAAATTCAGATGACATATCCTCGACTTTTGTTTGCTCTTGCACTTTCTGAAACATCTGCGCCCCTTGAATGATTAGGTTGTTAATTATCATCGCCACTTTGGGAGACTTCGCCATATCTGCAAATGACTTTTGTGGGTTACCTACCATCTTAGCAAAAAGTTCTGTGGCTTCATTCATAGAAGTAGGCTCGGATACTATCAGGTTACCGTCTTTATCAACATTCTCGGCTATAACCGAAAGTGCATACTGAATATTTTTGTTGATTGTCGTTTCGTCAATAAGCATATTATCCATATTAAATTCCTTCTGATTTTGGCATTGTTGCAAGTCAAAGTTATAATGGATTTTACAAACAGATATAAAACAGTACTAGACTAATGCTAAATCTTATAGTTATTTTGCATTTGGAGATAAATCATACTCTAAAATCATACTTTGAACGCAGTTTCTACCTCGTTTTTTGGCAATTATCGGACAGCCGATACATGCCACTGCATTTATTATGCGAATGGTAAAATGAGATATAATTTTGCAGTGTGATTGAAAACAAAGTATACATTTTGCACTCGATAATATGATAAAAGGATTGGAAACATTAGGCGATATACAGACTCCGTTGAATGTTATGCTGGAGAATCTGGCAGAGACGATAGCTGATAAAGTGGTGGCAAGAATTAAGGAAGAGGATTCGAGCAAGCCGAAGTATTATACACGCAAAGAATTGTGTGAAATATTGCATGTGACGAATCCTACTGTCATAGAGATGGTGAAGCGTGGAGAAATCCGCGAAAAGAAAATAGGAGGTCGAATACTTTATGATGCTGCCGAGATTGACGAGGCGGTGAAAGAAAAGAGTATTTTCCGTTACAAAAGGAGAAAAAGCGGTGGTTTTAATGTATAAATTCGCTACCTTTGCATTGGTGATTAAGTAGAATGGAAACACCTCTTGCCATTCCGAACAGAGAAGTTAAGCATTCCTACGCTGATGGTACTACATTGTGGGAGAGTAAGTTTTTGCCAAGTAGTTCTTAGATTCACTAAATATATAGATGAACTCATTTAAAATAACTAAATTAAAATTTTATGATTAAATTTATGTATTAGACTGAGACTACAAAAAAAGAGTAGTCACAGTCATAGGTTAAAAAAGTAACTTTTGAAATTGAAATAAGTATCAGAGGAATTATAACTTTTTTGATAAACCTTTTCAAATAACTACCTTTCCCCGGCAGCATAAAAATGCTGCCGGGTTTCGTTTATATATGAAAAATACGATTTAAATTGTATTAGTGTATTTTCTTTCCCTTATTTTGAAAATTGTGGTGACAACTTTATTTAACGTGATGAAAAGGAAATAAATGTGGTGACAATGTGGTGACATTTCGCCAAAAGGAATAAAAAGAAAAATCGCTAACAGCTTGATTATTTAGCTATTAGCGATTTTCTTGGTGGTGCCACCAGGAATCGAACCGGGGACACAAGGAGTTTCAGTCCTTTGCTCTACCAACTGAGCTATGGCACCTTTCGTTTTGCGAGTGCAAAGGTAGCATGTTTTATTGTAACTGCCAAATATAAATGCGTTTTTTTTGCTAATATTTTTCATTTTTATGTTCAGGGGCTTGTTTGAGGAAGTTTTTGGGCATGTGTGAACAATTTATTTGGTGGTGCGTTTTCTTCGATATGAAAAATATTGCAGTTATGAATTATCGAATATCAGTCTTTGCTTTCCTTGCAATGGTTATGATTACACAGCTTGAGGCTCAGGAGCGTCCTCAAAACCGTGTGGAGCAGTATATCGATTCGCTTAAGAGTACGCATCGTATAGAATATCTTGGTGAGGGGGAGAAGCCTTCGGTCGACGATGAGCGTGCCTTGCTGGATATTTTCTATTACGATCAGTTTCGCAATGCGCAGGATCCCCGTGCGCCCTACTTTCTCTTCATGAGCCGTGACGCCAACTTCGTGATGGGGCTTGGCGGTGTGGTGCGTATGCGTGGTTGGTATGATTGGGATGGGGCTATGCCTAATAATGGATTCATACCTTATAACATAGCCATTCCGATGAATCCCGCGCGTAGCAAGTGGTTGGGATCTACTCCTGCCGGTACGGCATTATACTTCCGTGTGCTGGGCACGAACGCCCGAGTGGGTGATTATCAGCTTTATATTGAGGCTAACTTTGATGGGTATAACCAACGCGGATTTCTGCTGAAAAAGGCGTATGCCACGCTCAATGACTGGACTGTCGGATATGCCCACTCTACCTTCAGTGACCCGCTTGCCGAGCCGCTCTTGGTCGACGGACAGGGTCCGAATGCTTATGTGAGCACAACGGCTGTACTGGTGCGCTGGATGCATAACTTGCGCAAGGATTGGATTGTGGCTGCCTCGGTAGAGATGCCTCAGTCATTCGTGGGAGCCAATGGTACTACGACTCAGAGTATTGATGATTGGATGCCCAATGTAGCTGCTTTCAGCCAGTATGAATGGGCTCCTAACCAGCATGTGCGCCTTGCTGGTATATTGCGTACTCTTCCTTATCGTGACCTAGTGGATGGCAAGAACCGTAATGAGATGGGATGGGGTGTGCAGCTTAGCTCGGTGATGCATCCTTTCAAGCCGCTTACGCTTTATTTCATGGGTAACTACGGACGTGGCATCAGTAGCCTTACGGGTGACCTCATTATGGGGAACTACGATCTTGTGGACAATCCTGAGAAACCCGGCGAGATGTATACACCACGCCTCTTTGGCTGGTACGGAGCTGCACAATATCATTTTACCCCAAGTTTGTTTGCTGGCTTCACCTTCGGGCAGCTGCGCTACCTGCCTGATTATAAGCAGGCACCGACGGAGTATAAATACGGATTGTATAGTGCGTTGAACCTCTTCTGGAATATCACGCCTCGTATACAGGTGGGTGGCGAGTATAATCTGGGCAAGCGCCAAAACGTCGGCGGACAGCATCGCTGGGCACAGCGCGTCAGTTTGATGACACAGTTTAGCTTCTAATGTTTTTCTTGTTCTGTTTTTCTGATAAATGCCATTTCTTGTCTCCTGCCGCCGAAGTGATTTCGCCGGCAGGAGTTCTCTTTGGCTTAGGTGAAGCTCTCTTCGATTATCTCGGTGAGCACCTCCTTGATGTCAAGTCCTGCGGCACGCACTTGCTGAGGGATGAAGCTGGTGGCGGTCATGCCGGGAGTAGTGTTTATCTCCAGAAGGTTGAGCTTGTTGCCCTCGGTGATGATGTAGTCGATGCGGATGATACCGTGGCAGCGCAGGATGTCGTAGAGCAGCGAAGTGAGCGTACGCACGCGCTCGGCAATGCTCTCATCGATGCGGGCAGGGGTAATCTCCTCCACCTGACCGTTGTATTTGGCATCGTAGTCGAAAAACTCGTTCTTCGCCACTACCTCAGTGATAGGGAAGACGACGCTCTTCGCACGTGTCTTGTAGCATCCACAGGTAATCTCGGTGCCCTGCATGAAGGCCTCTATCATCACCTCGTCGGCCTCGCCAAAGGCGGCCTCTACGGCGGGGAGCAACTCCTCGGGAGCCTTCACCTTGGTGGTGGCGCAGCTGGAGCCTCCGCAGGTAGGCTTCACGAAGCAGGGAAGTCCTACTGCTTTCACTACATCATCCGCGGTGATGACATCCTGACGGCGCAGGGTGAGCGATTCGGCCACGCGCACGCCAAGGCTGCGCAGATATTGGTTGAGCACGAATTTGTTGAATGTCATGGCCGAGATGAGGGGTGGACAGGTGGAATAGGGCATACGGATAAGCTCGAAGTAACTACCCAAGAGTCCGTTCTCGCCTGGTGTACCATGGATGGTGATGTAGGCGTAGTCGAAGGTTACGTGTTTGCCCTCGTAGGTGAAACTGAAGTCGTTGCGGTCGATAGGTGCAGTGGCGCCATCGGGCAACTGTACGTGCCAGTCGGTGCCGCGGATGATTACGGTATACACGATGTAGCGCTCCTTGTCGAGGAAGGAGTCGATGCCTGCTGCACTGCGCAGCGATACTTCATATTCGCCTGAGTCGCCTCCTGCGACAATGGCTATGGTGCGTTTGGTCATATGCTTTAGTTATGATTTAATGTTTAGTGTCCAGTGTTTAGCGAACCATTCGGATGGTTAGTTTTCAATTTTTCCCGCTACATAGGTATGCCAGCGGTCGATTAGGGAGGTCATGTCCATCGGGAGCTCAGAGGTGAAGAACATCTCCTGCTTGGTGCGGGGATGTATGAATCCGAGGGTGCGGGCGTGGAGGGCCTGGCGGGAGCAGGTGTCGAAGCAGTTGGCCACAAACTTGCGGTAGGTGCCCGAGGTAGTGCCCTTGAGTATCTCGCTGCCTCCGTAGCGCTCGTCGTTGAAGAGCGGGTGGCCGAGGTGCTTCATGTGGACACGTATCTGATGCGTACGCCCTGTCTCGAGGATACACTCCACGAGGGTGACGTAGCCTATGCGCTCCAATACGCGGTAGTGGGTGACGGCGTGCTTGCCTATCGCGGGGTCGGTGAAGACGGCCATCTGCAGACGGTCGTGCGGGTTGCGGGCTATCTGGCTACGTATGGTGCCGGTGTCGTCCTTCAAGGAGCCCCACACGAGGGCGTTGTAGTGTCGCTTGGTGGTCTTGTTGAAGAACTGCATGCCCAGTGAGGTCTTGGCGTCGGGGGTCTTGGCCACCACGAGCAATCCCGAGGTGTCCTTGTCGATGCGGTGCACGAGGCCTACGCTGGGGTCGTTGGGGTCGTAGTTGGGGTTGTCGCGCAGATGCCAGGCAATGGCATTGACGAGGGTGCCGCTATAGTTGCCGCAGCCGGGGTGTACGACCATACCGGCAGGCTTGTTGATGATCATGAGATCGTCGTCTTCGTATACGATGTCGAGGGGGATGTCTTCGGGGGTGATGTCGTTCTCGTAACGCGGGCGGTCCATCATCATGGTGATGATGTCGCAGGGCTTCACGCGGTAGTTGCTCTTTACGGCCCTGCCGTTCACATGGATGAAGCCTGCCTCGGCCGCCTTCTGTATGCGGTTGCGCGAGACGTGGGGCAGATGGTCGAAGAGGAACTTGTCGATACGCAACAGCTCCTGTCCCTTGTCTACCACGATGCGGAAGTGCTCGTAGAGCGATGCCTCCTCGTCGAGCGAAGCGTCAAGGTCAGCATAGGGATTGTCGGTTCCTTCGGTAAGTAGTTCGTCGAGTTCGTCAAGATGGGTCATAACAGTCTTCTATGAATACAAATAGTTTAGAACCATCCCTCCTCTACGGTTGCTATGCCCAAAGTGTCGGCCTCTTCCTTGCTTCCGCCACCGATGATGAGTGTCAGCTCGGATCCTTCGGGGACTTTTTCTTGCCCTTGTAGCTCGCGTCCGTTGTAGCGTATGCCGTATACCCAGTCAAGCTCACCGTCAATCGTGTCGTGTGGGGCTAGCTTGAAGCCAGCGGCACGGAGACGCGACTCGGCTTGGCGCAATGAACTGTTGTCGGCAACGTCGGGCACAGCAATCATGGGCTGGTTGCCCGAACTCACGGTGAGGTATATCTTGCGGCCTCGCTTAACCTTGGCATTCTGCGCGGGGCGCTGGCTGATGATTTCTCCTACGGGCACTCCTTTTATATAGGTATAGTCGTCGACCACTCCAGTCAAGTGATGCTTCCCGAGTATCTGCACGGCCTCTTCCTCCTGCATTCCAGTGATGTCGGGTACCATGATGGCTACTCCGTGTTCCGTGTAGCTGTCTATCCAGCGGAAGGTGATGAGCACTGCGGCCACCACCACTGCGGCCATTGCTGCGAGGTTAATGAGAATGAAGCGAAGCGATGCTTTCTTCTTTCCTTTATTGCTTTCTTTTTGCTTGGTCATAGTCCTGCGATAATATTGACGGACAAAAGTACTAATAATCCGCGGATAAATGAAAAAAGAGATGACGATTTTGCACCGTCATCTCTTTATAGTTTTGTCCTGCGGAGAGAAATTACTTCTTCAGACCGTTGAACTCGTCAGAAATTGTCAATTTCTTGCGACCCTTAGCACGACGGGCAGCCAATACACGACGACCATTAGCGGTAGCCATTCTCTCACGGAAACCATGTTTGTTCTTTCTCTTTCTCAGAGAAGGTTGAAATGTTCTTTTCATTGCTCTGTTCTATTTTTATTGTTCTTTCTTTTCTTTGTCTTAGCGCCCTTTTCGTCGTTAGGCTGCGTAATCGGGTTGCAAAAGTAGGGACTTTTTTTGAAATCACCAAAAAATGTGCTGTTTTTATACGAAAGATTTGGGCATTTTGTCGTTTTCTTGTAATTTTGCACTCGGAAAACAGCAGAAAAGTAATAAATAAGTATAAATAAAAGACGAGACAAAGTTATGATTAATGCACAAGACATCAAGAAAGGTACTTGCATCCGTATGGACGGAAAGCTGTACTTCTGTATCGATTTCCTCCATGTAAAGCCCGGTAAGGGTAACACCTTCATGCGTACTACACTCAAGGACGTGGTTGACGGCTACGTGCTGGAGCGTCGCTTCAACATCGGTGAGAAGCTCGAGGATGTACGCGTAGAGCGTCGTCCCTACCAGTATCTCTATCAGGAGGGTGAGGACTTCATCTTCATGAACAACGAGACATTCGACCAGGCTCCCATCGCCAAGGAACTCATCACAGGCGTTGCTTTCCTCAAGGAGGGTATGACCGTTGAGGTGGTATCTGATGCTTCTACCGACACTGTGCTCTATGCCGAACTTCCTACCAAGGTAGTGCTCCAGATCAGCTACACCGAGCCTGGCCTCAAGGGTGACACCGCTACCAACACACTCAAGCCCGCTACACTGGAGACTGGCGCCGAGATTCGCGTGCCCCTCTTCATCACAGAAGGTGAGTTTGTTGAGGTTGACACTCGCGATGGCTCATACGTAGGTCGTGTGAAGATGTAATAATGGACAAACTGACAATCAATCGCTGGGCCGAAGAAGACCGTCCACGCGAGAAGATGATAAGCAAAGGAGCTCAGGCGTTGACCAACGCTGAGCTCCTTGCTATTCTTATAGGGTCGGGCAACGATGAGGATTCGGCCGTAGGGCTCATGCAGAAGGTGCTGGCGGCGTATAACAACAGCATCGACCAGGTGGGACGCCTCAGTGTAGACGAATTGTGTCGCTTCAAGGGCATAGGCCCCGCCAAGGCGGTAACCATACTCGCCGCCTGCGAACTGGGTCGTCGACGTGCCGTGGAGCAGCCCGAGCGCAGGCAGATACGTTCGGCAGCACAGGCATACGATTATTTTTACCCTCTCATGCGCGATTTGGCCGTTGAGGAGTGTCATGTAGTGCTGCTCAACCAATCGTCCACGGTTATCGATTCCATGCGTATTGGTATGGGCGGGCTCACAGAGACGGTAGTCGATGTGCGCATCATCCTGCGCGAAGCCCTGCTCAAGCGGGCCACCTCGCTTATCCTCTGCCACAACCACCCGTCGGGCACGCTACACCCCAGCACACATGACGACCGCCTCACACGCCAGGTACAGGAGGCGGCCAAGCTCTTTAATATCAGTCTGCTCGATCATATCATCTTTACCGATAATGGCTATTACAGCTATGCCGATGAGGGGAGGCTATAAGCAGTGCAGTGCATCGATGGTGACTAATGGAATGAAAAAGAAGCAGCTCGTGAGAGCTGCTTCTTGTCTTATTTGTAGCGTTCAAGCAAGTGTTTGGGGAGTTTTACGATGCAGATGTTCATCGAGCGGTCGTCTTCCGATAGCATAGCGGACTGTATTTCTATGGCTGTGCCGTCGGGCTTGAACGTAGGATGCACGTGGTCGCGGGCTGTGGTCTTGTGCCCTGCCGTGAGCAGTATGCGCTCCTTGGTGTGGCGGTCGATGAGCCAAAGCTCACGTGCGAAGGTATCGCCTGCTACCCAATGTCCGTCGTGCGAGCCTGCTACGTGCCAGAAATTGTCGCCATCGACCTGCCCTTCGAGTGTGAATTCACGTGTGCGCATATTCACTACAGCCAATCCGGTGGCATAGGCCTTGGTGCCTGCAGGGCCCCAGTCCTTGGTAAAATCGGTTGGTTGCTCATCTTCACAGATGGGACGGTGCCCGATGACGGCAAAGGCCAGCTCGTCTTCGCTGATGACGGCTTCGTGAGTCACCCAGTCATACTCTGTCTCGCGGTAGATAGGGCGTAGGTTGCTACCGTCGGCATTGACCATCCATGTGCGCTGAGGAGCCTTTCCACCCGTCTCCCAACAGAAAATTACCTCGCCGGAATGCCAGGGGTTTCCCTGTATGTGTCCTACTTGGAAGTGTACGCTTACCACATGCTCCACCTTGCCCGTGGTGAGGTCTATCTTGCCTATGCCCGATGGCCCTGCTCCCATATTGCGGGGGCCGAACGTGCCTGATATCTCCTCCTTGATGGGGAATTGTCCGGCATATTCTTTGCCCAAGCGGAAGTAGGCGAACGTCTCACTGCCGTCTAGAGCCATGTCGCCTCGTGCGCCCATCTCGGCAGGGATGGTGCCGCAGATGCGCTCGTAGTGTTTCTTCTTCTTTAGGGTGTTGGCCTCGGAGTCGGCAAACAGGCGCTCGAGGTCTATCTCTACCACCTCCATGTCGTACTCTTTCTGCTTCTCCTTCGGCTTCGCGGCCTGCTTGGGGCGCATATAATAGAGGTACATCGAGTTGCGGGCTACGCAGAGCATTCCCGAGTAACCTCCTTCGGTAACCTGTACGATGTCGCCTGTCTCCTCATTCACCGCCATTGCTTCGCCACGTACGCGGTTTGAACGGAAGACCACCCATTTCCCGTCCGAGGTCCATTGGTTGTGAGTCTGGTATATCTTAGTGTCGCCCATACCGCTTTGGCTGGTAAGGAATATGAGCTCCACTCCAGTTTTGGGGTCGTTGATAACTTTCCGCTCAGAAGGGAAGCGTCGCCCAATCTGTGCAGAAACGGGCAATGCGAGCATCATGGATGTGATGATGCATGCTAAGGTTCTTGTTGCTCTTCTCATGGCTTTAATGAATTGTAAGGTTAGAATCTGATGCTACCGTCATAGTTGAAGATGGGACTTTTGGTCTTCACCTCTTCGTCGTAGAACTGCACGGCGCTATCG
Organism: Bacteroidaceae bacterium; assembly: GCA_017465905.1. Lineage (GTDB taxonomy): Bacteria > Bacteroidota > Bacteroidia > Bacteroidales > Bacteroidaceae > UBA1189. The sequence goes on along the minus strand of JAFTVE010000030.1, from coordinate 116,324 downwards.
TTGAGCTTGGGATGCTGTTGCTGCAAGAGCTTGATAACCTCGGCTCCCGCCCATATTGCAGGACCGTAGCCATGGGCTGCCATCACATGTACGGGGCGGTAGGCATAGAAAGCCGCGTCGAATCCCATGCCAGTACCTACGCATACTCCCTCGACCTGTCCTTGCTCGTTCACGGCAGACTCTACGGCATGCCATCCCTGTAACACGATGGGGCCGTAGGCCTTGGCATCGACCCAACCCTTGTTAATGGCATGGGCTATGCAATAGGTAAAGATTGCCGTTGCTGAGGTTTCCAGGTAGGTGTCGTTACGGTCGAGCAACTGGTGCCAAAAACCGTCGTGGTGCTGCAGTACGGCAAGTCCCTGTATGTGGGCCTTAAACAATGCCATTATCTCGGCACGTTGGGGATGACTCTCGGGCAGAGCGTCGAGCACCTCGCTCATGGTCAGCAGTGCCCATCCGTTGGCTCTGCCCCAGAAGAATGCAGGATGTGGCTGCATGGCTTCGACCCATCCGTGGCGGAAGAGGCCCTTCTCGGGTACGAACATCTTGTCGGCAAACAGCAGTACCTGGCGTGCTGCCTCGTCATAGTATTTGGTATCGCCGGTGAGCTTGCCCATATAGGCCACGGCGGGTATTCCCATGAACATGTCATCGAGCCATACCGTATTCTTCTGCGGACGGATGCGTGCGAACGTTCCGTCTTCGAGGCGGAACTCCTTGTTGACGATATAGTCGGCATAGTTGTCGATAAGTGGGCGCAGTGGTAATTTCTTGTCACCGAGCAGCGCTTTTATCATTGAGGCGCATACGGCGCCAGCATCGTCGAGGGCATGAGGGTCGATGACGCGGCGCACATTACCGTCAATCTTTCCGTGCTTGCTATACACCTCCTTGAAGTAGGGAACGGCATCAGCCAGCAGGCGGTGGCGCTTGTGCACATAGTCGCGATAGCTATTGTCGCCGGTAGCCTCATAAGCGGCCAGCACGGCCGAGTAGGTCACTCCCCATTCATAGCTTGTCAGGCGGAATCCACCCTGCTTGAGCTGCGTGTCTTTATTGATTTTTGTCAGGTCCTTCACCTCTTCGCCCGTTTGCTTGTCGACGAGCACGGCGGGTGTCTGTTCGTCAATGTATCCGAGTACGCGGTCCATCGTGGCCTTCACGTCCTGCACGGCAGGCAAGCCATAGTCGAGCTTGTAGGCTGGCTTCATCAGATGCAACGGAGTGTTGTTGTCGTTGATTTGCTGTGCACAGAGTGCCGAGGGGGCACCCATCAATAGCGGGAACGCATAGAAGAAAAATCTGCTTTTCATGACTTAAAGTATTTGATATATGTGCAAACTTACATAAAAAAAGTGGTTTTTTAGGCCAGTTTGATAAAAAAGGATTGTTTTTAGAGAAAAGAAGGCAAGAAACGAGCGGGATAGGTATTATATGAATTGCTTTTTTATGTTCGTTATCGTTGTTTCTTTTGTAATATTATAATTTACGCCTATCTTCGCTGGGTAATGATTTGGCGCACGCGTTTATGAGAATCCGTTCCCTACGTTCCACTTACTATCTTGGATGACCATCGATGTGTCACTCAGAACCGAAGGTGAAGATACGTGTTTGCCGCCGGAGGGGCTAAAGGCAATCTCGCGTTTGGATTTGTCCGTTAAGCTCACCGTATATTTGTTCAAACTTCAGTTTGTAACTGTTGGTGCACCCTCCTTTTTGTTTTCAGCAAACAACTTACTTACCGCCTATAGCACAAATAGGCGGAACGCACATCTGTTCAGGACTCGCTCGTTTGCTTGCATCGCATCATAAAGGGAATTATATTATTTCTTCATCACGCTGTAGCCCACTCAATAATGTTTGGCAAAATATTTCCATAGCGGTGCCGCCATCAATGATTGGCGCACCTCATCTGTTTGTAGCAGTCGCTTCACCTCTTTCTTGGTGAGCAGGTGCACGCTCAGGTCCTCGGTGTCCTCGAGGTGTTGCCCGGTGATGCGCTCCACGCCTGTGGCCAGATAGCAATGGGTAAGGTTGGTCATGGTACTGGCGTTGGCGCTAACGGTCATCCACAGTTTCCATTGTCCGCCTGTATAGCCCGTCTCCTCATACAGTTCGCGCTTGGCGGCCTCCATCGGGTCTTCACCCTCCTCACACACTCCGGCACAAAGCTCGTAGCGTGTCTCCTGCAATCCGTGACGGTATTGGCGCACCATGACGAACTTGCCCTCCTTGGTCAGGGCTATCACGTTCACCCAATCGGGATATTCCAACACATAGTATTCGGGAATCTCGGCACCGGTGGGCAGTTTCACATGGTCGCATCGGGCAGTCAGCCAGGGCCGTTCTATGATGTAGCGGCTGTCTATGGTCTCCCATTTGCGGTCGGCTCCATTGTCCGATGAGTCTTTTAACGCGTCATCATCGTCGTCATCTTCCTTATGTGCATCGCGGCTGCTCTGCATCATCGAAGCGGAGACGATACCTGTAGGTACGGCAATGACGGTGTATCCGATGAGCATGACCACCACGGAAAGGAAACGTCCCAGGGGTGTCTCGGGAGTAATGTCGCCGTAGCCTACGGTAGTCATCGTCACTACGGCCCAGTAGATGCTGTTGGGGATGTTGTTAAACTGAGTGCCAGGGCGTTGCCCTTCAATCATATACATCAGTGTACCGATAGCAATGACAAGGATGACAATGAAGAGGAAGAATACGCCTATCTTGCGGCTGCTCATATAGAGCGACCGCAGCAGCAGGTGCCCTTCGGTGAGGAAGTTGAACAGCTTGAACACACGGAACACGCGGATGAGGCGGAAGGTGCGCAGGACAAGCAGGTAGCGTGCCGAACCGAATATCCAGGTGATGTAGAGGGGCAACGTAGCCAACAAGTCTATGATACCGAAGAAGCTGAAGGCATAGTCCCTTGCCCGCGGTGCACAGTAGAGACGCAGCAGGTATTCGGCAGTGAAGATGATAGTGAACACATACTCCAACACACGCAGATAAGGACCAACATAGGGTTGCCACTCTTGGATGCTCTCGGCTATGACAATGAAGATACTAAGTAGGATACACACCATCAGCACCACATCGAAAAGTTTGCCCATCGGGGTATCGCTCTCGAAGATGATGGTATAGAGTTTCTTTTTTAATTGCTCGTTGTGCATCAGCTTGCGCCATGCAGCTTTGATATTGCTCAGGAGTCTCATCGGGTTGGTGTACTATTTTGTGGGTTGTATATGCTTTTGTGTGCAAAAATAACTAAAATCATCAATCCCAACAAGTGACGCACAGCTTTTCTACAGCTATCCGAATGCCTTGAAACCGTCAGAGAAGTTTTTTATAGGCTTGACAAAACATTGTCGAGCCTGTAATAATTATTTATCACACCTGTGACAATTCTTTGTCACTATAGTGATAATTTTTTGTCAAGCCTATGAAAATTCTTGACAAAGACTTCTTCTTTGTACTTTGAATGAGCCTAAATGAATGATAGACAAGATGGAGCGGACGCTCCTTTAAGGGAGTGCCCGCTCAATTGGACATTGCATCATGAAGAAAGTATTGTTGTCCGCAATGTCGCTTGATTGGTGGAACTGTTCTTTATTTCAATCTGAACGTTACGGGAAGGGTGAAGCGCACGTTGACGGCCTCGCCTCTCTGCTTGCCGGGAGTCCAGTTGGGCATTTCGCTCACTACGCGCAGCGCCTCGGCATCGAGCAGTGGGTCTACGGGCTTCATTATCTTGGCGTCGGTGATGCTACCATCCTTTCTCACAACAAACTGCACGATTACACGCCCCTGTGTACCTTTTTCCTGCGCTTCCTTGGGGTACTTGATTTCCTTGCTCAGATGTTTCATCAAGGCTTCCATGCCGCCTGGGAACTCGGGTTGGTCCTCTACGACTTGGAAGATTTCGTCGCCAGATTTCTCTACTGTGGCCTGTATCATGACGGGATTATCGGTGCCACCATCCAAGCGGAATGATACGGGTAGTGTGAAGCGCACTCGTACCTCCTTACCGCGCTGCTTGCCAGGCGTCCAGTTGGGCATACTACACACTACGCGCAATGCCTCGGCATCGAGCAAGGGATCTACGGAGCGAACGACAGAGTCGTTGCTGATACTACCATCCTTGTTTACTACGAACTGCACGATGACACGGCCCTGCTTGCCCTGCTCCTGAGCCTCCTTCGGGTACTTGATATTCTGCTGCAAGAATTTCATCATTTCCTGCATACCTCCGGGGAACATGGGTTGTTCTTCTACGACTTGGAAGATTTCGCCCTCTTCGGCAGGTTTGTCGTTCTTGTAGGCCACTGCAGTTGCTTCTTCAGAGCTCTTTTGAAGTTGTCTGATGGCACGCGATGACACATAAATCGCCATTACTCCATTGTTACCAATATTGCCACAAAGGTCTGACTCTCCGGGGAAGAACATCCGTACGGAATCAATGTCGGCTTCAGTCAGATTAAAGTTTGCCAAAAATTCATCTCTCCCTTCCCCTTTCAAGAAATCAGCTATTCCCTGAGCTATTTCTGCGCCGGCCTTTGATGCACTATAACTTTGGCTACCCATCAGACCATCTCGCTCGCAGATAATCTTGACTTCGGGATACTTGCCAAAGTCGCTGATATCGTAATGTTTCACGTCGTTCTTCCCTATTCTTACAGGATAGGGACCCTGCTCCTTCGGCGAAGTGCAGGAGATTACGGCTACCGCCACGAAGGCTACTGGGAGCACGAACAGAGCTTTCATCCGTGCCCACGGACTGGTTTGTCTTTTCATCATCATAATAATACGTTTTTTAGTGGAACAATTGTTGAAATTATTAGTGATCGTATTGAACTTCACGCCCACGGCCTCCTCGAAAAGGCGTAGCTGGTATTGGCGGGCATCGAATCCTTGGCGCAGGGTGTCGCTGTCGGCCTCAAATTCGTGGATGGCTTCGAGTTCGCGCTTGAGAAGCCAGGCTGCGGGGTTGAACCACTGCGCCGTGGCACAGAGCTGTACGAAGAGCAGGTCCCACGAATGGTGTAGGCGTATATGGGCACGCTCATGAGCGAGTATCATATCGAAGTTGTCGCTGAGGTCCTGCTCCGAGACGATGATGTAGCGCATCCACGAGAAGGGTCCGTATGCCTTGTTATGAGTGACGAGGATGGTGCCATCGACCATCACGCGGCGTTTGCTTCGGCGTATGAGCAGGGCGATGGAGAGGAGCGAACCTACGAAATGGGCCAGACACGCGAGGAGACCGGCACAGTAGATGCCACCCAGTATCATTCGCCACGGTATCTGTTGCCAAGGCACGCGCTGCCACAGCGATACAGGAGCATCTTCCATCGCTATCATTTCCACAGGCTCCGCCTCAAGCGCAGCGCCCAGCTCGCCAATCTCCACAGCAGCCTCGTGGCTGATGATGCCAAGGTCGATATACATGAAGGGCACCACGGCCGAGAGAGCCAGGATGAACAGCAGCAAGCAGCGGTTGAACCGATGCAGCGTGTCGCGACTGCACAGCAGCTTGTAGAACATATAGAATGCCGCCAGGCTGAGCGAGACTTTTAGGATATAGGATAAGAATGCAATCATCTTTCTAAATTATAAGTTCATGGTTTTCGGAGTTCTCGGAGCACTCAGAGTTCTCGGATAATTCCGAGTCCTCGGAGTCCTCGGAGAATTAAATTATTCGTTCTTTCTCAGCAACGCTATCAACTCCTCTATTTCCTCAGCCGAGAGGTTCTCCTCCTTGACGAAGAAGTTGACGAGGCTGGCAGCCGAGCCACGGAAGAGGTTGTCCTTGACGCTTCGCATGTAGTTGCGGGTGTACTCGCCGTGCTGCACCAGCGGATAGAAGCGGTGCTGCTTGCCTATGGGTTCGCTGGCCACGAACTTCTTCTCCTTCAGTATGCGCAGGAAGGTGAGCACCGTATTGTAGGCTGGCTGGGGCTCGGGAAACTTCTCCAGTATCTCGCTCACCGTGCCCTTCCCCATATCCCACAGGATATTCATCACTTGCAGTTCGGCACGGGTCAGTTCGTTCGTACGTTTCATATCTCTTAAAGTTTTAGTTGATTTCTGCGACAAAGGAAAACGTTTCTCCGTAATCGTCCAACTAAAAGTTTAGGAATTTGCAGTAAACCTTCCGTTTTTAACATTTATTTTTAGTTGCAAGCGTATATCTGCATACATATACGGCCGATTTTGAGCTTTTTTGTATGTAATCAGCTCGACTGGTACTGAGTAGAATGTGCCATGAGTTCAACTCATGTTAAAATAAATGGGGATAAAAGTGTATTGTAGATAAATTTTTGTACTTTTGCAATCGATTATGAGTGCTACGGTAAGTAAGACTAGAAATATTCTGATTGAGGCTGCGCGTGTGCTCTTCACTCGTAATGGCTATGACCATACGACGATGACTGATATCGCCCGTGAAGCCAAGAAGGGGCGTCGTACCCTATACGTGCATTTCCCGAGTAAGGAGGCATTGTTGCGTCGTGTCATCGAGATGGAGTTGAATAAGATTCTTGATGTGCTCCGTGCCATTGCCGAAAAGGATGTCTCGGCAGATAGGAAGATTATGGAGTTTGTCATCAGTCGTCTTAATAATGTGCGCCACACCGTCTTTCGCAACGGTTCGCTCCGTGCCGATTTCACTCGCTTCTACCTTACTATAGACAGCATCCGCCGTAAATATGACAAGATAGAGATTAATCTCATCCGTGGAATTCTCATGGAAGGACGTGCGCAGGGTCTTTTCCGATTCGACAATGCCGATGTGATGGCTACGCTGATTCATTATAGCATCAAAGGCTTGGAGTCGCCCTATGTGCGTGGTCAGGTGACGGGAAATGTGGATGTGCGCACGCTTGAGCGCCATGCCCGACAGGTCATACTACGCGGTTTGGGCATGAATGTTTGATACGTAAAGCAATATCAGGAACGATGGAGGTTCTGTACGAAGACAATCATATCATTATAGTCAATAAAGCCTCTTCGGAGATTGTGCAAGGCGACAAGACGGGCGATGTGCCCCTCTCGGAGATGGTGAAGGCATACATTAAGGAAAAGTATGCCAAGCCGGGGGCAGTGTTTCTTGGAGTGGTGCATAGGCTCGACCGCCCTGTGAGTGGTGTCGTAGTGTTTGCCCGTACGAGCAAGGCCCTGGAACGCCTCAATGCCATGTTCCGTGAGGGAGGACGCATTCAGAAAACCTACTGGGCAATCGTGCGTAATCGTCCCATGGAGCCGGAGGCAGAACTGGTGCACTATCTTGTGCGCAATGAACAGCAGAACAAATCATATGCTTACTCCTCGGAGCGTAGCGGAGCCAAGCGTTCGGTGCTCAACTATCGTCTTTTAGGCAGCATGGACAATTACCATCTGCTCGAAGTGGAGTTGAAAACTGGACGTCATCATCAGATACGTTGCCAGCTGGCCAAGATGGGCTCACCCATCAAAGGGGATTTGAAGTATGGCGCCGAGCGGTCAAATCCAGATGGTAGCATCAGTCTTCATGCTCGCCGCATACGCTTCGAACATCCTGTATCTAAAGTAATGATTGATGTTGTAGCTCCCGTACCCAACGACCGTTTGTGGCACAGCGCTGAGGCTTTGCAGGGAGAATGATGCTTTACTTCTTCCTCTTGTAGTATAGGACGCTACAGTTCTTTTTCAGAAATATTCTGTTTGCAACTTGCTTGACATCCTCAGCCGTCACGGAACAATAGCGGTTTAGTTCGTCGGTGAGGCTGTTGTCTTGACCTATTAACTCCATCTGGGCAAGGTTGATGGCATGGTTGAGGTAGTTGATGTTGTTGAATGTGCGCTCTGACTCGGAGCGGTTGCGCACTTTGTTGAACTCTTCGCTGGGTACGTGTGTCATCTTTAGTCGTTTCAGTTCACTCCATACTGCATCTTCGGCTTCTTTGCAGGTGACACCTTCGGCCAAGCGTCCCATGATGTTGAGCAGGCCAGTGTCGAGGCTTCCCTGTATGTAGGCATCTACCGAGGTGAGCAGCCTGTCGCGGTGTATGAGGTGTTGTATGAGGCGGCTCGACTGACCTGCTGCAAGAATGTCGGTGATGAGGTCACATACGTGGTATTCCTTACTTTTGCGGTCACCCATGTGGAAAGCCATCACCAGCATGTCTGATGGAACGTTGCGGTATACCGTTCTACGGCGTATGCGTGTTTGGAGTGGCTCATGGAAGCTCTCCGTGCATGTGGAATGGGGGAGAGCTTCTGTTCTCGTTGCTGCATACTTTCCCTTCTTGATAGGGCCGAACCATTTTTCGCTCAGCCTTACCACCTCGTCGAAACTGATGTTGCCCACAACAGAAAGTATGGCATTGTCGGGAGTATAGTGACGATGGTAAAAGCCCATGACATCTGCTAGTGTCGCTTGTTCGATGTGCTTGGGAGTGATGCCTATGGTTGGCCAGCGATAAGGGTGCTGCTTATATGCCATTGGACGTATAAGATGCTGTACATCGCCATAAGGGCGATTGAGGTGACGCTGCTTGAACTCCTCTATCACCACACCCTTCTGCACCTCTACGCTCTGTTCCGTAAGGGCCAGGCCAAGCATGCGGTCTGACTCAAGCCAAAAAGCTGTCTCTACATTGCTTTTTGGTAGAGTGATGTAGTAGTTGGTGAGGTCGTTGTTGGTCCAAGCGTTATTCTCTCCTCCTGCAAGTTGCACGTGAGTGTCGTAGTCGGGAATATTCACTGAACCCTCAAACATCAAGTGCTCTATCAAATGTGCATAGCCAGTATGCTCGGGATCCTCGTTTCGTGCGCCTACATTATATAATAAGTTTACTGCCACCATTTGTGTGGTGGTATCTTCGTGGTGTATGATACGTAGGCCGTTGGCTAGGGTGTAGCGATTTATCATAGGGGTTTCTCAATCTCTCTCACCTTCTTGATGGTTACAGGATCGATGGGGCGAAGCTTGGCATCTACGGCACGCTTTTCTATCTTGGTAACTACATCCATTCCCTCAATGACTTCGCCGAATACGGTATAGTAGCCGTCGAGGTCGGCAGCACCGCCAAGCGTCTTGTAGAGATTGCGTTGTTCGGGCGTGTAGTGGAATTGCTGGCGTGTGGCCATTACCTTGTCCGTCTCTTCAGAAATCGCTTTTTTGATTTCGCGTATTTTCGCCATGTTACGCTTGGTGTCTTTGGTGTACTCTCTTAGTTGTGGCGAATAAGGCTTTGTGAGTGAGTCAAATACCTCCTTTCGTAAACGCTTGTTATAAGCATCCTCGGCATTGAAAAGCTTTGTGTCTGAATACTTGAATCCTGTTACGAAGTAGAAATGACCTCCCGATGATTTCTCCATTTTATAGTAGCTGGCCATGGCCAATGCGCCTCGCTTGTGGATGAACTTCTTTGGCTGTATCTCCTCGGGGATACTGTAGTCCAAATCATTCTCTCCTAATGGGGTCTCGCGTGTGGCACCTTTCGATTTGGGGTCTCCGGCCTGTACGGTAAAATTGTTCTGTATGCGATAGAATTGCTGTCCATCGTAATAGCCCTTACGTGCCAGCTTTACAAAGTTATGTCGATGCAACGGAGTCTCGCGGTAGAGCTTTAAGGTTATATTACCTTCACTCGTCTCCATAAGCAGATACTGGTCAGCATCTACAATCACAGTGTCCGTATCCTCAGGCTCAGCAGGCTGAGCTTCTTTCTTTGTGTTCTGGCAGGCAGCTAATAGGATGCTGCATAGGATTGTCATTGCTAATAATAAATGCTTCTTCATAGGTCTGCTTTTTTACTAGGGTGGTTCTTTTCTTTACTTTAATGTGGTGGCGCTAATAAAATCTTTTCAAAACTATTAGAATATACCTATCTGGCCTAGCAGGATGCAAGCAATTGCTATAGGTGCTATATACTTTAATATGAATATGATTAGAGGGAGGTAGGGTGCACGTAAAGTGCCATTGTTGGTGATTTCATCGCGAACAATCTTTTTGTCCAGATACCAGCCTGTGAAGATGGCTATTAACATGCCTCCAATAGGTAGCATGAAGTTGGATGCGGTGTAGTCGAAGAAATCAAAGATGGTCATGCCGAAAATCTTGACTTCATTGAAGGGACCAAATGATAATGCACATACTATGCCTACAATTGAGCATGACAATGTTACTATTGTAGCTGCCTTACGGCGGCTCATGGAAAACTCTTCGCTAACGTAGGCAGTTACAACTTCGTGCATTGAGATGGTAGATGTGAGGGCTGCCAATACTAAAAGGGAATAGAATAGGGCTGATACAATATAGGCCAATGCAGGGATGCTCCCGAATGCTTGTCCGAACACGTTGGGCATGGTGATGAAGAGCAATGAGGGGCCTATGTCGCTGCTGTCAAGCGTGTAACCAGCATTGAATACAGCAGGGAAAATGATGAAACCGGACATAATCGCGACAAAAGTGTCTATGATTGATACGCTTAGAGCTGTTTTCCCGATATTTGTCTCTTGGTTGAAATAGGAGGCATAGGTACATAGGCAGCCAAGACCAAGGCTGAGTGAGAAGAATGCCTGTCCCATTGCGCTAAGAATGGTCGATCCTGTAATCTTGCTGAAATCGGGCTTGAGAAGGAATTCAAGTCCTTGGGATGCACCAGGTAGTGCTACGGAACAGATTGCCAGTATTATCATGATGATAAAGAGAGCCGGCATCATCAGCTTGGAAAACTTCTCTATGCCACTTTTGACACCTCGCGTAACAATGACGTGGGTGATAATCATGAATGCCAGCATCCAAGACACAGACTTCCAAGGGTCGCTGACGAATTCTGTAAAGATGGCAGGGAAGTCCTCAGTCGTCTTTCCTTCAAAAGCATTACCTATGGCAAGTATGGTGTATTCGGCTGTCCAACCTGCAACTACAGAATAGTAGCTGAGAATGACGAAGCCGGAGAGCACTCCAAGGCGACCAACCCAGCGCCAAGGTGTGCCTGGGGCTAACTTTCGATAGGCTCCTGCAGTGTTGGCTTGTGTGTGACGACCTATAAGGAACTCGCTCATCATGATAGGTATGCCTAATAATAGTACGCAACCTATATATATAAGGATGAAGGCTGCTCCTCCATTTTGTCCAGTCTCGATGGGGAAGCGCCAAATGTTGCCCAATCCTACTGCCGAGCCGGCAGCTGCAAGTATGGCTCCAATCTTGCTTCCAAAGTTTTCTCGTGTATTGTTGTTGCTCATGTCGCTTTCTTTGTAAGTGTCAGAATGCAAGTGATAATTGTCGGCAATGTACATCGCGCAAAGAGAGAATTTCACGTTGGAAATTGCGGACAAGTAATTCTGAGAGTTTCTCTCGCTTTTCAGGCTTGGCTACAATCGCATTCTTTGACCAAATACGCTCAATATTATAGTTGTTATAGAGCTGCTCTAGGAATGTGTCGTCTGGATTTTGACTCTTACCATCGCTGTTGGTCAGCATCCATTGGAAATGACGGAAAGTCAGCAAGTCACAGAACTTCTTTAATCGTATCTGTTCCTTGTCGTTGAACTCGGTGCTACCGTGTCGCTTACCTGTGGGACGATAGGGAGGGTCTAGGAAAAAGAACGTGTTTCCGCTAGCCTCGTTATATGTTTTTTCATAATCGCCACATAGGATGGTTACACGTTGTAGCAGTTTGCTATCCGCAAGAATGGTGCGTTCATCGCAAATTGTAGGACTTTGCAGATGGTTGTAAGCGCCATTGAATTTACCGTTGCTATTTGTTCGGTAGTTTGCGTTGGATGTCTTGTTCAAAAAAATGAAAAGTGCCGTGTGACGCAAACCTCCTGAAAGCCGTGTGTTAAACTCATCGCGTAATTCGTTGAAGTATTCATGCCTTTCCTCTTCGTCGAGTGGAAGAAATTCTTTTTGAATTTTCTTTAATTCAGCAATTAGCTCTTTTGCGCGGTCGCGTACGGTGTTGTATGCACGAATCAAGTCAAGGTTGTTGTCGTTGATAATTGCACGCTTGATGTTAGGATAGGTTTGCAGCATGTGAAAGAGTAGCGCACCGCCACCAACGAATGGCTCTATGTAGGTGACATTGGGCGTTTCAGCGAAGTTGGCGGGTAATGCCTGTGTCAGTATGTGTATATGCTGACTCTTTGATCCTGGCCATTTAATAAATGGTTGGCCTCCAATATTCATTCCTGCCATCTTGGTTAACTCTTTCTGTTACAAAGGTAATAGGTCTGTGTAATTTAAACAAGAAAAATACATTTTTTCTTTCGAAAAATGTATTAAAATGTCAACTTTCATGGAGAAAACGAAGAGAAAGTTCTCCCGAAAAGAAATTAATAGAGTGATTCCTTGATGGCTTTGTCGCTATTTCTTTTCTATTGCGTGGAAAGAAAAGTGGCTTTTGTGAGGATAAAAATGTTGAGCAGTATAGGTGTAGTAGCGCTTGATGTCTTCAGCATAGATTATTTGTATTAGCTTAGAATGCTATTGCTTGATCTTTTTCATGCCATTAATGATATAGATTTCGCCTGGAAGTGATGCTTGATTGGTAACTTTGACTCCGTTTAGGGTGTATGTGCCTTTGGGTGAAAGAGGGTTTTCTATGTTGCGGATAGCATTGTCGGGAGCACCGAGGTATTGCTGCATCTCAGGGTAATGGGTGATGAGCGAGTCGCGGGTGTAGAAATTGATGTCGCTGATGGTGGCTATGCCATCGTTGCGTGTGGTGGTCAGCCCGAAGACAGTGTTCATGGCTTGTCCGTTCGAAGAGTAGCTGAAGATTTCGTCCATCATGTTCTCGTTGAGGCCGCTTTGGGTGATATCCCATACAAACAACGATTGCCCGTCGGCAATCGTTGTGGTATAGGTGGGTGATACTTGGCTCCCGTGATTGGAGCCGCCTAACCACCATAGGTACGAGGCCCCGTTAGTGTGGCTTAAGGGACTGCCACATACGGTAAGATATTTATGCTCTGAAGTGAGGACGTAGAAGTCGTCGTAGTAGGTGGCATACTGCAGGGCGATGTTGTTGAGCCCCTGCTTGCCGTAGATGGTGATGGTGTTGTCATCGTGGTAGGTGACGCGGTTGACGCGGTTGTCATCACCCGATATCCACTGGTAGTTAACGAAGGCGTAGAGGGGCTTCATGGCATAGTCCTTGAGCAGACGGAGGTAGTAGAGGCCAGGGGCAGGAGTATTGCCCGAGGCATGGAAACGCACGGTGATGCTGTCGGGCAGGAGGCCGTCGACGAGCAACAGCTCTTCGCTCACGGGGTGCTCCCAGTTGTAGTGGCCGCTGAAGGACTTCTTCTCCAAGGTCATCGTGGTGAGCTTCTTGTCGTTGACGTAGATGGTGACTACGCGCCCAGCATCGGCCGAGTGGAAACGGCACATGAGTGATACGTTCTCCTTGATGCCTTGGGTGGCCAATTGGTAACTGAACGACTGTCCGCTTTGGCAGTCCACATAAAACTCGCCGTCGTAGCTGCCTTTGCCGAAGGTGCCTTGTAGTACATGGCCTGCATCGCTCTGCTGCTCACCCGTGGCTACGAAGTCGAGAGTGCGGTTGTTGAGGCGCTGCTTGGCCTCCTCCTCGGCCATCACCTGCTGGCGTATCTTCTCCCACTCGTTGGCGGTGAGTTGGTTCCAATAGGTCATGTAGCGGGCTTCGTGGATGGTGTAGAAGGGTTGTAGGGTGAGGTCGGCCCAGCGCTGGCTGTTGTAGAGGCCGGGGCGTATCTTAAAGTGGAGCTTCTCGGCATCGACCATATAGATGGAGTCGAGCACATGGGCACGGTCACCGATGAGCATAGGGGCCGAGGTGAGGCTCATCTGGGCACCAAGTCCAGGAGCATGGTCCATTCGGCCTTCGCCGGCATGCTGGCCAGTGAGGTTCTCGGTGCTGGTGATGGCGCCCAGCAGGATGGGACCATAGCGCAGGGCTATGTAGTCGTCGTAGCCAGGGCAGGGGAGGTAGTTGAGCTGCATGGGCAGTGATACGCTGATTTCGTCGCCTGCTTGCCACTTACCTTCTAAATATATATAGCCGTCCAGTTCCTCTACACTCTTGGATGTGCCGTTGATGGCGATGCCGAAGCCGCCGCACCATGAGGGCTTGCGGATGGCGATGGTGTAGTCGCCAGCCTTGTCGATGGTGAGTCTTGTGCCCGGCTCGTAAGGGAAGCGGGTCTGCTGTGTGAGGGCATAGGTTTCGTCGGTGAGTACCGAGGGTACGAAGAGGTTAACGTAAAGGGTACCGCTCTCGGGGTCGCGACTATAGACAAACTCGCCATACTTGCTGTGGTTCTCCATGCCGGTGCCTACGCAGCACCACATGCCCTGGTTGACTTGTGAATACATGCGATAGTGTTGTGGGCGCAGCGAGGTGAAGTATACGTAGCCGCCTGTCTCGGGGTGCTGGGTGGAGAGGATGTGGTTGAACATGGCCATCTCGTAGAAGTCGCCATACTTGCCATGAGCACCGTCGGCAAAGAGGTCCTCGGTGAGCTTGAGCATATTGTTGGTGTTGCAGCTCTCGGGACCGTCGGTCATGGTGATGTGGTGGTGGGCGTTGCTGTGTTGCACGAAGTGCTCGTTCACGCTGTTGCCGCCCAGGGCTACGGTGCGGTTCTCTACTACATCGGTCCAGAAGTTATGAGCTGATGCTCTTAATTCTGAATTCTGAATTATGAATTGTGAATTGTCGATTGTCTTCCCCTGTTGTGCCAGGCGAATGAACCCGATATACTTGGGTACTTGCGTGTTTGCATGCTTGTTGCTGAGGAAGGTGGTATTGACGGTCTGCATGTTGTCCACCATTGTCTTGTGGGTGTAGCGGTGGGCTGCGATGAGGTATTTCTCTTCGCCAGTCATCTGATAGGCATCGGCAAACATCTCGTTGATACCGCCATGCTCGGTGTTGAGCACGTCCTGCACCTGGGCATCGGTGAGGTTGCTGATGAGGTTGACGCCCCAGTCGCACATCTTGAGGAAACACTCGCGCCCCTTCTCACTACCGGCATAGAGCCAGGCATCGCGGAAACCGGCAAACATTTTATGAACAACGTAGAGGGGTACGTTGCCGCGGTTTTGGTTGAACTTCGTGAGGTCGCCACGGTAGAGGCCTGTCCACACACCGTTGTCGGGGAGGCCGCCAATGTAGCCGTAGAGTCCATCGGTGTTGTCATCGAATACGGCTTGGCACTGCGCCATCTTCTCCAAGGTGTAGTCCATACGCTCCTTCAGTCGGGTACGCATATCCTCATCCTTGGTGGCGGCGTAGGCCAGGGCAAGTGCCGAGAGATAGTGGCCGCCCACATGTCCGTCGAGGCGGAAGTTGCCCGAGCCCCAGTTGGGGAAGTTGGGATGCTCTTCCTCCCAACCCTTGATACCAGCCTGGCGGAAGTAGGGGGTGAGCAGACGGTCAACATCGTACTGCAGCAACAGGTCGTTGTTGAGGTTGAGGGCCGTCTTGAACATGCCGTCGGTGAGGGTTACTTCCTGCAGGTCGAACAGGTGAGGGTAGAGCTTGCTCTGAGCATAGCTTGCCGATGCTGTGGCTAATGCCAAACAGCAGGTGAGGATGATTCGTGGTACTTTCATAGATGTATCTTGGTATTGATGGTGTAAAAATAGTAAAAACTTTGTTGCTAACCAAATAACCTATAATAAAGCTACTCGCTTTTACCACGTCTCAGGATGAATGGTTGCGAATTTTATCCATATGTTTTTTTGGGGTGATATTTACTACTTTTGTGATTAAGGCAAAATTAAGTCACAGTGGGTTTGCAATTTGCGGTCTTGGTGTTTTTGTTTGCGACTGATAATGTAAAAAACGAGTTGCTCTATGCCAATGTTGGAGATTTATTCATATCTTTGTCCCGAGAACTTTGAAAAACGTATAAACTATGAAATCACATGTTACATCGAAGATGTTGGCGCTGATAGTTGCTGCCGTTCTTCCCTTGCAAATCGTTTTGGCTAAATCTAATTCAACAGAAGCTGTTGAAGAGAAACAACAAGTGCGACCTCACGTATTGCATGCAGGTCTTGGCTATTCATATATTCCAGGAGTATATGTGTATAAAGCTGCTATGTCCATTGGAAGCGTAAATAGCGGTATTGGGCTAAGTGCTGGCTATGAATACTTGTTTCCTGCAAGCCATTGGAGCGTAGGTGTTA
Source organism: Bacteroidaceae bacterium (assembly GCA_017465905.1). GTDB lineage: Bacteria > Bacteroidota > Bacteroidia > Bacteroidales > Bacteroidaceae > UBA1189. The sequence goes on along the minus strand of JAFTVE010000030.1, from coordinate 100,150 downwards.
GCTATACATTCCATCATTCAGGGGGAATGGATAAGTATACTCCTATCACCACTTCCTTGCCTATTGACGCTTCTCTGCCTGTTGATTTTTATGTGCACAACATGACTCCTACTGTTGGTGGACATTGGGAATGGGGTAAGCATGCATTCAAGATTGCTGCAGGTGTTGGCTATATATACTCAGAGACTTTGGCGGAAGTTGAGAAATTGGAGATGAATGGAGTAGAGATAGAGCGAGAAGAAGATGAAGTAAATGGGTTGAGCCTCTATCTCTCTTTGGAGTATGAGTATCGTTTTTCTCCCAAAGCTGGCTTGTTTGTGAAATTGCACGACATGGAGCATTATGATAAGCCTGACGATGATGAAGAAGATTGGGAAGGTATCGTTGGTTATGGCGTGTCGATAGGTCTCAATTACCATTTCTAAGAAGCTGGCAAGGCGATAACTCTCTTTGAATAGTTCTAAAGAGTGTATTTACTAACAAAGAATCACTATTTCTCTTCGGGGGACGCGGACAGCGCGTAATGCTATTGAGTAGAGGTGCGGCTTGATTATTCCCGATGAAATCGGCTATTTTTTAGGTGTCCCCTATTGGTGAAAGTTCATAAATCGGTTGGCTTTGGCAGCGCGGAGCGCTGCAACGATGACGATAACGAAAACTTCTTGACGGATATTAAGAGTTTGTTTTAATACTATCGCCAATAGGAATAAAAGAATAATTGTCAACCTTTTCAGTATATAAGGTCCTATATTGTAAACTTCTTTAGCACGACTCACACTGTAACGATAATCTCAAGTCACACAAAAAAGACAATAAATCCAGTACTTCCCCGTCAGTACTCCAGTGTTGAGCCGTAAGTACTCGAGTACTTGGCCTTAAGTACTGCAGTACTTGCAGGGAAGTACTGATAGTTATGTCTTTTTTATTGACTTGATGTTATCGTTGCAGCGCTCCGCGCTGCCAAAGCCAACCGATTTATGAACTTTCGCCATATAGGGAACACTCAAAAATCGCCGATTTCATCGTCTAGTACTCCTTCTTCTGTTTATATAGGAAAATGCTTGGGGATTTTCTGCTGAGTCATAATGAGGCTCATGGTCATCACTTCAGATTCTATATGAAAACAAAAAAGCGAACAATCAATGATTGTTCGCTTTCGTGCTTCTGAGTGACTCCTATAGGATTCAAACCTATAACCTTTTGATCCGTAGTCAAATGCTCTATTCAGTTGAGCTAAGGAGCCGTTGTTTTCTCAATTGCGATGCAAAGGTACGGCCTTTTTTTGAATCTGCAAAAAATAAGGCGGATTTTTTTCAAAAAAAACTGTATTTTCTCCTTTGGGGCTTGCCTTAATAGTATATAAGGTAGGGTTATTGCTCAATAAATCGGTTATTGAACATGTACCAACCGATGGAAATGCCGACGCTGGCTGAGCGTGGAGTGGAGCTGTTGTGGGTTAGGTAGGCGCTGACGACAACTGTGGAGAAACGCCCGACTAAGGAGAGTTCTTCGAGGTGGGATAGGGTGCTGAATGCACGACCATAGTGTGCTTCACCCTCATTGTTCCTGAGGATGGGGTATATGGGGACGAATGCGTATGCCTCGAACCGAACTTGCAGGTAGGAGTTGAACTGATAGATGGGCTTGATGCCTGCGGCGAGATATTGGTTGGCGCGAAAAGCGGTGTTGTAGGAGAATACCGTGTTGGGCGTGGGTGAGAACGCGCCAGCCTGCATCATGGATGCGGTGTAGTTTTGTGCGAGGTTGCGTGAGGAGGAGTAGCCCTCTGCGTGGGTTCCTATGATGAACTTCTCGGTGAAGGGCAGGTAACGCTGGTCCTTGAAGGTCAATTGCAGCCATGAGATGTCTTCCTTTGAGGTGCCTGTGCCATGAAAGCGGCTTGGAGTATAGGTGTTTGTACCCGTAAAAATCTGTGCAAGGATTTGTTGTGATGCACCTTTGGTGGCATACTGGATGGCGTTAAGCGAGTTCTGCTTGAAGAGTACTGAACCGCCTAACAGGCGATAACGGTTGGTGGTGTAGCTTATGTTGCCCAGGTCGATGGTGTTGCCCTGTAGGTAGCTATCTGTTATCTGTCCGATACCGATGCCGAACTCTGCTTTGTACTGCGTGATGAAGGGGAGGGCAAGCTTAATTTTTCCGAATGATTCGGCTTGCTTGTTGAGCGCAGGCATGGTGTTGTCGGAGAAGAGGAAGCTTTGCTTGAAATAGTTGATGGTGGAGTGGGAACCTATGAGGCGTATGGACATAGGAATCTTCGTCGTGGTGTTGAGGCGTCCCATGAGTTGTACATTGTTGTACATGCGGCCGAATTGTCCGTCGAGCTGTATCTCTGTGGAGTAGCGGTTGAGGTGGTTGAAGTCAAGACCATAGTATACCTGGTTGATGTTGTTTGTGGACAGCGCGCCACCGAATGAGAAAGATACGTTATCTTTCATTGAGACGTCGAGGTGCAGGTCGAATGTCTTGCTTTTGGGGTTGTATGTTGCCGTAGGGCGTATCTCATTGATTACATTCTCAGACATGAGTCGGAAATAGGCTCTGCGGAACTCTCGGAGACGTATGTAGCGATGTCCGGCGGGGCGTATCTCGTTGACTATGAATCGGCGTTGGGCCTCATTGACTCCACTTACGCTGATGCTCTTGAAAATAGGTTCGGGCAAGGAGTTTTTGTAGGCTTCACGTCGCTCGGCCAATCTCTTGGCAGGGACGGTACGCTGTACTCTTTGCTTGATGGAGTCAATGTATTGCATGGTTGTGGTATACCCTAAATCGAAGAGATACTGTGCCTTGTCGAAGTCGAGCAGGCCGGCTTCATCCTGCAGATCAAAGTTGAGGAGTATGCCGTTCTCGTCGGGTAAGGTGTAGTTGCTGGCCTGCATAATCATGCTCTCCACCTGTGCTATGATGTCGTTTTCGTTGGGCAGCTCGTTTTGTGTTGATACGACACTTCCTATGATGTAATCCGGGTTGAAGTCACGTTTCATGACATCTGCAGGGAAGTTGTTGTAGATGCCTCCGTCATAGGCGAGCACACCGTTTATTTTGATGGGACGGAATACGAGCGGGAAGGTCATCGAAGCGCGTACGGCATTCCCTAAATCTCCATGGTCGAAGACTATCTCGCGCTTGTTGTATACATCCGATGCAACGCACCGAAACGGTACCAGGAGCTTATTGAAGTCTTCTCCGCACGCTGCTGTAGCCTGCATGCATAGCTCCAGGATTTTCATGTTCATGAAGATGGGGTCGATGAGGCTGACCGGGAGAGCCTGCACGTCGGTGATGGAATCCCCGACATTCGCCTTGATGGAGTATAGCTTTGGCGTGGGGTCGTTTTGCTTGATGTAATAGATGTTGTCCTTGTCTACCTCGCCCGTGTAGCACTGCTGGAACTCTTTGGAACTGATGAGATCTAGCATCTCCAATGGGGTATAGCCCATAGCATAGAGCGCACCAATGATAGCGCCGATTGAGGTGCCTGTGATGTAATCGATGGGTATGTCGTTCTCCTCAAGAGCCTGTATGATGCCAATGTGAGTAATGCCTTTTGCACCGCCTCCGCTCAGCACGAGGCCTACTGACTGGGCATTCGCTGTGCCGATCAGTAGCAGTAGGGATAGCAGGGTTATAAGAGCACGTTTCATATCAGCATGGTGTCGTTTCCAGTTTGTTTAATGCTTCAAATTTAGTGATTGTTTTTTTATCTTCGATAATATTTTAGTAAAAAAAAGAAAAACGGAGCCATTTGACTCCGTTTTATCCTATATATATGGTGTCTTAGTGACAAAAGATGAATCCGATGTAGGCTCTTGGCCCTATGGGGAGGTGTAGGTCAGGACCTCCGATGCCGTTGAGGAAATCAATTTTTAGCGTGAGGTGCAGCTTGGAGCTCACGATGTAGTCGCACCCGATGAAGGGGTCGATGGCTACGAAAGGCTCTTTGTGGAAGTAGGCTTCTGGCTCTGCAGCCCAGTCTTGCTTGCTGCCTTCAAACATGAGGAAGTCGGTGGTGGTACCTCCACCTACAGTAACGCCGAGGTAGGGGGCAAAGCGTCCCCAGGTCCAGGTGTAGTCGGCCAGGAGGCCTGCCCAGAAGGTTTTCACGTAGCTGCCGTTGTCGAGCTGGCCCATCGAGGAGGTGTAGCCCTCGGTGCCTACGCGCCAATGGTCGCCCAAACGCAAGCGGATGACTCCGCCTATGCCTTTTGTCACTCCAGTGGCTTGGTGGGCGAGGGGAGCGATGTTGCCGTTGAGGTAGCCGGCGTGAAGCATCATGCCACCGTCGTAGCCGCGGATGAGGCGCTTGTTGTTACTGTCGGTTGCCATGGCTTGGCTACCTGCCAAGAGCAGGGCGATGAGGGTGAGCATTCTGCTCAGTCTGTAGATTTTTTTCATAGTTGGTAGTTGTTGATTATTAAGAAAGCCTCAGAGCACTCAGCGTGCTCTGAGGTTGTATTTAAGGAATCAGGGGAGTGGTATTATTTCTTCTTCTCCTGCTCTTTCTTCTCATTCTTGCTGTATTGCTCCACGGTAGGTGCCGAATCTTTGTACTTGAAGCGGCGTATCTTCTGTGTGGCGGTTTTCTCGAAAGGCTCTTTCATCACCTCTACGGAGCTTACTTGTGATGACTTGTTGACGCTCTTGTTCACGTCGCCAAGGAGCTTGGCCTTCCAGGAGTCGAGCTTCTCGTAGAATTTGTCTTCAAACTCGCTGTCCCAGTCGATGTAGTTCTCCATCGGCTGTACGAGTGCTACGAGACGTCCGTCGCGCTCTACGACGATAGATTCGCTCACACCCTCCACGTTGTTGATAACGTTCTCAATCTCTTCGGGGTAGATGTTCTCGCCCGAGGGGCCGAGTATCATGTTGCTGTTGCGGCCCTTGATGTAGAAACGACCCTTCTCGTCCTGTACGGCGATGTCGCTGGTGCGGAACCATCCGTCTTCGGTGAACACGCTCTTCGTGCGCACGGGATCCTTATAATAGCCGAGCATCACGTTGGGACCCTTGGCTACCACTTCGCCTTCGCCTGTCTGCGGGTCAACGTTGTGGAGCTTCAGCTTGACGTTGTATACGGGGTAGCCGAACGAGCCTACTGCACGCCAACGGTTCATCGAGTAGCCTAACAGGGGAGAGGTCTCGGTGAGTCCGTAGCCGATGGCATAGGGGAAGCCGGCCTTGAGGAGGAAGCGCTCTACCTCGGGGTCGAGCTTGGCACCGCCGATGCCGTAGAACGACATGTGTCCGCCGAAGGTCTTCTTAATCTTCATGCCGATAATCTTGCACATCAGGCCGTTCATGTGCTCGTTCATCCAGGTGAGCGTGCGGCTCTTCTTGATGGTGGGGAGCACACTGCCCTTGTATACCTTCTCTATAATCATAGGTACGGTGAGCATGGTGGTAGGCTTCACGATCTTGAGAGCCTTCATCAGGAGCGATGCCACAGGGGGCTTGGGCAGGTAGTATACGGTAGCTCCGCAATACATGGGATAGAGCATGCTCAGTGTCATCTCCAAGGTGTGGGCCATGGGCAATACAGAGAGCCAGCGATCCTTCTCGGTACGCTTGCACGAGTGATAGCAGGTGATGACGTTCGATGAGAGGTTACGATGGCTCAGCACTACGCCCTTGGCACTGCCAGTGGTGCCTGATGTATAGATGATGGTGGCAATGTCGTCGGGAGTTGGGTTGGTGGTGCGGCCGTCGCAGGTGAACTTGTCGTCGTCAGACTTGAGCATCTCGAAGGTGTCGAGGTCAAAGATGAGTGTCATCTTGTCTTTTACCTCCTGGCTCACCTTGCCGATGAGGCGCTGTGATACGAACAATACCTTGCTCTCTGAGTGGTTGATGATGTTGGTCACCTCGTTCTCCGAGCTGTCGGGCAGGATAGGTATAGCGATACGGCCGAAAGGTACGATGCTGAAGAAGGCTACCGACCAGTTGGGCATGCTCTGCGACAGGATGGCTACCTTGTCGCCGGCACCGATGCCATATTGGGTGAGCTTCTTGGAAAGGCTGTCGCATTTACCCTTGAATGACTGGTAGGTGTAACCGCCCTCCTTGGTGTCGTACCACTGAGTATATTGGTTCTTGGCGTATGCCGTAGTAGCGTATTCGTACAGTTTGGCAATCGTGTCAACGTAATTCTCTCGCATACGCTGCATGCGCTTGTAGAGTTGGATCATATTCTTTTGTTGTTTTCGGCCATTATTTTGTCACATACATCTCCTTATGCTTTCCCGTGAGGTGCATCTCCTCATACATCTCCTGGATGCGCTTCATGTCGGCACGGGCATCATCGGTGAGTTCTACCTTCTTGCCCCAGCCCACGTGCTTGGTGCCCCAGTCGAAGTAGCCCATATATACGGAGCAGCCTACTTCGCGAGCAATCGTATGGAAGCCTGTCTTCCAGCGCTTGATGGGCTTGCGTGTTCCTTCGGGAGCTATGGCCAGGTGGCATGTCTTGGCCTCCTTCATCTGATGTATGGTGCTGAGTACCATTGACACGGCATTCTTGCGGTCAACGGGTAGTCCGCCCAGCTTACGCAGCAGTCCGCCCAATGGCCAGAAGAAGAACTCCTTCTTGATCATCACCTTGGCGTCGCCGCCTAATGATTTATAAAATAGGTATGAGATGATGAAATCCCAGCCCGAGGTGTGCGGCACTCCAAGGATGATGCACTTGTCTTCGGGGATGATGGTGTCGTTATCTACCGTCCATCCCATGCGCTTGAGTAGCCAGCCGCAAAATTTTTTCCACATAAGGTTCCTTCTTTTTCTTGAATAACAAAATTTATTGTACAAAGATATAACAAGTTATGTGTAGAACAAAAAACTATTTGATTTTTCGTTCGTTTTTTCTAACTTTGCCTCTTCAAACAATAAATTTTGATGATATGAAGCGAATAAAAACTATTCTATGTGCAGCCTTTGCTGTTGGCATGGCTGCCACTGCCCAAGAGCAGATAAAGTTTGAGGATTACTTCCTCCCCAAGACCATGCGCCTCGACTACTACCATGCAGGCGATGCAAAAAACGAACATTTCTTCCTCGACGAGGTTATCGAGGAACCCTACTGGGCTGGCAACAAACACTACCTTGTAGACGACCGCAACGTGGGCAACCACCGTTTCGAAGTGAAGGACAAGGCCACGGGCAAGGTGATTTACTCACGTGGCTTCAATACGCTCTTCAACGAGTGGCAGTGCACGCCCGAAGCACGCATCACCTCCAAGGCGATGCCCGAGGGCGTAGTATTTCCCTATCCCAAGAACGATGTCGTCGTGGAGTTCTACACTCGCGAAAACAGGACCGGTAAGATGCACAAGAAATGGAGCTACGAGGTGGATGCCGACAGCTATTTCGTGCGCCGCTCGCGCCCCACGCTCAGCACCATGGACATACACTACACGGGCAATCCCACCCAACGTGTCGATGTAGTCATCATCCCCGAAGGCTACACCGAGGCCGAGAAGGACAAGTTCGTGGCTGCCGCCAATGCCTTTGCCAAGGATGTCCTCAGCTACCATCCCTATACGGAGTATGCCGATAAGTTTAACTTCCGTGCCGTATGGGCCCCCAGCGAGGAGTCGGGCATAAGCATCCCCGGTGAACACCTGTGGCGCAGCACCGCCCTCGATGCACACTACTACACCTTCGACTCAGAGCGCTATCAGATGTTTGAGGACTACCAGCGTGTGCTCGATATCGCTGCTAACGTACCTTATGAGATTATCTACGTGCTCACCAACTCGCAGAAGTATGGTGGTGGCGGCATCTACAACTTCTACGGCATCAGCGCGGCCAATATTCCCGGTGCCTCTACCCGTAAGACCTATAGCCATGAGTTCGGGCACCTCTTCGTGGGCTTGGCCGACGAGTATGTGGGCGGTTCAGAGATGAGCGACCTCTACTTTCCCGATGTGGAGCCTTGGGAGGGCAACATCACCACGCTTACCAACCTCGACTCCAAACTTTGGGGGCAACTCTTGCCCGAGGCCGACAGAGCCAAGGCTACCGACCATAGTGGCTGGGACCTCAATCCGCAGAATCCGCAATCACCCGACTTCAACCCCAAGAAACCGTGGGCACTGGGCATCTATGAGGGTGGCGGCTATCTACAGAAAGATATCTATCGTCCCTGGCCCAACTGCATGATGAACTGGTTTCACCGCATCGACCTCTACTGCCCCGTATGTGTGGAGGAGATAAAGCAGACGATTGAATTGTATGTGAAGTAGAAATAAAAAAGAAAGAGGGAACCGCGGTTCCCTCTTTCTTTTTTATCATATCATTCCAACACCGTCACCCAGCCATAGCGGTCTTCGATGTCGCCATACTGTATGCCACGCAGCGTATCGTACAGCTTGCGGCAGATGGGACCGGGCTTGCCGTCCTTGGCGATGATGTAGCTGCGCTTCATCTCCAAGTCGTCGATACGCTCGATGGGCGATATCACAGCCGCTGTGCCACATGCACCAGCCTCCTCGAAGGTGTCGAGTTCCTCGATGGGTATCTGACGGCGCTCCACTTTCATTCCCATATCCTCGGCCAGCTGCATGAGGCTCTTGTTGGTGATGGAGGGTAATATAGAGGTTGATTTAGGAGTCACGTAGGTGTTGTCCTTGATGCCGAAGAAGTTGGCCGCACCGCACTCGTCGATGTACTTCTTCTCCTTGGCATCGAGGTAGAACTCGCATGAGTAGCCCAAGTCATGAGCCAGCTTGTTGGCCTTCATCGATGCGGCATAGTTGCCACCTACCTTATAGATACCTGTGCCGAGCGGTGCCGAGCGGTCGTACTGGCGTATCACCACGTAGGGATTGGCTGCAAAGCCGCCCTTGAAGTAGGGGCCTACGGGCATTACGAACACCATGAACAGGTACTCGTCGGCAGGGTGTACACCCACCTGTGCTCCGGTGCCAATGAGCAGCGGACGTATGTAGAGCGATGCACCGCTCTCGTAGGGAGGCACGAAGCGCTCGTTCATCTTCACCACCTTGGTTACCATCTCGCGGAACTTCTCGGTAGGCAGCTGAGGCATCAAGATGCCGTCGCAGGTGCTCTGCAGGCGCTCGGCGTTCGCTTCGAGACGGAAGATGCGTACCTTGCCATCCTTGCCACGGAAGGCTTTCAAACCCTCGAAGGCCTCTTGGCCATAGTGCAGGCAGGTAGCAGCCATATGCAGGGTGATGTTCTCGCTGTCAGACACTTCCACCTCGCCCCACTCACCGTTGCGGTAGTAGCAGCGCACGTTATAGTCTGTCTTCATGTAGCCGAACGAGAGGTTCGACCAATCCAAATCCAATGCTTTTTCCATAACTATACAGTCTATGTTTATATACCTATTAATTTAATAGGCGCAAAATTAGTGCAAGGCGAGAGAAAACGCAAATTTATTTAATTATATTTTCTTCCTTGTCACTCGGCTGAGATTAAGTAAACTTATCTCTGCACTCGTTCCTGCGTCAGTTGTAGTTTTCCGAGCCGCCGCCTAATTTCAAGCTGCGAAGCAGATTAAAATCAAGGCGAGCGAAAAAGCAGGTTTACTTGCAATTTTCTGAGGTCCGTCTAATTTCTCATCTTCTTTACATACGACTCTTCGCGCTCTCGCCCGCACCGGTTCCTTTGTACTTGCTCTTCGTGGTGTTGAACTTATAGCGCACGGTGAGTGCGGCTTGGCGAGTGTCAAAATGGTTGTATTGCACGATGCTGTAGTCGCCTGAGCGCAGTCGCACACCGTCACGTCGTGAGTCGAGCAGGTCGGTGCCTTCAAGTTCGACGGTGAGGGCATCGTTCAAGAATGACTTGCGCACCGAAAGACCAAGGGCGTAGTTGTGCGAAAGCGTCTCATACACCAAGGTGTGGCCCTTGCCCTGGTAGCTCATGTCGAGCTGTATCATGTAGTTCTTGGGCAGTTGGATGATGTTGGTGAGGTAGCCGACCCAGATGGGCTTGTTCATGGAGATTGTCTCTCCACGGAAATCCATATCGAACCACTGTTTCTGCAATCCTACCGTGAGGCTCGGCATCCAGCATCCTATCTGGGGTGAGGCCACGAGGAAAGCACTCATCTGGGGGATGGGCTTGGCGTAGTTGATGGTAGTGAGCATCATGGCATCGGGATTCTCGGGTTGGGCGGTGCCCCACTGCACGAAGGCATCTTTCAGCAGGCTGTATGAGGCCGATAGCTGGAAAAACTGCCAGGCGCCGCTGAGCGAGAGGTTGTGGGTAATCTGCTGGCGTAGCGTAGGGTTACCCTTGTCCAGTGAGTAGCGGTCGATGTAGGTCACCGAGTTGCGCAACTGGTGATACGAGGGGCGCTGCGTCTTCACCGCATAGGAGAGCTGTGCCTGCACAGGGCCGAGCAAGGCCGTGAGCGAAGCGTTGGGGAAGAAGTTGTCGAAGGCGCGGCTCTGGTCGGCCTGCCACGCATCGTTGATATAGTAGTCGAATGCCACGTGCTCGTAGCGCAGGCCTGCTCCTATGGCACCGAAGGGCAGCGCATGGCTGTACTCGGCGAAGGCCGTGGCGTTTTGCTCGCGGATGGTGCTATTTGACGAGGGCAGATAGTTCTCGGGGTTCAGGTACACATCCTTGCGATAGGTATAGGTGTATTCGCTACCTGCCGATAGGCTACCGCCCCACACGGGATAGGTGAGCACGAGCTTGCCGGCGCCCATTCGGTTGCGCGTGTTGCTGTATGAGTTCACGATGCGGTCCTCGTCGTTCGTGCTGTTCTCGTCGTACATGTCGTGTCCGTCCTCATCCTGCATCAGCCAGTCGGCATTGAAGTCGATGTTCAGTTTGCCTGCCGTACCATTGTAATAGGCGTTGACCTGATGGTTGGCGTAGTCGTCATAGAGCATGGTCGACTGAGTACGCAGGTCGTCGTCCAGTACGCCATCTAATGTGGCTATGCTGTGCACATCGGTGGTGCCCCGATAATCTGTCAATGCCTTGCCCGTATACTTCACGCCCATGGAGTGGTTATCGTTGAACTGGTAGTTGGCGCCCAACGTGGGGAGCAGCACTTGTAAGTGCGTGGTGGCAGTGAGGATGTTGTTCAGTTCGAGCAATCGGACGGATTGTAGCGATTGGGTGAGCTCGCCTTCTTGAATATCATTCATCAGCCGATAATCAAGGTTGCCAAATACATCAAGATTGCCGTGACGGTAGTTGAAGCTCAGCTGATCGATAAGGTCGGTGTTGTAGTCGCTCTGAAACACCGACGAGCGCAGGTTGAATCCGAAGCCGTCGCCCTGCTTGCGGATGGTCTGAATACGGATAACGGCACTCACCGTGGCATCGTAGCGTGCACCGGGGTTGTGGATGACCTCCACGTGCTTTATCTCGTCGGAGTTGAGCTGCTCCAGCTCGGCATTGTCGCGCACGAGTCGTCCGTTGATATACACCACCGGCGTACCCTTGCCCAGCACCTCGATGGACTCGCCCTTGTATATCACGCCAGGAATCTTCCCCAGCACATCGTTGGCCGAGCCCAACGTGGCCAATACGCTGTTCTCCACGCTCGTCACCATGGCGTCGCCCTTGATTTGCGTCTTGGGCAGAGTGCCCTTCACCACCACCTCGTCGAGTAGCTGATTGTCTGCCGTGAGGCGTACGACCATGGTGCCGCTCTCCCTCAGTGCTTGCCACACGGGGGTGTATCCTATGTACGACACGTGCAGCAACGCCCCGTTGCCCTGGCCTTCGAGAGCAAACCGCCCCGCTTCGTCGGTCACCGTGCCAGCCACATAGGCCGAGTCGGCCGTGTGCATCACCACATTGGCGTACGCTACGGGGTTGTCCTCTGCATCTACTACCTTTCCACTAATCTGCTGTGCCTGTGCACTGCCAAGCATACTTGTGGCCAGCATGGCCACCATCATCCATCTTTTCATTTTTGTTTTTATTCTTTTTTGTATTCGTTTTGCCTGTTTAGACGCACGTCGTCTGCAAAAACTACGTGCATCCTTCTATTAGACGTAACGAAAGCCTAAAAAGTTGCAAATGGTGTAAAAAAATACAATTCGTCAATTAAAGAATTCGAATATAGCCATTTCCCAATCTGGAATTTCGTCTACTTCTTCTTGAAGACAATTTTCTTCCGGTTTCTTAGGTAGATATCGTATTACTATAGAATCATTGAGTTTGTATTCTTCTGCCAATATTTTGTCGGCATGGGCAATGCCGTCAACGTAATACTCATATATAGCATAATTGTTAGTTCTAACACGACGACGCCCCATAGGCTTTGTGTATTCATGAAAACAAACAATTACAGCTTTTGTGGTTTTGCCATATTTAGCTAATTCACAAAAGTTGTATTCTCTCCGAATGACGATAAAGCAAAAGATAGTTATGAATAGCAATGCTACAACATGTTGTCCTTTGTATTTCATATCTTCGATGTGAATTTTTAGCGTCCTTTTCTCTTCCGCCCAATGTCGAGACAGAAATGCGACCAGTCTGTCTCTTAAGGTATTTGTGTCATTCTGTCTCTTCATAGCGCTTTAGTCATTTAGATTGCAAATATATTTAATTCTTGGCTAAAGCACAAGTACTTACTGGATAATTGTACACGATGCATTATCTTCAAAATGTCTTAAAGGGAATTTGAACAATAGAGCATCACCCCCCCGATTAGGCTGTCCGGCTGTCCTGTGATAGATGGCGCTTGTCGCATTTAATTCCCCTCTTCGAGCGTGAAGATATCATCGACGGACTTTTCCAAACCGCAGCTCAATGATATGGATTGGGCCATTTGCAAGGGGGAGTGAATATCCGTAATAATCTGATTGTTGTAGTTTTAGTTAAAATATCATAAAAAGAAGTATGTGCGTCTGTCGTCTTGCCGATAATTGTTTGATTTTACTATCTTTGCATCTGAGTATTAACCGTAAAAGCACGCGACTATGAGACTGAGACAAAGGCTGGCGCAGAGATTTACCACATTGTTTCGCGAGACGATACGCCTGACCGATTATATAGACACCTCGGCTGCCGAGAAGTCCATCCGTAGCAACATCTACTTCCGTGGACCCAATGCATGGATTCTGGCCATCGCTACGATTATCGCTTCGGTGGGTCTCAATGTTAACTCCATCCCGGTTATTATTGGCGCCATGCTCATATCGCCGCTCATGGGCCCTATCTTTGGCGTAGGCTTAGGGCTGGGCATCAATGACATGCAGCTCATTAAGTCATCGGGAAAGAACCTCCTGGTGATGGTGAGCATCAGCTTGGTGGCATCGTTTGTCTACTTCCTCATCACTCCGCTCAATCTCACCAATCCCAGCGAACTGCTTGCCCGCACCAACCCCACCATCTATGATGTGCTGATAGCTCTCTTCGGTGGCTTTGCCGGCATCCTTGAGCAGTGCCGTAAGGAGAAGGGCACCGTGTTTGCCGGTGTGGCCATCGCTACCGCCCTTATGCCGCCCCTCTGCACGGCCGGTTTCGGTCTGGCCAGCGGCAACTTCGGCTATTTCCTGGGAGCTGCCTACCTGTTTGTCATCAACTGCATCTTCATCATGCTGGCCACCTACATCAGTGTCAAGTACTTCGGCTTCCGCGAGGTGACCTTCGCCGATGCCCTCGTGCAGCGCCGCACGCGCACTTTCAGCACGGCACTCATCATCCTTTTCATCGTACCCAGCATATGGTCGGCCGTCACCTTTATCCGTCAAAACAACTTTGAGGGCAACGCCACTGCCTTTGCCGAGCAGTGCAAGGTGTATGGGCGCACCATCCTCTACGACTATAAGATAGACCATGCCGACGGCTCCGTCATCAGCCTCTTCTTCTCGGGCGACCCGCTGAGTGAGCAGACGCGGCGCGACCTTCTCACACAAGCCGCCGAGTATGGCATCAAGGAGGAGCAGGTGCTCATCAACGAGTATAGCACTACCATTCAGGACAACAATGTGGAACTCGTGAAAAGCATTTACGATAGGATGGACACGGAGGTCTCGCGCCGCGATGCCGAGATCAGCCGCTTGCGTCAGCAACTGGCCGCCTCTGAGAAGGAGGAGCTTCCCTACGTGCAGCTTGCCCGCGAGATTATGGGCATCTATCCCTCTGTAAAAGATGTGGTGCTGGCTCGTGGCGCAACGGTCAGTGCCGACTCTCTCTATGCCGCTCCTTGCCTCTCAGTCGTGGTGCATCGCGACTCGGTGTTTACTCCAGCCGAGATGTCCCAACTCTCCGAGTGGCTACGCGTGCGTCTTGCTACGGATATGGAAGTGGTAATCTTGCAGCGATGACAAGAACCTATGCATTCTCCTCGATTAGGATGCCCGGCTGTCCTATGATAGATTACGCTTGTCGCACTTAATCTCCCTCTTCGAGCGTGGAGATGTCGTCGACGGACTTGTCCTTCGGCTGAGTAAGCAATAATGCGGGAACCTCTACGTTATATCTATAAATAATGGTATACTATGAAAAGCCTGCAGCTTCGTATAGGTTTGTTTGTGATGGGACTATGCTCCCTATTACTTGTTGCTTGTAATGAGGATACTCCTCTTGGTGGTGGGGAAGAGGTACTACCCAACGATACCGTATCCATATCGCCTAATGGCGCTTTGGCTTTCACAGGTGCATCTTCTACCGACACGGTGGTAGTGCATTGTAATGATACGTGGAACATCTATGGGTATGCCTACTGGGCGTCAGTATCGCCACAGAGCGGCAAGAATGGTGATACGTTGATTGTGTCTGTCGATGCAAACACCACGGGGGATGAGCGCAAGGTGAGCTACTATCTGTATAGTGGCGAGGCAAAGTGTGAGTTGGCCGTTTCGCAAAGAAAACGTCGTGAGCTCTCTGTTTCGCCCTCTCAGAAACTCTTCTTCGGATACGAGGGTGGTGTTGATACCTTGACAATCCATTCAGAAGGGGCGTGGTGGATAGACAGACAGCCCGAATGGCTTTCCGTCTCTTCTTCTGATGGTGACGATGGAGATATGCTCATCGTCTCAGCAACGGAGAATAACTCTACGCACAACCGTGAAGACACGCTCATATTGCGGAATGAAGAGATGGAAGTTTTGGTTCCAGTTTTGCAGAATAGTCATCCAAGTCCGATAATTGAACAGATAACATATCGGTATGACAGTGTCGGATACACCCCTGAGAATTGGCTCTTCTTGGTAAATGAAAGGGTGGAAGTTGTGTTCAAATCTGCGAGGCTCAAGCGTTTAATCATTCATGTAGCGGATCTTGATAATATTGACTTTTTGGAGCATTATGAAGCGTTTCCAGAGTGCATAGGTGATGATACCTATCGTGTGGTTCTTGATGGTGGTGCTTATTATTGGGAAATCAAATTCGTCATGACTGTGTATGACGACCTTGGAAAGAGTGGAGATTCTGAAATCATCTATCCGAAAGACTATATCGAAGACCCAGCCGTGAGAGCACTAATAGATAAGGAACTTGAATTGTGGCTGGGCTATATACCTTGAACATGTAACCACATCGAATAATAAGAAGAAGCACAAATGGCCAAGATGACTCCCAAGCAACTGGCAGATAAGCTGCGCTTCGCTGGCGAGGCGATACCTTCGATGACACGCCGTCGCGATGGGCACGACTACGAGGCGCGGCAGATGTACCTCATCACTATCACGGTGGAGGGGCGTAGGCCCTTGCTTGGGCGTGTGGTGGGCAATCCTGAAGCTGCCGAAGGAGCCCCCGATGCTCCGCACATCGAGCTGTCGCCTCTTGGGAAGGCGGTAGAGCAGCAGTGGATAGCCATCAGCCATTACCACCCTGAAGTGAAGGTGCTTGCCCTGCAGATGATGCCCGACCATCTGCATAGCATCCTCTTCGTCAAGGAGCGCATGCCGCAGCACTTAGGACATATCATCAAAGGCTTCAAGGCCAGCACCAATAAGGAGTACCGGCGGCTCATAGCTCCCGCTCCTTCGAGTGCCGTTCCTGTTGTCTCCTCGGCTGCGACGCCGTCGCAGCGAACGGGAAGACCCAAGCCCGACCGCAAGCACGGCCTGCTCTGGAGCATTGGCTACACCGACGGCATCCTTGGCCGCAAAGGCCAGCTCAACAACTGGCTTGCCTACCTACGCGACAACCCTCGTCGCCTACTCATGAAGCGCCTGCATCCCGAGTACTTCCGCGTGCAGCGCAATGTGCAGGTAGGCAGCTATGAGTTTTCTGCCATCGGCAACCGCTACTTGCTGTCGCATCCCGTACGTCTGCAGGTGCAATGCTCGCGCCGCCTCACCCAAGAGGAGATTGTGCAGCAGATGAACCATTACTTAGGATTGGCCAAGCGTGGGGCAGTACTCGTGTCGCCCAGTATCTCGCCCGGCGAGAAAGCCATCATGCGTGCCGCCTTCGATGCAGGCTACCCACTCATCCTCCTGCAGGAGAATGGTTTCACCGAACTGGCCAAGCCAGGCGGTGCCCGCTTCGACGCCTGCGCCGAAGGCCGCCTGCTCATCCTTGCTCCATGGAAGCATCACAATCAGCGACTTGCCATCAACCGCAGCCAATGCCTCTCACTCAATGATATGGCTCGGGCCATTTGCGAGGGCGACTGAAATGCTTTACCTATATATAGCGGTCTTTCTGATTAAGTCTCGGTAAATAAACCAAGACTGCCTTGTCTATTCAGCTAATAATTTGCGAATAGATTCTCTTACGCTATCTGGTGATTGTGGATAGGTGCCTGGAAAAGATACAAACCTGTCGTATGCGGGCTTTGCTTCTTCTAATGTGGGAACGGACAATTCCATCGCTTCGAAATATATCTTGATTCTACGCATAAACTCTTCTTCAAAGTCTGCGCTCACGATACCGGGAATTCCTATAGTCAGTACTGTCTCATAGCATGGCCTGTAATAGATAACGCCATCTGCAACATCTTCCCATTTCATTTTTCCATATCGGTCATTAAAGTAAGGAGTATGGCCAAACGGGGTTCCCTTTATATCCATTCCAAAAGGTTGGCAATCCACGACTTCAAAAGTTGCATCCCATAGGCCGTCAGCCACCAATGAGGTCTGTTGGTCGTTAGAATTCGTGTACTCTGTCCAGTTTAGCATTACGATTTTTACGTTGTCGTTGCCATACCGCTCTTTGAGCCATTTGCCTTGACGGTGATAGTCACTCCCTTCAAAAGTGGCGTTTAGAGCGTGAGGATGATTGGTTATGATCAAAGCCTTACGCTTGCCGTTTTTAAGCTTCTGCTTTGCATACATTTTGGAGAAATGGAGGCACATTGTCGAGTCACGATATGCACAAGCGGGAGAGTCGTCAAAATTCTTGTATTCCTCAGCAGTCTTGATTCTCTTCCACGAAAAGTTGCAATCCGTCAGTCCTAACGTAATCTTATGCTTGCTATTACGGTTGATTTCATAGAGTCCACGCAAGAACTGCACACGATTGTACTTATCCCACAAGGGGTTGAAATCTTCGTTGCGAAGATATGTGTAGAGGGCATTGTTGAATGCTTTGTCGCTTTTGTACCTTCCACAGAGCAGCTTGTTTACATCCTTTGTCCTGTTTACACACCCTACCTCAGTATACACATAACCTACCTCTTGGGCAAATCGCGGGTCTTTCAACAAGTCTAATATCAGTTCGTATTGCGTGGTGTCCCTATGGTCACGCTCTCCAATCACTACGATGTCTGAGTTCTCAAACAAATTGAATATATAGTCTATAGGAGCGCAGGATTTCTCCTTCACGCTTGATACATAATCATCCAATGTTTGGTTTTGTGCATAACAGGACAAAGCTATGCTAATAACACATAGTAAGAATGCTATTCTTTTCATAGCTAATAGATAAATTAATTTGCTGCAAAGGAACGAATTGTATTCCAAATATCCTAATCCTTTTCTGTTTTTTGCAATATAGCAGTCTCCCCGATTAGGCTGTCCGGCTGTCCTTGCCTCTTGTAAGTAGATGAGCCTCAGCATATAAACAAGTACAGCCTCGGATGTCCCGAGGCTGTCCTATGATAGATGGCGCTTGTCGCACTTAGTCCCCCTCTTCGAGCGTGAAGATGTCGTCGACGGACTTGCCGAAGTAGCGGGCAATCTTCAGTGCCAGTACGGTGGAGGGTACGTAGCGGGCAGCCTCGATGGAGTTGATTGTCTGGCGGCTCACGCCTACCGCTACGGCAAGGTCCTGCTGCGTGATGTCCTTGATGGCACGCTCTACACGGATGGTATTCTTCATCGCTGCTCCTTTCTCTCGCGATGCATGGCGAGGTTAAATTTCACGATGTACAGCATCAGGTAGAGATACATCGCCAAGAACATAAAATACAGAAAATGTCCATCAAACACAAAGAGGATACTTAGAGCGATAATGATTGATGTAGCCCAAGTGCTCCACACAAACGACTGCATACGGATGTGCGCTGTCATCTCATCCTCGTCCTGCTCGCGTGAAAGGGCGATGAAAACAAGCGAAAGAAGCAGTCCCAACATTGCAATTTCGATCATGATACCTGTATTTGTCATACAGAACCAACCATCCCAACAGCACAAGGCCGGCATCGGAAGACTAATGGCCGTATCGTCCAACACCTCGCACAGGCACAGCGCACTGAGCACCAAGAACGGCACCACCATCCAAAGCCCTGCTTTCTTAAAGCCTACGGGCAACAAATAACTCTTCTTCATAGCATACATTTTTTTGAGGTTGTACATTAAATAAAACTCTCTTACGTAAGATTCACGCCGCAAAGGTAAGTATATTTTCCGTAATGACAAATATATTTTACATTTTATCGCGCAAACTTTATATTTTTCTTTTCTGAATAAGTGGAATAGGCGAGCTGATTACTTTCAGCCGATGGTGCGGAAAGTTCTGCGCTGCTTCTCCAATTCTTCAAATATCCACGGATATTTACTTACGTATCCATGGATATTTCATCACGTATCCGCGGATATTTCATCACGTATCCGCGGATATTTCATTACGTATCCACGGTTACGCGAGTTTTTCTATACTGAAAACTTGCTTTTCGGGCAAATATTTCGTAACTTTACGGAGTAAACAAAAAAAAGAACTTAAACCTCTCATCTTATGGCAAAATACATCAAACAAGAATTCAAGAGCATCAATGACGACAGTGAGAACAAGGCATACTACCGCATGGAGACGTCGCGTCGGGTGACGATGGCCGAGTTTGTCAAGGAAATCTCTATCCCGGGCTATGGCATCAGCGAGGCCACGGCAGTGCAGGTGCTCAGTCAGGCCGCCACATCACTGGCCCGCCTCATGGCACATGGCTGCGCCGTGACGATTGACGGCATTGGCACCTTCAAGGCCACGATAGGCGTGTGCGAAGACAAGGAGCAGGACGCGTTTGTGGAGAACGAGCCGCAGCGCAATGCGCAGAGCATCAAGGTGAACGGCGTGCACTACCGGGCCGACAAGGCACTGGTGAAGGCCGTACGCAGCCAATGCACGCTCGAGCGTGGCCGGCAGAGCCGCATCAAGCGCTCGCCCTACACGCTGGAGGAGCGCATCAGTCGCGCCATTGCCTTCATCGAAGAGCACGGCTATATGCGCACTCGCGACTATGCCGAGCTGAACGAGCTGTCCCTGTCGACCGCCACCGTGGAACTGCGCAAGGTGCGCAAGGAGGAGGCTTCGGGCATCCGTGCCATCGGGCGGGGAAGCAGCTTGATTTATGTGAAGGGGTGAGGAGAGGATTTCCCTACGAAGGTGCAAAGGAGCACTACATCCTCGACATTGAGCACAGGAGGGAGGCCGTGAAAGTGCTCCGAGCATTGGAGCAGGCCTTACCTTATCCTAAGCCAAAGAAAAAGAAGGGATAGAAGGATAGCTGCGCTTCACTCATAACGTACATCTTCAGGGATAACCCAAGGACAGCCCAGGCTGTCCTTGCTTAGTTATTGACATTCATTTGATTATGTCTTGCAAGGACAACCTGACAGCCTATTTTGGAACAGCTGTTGCTATCGCCAGAGAACACTATCGAGAGGGTAAAGGCTATACAAGCAACTCCACAAAAACTATTTTTTGCTGCCTACCATAGGCTTTTTCAGGGATAATTATTAAATTTGCAGTAAATAAAATTTTAAGATTATGCAAGATGCGCAAGCCCCCAAAATGGGCGAACAACGTATAGTAAGGTCGCACGATGTTTGTACCGATGCCGAATATGCAGCGTGGATTGCCGAAATAAAACACCGATATCGCTCGGCGCAAGTAAAAGCTGCTATAAAAGTAAATGCAGAGAAACTTCTGTTCAACTGGCAACTCGGGCGTGATTTGGTACAGAAGAAAGTTGAGGAACGATGGGGAGCGGGAGTAGTAGAGCAGGTCAGTCTTGACTTAAAACGCGAGTTTCCTGATGCCGATGGCTTCTCTACGCGTAATCTTTGGTATATGAAGCAATGGTATATGTTTTATGCCCAAAGTGACAATGAAATTCTGCACCAGCTTGGTGCAGAATTTCAAAGGATTGAAGAACAGCATAAAACAAAACTGCACCTGCTCGGTGCAGAATTAATGAACCTAAAGCAACACCGAGTAGGGGAGGATTTTCCATTGCTGTTTGCCCTCGTTCCTTGGCGACACCATGTAGAGATAACCACCAGATGCAAAGGAGTTGACGAAGCGTTGTTCTATATCGAGAAAACAATCGAGCAGGGACTGAGTCGCGACGCCCTCATCAATTGCATCAAAGCAAACCTTTACGAGCATCAAGGTAAAATCCTCAATAACTTTACCGACCACTTACCAGCCTTACAGAGTAAACTAGTGCAGGAAGTGCTAAAGGAAAATTACGACTTTGGCTTTGCCGCGGTGGGGCACGAAGTTTACGATGAGGCAGAACTGGAAGAGGCCCTTACGCGGAATGTTTCCGCTCTTTTGCTGGAAATGGGTACAGGCTTCGCTTTCATAGGTCGACAGAAGGAGATCCTCGTTGGAGGGCGTACGCGCAAGATAGACTTGCTGTTCTATCATATACGTTTGCGATGTTACATCGTTTGTGAACTGAAGGCACGCTCCTTTGAACCCGAGTTCGCTGGCAA
This sequence comes from Bacteroidaceae bacterium, assembly GCA_017465905.1. GTDB lineage: Bacteria > Bacteroidota > Bacteroidia > Bacteroidales > Bacteroidaceae > UBA1189. Next base: position 79,079 of record JAFTVE010000030.1, on the reverse strand, counting down.
GTTGAACTATTATGTAAATGCTGTCGATGATTTGTTAAAGTCGAGCGACGATAACCCCACCATAGGATTGCTCGTGTGCTCCGACATGAATAAGACTGATGTACAATGGTCGTTCCGCGGCATCAACACTCCAATGGGAGTGGCCACCTACAACAATATCCGCATTCAAGATGCACTCCCCACTCGCGAACAGCTGAAAGAGCGTATGGAACTTCTGCAAAAGGAATTGCGAGAAACGAAGAGATTGATGAGCTGGCAAAAAGATAAATAACTCATACAGGCCGATAAAGTTTGGTTTCAAATCCCTTTCATCTACTCCCGACTTCTCCGAGGTCGGGAGTGTGTTTTCTTTTTACCTGTTTGTGAAAGCGAATTACCATGTAATTGCCCAAAATTTTCGTTAACCGCTATCGTACAGCCAAAGGCTGTCTAAGCATGTTCCGTCTGTTTCTTCTTATTCACTTTTACGATAAGTCTAATAGCTGTTTCTTTGCTCCTGAGAAACGAATATCTCTGAGCGTTTGCATTGTTTGCGAGGTTGCTAAATTAGAGGTGAGAAAGATTTTGGGGTGGTGTAGGAAAATAATTCCTAATTATTTTATACCTTTAGCTTGCTGCGCAATCTGAAGATAGGCTGCGGCTCGCTGAAAAAAGTTCAAATAAATTTGGCTTCTCGCTCGCCTTGCACTATCTTTGCAGCATCCGAGGGGAGAAATCCTCGGGTCAAGAATGCGTTTCTTGCTTTATCCCGTATAACGAAATCGGCAAAATTTCAGGTAGAGGGGTGAGGACAATGCGACGCTCATTCTGTTTGTATATCCCGTGTACAGCCCTCGCTGTACCTCACAAGGTATATACGACAGCGTGGGGTATTTGTTTCTCAGTTCATTTCTACAATGGTGTTTGCCGATACCAGTTATACGATGAACGCGACAAGTCTCTACGCTTTTCTTGTATGGTATAATCAGGTACAAATTATTAACGCTGATTTCGGGAGACTTGTAGGCAAAGTAAAATATTACAATTATGAAAGAGAAAATGCTACAAGCGATCCATTATTTTATGGATAATTTGGAAGCGGTAAATGAACTGCATCATCCAAATGATATGAGGCGACTTTATGACATTGCATTGTTTGCATGTTTGAGCAATTCAGGTGTTCCTTATGAAGAAATGCGAGAAGAGTTTGAAAAAGCGTTGATTGAAAGAAATCTTAATGAAGAAAGATTTGAAAAAGATTATTTCGAATACATTAAAACGCTTGAAATTGCATACGATGTGATAAATCGAATGAGAAACAAAATTGCTATTCCTTCTGATTTTAGATTCTGATATTTCATCTTAAATTTGGATATTTATGAAAAAGTTTATTACATTTTGCTTAAAGGCTTACCATATGCTTTTGTGCGTAGCCATTATGCCAACATTGTCTTTGAGTTTGCTCTCTTGCGAACCTGAGAATGGAGATGCCAATGAAGGTGGCGGTAATTAGGGCGTTGATTCTGAGGATACCACTACGGAGATTGCCGTTACGGGATCGGTGGATGTCTATGGCTGCACCTATGCCGATGTCAGCGGCTATGCCAACCTTGACCTGTTGCCTGCTGGAAGTGGTAATCCTTTGATAGGTGTGGAGATCGTCAAGGCCGATGTAGATAACAATGACGATGCTATCCAGTCTACTGCAACTTCACTCATTGGCAATCTCTTTACCGTATCGTTCCGCAACTTGGAGCCTGGCACGGAGTATAAGTACCGCTCGTTCGTGACTTACGGCGGCATTACCTATTATGGCAACAAGTTTAATGCCCTTACCACAAAGAAGGTGGTGAATATAGATTCCGCGGTTGAGGTTTCTGAAATTACCCATAACTCTGCCGTTGTCAATGTCTCGGTGCAGACCGAGGGTGTAGACCCTAAGGACTTGGCTCATGTGGGTCTAGCTTGGTCTGTTACCCGTGATGATCTTTTTCCTAATGGCGGTTTTGAAAGCCGTAAGGTGTCTGCTCAGAGTGTTTCCGATGGTGTTTATTCTGTTGCGCTCAGTAATCTTTTTCCGGGTATTACCTACTACTATGCCTCGTTCACTGAGGTCGGTGGTGTGCAGGTACTCTCATCGGTGAAGGAATTCACTACTTTAGAAATCGGTGCTGTTGACCTCGGCCTGAGTATTAAGTGGGCCGTATGCAATGTTGGTGCCGATGTCCCCGAGGGTTACGGTAGCTACTATGCTTGGGGGGAGACTGAGGAGAAGAGTGACTATTATTGGGATACCTATAAATATTATTTAGATGATGGTGATTATGAAGTCAAATTTCAGCATATCGGTTTCAACATCAGCGGTACTTCCTACGATGTTGCCCGTGTTAAGTGGGGCGGTAGTTGGCGTATGCCTACTTTGGATGAAATCAAGGAACTCTGCAACAAGTGTTCTTGGAGCTGGATATCCCTAAACGGTGTTAACGGCTATATGGTTACCGGTCCTAATGGCAACTCTATCTTTCTTCCCGCTGCGGGCAGCCGCTACCGCACGGAGGTCTACGGCCGTGGCTCGTACGGCGACTACTGGTCCGGCACGCTGAGCGAGAGCAACAGCCTCAATGCGTGCTGGATCGAATTCTACTGCTTCGACAGCGGCGACTGGGGCTGGGGCTGCTACTCCAGCGCAAGCCGCTCCAAGGGCCTCACCGTTCGCCCCGTCACAGAATAATGCCATTGAGCGAGCGTAACGCAAACTTGTTTGCGGTTACACAGCGAGCGTTGGCATTATCGCCGAAGGCAATAAAAAGGCGCGAAGCGACGTATTCGACAATTTGATTTATTTGATTTATTCCCGTGGGGCATAAAAGGGTCCCACGGACCAATACCCGCAAAGCGGGCAAAAAAATATAGAAATGCCACAGATATTAACGATATTGCAAGACGAACACCCGCGGTGACTATTTACATCCAATTGGAGTCTGAATATTTGGAGCTTTGCTGATTATGATATATGGAATTCGTTGCTGAGACGAGATAATAATTTATTGTTCAATTTATTAAAATTTAAACTTATGGAAAAAAGAAGTAGAGCAGTTATTGACCCTGCGAAGTTTGATGCAGTTGCATTTGAAGCATTCATGCAGGAAGTTGAAGAGTTGGGACTGGCAAGATTTGAGAATGGTGAAATCATTTATGAAGAAGAGAATGGCGTCAAGTTACAGGAGATTATGGATAAGCATATGCTGAAATAATCGGAGAGAGGGCGTGCCATTCGGTCCTTCTCTCATATCACAATAAAGCTCTGACTATCATAAGCCGGAGCTTTTACTATATCTTCACGGTGGACATATCCTATCCCCGTGTTTAAATATCAGGGTCTATGGACCGAAAAGAATTTGCAATAATATTCAGGAGTATTGAATCCTGACCTCATAGGCATGGAATTTACACTCTTTCCCGAAGTGTACATAGCTATGATGTGTAAGAGATTTAGCTCCAATTCACAAATCAACTCCACAAAGTCTTCAAGAAATAGGCGAAGGCGTATATTGAAGGCTTTGTGGATTTTGCTTATAGAGCGTTGGGGACTTATCCCAAATGTTATATACCGCTTCGTCCTTGTCTTCATCCTGCCCAATCCCCGAGGCGGACGAAAAGAACGCAGCCATGAGCGATTAGGGAAATTCAAATAGTAAGCGTAAAAGTGAGTTTATAAGTTTTTGAGTTGCTGAGTTTGTAAATGCGTACTTTCGATTTCTGCGCCGTGTAAGCAAATCTCAGTTTTTACCTTACATTTTGCCACAAAATTTTTGTACAAGATTTCCTCACGTTTCGTCTCGTAGAGGGGAAATAGAGTTGGATTGCAAAGATGTGATAGTCTGTCTGGGCCTCATCAGATGTCGTCGGCATCAACGTAGCCATTGAGGACGGCGTAGATGGTGAGTCCGGGTACGGACTTTATTCCCAGCTTCTCAGTGATGTTCTTGCGGTGCGAGATGACGGTGGTGAGGCTTATGTGCAGGCGGTCGGCAATCTGCTTGTTCATCAGTCCGCGGGCAATGAGTTCCAGCACCTCGATCTCGCGTGCCGAGAGTTCGTGCTGCGTGCGTTGGCCCTGAGGGGGCTTGGGAAGTGCTTGCAGGCTATCTCCGTAGCCTTGCAGTGCCATCAGGCTTCGCGCCAGGGCCTGCTCGCCCTGCATGGTGTTGAGCGTGGGGATGCCTTGCAGGGTGGGATTGGTGTCGTCGCCCACCAGCACGATAGCACGGAGATGATGGTTGCGGAAGTAGTTGATGCGCGACAGGTATATGCTGGCCGAGACGAAGCAGTAGGCATAGGCGTAGGGAGTGTCGTCGATGAGTTCTTCCAACGAGCCGAAGCCGCGCACCACGACCGTGGGCATCACCTCCTCGATGATGCGTTGCAGGCCGATGCGCGCCAGCGTGTTGGCATCGATGATGGCTACTTCTACAGGGCTCTCGCCAGATATTGGTGCCGTATAGTCTCTCATGCTGCAAAGTTACGATATTCTCATTATACAATTGTAGTTTTGCACCACAAAGTGAATGCAAAACTACATTGGCCGCCAAGTATTTCCCAATGACCAGGCGGCGGGCTACAATAGTCTCTTCATGGTCAGGTTGTTATTTCTTCAGCCCATAACGCTCGCGCAGAGTATTGCGCTCGGCTTCGGGCAGATGGGTGTAGTAGGCTTTCCATCCGGGGCAGAAGCCGATATGCCAGCGCCAGAAGCGTCCGGCCAGTGAGCGGGGAGCATTGTCGTACTTGGCACGCAGCTTACACGTGGCACAAGGGTAAGTCTTTGTTTCGGTCATAGTGGTATGTCTGTTATTTCAACTTTGCTAGTTGGATTTATGGAGATAAGGAGATAAATGGAGATAGAAGGAGATAAAGGCCGAATGTCCTTACGCGTGAAAAAAGCAATTGGCTTTATCTCCCAAAGGAGCGAAGCGATATCTCCCTTTAACTACTAACTCCTGAAGTTTACTGACTTTTCAGCAATTTCTCAATATCTTTCTCTATCTTCTCGGGCTTGGTGGTGGGTGAGTAACGTGCTACGACGTGGCCGTTGCGGTCGACGAGGAACTTGGTGAAGTTCCACTTGATGGCCGACCCGAATGTGCCGCCTTTCTGCTGCTTGAGCCACACATAGAGAGGCGATGCGCCCTCGCCGTTGACCTCAATCTTGGCAAACTGGGGAAACGACACGGCATAGTGGAGCTGGCAGAACGAGGCTATCTCGCTCTCGACCTCGGGCGTTTGATGGCCAAACTGGTTGCAGGGGAAGTCGAGCACCTCGAAGCCCTGCTCGCGGTATCGCTTGTAGAGCATCTCCAGGCCTTCGTATTGGGGAGTGAAGCCGCAATGCGTGGCCGTATTGACGATGAGCAGCACCTTGCCCTTGTAGGCGGCAAGGCTCACGGGATTCTTCTTGATGTCGGCTACCGTGAAGTCATAAATGCTTTGAGCCATAATATATATAGGTGTTAAAGTTATAATCAAAAGGAGTATTCGCTTGATGGACTTCATAACGCCACAGGAGTTTCTTTTGTTTTCGCGGTGCAAAGTAAGCGCAAATCGCTACGGCGGTCAATCCTCATAAATGAGGATTTTTGCATAGACGGAGAATTATTCTTGCGGCACCGATGCAGATAAGTCAAACTTTTACAGTATCTTCGCACCTATGAAGACAGGTCAAGTGATACGGCAAATGATTTCGGAAGTAAAGGCTCGCCTCGCCCGATTACCCTACCGAACGGGCATAGTGGTGACAGCACTCTGCCTGCCCTGCTACATTATCTCATTCGCACAGATGGCCCTCCCCATCAGTACTGCGCTGAAGGGGGTACTATGGTTTGTCTTCTTCGGATTGGCCAAGACGTTCCAGTATGGCGGCCTTGCCATACTGGGCGCCAAAGGGTTGAGCGAGGTTTTCAAAGAAGAAAAGGAAGGGAAGGATAATTCCGAATCTTGAATATCCTTCCGCTTAAAGAGGTACAACGCCTTTCCCCCGAGGAGAGAGGCAATCATCTAAGTCGCTATGCCAACAAGCTCCCTCTCCCTTTGGAAAGGGCGGGGGAGGTTCCTTTTATCTATCACTCAATGATGTTGAGCATCTTGATGGTGGCTTTGATGGCTGCTTCCGTCTGGTCGGCATCGAGGCCACGGGTCTTGAAGGTCTTGCCCTCGTGCTCCCACGTGATGATGGTTTGCACGAATGCGTCGGTGCGGCCGCCAGGGGGGATGGAGACGGCGTAGTTGGTGAGCATGGGGAATTTGCGGCCTAGCGTCTCCTTATAAATCTTGCGCAGGGCACGCACGAAGGCGTCGTACTGTCCGTCGCCACTGGCGTTCTGCTCGTACACCTGGTCGCCGATACTCAGCTTGAGCGAAGCCATGGGCTTGAGGCCCTGCGAGAGGGTGACGTAGTAGCTCAGGAGCTTCACGCGGGCATCCTCCACGGAGTGTTTCAGCACATCGGAGATGATGTAGGGAAGGTCTTCTTGAGTTACTACCTCCTTCTTGTCGCCCAGCTCGATGATGCGCGCGGTTACCTTGCGCATGGCCTCATCGTCGAGTTCGAGCCCTAAGGCTTCGAGGTTCTTGCGTATGTTGGCCTTGCCGCTGGTCTTACCCAGCGCATACTCGCGCTTGCGGCCGAAGCGTTCGGGTAGCAGCTCGTTACAGTAAAGGTTGTTCTTATTGTCGCCATCGGCATGCACGCCTGCCACCTGGGTAAAGACGTTCTCACCCACGATGGGTTTGTTGGCGGGGATGGTGATACCCGAATAAGACTCCACGAGGCGGCTCACGTCGTTGAGACGCTCCTCATTGATGGAGGTCTCGGCACCGAAGTGGTCGCGCAAGATGGCCTGCACGCTGGCCAAGGGGGCATTGCCCGCACGCTCGCCCAGTCCGTTGATGGTGGTGTGGAGCCCCTTGGCACCGGCCAGCACGGCGGCATACACATTGCTCACGGCAAGGTCGTAGTCGTTGTGGCCATGAAAGTCGAAGTGTGTATCTGGGTAGCGCTGCACCATCACGCCCATGAACTCCTGTACCTGCATGGGATTGAGAACGCCGAGGGTGTCAGGGAGCATGAAGCGGCGTATGCCACAACCCTGCAGACCGTCCATGAGCTGGAACACGTAGTCGGGCGAGTTCTTCATGCCGTTGCTCCAGTCCTCGAGGTACACGTTCACCGCTACGCCCTGCTCGGTGGCGTAGGCCACGGTGCGGCGTATATCGGCAATGTGCTCTTCGGGAGTGCGCTTAAGCTGCTCGGTGCAGTGCTTGAGCGAACCCTTGGTGAGGAGGTTCATCACACGGGCACCGCAACGGCGTATCCAGTCGACCGAGGTAGTGCCGTCGACGAAGCCGAGAATCTCCACCTTGTCGATATGTCCGGCACGGGTGGCCCAGTCGCAGATAGCCTTGACCGACTCGGCCTCACCGTCCGATACGCGGGCCGAGGCCACCTCGATGCGGTTTACGCGGAGGTCGTCGAGCAAGCAACGTGCAATGGAAAGTTTCTCGTGGGGTACGAACGATACGCCGCTGGTCTGCTCGCCATCGCGCAGCGTAGTGTCCATTATCTCAATCTGTCGGGTTGTCATATATAAATAATCCTGTCTTTTTACCTTAAAGGGCTGCAAAATTAATGATTATATCCCGTTTTGCCAACGAATTGATGTTTTTTATACGTTTGGGTAAAACAAAGAGGACTTTGCTTGTGTGAAGCAAAGCCCTCTATTCTCTTAAATAAAAATGTAAGCGTTAGTATAACGTCAATGCTAAATCTCGGTATTAATAGATACCCTGTGCCAGCATGGCGTTGGCCACCTTCATGAAGCCTGAGATGTTGGCACCCTTGACGTAGTTGATGTATCCGTCGGGCTGGCGACCATACTTCACGCACTGCTCGTGGATGGAGTACATGATGTATTGCAACTTCTTGTCCACCTCGGCAGCGCTCCAAGAGATGTGGCAAGCGTTCTGGCTCATCTCGAGTCCGCTAGTTGCTACACCACCTGCATTTACTGCCTTACCAGGTGCATAGAGCATCTTGTGCTCGATGAAGAGTTCGATAGCCTCGGGGGTACATCCCATGTTGGAGATTTCGCCTACGCAGATGACACCGTTGTCGATGATGCGCTGGGCATCCTCGCCATCGAGTTCGTTCTGTGTAGCGCAGCAGAGACAGATGTCTACCTTCTGCTCCCAAGGACGGCGACCGGGATAGAAGGTTGCCGAGGGGTATTTCTCTGCATAGGGTTCCACGATGTCGTCGCCCGAGTCGCGCAGTTCGAGCATGTAGTCAATTTTCTCGCCACTGATGCCGTCGGGGTCGTACACGTAGCCGTCGGGGCCACTGATGGTCACCACCTTGGCACCCAGCTCGGTAGCCTTGAGGGCAGCGCCCCATGCCACGTTACCGAATCCGCTGATGGCAACGGTCTTGCCACTGATGTCGAGGCCGCGGGTAGCGAGCATCTGGTTCACGAAGTAGAGACCACCATAGCCGGTAGCCTCGGGACGGATGAGTGAGCCGCCGAAGTCGAGGCCCTTACCCGTCATCACACCGGTACACTCGCGGGTGAGCTTCTTGTACATGCCCATGAGGTAGCCCACTTCACGTCCACCTACGCCAATGTCGCCGGCAGGCACGTCGGTGTCGGGGCCAAGGTTGTGCCACAACTCCGTCATGTAGGCCTGGCAGAAGCGCATAATCTCATTCTGGCTCTTGCCACGGGGCGAGAAGTCCGAACCTCCCTTACCGCCACCCATGGGGAGCGATGTGAGGGCATTCTTGAAGGTCTGCTCGAAGCCGAGGAACTTCAGGATGCTCAGGTTCACTGATGCGTGGAAACGGAGACCTCCCTTGTAGGGGCCTATAGCGTTGTTGTATTGCACACGATAGCCGAGGTTAGTCTGCACCTCACCTTTGTCGTCAACCCATGTGACGCGGAAAGTAAGGATGCGATCGGGCTCTACCATGCGCTCAATAATCTTTGCTTTTTCAAACTCGGGGTGCTGGTAATAAACCTCCTCAACAGAGTGCAGCACTTCGGTCACAGCCTGAATATACTCGGGCTCGTTCGGGTGCTTGCGCTCAAGATCCTGAATGATTTCTTGAATCTTCATAACACTGCGTTTTATTAGTTATTACAATGTATAAACGCGATTCGTTCGCATTTTGTATGCAAATATAAGGTGTTTTTGAAAAAAATCACTAACTTCGGCGCAAAATTTTCAATGAGATCTATCAACCTCTTAAAAAACTGTCCCCGACTCGAGATGGAGCCAGGGACAATTTTTATGTGGCTATTGTGAGCCGTACGTTATTTCACGTATACCTTGCGAGCGGTTCCGTCGGCATAGCGTACGATGTTGATGCCGGGCTGCAATGTGGCTTGGCGTACGCCTGAGATTGTGTAGTAGGCTACAGCTTCAGTGCTGTTTGCAGTGGCCTGCTCAATGGATGTGAGCTTCTCGTACTCTTCGATAGACACGAAGTGCAGTGTGGCGCGTACGATAACGCTCTTGCCATTGGCTACATACATCACGCGTGACTGGTAGTCCTTGCCTTCGTCAACGCGGTAGTTGCGCTTATACTGAGTTACACTGCCATCCTCGTTGGTCCAATCCCAGATGACAGAGTTGCGTGAGGTCTCGGGTGCACGGGTTGTGACGGTGCCGCCCTCTACTTCGCCCTCCTCCTCGGGCACATACTCTGTCCAGTAGTCGTAGAAGTAGTATGTTACGCTGTCGGCAGCAGCATTGGTCTTGATGCAATATACTGCGGGGTAAGCGTTATGGCCGAAGATGGGGTTCCAACCACCATTGTAGAGTGTGAACTCTCCATCAGCATCACGCCACCAGTCGAATGTCTCCATGTGGTCGCAGTAACTGTCGTTGGGGCTGAGCGGATGCATCACGGCTTCACTGATATTGTTGATGCCAAGGGTGGCGCAGATGTCGGCCACGTCAACCTTTGATACAGTCTTGTTGTACTCCTGGTCGGTGATGGCAAGGCTCATGTATGCTTCCACGTCGATGGTCTTCTGCAGCTCGGGACCCTTGATGGTGAATGAGATGCTGTACGAATCAGTATTGATAGAGAGTGTGTCGGTGGTGTATGTGGCAAGGTTGGCCTGTGCCAAGAGTGAGCGGGTAGATACCAGCTTGTAGGTGTGGCCCTCTACGAAGGGGTGTTCAACGGTGACGATGTTGCTTCCTTGAGCAGTGGAAACACTCTTTACAGGTGTCTCGTTGCCATCGACGAATATGTCGAACTCTACGGCAATGATGTGGAGGAAGGTGAGGTTGAAACCTGTGGGGTTGGGATAGGTGAGGGCGAGACCTGCAGCGTTGAACTCGGCGATGCCATCGTAAACTACACCATCCTCGGTGTTCCATGTAGCGGTACCCCATTCAAATACAGTAGGATCGCCACCGGGCTCTTCGTCGCTACTGCCATTGGTGAGGGTCGCTGTCGTCAGCGCCATGCCGGGCTGTTGCTGTACTGCAACTTTCATCTCTACTGCGCCATCGGTAGATACGGTGCCAGAGAAAGAACTGTTGGGGAAAGACATGATTCCTGCTGTGATATTAAAAGCCTCTTTAGCCAAGCTATAAGAGCCATCGCCGTTGTCGGTAACAGTAACATCCTCAATCGTGATGTCGCCTGTTTCCATACCCATCACAAGTGCGAATGAGGGGAAGAGTACGTTAACCTTGCCGTCGACTTCAGATACAGTAGCGGTCTTCTCGCCTGCATCTACTTCAGAACCATCAACGTGTGTGAGCTTCAAGTTGCCCTTGTGCTCGCCAAGATAGGGGAGCTCATTGCTACCTGCCTCTGCATAGAAATAGGCTGTGGTGAGTGCCATGGCGGGGTTTTGCTTAACCTCAACAATCATCTCTGCTGCGCCGTCAGCATATATGGTGCCAGAGAAAGTACAGTTAGGATAGCTGCTGGTCATGCCATTGGCTGCAGGGGGGGGAGTGATAGCAAATACCTCTTTGGTAAGAGTGTACGAACCATCTGCTTCAGCTGATACGGCTACGTCTTCTACGGTGAACTCGCCAAGTTCAGTGCCCGTCATAATGGCGAATGAGGGGAAGGTAACGTTGAACTTGCCATCTTCGGTTTCAGAGATGGTTACTGCCTGTGCTTCCAATGAAGCCTCTTGCCCAGTAAGGTGGGTAAGGTTGATGTCACCATTGTAAGTACCTACAATGGCGCTTTGTGCGAAGCCGGTAACGACACCGACAAGCATCAATGCAAATAAAGTAAATTTCTTCATAATAATACCTATTATAATATGTTAAGTAAATAAAAGATGCGATTCGCGTGTGAATTCCAACTGTAAATCGGGCGCAAATATACTAATTAAATTTGTAGCTTCGAGGTATTTGTCTTAAATTTGCGCGATTTTGTAAAAAATAAATTTTAGTTTGTCAAAAATATGGGGCGAATTTGTAAAAAACTTATAGGCATAATGGCACTCCTTCTTCCTGCTGCTATTCCTGTTCAGGGTAGTGAGGTTAATGACACTGTGGCTTCGGTGCCAGCGGCTAGGATGATGGCGAGCCAGACATCGCAGCGCCCAGTCGATGGAGTGTTGCTGCAGGGCGTGGTGACCGATACGGATAAATTCCCACTGCCAGGTGTACATATTATTGTGAAGGAGACTCAAACGGGTGTGGCTTCCGACGAGAATGGTGAGTTCACAATCCTGCTCCCCAAGGGACAGCAGGCGACGGTAGAGTTCTCTTTTATCGGTATGCAGACGTTGACTAAGGTGTATGATGGTACCAAGAATCACGTGAAGCAGGTAATCGTATTGAACAGTGGTGAGGAGCTTGAGGAAGTGGTGGTAACAGGCCTTTTCGATTATAACTCCCGTACTTTTACCGGTAGTGCCGTGTCGTATACACAAGAGGATCTGAAGTCCATCGGTAACAATAACGTACTGAAGATTATCCAGTCGCTCGACCCTGCCTTCATCGTAGAGACCAACAGTATCAATGGCTCTAACCCTAACCACATGGCCGATATCACGCTGCGTGGTAACGCTTCGTTCGGAGGTCTGCAGGGTGAGTATTCGGGTAATCCCAATGCTCCGCTCTTTATCCTCGATGGTTTCGAAGCGTCACAGGAACAGATTTTCGACTTGGATATGAATCGCGTGAAGTCGGTGACCATCCTCAAGGACGGTGCAGCCAAGGCCATCTACGGTTCTAAAGCCTCAAACGGTGTTATCGTGGTAGAAACCATTCTGCCCGAGGCCGGCCGTCTGCGCGTGACCTATACCGGTGACCTCAGTGTGGAGACCCCTGACCTTACCAGCTACAACTTGACAAATGCTGCCGAGAAACTTCAGGTCGAACTGAATGCCGGTCGCTACTCTTCATCGTCGCCCTATTACCAGGCATTGCTCGATGAACAATACTACGCTATCGCAGCCGATATAGCCCGTGGTGTTGATACCTACTGGCTGTCGCAACCCTTGCGTACCAGCGTGGGACAGAAACACTCGGCCTCTTTTGAGGGCGGTACCGAGGAGATGCGCTATTCGGCCATGATCGGTTACAACGATGTGGCTGGTGTGATGAAGCAGTCGGGCCGTCGTAACGTACAAGGAAATATCAACCTTTCTTACCGCTATGGCAAGTGGATGTTCCGCAACTCTCTCAGCGTCACCCGTAACCAGGCCGACGACAGTCCCTTCGGCTCGTTCAGCGATTACGTCAGTGTGAATCCCTACTTCTCGCCCTACGATGCGAATGGCAACATACGCAAGGTGCTGGGTTATTACACTGCACCTGGCTACAATGGCAGCGTGCTCACCTATTACAACCCGCTCTACAATGCTACGCTGGGCACGAAGAACTTCTCCAAGTATACCGAAATCGTGGAGAACTTTTACATCGAGTTCCGCCCCATTGATGACCTGCGCTTCACGGCCCGCTTGGGATATACCTTCAAGGACAACCGTCGAGAGGACTTCTATCCTGGCGACCACACTAACTTCAATGACTGGACGGGCGACCGCTACTTCCAGCGCGGAAGCTACTCCATCACCAATGGCGAGTCCAATAACCTCAACATAGACCTTACCGCCAACTACTCGCACCAGTGGGGCAAGCATCAGCTCTTGGGCAATGCCGCCTATTCGCTGCAGAGCACCAATTCGCTGTCCGAGGGCATGGTGGCATGGGGTTTCCTCAACAATCATGTGGACTACATCACCTTTGCCAAGCAATATGCCGAAGGAGGCAAGCCCTCAGGCTCGGAGAGCACCACACGCAGCTTGGGTATCACAGGTGCGGTCAACTATAGCTACGATGAGCGTTACCTGTTTGATGCCAGCTTGCGCTTCAACGGTTCTTCGGTGTTTGGTAGCAACAACCGTTGGGGTACCTTCTGGAGTGCCGGTACGGGATGGAACCTCCATAACGAAGCATTCATGGAGGATGCCGACTGGCTTACACTGGCCAAGTTCCGCGTCACCTATGGCTTGACTGGTAATCAGAACTTCTCGCCCTACCAGTCGAAGGCAACCTATAAGTTCTACGACAACATCATCTACGACAATATCTCGGGAGCCTACCTGATGGGTATGCCCAATTCGAACCTCAAGTGGCAGCAGACGGGCGACTTCAACGTCGGTCTCGACCTCGGCCTGTTCAACGACCTGAATCTGCGCGTCGACCTCTACGACAGCCGCACTCGCGATGCTCTCATCGCCATGTCCATTCCCACCTCAACAGGTTTCACCACCTATATGGAGAATATGGGTAATGTGCGCAACCGCGGTGCTGAGGCCATGCTCAACTGGCGTTTCCTCCACAAGGGACAGTCCTACATGAGCTTGAGCGGAAGCATTGGCCACAACAAGAATCAAGTGACGGAGATTAGCGAGGCGCTGAAGAACTACAACAGCGAGCAGGATGCCAACTCCACCAAGTCGCCTATCATCCGCTACGAAGAGGGACAGTCGATGACAGCCATCTGGGCAGTGCGCTCACTGGGTATCGACCCCGCCACCGGTAAGGAGATGTTCCTGAAGAAGGATGGCGTGACCACCACCTACGATTACACCACCGACGACTATATCATCGCTGGCGACAGCAATCCGATTGTGCACGGTACCTTCGGCTTCAACGGCGAGTGGAAGGGCATCGGTCTCAACCTCCTCTTCAGCTATCAGTGGGGTGGCGACTATTACAACCAGACCTTGGTGGACCGCGTGGAGAATGCCAATGTGGCCCACAACGTGGACAGCCGTATCTTCCGCGATACCTGGCAGAAGGTGGGCGATGTGGCTTTGTACAAGCACATCTCCAGCAATCCTACCACGACGTATGCCTCTACCCGTTTCGTGCAGCGCGACAATACGCTTGACTTCACCTCCCTCTCTGCCTACTACGACTTCAAGTATTGCGACTGGCTGAAGCGAGCCAACATTGAGCGCATGCGTGTGACACTCTATATGAACGATGTGTTCCACCTCTCTACTATCAAGACTGAGCGTGGACTCAACTACCCGTATGCACGTACCTATTCACTATCTGTAACCACTACATTCTGATGACAATGAAACAAACAAGATATTACATAGCTGCTGCTCTGATGGCACTGATGGCCACCTCGTGTAACGAATGGCTCGATGTGCAGCCCCATTCGCAGATCGAAGATACAGAGCTTTTCACCACCGAGAGCGGCTACAAGGAGGCGCTGGCAGGTGTCTACTCCTCTATGGTGACCTCTGCAACTTATTCCAAGGAGATGACCTTTGGCTTCATGGGTGTGCTGGGGCAGGAGTGGGACTATTACTCATCGGCACAGTATGATGCCGTTGCTTCCTACGACTACGAGGCGGCATTGCCAACCAACTACATCAATGGCATCTGGCGCACCAACTATAGCGGCATCGCCAATGTCAACAACCTCTTGGCCCATATCGACAACGGTGTCAGCCTGTTCTCGGCAGACAACTACAACGTCATCAAGGGCGAGGCGCTGGCTTTGCGTGCGATGCTTCATTTCGACCTCCTGCGCTGTTTCGGTGTCAGTTTTGCGGTCAATCCCGATATGCCTGCCATCCCCTACAGCACGGCGCTCGACTATCACGTATTCCCTCAGCTGAAGGTGCGTGAAGTGGCCGACCGCATCCTTGCCGACCTCCACGTGGCCGATTCGCTCCTTGGAGAGAGCGACCCCATTGCTACGGGGCGTGTCATCACTGAGTTGGACGACAATGGCTACCTCATCAACCGTCAGGTACATCTCAACTACTACGCTGTCAAGGGACTACAGGCCCGCGTGTATATGTGGTGTGGCCAGTATGCCGAGGCATTGGCTGCAGCCGGGGAGGTCATTGGTAGCGAAGCCTTCAGTTGGAGCACGGTGGAGAATATGAGCCGTGGCTACGACCGCTGTATGGCCGACGAGCATCTCTTCGCACTCAACCACCTGACCCTCACTGCCGATGTGGCCGATATCTATTTCGATGAGGGTAGTGCCACCAGCTTTGCCGTCAACCGCGAGCGCCTGCTCACCTACTACGACAATGCCACGCAGGACTACCGCTACACCTTCCTGTTCAAGGCGGGTACGGGTACCACTTTCGACAATCGCTACATCACGAAGTATGATCCTTCGGCCTCGTCAGACAGCTACTACAACTACAAGATGCCGCTGATGCGCCTGCCCGAGATGTACCTCATCAAGAGCGAAGCCGAGTACCGCACCGGGATGACCGATGCCGCCTTGGCTACACTCAACCAGCTACGTGCCAATCGCAACCTGCCTGCCCTGCAGGAGCTACCCAAGGACTTCAACACCGAGCTGGTCAATGAGTACCGTCGCGAGTTCCTGGGCGAGGGACAGCTCTTCTTCCTCTACAAGCGCCTCAACCATCCGGTGATAGCCTTCTCCGATATCGACCCCGTAGCTACCCGTAGCTACACCTTCCCATTGCCGTTGTCAGAGACACAGTCGGCCGAACGTGAACCTAACAAATAAGGACAGTTACTATGATGAAAAAGATTTGCAAGATATTCCAAGCATGCGCCTGTGCTCTCTGCCTCGTGTCCGTAATGGCATGTGAACAGGAGGAGGTGCTCAAGTTCGATGTTTCGCGCACCGGACTGAACATTTGGGTAGGCACTCCTGCTGGTGCCGTATATGAGGAAACTACCTACAACTACTCCTACGCCTACGAAGAGGGTGGTGTCACCTTCTATGCCCGCGTTTACGGCATGCCTGTCGACTATGACCGCACCTTTACGCTTGAGCCCTTTGGTGACAATCTGGAACAGATAGCCCCCACCATCCGTACCGAGGAGTATGTGATGCCTGCCGGTGCCGTATTCGGCGAGTACAAGGTTTACTTCAACTCTCAGAAGCTACCCTCCAAGGAACTCTTTTCCGAGACCGACGGCACC
The DNA here is from genome assembly GCA_017465905.1 of Bacteroidaceae bacterium. Lineage (GTDB taxonomy): Bacteria > Bacteroidota > Bacteroidia > Bacteroidales > Bacteroidaceae > UBA1189. The sequence continues at coordinate 62,618 of JAFTVE010000030.1, read as the reverse complement.
GTATCGTTCCGTATGATACCCAACGAAAACTTTCAAGCAGGCAGCGAGAATATGCAGACGTTTACCGTCGTGCTACGCAACCGCATAGCCAAGCCCGACAATTGGGACAGCGCCAACTATCCACAGGTGGCCCTGAGCAAATATTTCGGTAGCTATAGCAGGGTGAAGTACCAGTTTATGATTGAGCACCTCGGGCTCATCGACTTCATCATCTCCTACTCGGCTTCCACAGCTATTGACGAGACCACCAATACCGTATCGCCTGCCTATGCCGTATACCTGCAGCAGCTGATGCAGGAGAAGCTGGCCGAGTATAATGCCCAGCACGATACCCCGCTCACCGATGAGAATGGCGATGTTGTAATCTTTTAATGTTCCGACAATATGAAAAAGCTACTTATATTTGCCATCAGCCTCGTGGCGTTCTCTGCCTGCTACGACGACAAGGGCAACTACGATTACCACGAATTGGAAGAGGTGCTCATCGACACCGCTGGTACCACCATGCAGGCCGAGTATGCCATCATGCGCTACGACAGCCTTCGTCTGGCTCCCAACATCTACTTTGAGGGTGAGCTTGTGACCGACGAGTCGATGGCACCGTTGGATTATATGTGGACCATCTATAGTGCTACCACCGGTGTGGGGGCCAATCAGGTGATTGATACCATCGGATACCATTCGGTGCTCGATACGGTGATCACGCGTACAGGTGGTGCCTACTACGTGCAGCTGGCTGTGACCAACCGCAACGACGGTATACGTCAGTTCTTCCGCACTATGGTTACCGTGTCGGAAATCTTCGATGGTGGCTGGATGGTCTTCTACGAGCGTGCCGACATGCCTGGTTACAGCGACCTCGCCCTTATATATAACCCTTGGGTAAAGTCCAACAGCACTACCAACCGTATCTACGAGAACCTTTATAGTACCAACAACGGGGGTGAACCTCTACCTGGTTCTCCAGTGCGCTGTCTCGACATTGCCGTATCGCTCACCTCGGGCAATAACTACATCGGTCTCTGTACCGACCAGACTCTTGTGGGTGTGTCAGAAAACGGATTCGAGCGTGCTCTCGCCTTTGGTGATTTCTTCTATCAGCAACCAGCTACCGAGGCTCCCGTGTGGTATGGCCAGCATGGTGGTGGTGCTGTTTCGGGCTACAGCTCTGAGGTACTTATCAACGATGGTTCCATCTATACCAATACCTACTCCTTCTCTGCCACCGAAGGGCGTACCACCAAGTTCGGTATGCCCAAGCGGTCCGAGGAGGAGACGATAGGTGAGTTGGCGGCCTGGAATGCCGAGGTTCCCAATGCCATGAATTATGGTGTCATCGTCTACGACCAGACCAACCAATGCTTCCGCTATGCAGCCTACAACTCCTCGCGTCTCGAGCGCTTTGCCGCGCAGGATGTCACCAAGTTTGGCGGTGACATGCTCAATAATACTGGCATGACGATGCTCATGTCTGACTGGGGCAAGGGAACCTCTGCCAGCGCAGCATTGCTCCCCCACGACTACAGTATCATGGCCGAAGGAACCAACCGTTACCTTCTGGTGACCAACTTCGCTACCACGGCACCTTCTGACAATAATATCTGCGTGGGCAAGTACAAACTCACCGGTAAGTGTGGTGGTATTGCTAATGCCACTACGATGGCCGCAAGCCATGTAGGAAGCTTCATCTACTATGGTTCGGGCAACAAGCTATACCGCTATGCCTATGATGGCCGCGGAATGGCCAAAGCGATATGGAGCGCTCCCAACGAAGGCGAGGAGGTCACCTGCGTGCGTATGATGAAGTACTATCATGCCACGATATATGGCTATGGCATGGTGCCCAGTGCCGACAACTTGGTGCACATCGCCACTTGGAACGAGCAGACGCAGCAGGGACACCTCTATCAATATAGAATCGACCCCGCCAGCGGTGATATCAAGGGTAAGGCCTGCTACGATTACGCTATCCCCGGCAAGGTGAAGGATATGGCCTGGAAGTTTAGCATGCAATAGGGACAATTCACAATTGACAATTCATAAACTATTTAAGCCAATTCCAGAAAAAAAGATCTGTGATAATCCCGTGACATCCGAGTCATCTGTGGTCCATAAAAACTCAAAACAAGAAACATTAAACACTAAACAAACAATAAGTATTATGAAAAGATTATCTGTGATTCTCTCATTGGTGCTGGTTGCATCGGTGACATTTGCTCAGGGCGTAGCCTTTGAGCCCGACGGAACTCTATTGCCTCAGGCAGCCGCCAAGGCAAAGAAAGAGAACAAGCTGGTGTTTGTAGACTGCTACACCCAGTGGTGCGGACCTTGCAAGAAGATGGCACGCGACATCTTCCCCCAAGAGAAGGTCGGCAAGTTCATGAACGAGCGCTTCGTCAACGTCAAGATTGATATGGAAGCTTCATACGCTGAGGGGCTTTCCAAGGAGTGGCAGGTATCGGGCTATCCTACTTTCATCATCTTCAATGCCGACGGCAAGGAAATAGGCCGCTTCATGGGTGGTAGTGATGCCGATGGCTTCATCAGCCGTGTTGCCGAGAAGAGTGCTGTAGACGCTGCAGCCAGCAGCCTCGAGGAACGTTGGAAGCAGGGTGAGCGCGGCGATGCCTTCCTCAAGGAGTATCTCGCTTCACTTACTGCTACCTATAAGCGCGACGATGCCAATATGGTAGCCGAGACTCTGCTCAAGGGTAAGGAGGAGACTTTTGCTCAGGATTCCGAGCTGGCAGCCATCTTTATGAAGCACGTCAACAATCCCTTTGCTTCATCGTTCATCTACACCGCTCAGCATCCCGAAGCCTTGAAGGCTACTGTGGGCGAGCGTCCTGTGACAATGAAGATTAGCAGTGTGCTCAATAACTACACCAAGCAGCTCTTCGTGAAGCAGGGCGATGGCGTAGTGCTCGATGAGGCTCAATTTGCTGCTTTCCAGGCTTTGTTGCGTCGCTTGGGCGTGGCCGATGCTGACCACTACCGCCTCACTGTGCTCATCAGCGCTGCCGAGAAGAAGGCCGACTATGCTGCCTACGTGCAGTTTATCAAGGAGTATCTCGCTACACCGGGGCTTGATGCCAACGATATGACTCTTGCTAATTGGGCTAAGCCTTTCTCTGCTCCTGGTGTGGACGCGGCTGCCAAGAAGGAGATGATTGAGGTGTTGCGTGCTCGCGTGGCAGATATTGAGGCTGGCAAGCGTCAGGCTCAGACCACCATTGGCAATATGCGCCTTTCGCGTCCTACCGATGAGCTCCTTCGCATGATTATCCAAACGATGGAGACAGGTCAGGTTCCCCAGATGTAAACAGTCGTCGAACTTCGTTTCAGTTACAAATACAGTGACCCCTCACCCAAGGTTTCGTGTCATGCTGAACGAATGTGAAGCATCTCGCGCTGGGCTATGCATTGAGATCCCTCGTCGCTACGCCCTGCTCGGGCACATACACCTCAGCTGACACACACACACCTGCAGCAAACTACCAGTACTTCCTTGTCAGTACTCGAGTACTTACGGCTAAGTACTCGAGTACTGACAAGGAAGTACTGATAGTTACGTGTCTTTTCCTGATTTCAGTAGACGCTTTTTTGCTTCATTAGCTGAAAAGATTTACACCTTTTCAATTGCCATACTGACGAGGTTTACGCTTTCTCCGATTCCATGCTGTTCCGCTTGACATCTCGGCTGATGGGACAGCAGGAGTCCGACCTCGTTGTTCGACAAGAAAGGATTGTCTCTCGCATCGGCGCTACGCGTGCCAAAACCAACCTATTTATGAACTTTCGCCATATATAAAGGGGCTCTTTTTCCTATCAGATATGCAAAAAACGCCGATTTCATCGTAGTAGAGAAATTGTAAGTATTTTGTAAGTCACCTTTCTTGGTGATTTAAATGATTCTCTCTACTTTTGTGTCGATTTCTACAAACTTTTAAAAGGATACTATGAAAAGAGTTTTATTCGTATTGGCTGCCCTGCTCATTGGTATTGGCAGCGTAAGCGCAAAGAAGCGTAAAGAGGTGAAGAACGACCTTGTGGGAGTGTGGCAACAGGTAAATACCTCTCCTTATACAAAAGGTCAGTACAGGCCCATCCTCAAGATTATTGATAAGGACGGGACTTTTAGTACCATGTTTATTTATCAGAACCAGATGTTGGGCAGGGTGACACAGAAGGGGACCTTCAAGGTGCAGAACGACAGCGTCTACACCGAAACCATAAAGCAGCACATGTTCCCCCATATCGTAGGCGACAAGGTCACCATCAAGTTCCGCTTTGCCGATAAGAAGAATGCTCCACCCTCTGACCCCGAGTTTGCCAAAGACATTCTCTTGCTGGATCTCAGTAATGGAGCACGCGAAATGTGGGTACGCATATCAGACAGAGAGATTGCTAAATAACGACTCGCTGCTATGAGAAACACAATCCTTCTTTTGCTTCTTGTACTGACACTGCCAATATCTGCACAGGATGAGAATTCTGCACTGTTTCGCGAACTGACAGATGCTATGTGTCTCAATCAGCGGGAGCGCCTATGGATGATAGATTACATGACGCATTGGAGCAACAGTACATTGACGATAGACGGTGTAGAGTACTTGACCTCATACAACCCTTTGGCTTTGGTAAGCGATAGCCTAGAACACTTAAGTATTTATGATGGAATACTCGGAGAAGATGTGGAGGAGGATGTGACGGTGAGGAATTCATGGGGCGATAGACCTAATACTGGTGACTCGTACTGCTGCACCTGGGCGTTGGATAATAAACATCTGTTTTTGACTGGGATATACAGACAAGGATGGAAAAAAGTGGTTGACGTGGAAAGAGTCTACATCAACAAGCGAATGGAGGACTTTACAGGCTGCAAGTTTGTAGGCAATAGAATGTTTCTGAGCACACTATCGGGAACGCTTTATGTAAAAGCTGTAAACACTGAGTCCAAGCCCAATGACATTGGCACATATAAGCGAGAGATGGATTTTCCTGAATATGTGCGATGGTTGTTTGAACCTTTGTATAGATTGACCTTCAAGAATGGGACATTGGTGTCAAGAGAGGAACTGATATGCTGCGATGGCGTGGATTTTGAACAAGGTGATTTGTCTGTAGAAGAAGTGATTATTTATCAGGAGGTGGATACGCTCCCCGTCTTTCTTAATGAAATGAAGGTGATGGAATATATTCATAAAGAAACAAACTATCCCAAGGAGTGTCAGGAGCAAGAAGTAGAGGGGCTTGTAGTTGTGCGGTTTGTTGTGAATATAGATGGCTCAGTTTCAGATATACACTTGGTTAAGTCTGCTCATCCGATGCTTGATGCTGAGGCCTGTCGCGTGGTAAGCACGATGAGTAACTGGAAACCAGGTCTGAAGAATGGAAAGGTTGTTCGTTCTTATGTCGTCTTACCTGTTCATTTTAAGCTGACAGGGTCCGATAATCTCAACTAAATAATATATTCAACCTCCTTGAATAGATAGCTGCGCAGTGTGCCCTGCTCATCTTCGAGGCGGAGGCGGCCGTCGGGCTCTACGTGGCGGAGGATGGCATTGAAGGTGCCTTGGACATCGCGGTATGGCGCGGGAGCACCGAGGCGGTAGAGTAGGGTGGTGTAGTGCTGGTGCAGCGTGTTACGCCACAGGGTGCTGTCAGGGGCAGTGAGCATGTCATGATAGTGCGCGGCAAATGTGTCGCATATCTCGGTGAGCAGTGTCTCGCGGTCGGTCTCTTGCCCGAGAATATGGCAGAGCGATATGGGGTTGGGTGCATCGCTGGTGAAACGATGCTGGTTGACGTTGAGCCCCACGCCGATGATGCTGCGGGTAATGGTGCTACCCTCGATGTCGTGTTCGATGAGGATGCCGCAGAGCTTGTGGTCGCGGTGGTAGATGTCGTTGGGCCACTTGATGCGTATGTTGTCGGCATAGTTGCTGAGGACCTCGCAGAGGGCTACGGAGACGAGTTCGCTGATGATGAACTGCTGCGATGCAGGTATGTCATGGGGCGTGATGGCGAGGCTGAATAGGAGGTTGGCTCCGGGCTCGGCCTCCCAGGAGTTGCCGCGCTGGCCTCGCCCTGCAGTCTGATGGTCGGTACTGACGAGCAGGATGCTCTCCTGCTGGGCCAGCTGCCTGGCATAGGTGTTGGTGGAGCTGGTCTCGGCAAGGTGTATGCGGTGTATGTCCTCTATAATCATGGTGACTGTCGTGTGCATAATTGCTGTGCTGACGCAAAAATAATGCTTTTTTCGTTTTGTATTCCGCTTATACATCGTAAATTTGTAGCAAAATGGATAATTATGCTGAAAGAAGGACTTAGCTATACCTGTACGAAGTGTGTGGAGGAGCATCACTTGGCGGTGAATGTAGGCAGTGGTGACTTGCGTGTATTGGCCACACCGGCCATGATGGCACTGATGGAGGAGGCGGCGATGCGTGCCGTGGCTCCGCATCTGCCCGAGGGGGCGACTACCGTGGGCGGACAGATAATGTCGTCGCACGTGAAGCCTACAGCTCATGGGCGCAGGGTATCGGCAACTGCTACCCTGGTGGCTGTGGAGGGGCGCAAACTGAAGTTTACGGTGACGGCTACCGACGATGAGGGAATCATCGGAGAGGGTGAGCATCTGCGCTTTGTGGTAGACAGAGAGAAGTTTATGGCCCGCTTGGGATAACCCCCTGTATTGTTAGGATGTATGGGAAAAATGTCCTACCTTTGCAGGTATACTCATAGAAAAGGATGAAGAAGACGCAGCAACAATTGGTGAAGAAACAGCGCGATGTGGCACGCCATGCACGCTTGGTATGCCTGGTGAGCGATGATGAGATGCGCATCATCGACAGCTATCTGCGCAAGTACAAGATAGAGAACAAGAGTCGATGGATGCGCGAGACGCTGCTGGCCTTCATCCATCAGAATCTGGATCAGGACTATCCGACCCTGTTTAACGAACACGACATGCGCCGCTGATGGAGACAACGACCGATGACATTCGCTACATGAAGATGGCTCTTGAGGAGGCTCGCTGCGCCTATGCCGAGGGCGAGGTGCCGGTGGGTGCGATAGTGGTGTGCAAGGGTAGGGTGATAGCGCGCGGGCATAACCTGACGGAGACGCTCACCGATGTGACGGCACATGCCGAGATGCAGGCGGTGACGGCTGCGGCCAACTGCCTCGGTGGAAAGTATCTTAGCGAGTGTACGCTCTATGTGACCGTGGAACCCTGTGTGATGTGTGCCGGTGCGCTTGGATGGGCACAGCTGGGGCGTCTCGTATATGGCGCTGCCGACGACAAGCGTGGATTCCGCAGATATGCGCCCGAGGCACTGCATCCGAAGACTGTGGTGGTGGAGGGTGTCATGGCCGATGAGTGTGCCGCGCTGATGAAGGATTTCTTCGGGGCGCGTCGATAGGGCTATAGATGTCGCCTATGGCGATTGTGGCAGTGAAAATTTGTTTTTTATAAATAAACTTTGCATTTTTGCAGCTGCAAATACCGTAACATGAAAAAACTGTTTCTCTCATTGACTCTGGCACTCACTGCGCTGAGTGGAGCATGGGCACAGGAGTCGCCCTTCCAGGCATTGCTGTCGTATGTGCAGAATGCGTATCAGTTCAGCCAGGTATGTCCTCAGGAGAAGGTGTATCTGCATTTCGACAATACGGCCTATTTCCAAGGCGATGTGATTTGGTTCTCGGCATACGTGGTGAATGCTGCCACGCAAACCCCTGCGCAGAGCAAGGTGGTGTATGTGGAACTGCTGTCGCCGAACGGGGTGGTGCTGAAGCAGCTGAAGCTGAAGGTGGAGAACGGGCAGGCCCACGGCTCATTGCCGCTGGTGGATGCTCCTGTAGAGCAGGCACGCGCATTGCGTGGTGTGACGGCATTGCCCAGCGGATTCTACGAGGTGAGAGCCTATACGCGTACGATGCTCAATTTCGACCACGGAGGGGTCTTCTCCCGTGTGTTCCCCGTATATGAGGCTCCCAAGAAGGATGGCGACTACAGCAACCCCATCATGCGTCGCAACGAGGCACGCTACGATGTGCAGCGTCCCGAGAGCGAGAAGGTGAAGAGCCTGAATGTGACCTTCTATCCCGAGGGAGGGACTTTGGTGCAGGGTGTGACCAACCGTGTAGCCTTCAAGGTCATGGACAAGCATGGTATGGGAGTGGCTGTGAACGGCAAGGTGAAGGTCGACGATGATGCGCGGTCCATACTGGTCGAGACGAAGCACGATGGCATGGGCTGCTTTGAACTGACTCCTACACGGCGACGCAACAGTATTGAGGTTGAGTATGAGGGCAAGAAGCACACTTTCCGTATGCCCGAAGCCGTGGAGAAGGGTTATGCCCTGCGTGTCGACAACCTGCGCCAGCAGCATGTCAGGGGGCAGCTCTCGGGCTATGCAGGATGCCCGGACGAGCTGTTGGGCATGATGCTCATCTGCCGCGGTGCTGTCAGCTATTTTGATACTCTCTCCATCAGGCAGGGGAAGGCATTCTTCTCCATTCCTAAGGAGAAGCTCTCCACGGGCGTACATCAGCTACACCTGTTCAACGCCGCTGGCGAGGTGCTTGCCCAGCGCCACCTGTTTGTAAACAATGGTATCGAGGGAGGTAATGTGAGCATTGCCACATCGGCGACACGGCTGACTCCGTTCCAGCCGGTGCAGATGACCCTGCAGACTTCGCTGGCCGATGGCACGCCACTGCCTGCAACGATCTCGGTAGCTGTGCGCGACAACCATAACTTGGGCAACTCCTACACCGACAATGTAATGACCAACATGCTGCTCTCCTCGGAGCTGAGGGGATATATCCACCACCCGGAGTATTACTTCGAGAGCGACGATGCCGAGCATACGCTGGCGCTGGACTTGCTGATGATGGTGCAGGGATGGACCCGCTATGACTGGCGCAAGATGGCGCGTGTGGAGCCTTTCTACATAACTCACTTCGTGGAGGATGGCCTTGTGGTCGATGGAGTGCTGCTGCAGCGCATGAGAGACAAGCCTATCGAGGGGGCAACGGTGAAGCTGCGCCTCTACTCGCCCGACCGCTCGCTGACACAGGAGACCACGGTGACTACCGACAAGGATGGTGTGTTCGGCTTTTCGGTTGAGGAGTTCATGGGGACGTGGGATATGTATCTCTCTGCTACCAAGGACGACAAGAACCTGGATTGCCGCATGCGTCTCGACCGTGCTTCGCGCCCTGTTACCCGCGCCTTTACGGCTACCGACACTTATCTGCCCGACTTTGCCGTCGTGGCCGACTCGGCAGAGATAGCGGCGCTGGCCGACGAACCGGCTTTGCAGGCCGACCCCGATAGTGTGTTCCTGCTCGATAATGTGGATGTGTATGGCCGCAAGAAGTATGTCGACTATCTTACTTTCAAGGCCTACAATGCCGAGGAGGATACGGAGCTGCACCTCGATCAGGGGATGTATACCTACATGGTGCGCGACTACCTTAAGGAGAAGGGCTACGACATCGACTTCTCGCGCTACGATGGCGTGATACCCGATGAACTTACCACCCGCGAGGAGATTACAGGCTGGGAGCTGGAGCAGTGCCCCATCAACAACCGCCGTGTGTTGTGGTACCTGCACGACGAGAACAGCAAATGGATGAAGCAGAGCTACACCCCCGGTTTCGATATCGACATGGCGGATGTGAAGTCCATCATCATCTATGACAGTCCGTTCGACTATATGTCCATCCCCTTCGTGCGCGATGTGTTGACCGTTTCCCAGCTGAATGAACTGAACCAAACGCTCAAGCTGGAGGATGTGACCCTGAGCCGGGGACTCTACGTGGTTGACATCACCATGTTTCCCCACGGCCTGCGCCGCTCGAAGGTGAAGGGGCATCGCCAGACTACTTTCCGCGGCTATTCCGAGGTGCCCGAGTTCTATGCGCCCGAGTACCCCGACGGACCGATACAGGGCGATGTCGACTATCGCCGCACGCTCTACTGGAACCCTGCGCTGGCGACCGATGCCGAGGGTAAGGCCACCGTGCAGTTCTACAATAACGGATATTCGGAGCAGTACGACATCAGTGCCCAAGGCATCACACCGGAGGGTGTGACGCTGCACTCGAAATAACGATAACGTTGACGTTAATGTTAACGATAACGAAAAGAAAAACAATAATACATTAATAATCAAAAAAATCTAGACCAAATGAAGAAGATGAGACTCCCAATGGTGCTATTGATGGTGGCAACAGCCATTCAGCTCTTTGCCTACACGGCACCGGAAGCCGGAAAAGTGTACCGTATCTATAACTGCAAGTCGCAGAAGGTAATCAGCGAGGATGGTATAGCCCGCGAACTGCTGTCGGCCGATGCGGCAGGAAGCAATGACTACAAGCAGCTGTGGATGCTGATAGAGAAGGGTAACGGGTTTATGTTCCAGAATGCCTATTCGGGACAGTATATCCAGCATAATCCCAATCAGTCGGTGTCGTATACCACGGGAACGACAGAGGCGACGATGTATATCCACAACGTCTCGGGTACCAAGTATACGATTAGCCAAAGCAACAATGCCTTCTTCCATAGCGACCCCAGCAACAACATTGTGCGCTGGTGGGACTCGGCCAACGAGTCGTCGCAGTGGCAGTTCGAGGAGGTAAAGGTGTCGGCAGATGCTGTTGCCCTGCAGCAGGCTGCTTTCCAGGAGTTCTACAAGGAGTATCAGGCTAAGCTGGAGCTGATGAATCATGTCGATGAGTACAATGCCTTGCTGCCTACTTTCTTTACCGACCTTACCTGTACCGAGTTGTTGCCTTCGTATGCTGCGATGGACGATGAGGCCCTGCGTACAGCTATGGCGGCACTGCCCTCATCGCTGCAGGACATTGCCATCAAGGTGAAGAACCAGGCTTGGGGACATCGCGAGCAGGAGTTCCGCATACGCGACTACAAGGCTTACAGCGACCCCGACTATTGGGCCGAGGTGCTCTACACCAAGAAGTATAGCCGCATCAATAATCCCACGGGTGTGTATGGCAATGCCGGTGAGGTGCTCTACATCTTCGTAGGCGACGACGTCCCCCAGGGCGCGACCTTGAAGGCTGAGGTTATCAGTGGCACAAGCATCCAGGGAACGGCCTACAGCTTGCATAAGGGTCTCAACATGGTGCCTACCGTGAAGGATTACTCGAACCTCTTCATCCGCTATGTGGGTAAGACTTCTCTGGAGAGCGATGTGCTCATTACCGACTATCCCAAGCTCAAGATCCATGTCGAGGAGGGTACGGTCAATGGCTTCTGGAACAAGGAGGAGCACGACGATGCCGACTGGGTGGATATGATGCAGAATCTCGCTACGGCCGATGTGTTTCAGGTGAAGGGCGAGCGCATCATGTTCCACATGAGTACCAAGTATATGAACCAATGCTGCCCCACCAAGATTTCTGATGCCATCGGCTGGTGGGACGATATGACACGCTGGCAGCAGGACATGCTCGGTATCGAGGATGTGCGTCTGACGAAGTTCAACAACCTCGGCTGTGCCATCTCGCTCACCACGGGCTATCAGTCGGCAACTCACTACCGCACTCAGTATGCCGAGACCTATATCAACAACCTGCTCCCTTACGCGAGAATGATGAGCAATGCCGACAACTGCTGGGGACCTGCCCACGAGAACGGACATGTGCATCAGGCTGCCATCCAGTCGGTAGGTACATCGGAGGTGAGCAACAACTTCTTCTCCAACCTCACGCTCAACAAGCTGGGTAAGTACATCTCGCGCGGATCGGCCAACAGCGTCATCTATGCCGACTATGCCGACCACAAGCCCTATATCCTGCGCGACGGAGCTTCTACCATGCGCATGTTCTGGCAGCTCTACCTCTACTTCCATGAGGCCAAGGTTGACACCACCTTCTATCCTCGCGTATTGCAGGCCATGCGTGCTACGCCGATGAAGGCTCGCGACCCCAAGTATTATGCCAATTACGTGTATGGCAACGAGGACTTGCTTCTTTTTGCTAAGGCTTGCTGCGATGTGGCCCAGCTCGACCTCTCGGAGTTTTTCCGCTTCTGGGGCTATCTGGAGATTACCGACAAGCAACACATCGGCGACTATGGCGACTTCTACCTCACCACTCGCCAGAGCGATGTCGATGAGTTCCTGGCCCATGCTGCCCAATATCCCAAGGCTCCGGCCATTGCATTCATCGAGGACCGTGTGAAGCCCATTCCCCGTACCGATGGCGGCGAGGGCAACAAGCTCAGCCATGCCACCTCTGTGCAGGTGGGTGAGGCTGCGGGCGATGTGGGCCACTATACCGACTTCATGGATACCGCTGTCAAGGCCGAGGGCTATCTCTATAGCAAGGCAGGTGCCAAGGTGACCATCACCGAGGGCAGCGGTGCCGTAGGCTTCAAGGTATATGCCAAGGCCGATGATGCCCTGCTCTATGGCTCCAACAAGCTGACCTTCACGCTCCCCGACGAGGTAGCTGGCGAGGACATCTATATCGTGGCAGCTCAGGCCGACGGTACCGATGTGCCTGTACTCTCCGTTGCCGAAGGTGGCGACGAGGAGCAGCAGTATGCGGCATTGGCCACTGCCATCAAGCAGGCCGAGGCTACCATGTCCATGAGCGACGAGACCGGCATGAAGCCCGGCTACTACTACGCCTCGGCAGTGGAGGACCTGGGCAGCCTGCTCGTCCAGGCTCAATATGCTTATGAGCAGAAGGACCAGAGTACCCATAGCTACGGTGAGTGGGCCACACTGCTCGATGCCGAGATGCGCCGCATAGCAGCAGCGACGGACATCAGGCAGGTAATCTATGCCGCCAACTGGTATGCCCTGCACAATGCCGCCTACCCCGCCTACTCGGTGGCAACATCGGGCACCAAGCTGCGCTGCACCATTGCCGACCCGGAGGCCAGCGAGGCCAAGCAATGGGCCTTCGAGCCAGCACAGGACGGTACCTACTATATCATCAACAAGAGCACGGGCAAGTACATCAGCTCCGTGGCAAAGAGCGTGCAGGTGAGCGCTGCAGCCACCACCACCGCCGATGCCGTGAAGTTCACCGTGACCGACAATGGCAACGGAACCTTCACCATCAACGATGCCACGAACAACTACGGCGCCCTGCACTGCGATGCCGGCAAGACCGTCGTGGGATGGCTCCCCGATGCCACGGCCTCGACATGGATGCTCACCTGCATCGTCGACGGGCAGACCGAAATCTTCGATGACCAGCTCACCGCCCTGATGGCCCGTGCCGACGCTTTGTTGGCCGACCTCATCGCCGACTACAGCAACGATATGATTGCTAAAAATAGACCGATAACCTTGCAGGCCGATGTCACCCCACTTGTGGATGCTGGCACACTGCTCGCCTGGGCCGTTGAGCTGCTATGGTATGTGTTTGAACACAACAACCTGGATTGCCGCCTGGTCGACTGCTACGACAATATCCCCGCCCTCATCAAGACCATCACCAACCTCATCGACAACATCGCAGCCGGCTACAGCAAGCCCCTCTACCTGCCACAGGCATCTACCGAGGGCAACTATGTGCTGTATCACATCACCGAGGCCGAGAGCGGACTCTACCTCACCTACGAGCAGAGCGCACCCCGCTACCTCAACTATCTGCGTGCCGTCGAGTATGACCCATACGCTTATACCGAGGACGATGATGCCAGCTATCTGTGGTACTTCCTGCCCACCGGCACCGAGGGCGTATACCACATTGCCAACTTTGCCACCCGCAGTGCAGCCTATGCCGTGAGCGGAAAGAGCTACTTGGCGGTAGACCCGGAGGGAAAGACCGAGGCCACTCCCTATGTGCTCACACCCGACAACGAACAGGGTGGATTCTTCATCGCCAACGCCGAGGGTGAGAACTGGACAACCAACACCTCGGACTACGTGCAGACCTCGGCCAAGAAGAGCTTGCTGTGGAAGATCTCCAAGGTGAGGACCGACACCTCCATCCTCCCCGTGAAGCCCGATGCCACCGACGAGGCATGGTACGACCTGCAGGGCCGACGTGTCGCCTCACCCCGTCCCGGCATCTATATCCGTGGCGGCAAGAAGGTGGTCGTGACGGAGCGTTGATGAGGGACTTGGTAACATCCTGTCATGCTGAACGAATGTGAAGCATCTCGCGCTGGGACTATGCATTGAGATCCTTCGTTTCACTCAGGATGACACAAAGCGAAAAAGACATTTGTCTGAACTCCTTCAAACTCTCATAATGAAAAAAACAGGGCAGACCTCCCGCCATGGGAAGCCTGCCCCTCTTTTTTTTGTCTTGAAAATGCCGAGCGTCATGCACAGCTCTCGCTGCCTCACGCCATTGCTTCTGAAGCCACGCGCTTGAGAGTGATGCCGGCAGCCACCTCATTCTTGAGCTCCTTCTCGGGGCGGAAGATGATCTTGTGGCCCTTGATCATCGATGCTGGCGAGAAGTCGCTGGCAGCCATCGTATCGGCACTGTAGCACTTGCCCTGTAATGTCACCTAAAGGCGGCCAAGGTCGTTGAGCACCACCACACGTCCATCGAGCAACGCATTGATGATAAACGCCTTCATGGCGCGTAGCACCGCCATTGCATCGGCAGCAGTAACGGTAGTCGAGTTGTTGATGTCGCGAGCCAGGTCGGCAAACGAGTATTCGCCCGTCTTCACAGCCTTACCCGAGTAGTAAGTCGTACCCTCCACAGCATTCTTGCCGGGATTCTTGCATTTGGAAACTTTGTAGTTGATTGACATAGCTAAAAAGATTTTTGGTTAATAAATGACTGATAATCTACGAAATAGGTTCATCTGACGATATTGACATGAATGACACATGGCGAGGGGGTGTATCTGGAAATTTCTTTCTATGAGCCGGAGCCTCCTCCCTCTATACAATAATATACATTAAATTTCAGATTTCCAAGTATTTCTGCAACTTTTTTTCAGAAAAAAATCACAGGTTCGTTTTCGGGAATCCGTAGGTAAGAAGGCAAAAAAATGTCAGTCATGTCAAGCCATGTCAGCCCTCCCGAAAAGAGCCCTCATTTTTTGTCAGTACTGTCAACGTTGTCATAAAAAAATTTTTTTTCGCATTTGATTAAACCTTATCACCTCTTGCGAGTCTGATTACTGCCAGGCCTCTCTATGGGGCCAAGGCACGTGCTCTTTGACTTTGTGTACATGCTATACCGAGATTTTCATAATTAAAGAAGTTCAGGGGTCATCCGTTACTTAAGGATGACCTGTCCAAGTATTTTCGGATACTTCTGTTATTCAAGCGATTGTATAACATTAAAGAATTTTTTTAAAATATGAAAGAAAAATTTTATTTTAGCGGTAGCGAATCCGCTATCAAAAAAAGTCGCATCGAGCAGAAGGACTGCTTGGTTGAGTTGAAGAAAATGCAGAGAAGGATAAAGCGCCTGAATCGTGAGGCGTACGAGTTGTATATGGCCATGCGTGACACATCTTGGTGCAAGGAGGAGACTCTGAGCCGGATGGAAACCGTAGGCCTTTGCAGTGAAGATGCCCAGCGTTGCTTAGGAAGACTTGTCACTCATCTTGCATCTGTGAACGAAAATGTAGAGGAGGGCGAGTATGTCTGAATCTGCAGTACTAGTGAGCAGTGCAGACCTCCAGGAGGTCCCTGTTCAAAACACGGACAGTCAATGTGAAATCTTTGCCGTGGAGCCTGAGTTCCCACCTCAGCTCCCTCCGTTGATTGAACTACTGACCAGCAAGGTAGAGGACGAGTTCAAGCCCTGCCTTGCTACAGCCCTCTTTGCACCCCTTGCAGTGCACATGAGTGGCTATACCTATAGATATTTGGACAACAAGGCACGCCAATGTGTCTTTGAAAGTGTCACTATAGCTCCGTCTGGGGTAGGAAAGAGTCTTCTTGATGACCCCATCGAGGCAATTATCGCCGACATCAAGGAGGAGACCGATAGGCTGAACCGAGAAGAGGAGGAATGGAAACAGACGTGCAAGAGTCTGCCCCGTAATGCACCGCGCCTTGACCGGCCCGTGGGAGAGCGACAAGTGTTGCCTGCAAATGCGACAAATCCGACCCTCGTAAAGCGTATACTTGATGCCAATGGTAAATTCCTGTATACCCGAACATCCGAGTTGGCCCTGCTGACGAAGATGTGTGGCACTAGCGGCGTATCAGAGGTGGTACGTCTTGCATTTGACTGTGCCCCCTACGGTCAGGCCCGTGTGGGGGAGGATGGCGTCAACGGAGAGGCTCCGCTCCGTTGGATGTTCAACGCCTCGAGTACCATTGCTCAGGCGCGGAACTTCTTCGGCAAGGGTGAATTTGCCAATGGTGCAGGCTCACGCATCATGGTGAGTACCATCCGCCGGGAGCCGGACGCCGGAATCCCTTTCCAGGGGGACTATGATGAGCAGTTTATGAGCGAGCTGCAAGTGTATATCCAACGACTCCTTCAGGCCAAAGGAGAGATTGGTGATGCACGCATCACAGAGTCGATAAAACGATTGTACGAAAAAACCGAGGAACGAATCAAAATCGCTTCGCCCGACATACAGCAGGCGTTGCGCCCATTGCTCAACAGGGCGTACATTATTGCCATGAGCAAGGCAATAGTGCTCTACGTCGCTCACGACGGCGAGTGGAACAGTGTAATGGAAGACTTCGTTGAGTGGAGCCTCAATTATGACCTCCACTGTAAGATGACATTCTTCGGAGATCAGGTAATCCGTGAGATGCAGGCAGAGTACGAGGCGGCTCAGGCGTGTGCCAAACCCGCGAAGACCAACCTTCTATCGTCCCTGCCAAGCATATTCACAAGAGAGGAGCTCGTGAAGCTCCACATCCTTGCAGGATGCGACGCGTCGAAGGCGAGGAAACGAGCCACAGACAACATCGCGCAATGGAAGAAGCGAGGAAAAATCACTGAGGGTGATGGAGGTACCTATCACAAAATCGGCTGACACCGTTGACACGACTGACAGAATGATGCAACCCATATAGCATGTACACCTCGACGGAGGCCAAGAAGTCATTGAGCAGAAAAACCACGATAGCGAGTCGCCCGCAAGGACGGCCCGCTATCTCTCTTTTGTCAAGCCCCTTGCCGCAATATTCGCCCAATGCATCCGACGGACGCGATGGCCCGAAAACTATCAAAAGAGGGGGAATAATGTACAATTGACGAAATCCCCCCATATGAAAAGCTGGGAGGGGGCCGTGGGTGGTCGTTCCTGATGTTACCTTTGCGGCATCAATGACGAACAGGACTAACCCTTTTTAACGATAAAGAATATGAACGACTCATTTCAACGCGACCTGGTCGCAGTACAGGACGAACTGCTGCGCTACGCTTTCAAGCTCACGATGGACCGCGATGAGGCTTACGACCTCTTGCAGGAGACCTCGCTCAAGGCGCTGGACAATCAAGACAAGTACACCCCCGACACCAATTTCAAGGGGTGGATGTACACCATCATGCGTAATATCTTTATCAACAACTATCGCAAGACGGTGCGCGACCAGACCTTTGTGGACCGCACCGATAACCTCTACCATCTCTCCCTGCCGCAGGATGCTGGCTTTGCCAGCACCGAGAGTGCTTATGACACCAAGGAGATACGCCGTGCAGTCAATACGCTGCCCAGGGAGTATCGCGTGCCCTTTGCCATGCATGTGTCGGGCTTCAAGTACCGTGAGATAGCCGAGAAGCTCTCTCTGCCCTTGGGTACGGTCAAGAGCCGTATCTTCTTTACCCGACAGCGTCTGCAGGCACAGCTCAAGGACTTCCGATAAAAGATAAGCGGATACCCCAAAGAGGCATCCGCTTTCCTTTTTTCTGTAACTGCTCTATGTGATTAGAAGCAGAACTTCACGCCAAGGCCGAAGTTGTAGAAGTTTGAGTGACCAAAGCCGCCAAGGATGTTGAATGTGGGGCGATAGTCTACCGACAGAGCGATGGGTGCACCGGGAATCTTGTACTCCAAGCCGAGTACACCTTCAGCACCGAGATGCAGGTAACCTGTGTTTTCGAAAGTATAAAGACCTGCGTATGCACCGACACCGTAGTAGAGGTTGAATCCATCGGTGATAATGGGCTGCTGCCACTGGTATGTACCTTCTACGTTAATTGTGTGGGTACCGAGTGAGAGGCCTGCCTCAATAGCGTTGCCGCCGAGGTTCTTCTTGGCGGTCAAACCACTGAGCGCGCCACCGCGTACACCCACTGCCCAATTGTAGTCCTGAGCACTCACTGTCAATGTTGCAACCATGAGGGCTGCCATCATCAAAAACTTTTTCATAATTGTATCTATTATAAGTTAATAAGTTTTACAGGGCAAAGATATACAATATTTTTTAATTATCAATATTTTGCCTGTACTCTTTACTCAAATTCTTTCATGACGCGAGCGAGCTTCTCACGTATGCGGTCGTTGCAGAGGTTGCCGATACTGCCCTCGTGTGTGTGGTGTACCTCGCGGGTGGGGCTATACGTATGGTTCTGCACCTGCATGCCTATCTGGCGGTAGGCTTCGCGGAAGGGTATGCCGGAGAGTGCGAGGCGGTTGACGTCCTCGACGGTGAAGAGGTAGTCATACTTGGGGTCGCTCAGGATGTTGTCGTTGATGCGGATGTGCTGTAGCATCATGTCGCACATGGTGAGGCACGCCTTGAGCTCCTCGATTGCGGGGAACATGACGTCCTTGAGCAACTGGAAGTCGCGCTGGTACCCTACAGGGAGGTTGGTAGTCATCAGGGCCACCTCGCCAGCCACGCTCTGTAGGCGGTTGCATTTGGCACGCATGATCTCAAACACGTCGGGATTCTTCTTATGCGGCATGATGCTGCTGCCGGTGGTGTACTCGTCGGGGAAACTGATGAACCCGAAGTTCTGGTTGATGAAGAGGCATACGTCCATGGCAAAGCGCCCTAATGTGGATGCCACGGCTCCGATGGCGTAGGCTGTGGCACGCTCTGTCTTGCCGCGGCTCATCTGGGCTGCGACGACGTTGTAGTGCATGGTCTCGAAATGCAGCAGCTCGGTGGTCATCGTGCGGTTCAGAGGAAACGACGAGCCATAACCGGCTGCCGAACCCAGGGGATTCTGGTTGGCCACGCGGTAGGCTGCTGCCACGAGCTGCAGGTCGTCGACAAGTGTCTCGGCATAGGCCCCGAACCACAGGCCGAAGGATGAGGGCATGGCTATCTGGAGGTGGGTATATCCCGGCATCAATACCTCGCGGTACTGCTCGCTGAGTGCTTGCAGGCGGTCAAACAGGTGTACCGTCTCATGGGCAATGTTCTTGATCTCGTCGCGGAAATAGAGCTTCAGGTCCACCAATACCTGGTCGTTGCGTGAGCGCCCCGAGTGTATCTTCTTGCCCACATCGCCGAGACGCTGGGTGAGCAGCAGCTCCACCTGTGAGTGCACGTCCTCTATGCCCTCATCGATGGTGAACTTGCCGTCAAGGATCTCTTGGCGTATCTCCTCCAGTCCGGCAAGTAGGGTGGGGAGCTCTTCCTTCTCGATTAGTCCGATGCTTTCAAGCATGCGGATGTGTGCCATGGAACCTTCCACATCGTAGCGTGCCAGGCGGAGGTCAAGTTCGCGGTCATTACCTACGGTGAAGGTCTCTATCATTTTGTCGGGTTCGTAGCCCTTGTCCCAAAGTTTCATAGTGTTGTCGTTTTATTTGTTAGTGGGTGCAAAGATACGAATAAACGAGCGAGAAATATCAAGCTCGCTTGAATATTTCTCACAGCGAGTGCAAGTATCTTCTTGGTTTACCATAAAGATAATAAAAAACGTTGGCATGCTGAACCACACCGAGCGAATATTGTTGTTGAGGCTGTATGACAAATCAATGTTCAACCCTTAATCAATAATAGGAGATAATCGTATGACAGCACCATTGCAAGGTATTAAAGTCATTGACTGGACCCAAGTACAGTCGGGTCCTTCGTGTACACAGATGTTGGCGTGGCTTGGCGCCGACGTCATCAAGATTGAGCGAGTGGGGCTCGGTGACCCTACACGTACCGAGCTTCTCGACTATCCGGGCATGGATAGCCTCTACTACTTGCAGCTCAACTGCAACAAGCGCTCCATCGAGCTGGATATGAAGTCGCCCGAGGGCAAGGAGGTACTCACGCGCCTGCTCAAGACGGCCGACATCTTTGTGGAGAACCTCCATCCTGGAGCCGTAGCCAAACTGGGCTTCTCGTGGGAGGAGGTACATAAGATCAATCCGCGTGTCATCTACGGCACCATCAAAGGATTCAACGACGACTCACCCTTCGCCTCCGTCAAGGCCTTCGAGCCGGTAGCACAGTGTGCCGGTGGTGCCGCTGCCACTACAGGTTGGTGGAAGGGCGACTACAATATGCCTACGCAGTCGGGTGCCGCCTTGGGCGACAGCAATACGGGTATGCACCTGCTCATCGGTCTGCTGGCTGCACTGATGCAGCGCGAGAAGACGGGCGAAGGATGCTTCGTGGAGCAGTCGATGCAGGACGCTGTCATCAACCTCTGCCGTGTGAAACTGCGCGACCAGCTTATCCTCGAACATACCGGTGTGCTGGAGCACTTCCCGCAATACCCGAACGAGAAGTTTGGCGACACCGTGCCTCGTGGCGGTAATGTCGAAGGTGGTCAGGTGATGGGATGGTGTTACCGTTGCAAGGGCTGGGAGACCGACCCCGGTGCCTTCGTCTATATCGTGTTGCAGAACGAGGCGAAGCCCTTTGCCGCTGCTGCCACTGCCATCGGACACCCCGAATGGGCCAACGATCCCAAGTACAATACGCCTGCGGCCCGCAACAAGATTAAGGAGGAGATCTACGCCGCCGTGGAGGCCTATACCATCACTCGCGAGAAAATGGAAATCGTGGAGACCCTGGGCAAGGCTGGCGTTCCCTGCGGACCTGTGCTCACGATGAAGGAGATTGCCGAGGACGAGTCGCTGCGCAAGTGCGGTACCATCGTCGAGGTAGACCAGCCCGGTCGTGGCAAGTTCCTCACCATCGGCTGTCCGCCCAAGTTCTCAAGCTATACTCCCGAGGTGAAGCCCGCTCCCGCATTGGGTGAACACACCGACGAGGTGCTCCGCGAGATTGGCTACACGGCCGACGAGATTGCAGCATTGCGCAAGAAACAAGTCGTCTGCAAGACCGCATAGTTTTTCAAAAATTGTCTGAGTTCTCCGAGACCTCCGAGCACTCCGAGTCCTCTGATTCCTCAGAATCCTCCGAGCCTCCGAGAATTCAGCATTCAAAATTCAGAATTGCATAATCATGGACTATATCACCAATAACCCCCAAGCTACGCTTACCGACGGCATGCACCTCATGGTCGATGCCCTGAGGATGAATGGCGTAGACACAATCTATGGTGTCGTGGGCATCCCCGTCACCGACCTCGCCCGCCACGCTCAGGAGATGGGAGTCCGCTACATCGGCTTCCGCCACGAGCAGTCGGCAGGCAATGCTGCTGCCATCAGCGGCTATCTCACCCGCAAGCCGGGCATCTGTCTCACGGTGTCGGCTCCAGGCTTCCTCAACGGCCTCACGGCACTGGCTGCTGCCACTATCAACGGTTTTCCGATGATACAGATTAGCGGATCCAGCGACCGCAACATCATCGACCTGCAGCAGGGCGACTATGAGGGACTCGACCAGATGAACGTGGCCAAGCCCTTTGCCAAGGCTGCCTACCGCATCAACCGTCCTGAGGACATTGCCGTAGGTGTGGCACGTGCCATACGCACTGCCGTGTCGGGCCGTCCAGGTGGCGTGTACCTTGATATCACCACCGCCATGCTCAGCGCAACGATGGATGCTCAGGCTGCCCAGGCATCGCTCTTTGCCCCTGTAGACCCTGCCCCCAAGCAGTATCCCTGCTCAGGTTCGGTGAAGCGGGCTCTCAAGTTGCTTGCTTCGGCACAGAAGCCCCTCATCATCATCGGCAAGGGAGCGGCATACGCACAGGCCGAAGTGGAGTTGCGCACCTTTGTGGAGCGCACGGGCATCCCCTTCCTGCCCATGTCGATGGCCAAGGGACTCTTGCCCGACGACCATCCCCAATGTGCCGCCTCGGCCCGTAGCCTCGTGCTCGGTCAGGCCGATGTGGTGATGCTCGTGGGCGCACGCCTCAACTGGCTGCTCACCCATGGCAAGGGCAAGAAGTGGAACCCCGCGGCACAGTTTATCCAGCTCGACATCGAGCCGGAAGAGATTGACAGCAACCGCTCCATTGCCGCTCCTGTGGTGGGCGACATCGTTTCGTCGCTCGATGTGATGATTGCCAAGATGGACAACTTCAACATCCACTGCCCACAGGCATGGCGTGATGCCATCGATGCGGTGAAGCAGACCAACGTGGCCAAGATGCAGGCCAAACTCACTACGCTGACCTCGCCGATGAACTACTTCAACGCTCTGAAGGCAGTGAGCGATGTGCTCGACGGCTATAAGGACATCTATGTAGTGAACGAGGGAGCCAACACGCTCGACGACACGCGCAACGTCATCAATATGTACCGTCCGCGCCTGCGCCTCGACTGCGGCACATGGGGCGTCATGGGTATCGGCATGGGTTATGCCATAGCGGCAGCCGTCACCAGTGGTCGTCAGGTCGTGGCTATCGAGGGCGACAGCGCCTTCGGCTTCAGCGGCATGGAGATTGAGACCATCTGCCGCTACCGACTGCCCGTCACCGTGGTGGTGTTCAACAATGGCGGCATATACCGTGGCAACGACCCCAACCTCGGAGGCGGTGCCGATCCGTCGCCCACGTCGCTCACCCCCAATGCCCGCTACGACAAGTTGATAGAGGCTTTCGGTGGCACTGCCTACAATGCTACCACACCCGACGAACTGCGCACGGCACTCACCGCCGCCCTCACCTCACATCGTCCTGCCCTCATCAACTGCGTCATTGACCCTGCTGTGGGTACCGAGAGCGGACATATTGGGAATCTGAATCCAAAGACGGTGGCCCCGCAGAAGTGATTGTTTAACCATTAGTCGGAGTTCTCTGACAAACCAAAGAAAGGAAAGATTATGCTCGACATCCTTATCAAAGACATTCTCCCCATTTTCGTCATCATGGCGTTGGGCTATATGGCAGGTAAGCGTGGTGTGTTCTCATCAAGCAATGCACAGATTTTTAACAAACTTGTACTTACCTATGCCTTACCGGCGGCTTTGTTTGTATCCATCGTC
Source organism: Bacteroidaceae bacterium (assembly GCA_017465905.1). Taxonomy (GTDB): domain Bacteria; phylum Bacteroidota; class Bacteroidia; order Bacteroidales; family Bacteroidaceae; genus UBA1189. The sequence goes on along the minus strand of JAFTVE010000030.1, from coordinate 39,384 downwards.
AAGGCCGATCGTTCAATGTTGTTTGATGATGGCAAATTGCTCGTCATTAGTTTGGTCGTATTAGTTGGATTGTTCCTTTTTTCCTACTTTTCTACCTACAAGATTTTCAAGCACAGCAAAAGTGAGGCAGCGGTGAGTGCCCTCATCACTGGCTCGCCCACCATCGGTTTCCTCGGCTTTGCCGTACTCGGCCCCATCTATGGCAATACTGCTTCCACTGGGCTAGTGATAGCCATCGTCTCCATCGTTGTCAATGCCATCAGCATCCCCATTGGCATGGCATTGCTCAATGCGGGAAAGAACGATGGCTCCAAGGATGCAGGCGGAGGTAAAAGGAGCAATCCTGTGCTGGATGCCCTAAAAGCTCCAGTGTGTTGGGCACCCATCCTCGCCGTAATCCTGGTACTACTGGGGATAAAGTTTCCTCCAATCCTTGAGCCCAACTTCGAGCTTATCGCTAAAGCAAATTCCGGTGTAGCCGTCTTTGCAGCGGGTCTGACCCTCTCAGGAATGAAATTCCAATTAGACAAAGAGGTGCTCTACAATACCAGCTTCAAGCTCCTCTTGATGCCCGCCGTGCTGCTCATCATCGGGCTCATCTTCAAGATGGAACCCATGAAGCTACAGATGATGGTACTTGCCGGTGCCCTGCCCCCTGCTTTCTCGGGCATCATCATCGGCAGCCGCTACCAACAGTACGTGCGCACAGGAACCTCCACGCTCGCCTTCAGCATCTTCATGTTCGTGCTCACTGCACCCCTGTGGATCTGGATTACCCGCATGGTGGCATAACTTGTGATGATATATGAAAGGGTGCTGCGTGATGTGTTGCAGCACCCTCTTGTTTTATTTATGAGTATAGTATAACTCTATATTTAGCTTTGTGCTCGGGAACAGTCTTTTATTCCTCAGTCAGCGCCTGCCAACCTTGTGCTTTTAGCTCCATTTCGCCGCCATCGCGTGTGATGAGCATACAGCCTAGTTCGGGTTTCGTGATGTGCCCGATGAGGCGTACGTCTTTCAGCTTGCTTACCTTGTCGTAGTCGGCAAGGGGTACGGTAAACAGTAGTTCGTAGTCCTCGCCGCCGTTGAGGGCACAGGTGGTAACGTTCATGTTCAGTTCCTCGGCCATCACGGCTGTCTGGTAGTCGAGCGGGATGTGCTCTTCGTAGACACGGCAGCCGGTACCGCTCTGCTTGCAGATGTGCATCAGCTCTGAGGAGAGTCCGTCGGAAATATCCATCATGGCTGTGGGCTGTATGCCAGCCTCGGTTAGGGCGCTGATGATGTCGCCGCGTGCTTCGGGCTTGAGCTGGCGTTCGAGCAGGTACTCCTTGCCGGCAAAGTCGGGCTGTACGTTGCTCTCACCCATGAATACGCTCTTCTCTCTCTCCAGCAACTGCAAACCCATGTAGGCAGCACCGAGGTTGCCCGATACGCAGATGAGATCGGTCTCGTGTGCACCGTTACGATATACAATCTTCTCCTTCGGTGCATCGCCGATAGCTGTAATGCTGATTGCCAGGCCCGTGAGCGAAGAGGTGGTGTCGCCACCTACGATGTCTACATGGTGGGTTCCGCAGGCCAGACGCATACCGGCATACAGCTCTTCCATGTCCTCCACGCTGAAGCGTTTGCTGATAGCCAGCGACACAGTAATCTGGCGGGGAGTGCCGTTCATGGCGTAGATGTCCGAGAGGTTTACCATCACTGCCTTATAGCCCAGATGCTTAAGTGGTACGTAGACGAGGTCGAAGTGTACGCCTTCCATGAGGAGGTCGGTGGTGACAAGCACCTGCTTGTCGGGGTATTCCAAAACGGCGCAGTCATCGCCTACACCATATTTGGAAGAGGTATTCTCCAGCTTGACTTCCTCGGTGAGGTGGCGGATGAGGCCGAACTCGCCGAGGGTGGAGATGGGGGTCTTTTTTTCAGTGTCCATAGGTGTGTTTTTTTACTATTTAGCAATTTCCTATTTACAATTTATGTGCAATTTGATGATTTATCAATTTCGCTATTGCGGTAGATGAATTTGCAAAATAGCTAAATGGTAAATCAATGGTAAATTGTAAATGGTCAAATTGTAAATTCTATGATTCAGCTCTGTTTATCAACTCACGCATTATCTCCGTCATGAAGGGCTGTGCCTTGTCGGCTGCAGCCTGCACCTCCTCGTGGGTGACCTCAACAATCTTGCCTTCTACACCAAGGTCTGTAATAACTGACATGCCGAAGACGCGAATGCCGCAATGCTTGGCCACGATGACCTCGGGGACGGTGCTCATACCTACGGCATCACCACCGAAGATACGGTAAAGCTTGTACTCGGCAGGAGTTTCGAAAGTGGGTCCACTGACACCAACGTATACACCCTCTACCACGCGGATGCCCTTCTCGGCTGCAATCTCCTTGGCTTTTGCGATGAGGCTACGGCTGTATGCTTCACTCATGTCCGGGAAGCGGGGGCCGTAGTCTATATTTCTGCCACGCAGCGGATGCTCGGGGAAGTGGTTGATATGGTCGGTAATGATCATCAGGTCGCCAATCTCGAAGTCGGGATTCATGCCACCGGCAGCGTTCGACACGAAGAGAGTCTTGATGCCCAGTTCGCGCATCACACGTACGGGGAAGGTTACCTCCTTCATCGAATAGCCTTCGTAGAAGTGGAAGCGACCCTGCATGGCCATGATGTCTTTGTCGCCTAGCTTACCGAAAATAAGCTTGCCACTATGCCCTTCGACAGTGGAGACGGGGAAGTGGGGGATGTTCTCGTATTTGATTTCGTACTTGTCGGTTATCTCGTTAACAAGACTACCTAGTCCTGTGCCAAGGATGATGGCTGTCTCAGGGCTTGTGTGCATGTGTTCTCTGATGAACGATGCGGTTTCTTGAATTTTTGCTAACATAGTCGGTAATGTATTGGTTGAATGATTTCTCTTGTTCTTGCAGGAATTCGACCTTGATGGGCAGTGTGTAGAGATTGTTCTTGATGGTTTCGTCAAGCTCATACCCCGACAGGCGGGCTGCATCCTTCTCCGTGGTAATGATGAGCTTCGAGGGCGCCTCGATGCCGGCAAACGTTTTTCCGATGGTCTGCAACTCAGAGCGTGTGAAGGTATGGTGATCGCCGTACTCCATGTGCGTGATGTGCTCGGTCTGTTCGCGTAGCTTTTCCACCAATGGCGCTGCAGATGCAATGCCGGTGACCAACAAAATGTGGGTGTCAGGCGTGATGGTGGCAAGGGATCTGTGGATAGCACTATTGGTGAAGGCTCTTAGGTCGCCATAGACGAATGTGGTGAAGTAGAGTCGCTGGTAGGGACGTAGCTCAAGATGCTTGGCCACTATGCGGAAGTCTATGGGCTTGATGTCAGTAGGGCATTTGGTTATTATCACGACATGCGCCCGATGGATACTCGATATGGGTTCACGCAGCATGCCGATGGGCATGAGGCGGTCTTCATGGATGGGGCGGTTGTAGTCGGCCAGCACGATGTTGATGCCAGGCACTACATAACGGTGCTGGAAGGCATCATCGAGCAATACCACTTCGACATCTTTAGACTGGTCGTCCTCGCACAGATGGTGTATGCCTCTGCAACGATTCCCATCCACTGCTACGTGGATGCATGGGTACTTTTGCTTGATTTGGTACGGCTCGTCACCAATCTCTTTTGAGGTACTATTGTCTGTCGATAGACGATAGCCCGAGGTCTTGCGCTTGTAGCCTCGGCTAAGTAGCGCAACCTTAAAACTCTGGCTTAGCAACTCGATGAGGTACTCAGTGTGGGGCGTTTTGCCCGTGCCGCCCACGGTGAGATTGCCCACAGAGATGATGGGGATGTCAAACTCCTCGGATCTGAGAATTTTCCAGTCGAAGAGTTTGTTTCTCAGCCCTACCACCATGCCGTAGAGTAGGGTGATAGGGTAGAGTAACCAATGTCTCTGCATGGGGCCTTTGCTCATGATTTAATTTATCAAATGTATGGCATAGGGCAGGCGTGCCTGCAGATTGTTCATATTCTCGAGGTTGTAGATGAGGTTGAACTCTTCCTTGAATTCTCCCATAACCTTACCCATGCGTGCCGTAATGTAGCTCTCTTTGGTCTGGTCAAGGAACATGGCAAAAGCACCCTGCTCCTCGGGATAGGTGAGGAGGGTATAGCTGTCGATGCCGGCTTTTTGTGCTGCTATCTCCTTGGCTGTCTCAATGTCGCCCAGCACATCGACAAGACCGAGGTCCTTGGCCATTTCGCCTGTCCATACACGTCCCTGAGCCACAGCTTCAATGGCTGAAGTACTCATGCTACGACCATCGGCGCAGCGCTGAACGAAGGTGGCATAGCCCTGATTGATGTAACGCTGCATGATGGCGCGCTCGTCGGCATTGAAGGGGCGGTTCATGCTGCCGAAGTCGGCGTGCTTGTTCGTCTTAACGGTCTCCACGTTCAGTTTCAACTTGTCATTGATAAGCTTGTGTGGGTTGGGGAACATACCGAAGATGCCGATTGAACCGGTAATGGTGTTGGGCTGGGCTATGATGGTGTCGGCAGCACAAGAGATGTAGTAACCGCCCGAGGCTGCATAGTCGCCCATAGATACGATAACAGGCTTCTTCTCCTTCAGCTTCACCACCTCGTTCCAAATCTGTTCAGAGGCGAAGGCGCTGCCGCCAGGTGAGTTCACACGGAGGATAACGGCTTTAACAGTCTCGTCGTTGCGTAGCTTACGCAAGTCAATGCATACTTTCTCGCCTACAATCTCTGGAGCCATTGCACCGACTGAGGCTACGTCGACAATCTGTCCTTCGGCATAGTACATGGCAATCACGTTGCCGCTCTTGTCAAGTGGAACCAATTTTTCGAGGTTCTTCATTTCATCAATGGACAGGATGGCCAAGCGGTCGTCCTCTTCAAGCTCCATCATTTCCTTCAAGTAGGCCTTGGTGCCGTCCATATATAATAAGGTGTCGACAAGACCAGCCTCGAGACTGGCCTCTGCGCCTTCAAATGCGATGTAGCGGTCGGCGTACTCATTGAGTTGCTTGGCACTGAGGCCGCGTGAGAGCGATACGCCTTCCACCATATTATCCCAGATGGAAGTGATGTAAGCAGTGATTTGTTCGCGGTTCTCGTCGCTCATCTCCATTGAAGTGTAAGGCTCGACGGCCGATTTGTAGGTACCAACCTTGAAAACTTCCATATCTACTCCTATTTGGGCAAGCAGGTCCTTGAAGTATATTGTCTGCGATACCAGGCCGTGCCAGTCGACCATACCTTGTGGATTAAGGATCACCTTATCGGCCACGCTGCAGATATAGTAGTCCGTCTCCGTATAGTTGTCGCCGTATGCCACGACGAACTTGCCCGTCTGCTTGAAGCGTAGGAGCGCATTGCGAATCTCTTCGGTGGTGGCAGGATTGGCCATGATGCCTCCAGCCTCCAGGTATATACCTCTTATATACTCGTTGTCGGCAGCTTTCTGTATGCTTGAAAGTATATCGTCGAGGCCAAGTGCAACCTGCTCTTCTGACATTAACGACTCGAACGGATTGTCTGCCAGGCGCTCAGTTACCTCGCCCTTCAATTCCAACTTGAATATGCTGTTCTCGCTTACCGTAGTTGTGGTATTCGACGAGGCGGCAATTCCTACAAGCGACACGATGCTGATGATAGTCACAATAATAGTGAAGGCAATGAGGCCGACGATAGTGGCCAAGCTAAACTTTAAAAAATCTTTCATAATACCTTTTCTATGTACGTTTGAGGTAAATAATATAATGTATAATCTTTATACGGTTTTGTGAATTGTCGTTACAAAGGTATGTCTTTGGATTGAATTCTCCTAAAGTCGGACGTTTTTTTTACAATAAAACGAGCAGACGATGGCGGCTATGGGATGTGAAAAGTATAAAATGTAACTTTTTTTGAAGAATAATCATGTTTTTTATGGCTGCAAGAAAAAAAATCAATACTTTTGTAGCTGAAAATGGTGCGAAATAAAGAATTTATTCGTAATTTGCACCCGTTTTCCCAACAAGCATCCCTAAAAGATGTCTTGGAAAGGTGCTCGAGTGGTTGAAGAGGCACGCCTGGAAAGCGTGTATACGTCAAAAGCGTATCAGGGGTTCGAATCCCCTTCTTTCCGCAAAAAAAGTGAATATAGTAATAATTTATAATAGTATTAATTAAAAGTAACACACAATGAAAAAGTTTTTTGCAGTAGTTGCAATGTTCGGAATCCTTTCATTTGGATTGACACAGACAGTGGTTGCTCAAGATGCAGCAGCTCCACAAACAGAGACAGTTGACACAGCAGCAGTTGATTCAGCAGCAGTTGATTCAGCAGCCGCAGCAGTTGAAGAGCCTGCAGAGGTTGCTCCCGTAGAGGAAGAGACCGTAGGCATGCACAAGGCTCTTAAAACAAAGTTTATTGAGGGTGATGCAAGCTTCATGTCATTGGTTGCTATTGCATTGGTACTTGGTTTGGCATTCTGTATTGAGCGTATTATCTACTTGAGCCTTGCTGAGGTGAACACCAAGAAGCTTATGAGTGCTATCGAGGCTGCTTTGGCTAAGGGTGATGTAGAAGGCGCTAAGAACATCTGCCGCAACACTCGCGGTCCTGTAGCTTCTATCTGCTATCAGGGTCTGTTGCGCATCGATGAAGGTCTTGATGTTGTTGAGCGTTCAGTAGTTTCTTACGGTGGCGTTCAGTCTGCTGCTCTTGAGAAGAACTGCTCATGGGTAACCCTCTTCATCGCGATGGCTCCCTCACTCGGATTCTTGGGTACTGTGATCGGTATGGTTATGGCGTTCGACGATATCCAGAAGGCTGGTGACATTAGCCCGACCGTTGTTGCTGGTGGTATGAAGGTGGCCTTGATTACCACTATCTTCGGTATTATCGTTGCTCTTGTACTTCAGGTATTCTATAACTTCATCCTTTCTAAGATTGAGGCTCTTACCACAGATATGGAAGACTCTTCTATCACACTCTTGGATTTGATCATGAAGTATAACTTGAAGAAGTAATAAACACGTTAACTGAGAATAACAATGAAAGCGAGTAAAATAGCGTCCATCGCATATTACGTACTGATAGCACTCTCTGTAGTGGTATTGGTATTGTTCTTCTGCGTTGGATTTGGAAATATGGAGTCACTTCCTAGTGGCTACTATAGATCACCGCAGTTCACTGACCTGCTCATGTATTGGATGTACGCATTGGTTGCAATCTGTGCAGTATGTACAATCGTAGGTGCAGTAGGTGCAAAGGGTGGTAAGATTGATTCAAACATGCCGAAGTGGGGTAAAGTTCTTGCTAAGGTTGGTTTGTGGCTGTTTATCCCTGTTTTGGTGGTAGCATGGTTTGTTGGTAGCACATCACCTATCATGACGGGTACAGGTCTTTACGAAGATGCCTTCTGGTTGCAAGCATCAGATGCTATCATTTATACAATTTATGTATTGCTCGTTGTTACAGCAATCGCATTGATAGCAAGCTTGACAGGAATTTTCAAGAAGTAAGTCATAATTTATAGGAGATTTTAATTATGGCAAGAAAGAAAAGAAAAGTTCCTGGATTGAATGGTAGTTCATTGGCCGACATCTCGTTCATCCTGTTGATCTTCTTCTTGATTACTACATCAATGGATACGGATACCGGTTTGGTACGTCGTTTGCCGCAACCGCCAGATCCTAACCAGCAAGAAGAGGATGTAAAGGTGAAGGGTAGAAATGTGCTTGTTGTTCAGGTAAATATGAACAATGAAATCATGTACTACTATGGTGACGAGTCAAAGCGTGTTTCCAAATCGGGTGTACAGATATCCGAGTTACGTGAAATCGCCAAGGAATTTATCGCCAATCCCGAGAACAAGGCTAATATGCCTGAGTTCCATCCCGCGGATCCCCCTCTGCCTCTTCTCGGTGCTTATCCGATAACAAAGAACCATATTATCTCTGTGCAAACTGACCGCAGCACTCAGTATGACATTTATTTCCAGATTCAGAACGAATTGATGGCAGCATACAATGAGTTGCGTGATGAATTGTCACGTGAGAAGTTTGGTAAGTATTACAATCATCTCGTTCCTGAATCTGATGAGGAGTTGGCTATCAGAGGCGTATATCCGATGAAGATTTCAGAGGCTGAACCCAAAAAGTATGGAGGAAACTAATCATGGGAAAATTTAATAAGAATGGTAGCAAGGAAGTTCCTGAACTGAATACCTCGTCACTCCCTGACTTGATCTTCAGTATCCTGTTCTTCTTCATGATGGTAACTTCTATGCGTGAGGTAACCTTGCGAGTAGAGTTTGAAACACCGAAGGGTACTGAAATCCAGAAGTTGGAAAAGAAATCGTTGGTTTCTTATGTATACATAGGTAAGCCTACGAAGGAATTCCGCTCTAAGATGGGTACAGCTTCACAGATTCAGCTCAACGATGACTTTGCTAGCGTAGACGCTATTGGTGATTATATCTACCAGGAGCGTGAGGCAATGCCTGAGCGTGACAAGCCTTTTATGCGCGTTTCTATGAAGATTGATAAGGATACTCAGATGGGTATCGTTACCGATGTGAAGATGGCGTTGCGTGAAGCGTGGGCTTTGAATATCGTATATTCAGGTGGAAAGCGTCAGTAATCAATTACAGACACTATAAATAAAAAAGCGGGTGTTTCTACCCGCTTTTTTAATGTTGTAACGAAAAATATACATGTTATGGGACATCATCAGTTGGACGCATTGGACACTCAGATACTCAAGATGATAGCGAACAATGCTCGTATACCTTTCTTGGAGGTCGCTCGTGAGTGTAATGTGTCTGGTGCTGCTATTCATCAGCGTTATCAGAAATTGGTTAATTTGGGCGTTTTGGATGGCTCTGAGTTTAAGGTTAATCCTTCCAAGGTTGGACTTGAGACTTGTGCGTTTGTTGGTCTTTATCTGAAGGACCCTTCTGAATTCAGTCGCGTAGTTGAGGCGTTAAGACAAATACCTGAGGTGGTAGAGTGTCATTATACTACGGGTAAATACGATATGTTTATCAAGATTTACGTCAAGGATAATGCAGAACTTAAGAATGTGATTCACGATAAGCTCTTGCCACTTGGCTTGGCCCGTACAGAAACGCTCATCTCTTTCAATGAGGTGTTCAGAAGACAAATGCCTATTCCTGATGTAGAGGAATAATCTTGTGTCGTTTATAAATAAGAATAGCGGGCTTGATAGCTCGCTATTCTTTTATTATCTCGATATGGTGCGTGTTGTTATTTCCGCATGTAGTCGATGAAGGTGTAGGCATGTGCATGCTTCTCATCGGCAGGGTGCTCCTCTCGGCTAGTCTCTTTCCATTGGTTGGGGTCAAGGGCAGGGAAGAACGCATCGGCATCGGCTGGTGCATCCTCTATGAGTGTGAGGTGGATGCGTGAGGCTATCCCGATTGTCTGTTTGTATAGGTCTGCACCGCCGATAATGAATACATCTTCCGTGTAGTCGCACTGCATGAGCGCGTCTTCGAGGCTACGGTAGCATTCGGCATTCTCGTAATGCAGACCTTCCTGACGGCTCAGCACGATATTGCGACGGTTTGGGAGTGCTCCTTTGGGGAGTGACTCGAAGGTCTTGCGTCCCATGACAATCGTGTGTCCGGTAGTAAGTGTCTTGAAGTGCTTGAGGTCATTGGGTAGGTGATATAGCAATTGGTTGTCACGTCCAATGGCTCCGTTCTTGGCTACCGCTACGATGATTGACACGTTGTCGAGGGCTGTACTCTTCGCTGACTCTCCCGATTGCGGGTGAGCTTCAGTTCCTAAGAATGGGAATGAGTTGTTCATTGTTGTAGATTCTTTATTATTCCAGTTTGCAAGTCCACCCCTTCTTCGGGAGGGGGATAGGGGGGAGGCTTCCTTATTATACTGCGACAACCCCCTTGATATGTGGATGTGGGTCATAGTCTACGAGCTCGAAATCCTCGAACTTGAAGCTGAAGATATCCTTCACGTCGGGGTTGATTTTCATCTTGGGGAGCGGACGCGGCTCGCGTGTCAGCTGCAGCTTTACCTGTTCTATATGGTTGCTGTAGATATGTGTGTCGCCAAGGGTGTGTACAAACTCACCCGGCTTCAGGCCTGTTACCTGTGCCACCATCATGAGCAGCAGGGCATACGAGGCGATGTTGAAGGGCACCCCAAGGAAGGTGTCGGCGCTGCGTTGGTATAGCTGCAGGCTTAGCTTGCCGTCAGCCACATAGAACTGGAAGAAGGCGTGGCAGGGAGGCAGGTTCATGTTGTCGATATCGGCCACGTTCCATGCCGACACAATCATACGACGGCTATTGGGGTTGTTCTTGATGGTGTCGATCACCTCTTTTATCTGGTCGATGTGTCCGCCCTTGTAGTCGGGCCATGAACGCCACTGATAGCCGTAGATGTGTCCAAGGTCACCATTCTCGTCGGCCCACTCGTTCCAGATGCGCACGCCATTATCCTGCAGATATTTCACGTTGGTGTCACCATTGAGGAACCATAGCAGCTCGTGGATAATGGATTTCAGATGGAGTTTCTTGGTGGTCAGGCAGGGGAACCCATCTTCGAGGTTGAAGCGCATCTGATGTCCGAATACGCTGATGGTGCCGGTACCTGTACGGTCGCCTTTTTCTACGCCCTCCGTGAGGATACGGTTGAGCAAGTCTAAATATTGTTTCATGTCAGTGCTTTTATTCTGTTTCCTCCCCATACAGCCAATAAGATGAGTATAGCTACCAGGTATAGGGGATTGAAGGTGAAGTCGGCATAGCGCAGATAGGTGATAAATTGCAGGACACGTAGCGAGAGGTCACAGAACACCTCTGCAAGGTCTACTTGGCTGAGCAGGAATAGGCATCCCACGGCCAGCACCACAACCTCGAAAACAGTAGTCCACGCTGTGTTGATGGGGCGACGTGGTAAACGTCGCATCACTCGCTCGCTGAAGCCATTGTCTTCGGGCACGCGGATGTTGTCCTGCATGAATTGCTTTATCAGTTGGTCATCTGTCATATCCATTTTTTCTTAGAAAGGTTGCTAATTTTTCTTTACCTCGGGCGATGTGCGACTTGACGGTTCCTTCGGGCAGATTCGTAATCGCTACTATCTCGTTGATTGGGAGGTCATCCATCAGGTGCAGTGTCACGCACGTCCGCTCATTGGGCTTCAGCTGCTTTAGTGTCTCATTGATGTCGGCCTTCACGTAGCTTTCCGAAGGGGCTTCCTGGTGCTGTGACTCCAGCTCGCAGTCGTCATCGTCCATCGAGAGCATCTCTTTCCGACTGCGAATATAGTCATAAAAAACGTTATATGCAATTCTATAGAGCCAAGTTAAGAAGTTTGAGCGTTTTTTAAATGTCTCCAGCGACGTATATGCCTTGATGAAAGTCTCTTGTGCAAGGTCATCGCTCAAGGCGCTGTCTCCTGCCGTGAGGCTCAGCAGGAATCTACGCACCGCACCCTGATATTTCTTCACCAACGAGTCGAAGGCTCGTCGGTTTCCGAATACCAGTACTTGGCTGATGAGTGCGATGTCGTGCATAGTGTTTGCGCTCAAGGTGGCTCCTTAAGGTGTGCCTGGTTGTTGCTTCGCTTATTTCTTGGCAAAATAGTCTACAAGCAGTTCGCCGATACCTATGCATACGACTAATACGCCGATACCTACGCCAAAGTCACCCATCCATATCCCAAGGAAGATGGCGAGTCCTATGCCAAGGCATACGTTTCTTACGCCTTTGTTGAAAAGGGCACGGCCTCTTCCTGTCGCGTCTACCTCGTTTTGCATAACTGCTTGTCCTGCATTGTTGCTACTTCTCCTTGAGGCTCTGACGATAAGCCATATGATAAGGATGATGGCAAGGATAGGTAGGCCAAATATGCAGAATAGCACGAGTGCGGCAATCAGCAATCCGCCTGTTGCGGCACCCATTGCTGTTTTCATCAGCCCTTCTATGCCTTCGGGAAATTCTTCGTCGAAGATTTCCTCCAATAGCTCTACTGCCTCATCGGTATCCAGCGTATCGTTCGTATAGGTTACTGTCCACGAACCGCTTCTGTGCTGTGTTGTTGTTTGGTTGCTGCTGACGCTATTGCCGGTACTGCTGTCCGATATAATCTCCTCCACTGCGGCAATGCCCTCTTTGGTAGATTCGCCCTCCTGTGCAGGGCAGATAGCTGTACTCATCAAGGCCACAATCATGGCCATAAAGATGTTTTTTGTCTTCATATCGTTTAATGTTTTTTGGTTTCTCTGTCTATTAGACGTAATAAACTCGTCTCAGGTTGCAAAAGTGGCGATTTTTTTCAAAAAAAATTAAGGCCTCCTCCTTTCTCCAACTTCGAAGGGCACACGCACCGATACGCCGCACTTCATCAGGTCGGTGAGGTTGGGGTACATACGCTCCTTGAACGATGGCCAATCGCGTTGCGGCATCTCCGTCCATCCCGCTTCGGCCAAGGCAAGGGCACGAGGGAAAGCCATGTAGGTGGCCCTGTTGATGTCCTTGATGGCCTCGCCCCATAGCGTACCCATCACTCCCAGTATGTGGCTCTGCTCGTCAGCAGGGCGGCCATAGCCCGGGTCGAGCTTATAGCAGTTCTCCAGTGTGGAGAGTGGCATGCCCCAGTTGTTGAACTCAGGGAGGTCGCCCCTCCATTGGGGATAGTCGAGGTAGGCATGTTCGCCCGGTGCCATGATGAGCGGATGCCCATGCTCATGAGTCAGCCTTTGGCACGTGGGTGTAAGCCCGTAGCGCCAGGTGACGAGCGTCACATCCTTGGGGTAGGGGAAGAGGTAATCGTTGGCAGGTGGGTAAATGTTGTCGAGCTCGCACCAGAGGATAGCCTTCTTGCCCTGCTCGCGTACGGCCTGCAGTATGCGGTCGAAGAAGGGTGTCATCAGCTCCGTGGCCTTCGTGTAGCCTCGCTCGCGCATCATCGCCTGGCACCGTTCACATTGTGCCCAGTTGGCCGGTACGGCGGCTTCGTCGCCTCCGAGGTGTATGTATGGCGAGGGGAACAGGGCGGCCAGTTCGCCTATCACATCGGTCAGCACCTCATAGCTCTTGGCATTGGCGGCGCATACCATGCGGTTGGTTGTCTTGCCCACGATGACCGTGTCGCTCGTCAGGTGCGCACAGCTTAGCTCGGGGTAAGCAGCCAGTATGGCCACCGTGTGTCCCGGTATGTCCACTTCGGGGATTACCTCTATATGTCGCTGGGCTGCATAGGCTACGATATCGCGCAACTCCTCTTGCGTGTAGTGCTGGGGGCTTGCCAGTCGGGGATGGCTATGTATTGCCACGCGCCATCCTTGGTCGTCGGTGAGGTGCAGCTGCAGCACGTTGTACTTGTACTTGGCCATCTGGTCGATGAAGAACTTGACATCCTCCACGGGCAGGAAGTGGCGTGCCGGGTCGAGCATGATGGCGCGGTGCCCGAAGCGGGGTGCGTCGTCGATGACGATGGGGCTCACCTCATTGCGTGCCGTGGCCACGATGTCGCCCATGAGGAGCTGGTCGATGGTCATCGCTCCCCGGAAGAGTGCCGCGGCGGTGCTTCCGCTCAGTGCGATGCCGCGGTGCGTCACCTCGATGCGGTAGTGCTCGTCTCCCTGTAGCGAGGAGTCTATGGATAGGGTGATGGCTGCTCGCTTGCCCTGTGCCTCGGTGCTCACTCTCACGCCGGTGCGTCGCTCAATGATGCCAGCCAACGTATGAGCTACAAACTCCAGTGAGTCGCCCGCGTAGCTGATGGCGGTGCGCCCCTCGATGAGGCGAAACGGACGCCCCTTCTGCTGCTCCACCCGATTGGGCATAGGCATCAGTGCCGCGAGGTTGTCGGGTGATGCCGTTTGCCGGGTTTGTGCCTCTGTGGCGAGTGTGCCCAGTATCAGGGCCAGTGCGATGATGATTCTTTTCATATGCCAAAGGTGATTGTTTTTGTTGGGTATGTTGATAACTTCTCTTGTTATGCTTGTAAAATTACATAATCTTTGTAGGATTTCCAAATCGTAGGTTCTGAATGTCTGTTCAAAGTTTATGAATACTAAATCATAGGCACTGAATAATAAATCATAAGCTTTGATTTAAAAATTGTACAGCCCAATCGAATAAACCAGTAGTGTAAATCGAATAAATTGTCAAGGCAAAATGAATTGTGTGTAGGTGTGTTGGGGGATTTCTGAAAAACTTTGCGTACTTTTGTGCAATAAAGCATAATCAATGGATTTACCTGCGTCTTTCGAACACACCATGCGCCAGTTGCTTGGCGTCGACTATGAGGCTTTTCGCGAGGCTTTGCTTGGCGAGCCTGCCGTGAGTATCCGTGTCAACCGGGATAAATGGTCGGAGGGGGTGCCCTACGAGCGTGTGCCGTGGGCCGCTGAGGGGTATTACCTGCCTGAGCGTCCGGCATTCACGTTCGACCCTCTGCTGCACGCGGGTAGCTACTACGTGCAGGAGGCTTCGTCGATGTTTGTGGAGCAGGCGGTGAGGCAACATCTCGGTACGGCTCGCGTGGCCCTCGACCTCTGCGCGGCTCCGGGCGGCAAAAGCACGCTGTTGCGCTCGCTCCTTCCCGACGAGTGTGTGCTCGTGTCCAATGAGGTGATGCGTCCCCGTGCACAGGTGCTTGCCGAGAATATCACCAAGTGGGGGCATCCGCGCTGTATGGTGACATCGAACTATCCTGCCGACTTTACGCTCCTGGGGCCGCTCTTCGACCTTATCCTCGTGGACGCTCCCTGCAGTGGAGAGGGCATGTTCCGCAAGGATGAGACGGCAGTGGCCGAATGGAGCCCCGAGAACGTTGCCGTGTGCTGGCAGCGCCAGCGCGACATCCTCACGGATATATGGCCTACACTACGCCCCGGAGGCTTGCTCATCTATAGCACCTGCACCTTCAATACCGCTGAGGACGAGGAGAATGTGCGCTGGATGATGGACGAGCTGGGAGCCACGCTACTGCCTATAGAGACCGCCCCCTCGTGGGGCATCACGCCGAGCCTTGTGCCCGCCGATGTGGCTCATGCCTACCGCTTCCTCCCTGGCCGCACACGGGGCGAGGGCTTCTTCCTTGCTGCACTGCGCAAGCCTGCCGATGCCCCAGCCGAGCATCAGGGCGACGCGCCCAAGGCGAAGCGAGGCAAGAAGGAGAAGACCAAGCGCCCCGCCATGCCTGTGCCTGCCGAGTGCAAGGGGTGGCTCACGACGAATGACTATACCTTCAAGGTGCAAGATACGGATGTGGTGGCTCTCCCCACCGATATGGAGGAGCTGCATGCCATCTTGAGTGAGCGGTTGTATGTGCTGAAGGCGGGCATCACCCTGGCCGAGCTCAAGGGGCGCGACGCACTCCCTGCCCACGAACTGGCTATGAGCACGGCGCTCCGCCCCGATGCCTTTACCCGTTGCGAGCTCAGCTATGCCGATGCCTTGCGCTACTTGCGCCGCGAGGCCATCGCGCTCCCCTCTGACATGCCGCGTGGCTTTGTCATCGTCACCTACCGCAACATCCCTCTCGGCTTTGTCAAGAACATCGGCAACCGCGCCAATAATCTCTATCCGCAGGAGTGGCGCATCCGTAGCGGGCATCTGCCCGAGAGTGAGGTGAGTGTGTTGGTGAATGAAAATTAAAACAGACGGAAACAGATATCCCCCGACTTTGTAGCCGGGGGATATTTCTATTTCCTGAGTTTCTAAATCCGAACTCCTCTTACTGCTTCACATAAATCATGTCGAGCTTCGTGTAGCGGCGGTCCTTGTCGGCATGTTCCATGAGGCCGAGGGGAGCTGTCAGGGGCTTGCCGTCGCGCTCGGGGTCGTATACCACGCCTGTCACGGGGTTGGGGATGGTGGCCGCTTCGCGCAGGTACTCGTCGCAGTAGTTGAAGCTGCCAAACTCGGGCCACTCATGGATGAGCATGTCCATGCCCACCACGTCGCAAGCCAGGGGGTCTTGCGACACGATGATGCTGCAGCACCAGTCGTTGTTGAAGGGGGCTTTCTGCCACTTGGGCGAGGGGGCTCCGTTGACGTCGCGGCTGCCGTAGGTGCCGTCGATGAGGAAGAGCAGGCACTTCTGTCCCAGGTCCTTATGGCCTATCCAATCCACCATGGTCTTGTAGCTCGGCTTGCCGTGGCGCTTGTCGGCGCTGATGCCATTGTGGGCATTCTTGCGCCACAGGAGGTTGATGTCGGTGGCGCCATACCAGTTCTTGGCGGTGAGCGTCACGCCGGGGCCATTGTGGGTCTTCAGCAGGGCCGAGTTGATGAGGTAGTCGGCATCCACCACGCACTTGGCCAATCCGCGAGCCATCTTGCCATTGTCCACCGAGTACTTCAGCTGCTCGGGGTAGTACTCGCACTTGAGGCGTCCGTCGCCACCGATATTGTCAATGAACACCACGTCGGGGAATTCGCGGTGAATCTTGTTGTAGATGCTGTCGGTGATGGCACGGCTCGGCTCGCATACGATGATGTCCTCCTGCGCCACGCCCGCCTCGTTGACCAGGCTACGCACGAGCGCCAGTGTCACGAAGGGCGATGAGTTCAGCTCTATGGTGTCGCGGTGGGTGATGGCATTGTTCATGTTCAGCTTGATGGCAATCTTCTCGCCCTTCTGGTAGCCCTTGTTGCCTCGGCCGTGTGTTTGGTTGAAGTTCTTGAACAGCGCCTTCCATGCCTTCTTGGCCTTCTTTTGGCCTGCCAGCTGGGTCACTGCCGAGCGTATCATCTTGTCGGCTTTCTCTTGGTCGTTCCATCGGTCTTCTACCCAGAGGCCCGTCTCGCCGTCCCATGAGGCCACGCCGGGGCTATGTACCCATACTACGCGTCCGGGATGAATACCCTTGCCCTCGCCAATCGGCTCGTTGGGCTGTACAAACAATTTCGGCTGTGCCGATGCCATGATGGCCGACAGGGCCATGGTGGCAAGTAAAAGAATCTTTTTCATATCAGTGTGATGTTTAAAAATTATGCTATTTATTGTAGGAGATAAAGGGAGTTATTAGGAGATAAAGGGAGATAAATGCCGAATGTTATAACACGCGAAAGAGCTATTGGCTTTTATCTCCTTAGCGAAGCGATAACTCCCTTTAACTCCTGGCTCCTAAGAAGATGAGCTTGCGAAACTTATACTACTTGAATCTCCCGAATCGGCAATCCTTCCTCACCACCGGCTCGTCGAGCAGTTGGAATGTGGTGGCAGGCCCCAGGTTGCGGTCGCCCTTCCATGACGACACCTCCCAAGCCACATGTCCGTCGGGGGTGAGCTCTATCATCTGCAATGGAGCACGTGAGGGGTTGAAGGTGGCCACCGCCGTTTTGTTCCATTCGTTGAACCAGTTGGTGATGACCGTGTTGCCATTCTTCAGTCGGTAGGCCTTCTGCGGGCTATCCACGCCATACTGTGTCGTGTTGGTCTCCCACACTACGGTGCCGTCGCGCATCACCTCCTTGACGGGGCCCTTGCGCCCCACCATCAGGATGTTGCCGTTCTCCAGCTCGGTAGCCGACCAGGGGCCAAACAGCTCCCATCGGTGCAGCTCCTTGCCCTTGGCATTGTATTCGGCCACGAAGCCCATCGCCATATTGGCCACCAGCAGGGTGCCCTTGCTCGTGAGGCGGGCATTGCGGAACTGTCCGTGTACGCTACCCTTCTCGGGGTAGGGAATCACAAATTCGTGCACCACCTTCTGCTTGGCGATGTTCATCACCATCACCTTGGCGGGCTTGCCGTTCTGCACGTATAGCACGTGGCGCTCGCCCACGGGCTGTATAGTGTGTATCTCGGTGCCTTCGGGTGCCCGATGGCGCCATAGCTCGCGCCCCTCGGTGTCGACCTCGGCAATGCCATACTGGTCGGCAATCAGGATATGTCCGTCATCCATCAGCACCGCGTCGCTTATCTCGCCTCGTCCATCGGTGTTGTCGTATCGCCAGATGATGTCGCCATCCTTCACCTTATACATGCGCCGGTTCTTCGACTGGCCCGTGTAGAGGAAATCGTGGCGTGCGAGGTCGCCCTGCTGGACGTCGTTGTACAGGTCGCGCACCTCCTTCTCGGTGAGTGCCGTGCTATACATGCGCACATCGTCGATGCTGGTGCCCTTCAGGTACGAGTCGCCCTTGAAAGGGGCACGCCCCATCCAGTTGTATGTGGGAGCCTCTTTGGGGAAGGTCTGTGCCATGGTGAACATGCCGTTGAGGAATGCCACCAGCCGTCCGTTCAGGAAGAGTCGGCCCTCGTCGTCGTTCTGCGTGTACACCACATATTGCCAGTTGCCCTTCTCCGAGGGCTTGCCCAGGTCCATGAGCGTCTCGTTCTTCCATCCGCCCACCGAGTTCTCGGCCCGTTGTACGTTCAGCTTGTAGGCATGGTAGCGACCCTCGGTTTGCGTGTTGAGCTCCATCGTGGAGAAGGCCCACAGGAAGTATCCCTGTCCCTTGAGCGAGGCCTCGCTATCCACCTTGTAGCGCACGGCGACGGTAAACTGGCGCAATTGCTGCAACTCCTTGCCGATGCCCTCGCCCAGGTCGATGTATCCGTCCTCATTGCCCAGATACACGGTGCCGTCCGCCACGGAGGCGCTCCCCTTCAGGGTGCCATCGTGGTGCGAGTCGCTCTTGTCGCGCACCGTTGTTCCCTCATCGCCCACGAAGTCGTAGTGCAGTATCAGCCCCTCTTGGGCCATGGCGCCCATCGACAGGCACGCCAGCAGTGTGAAAAGAAGTTTTTTCATGATAAAATTCTTTGTTAGTTGTGTCTGATTTACAAAGATACGAATAAGCGAGCGAATAAAAAGGGCTGCGAGAAGAAAAGTTTACTTTTATCTCTCGCAGTGCTATTTTATTCACAGCGAGTGCAAGTATCTTCTTGGCGCAGCCATTAAGATACGAATAAACGAGCGAGAAATATCAAACTTGCTTTAGGTTTGTAAAGGAGTGTCGCACTCATCACATAAGGATGAGTGCGACTAATGCCAGCCCTATGCCGCGCAGCACGCGGATGAAAACTTCGTTCATGGCCGTTCGCGTTTAGGACATGCAGCTCACGATACCGAGCGAGCCTGAATAGACGACTCTTCTAAGCGGAATCGGATAATCTTTAGAACTCTTATATACCGTAAACTCTATGGTCGAATCAGACAAGACGTTCTTCGGAAGCCTCCGTTTCCATGAGGTTTGCTTGAACTTCAGGTTCTTCTTTGCACGCACCACAAAGGTCGCTTCTATCTGCTCTATCTTGAACAGATTTGAGAAATCGTTGTAACCACGATCAAAGATGTAATATGCTCCTTTCTCATAGGGTATCTCAGGTAATGCCTTTATATCATTAATCGATGCTGTTGTGATATGAAAGAATGCAGGAACCTGTGCCTCAATATCATAGAGGGTGCGAATCTTAATCCCTCCTTTATGCTTGCGGAACTTTGCCACTCGAAAACTTCAAGGCATAGGTCTATCGTTGTGGAGTCAAAAGCATACACATGACCATCAAAACCGAATATCTTTTCGATGCTTTGGGAACGTGCCTCTGCAACCAGGTGATAAGCAAAATCCTCGAAGATTCTGTAGTCTCGCAGCTCATTTGCTTTAGACAAATTGCTTCGGGTTACAGACTTGCCCATTCCTAAGTGGTACAGCTTACGCCAATGAGCTTCGAGTGCAACGATCAAGTCGCGTAAACCTTCACGATTGGAGAGTTGGCCGAACATCATTACCAGTAGTTGATTCCAACAAGAGAACGATTTTATATATCTGTCTCCTTGATACTTAGCTACGATTCTTCGAAACTTAAAACAATCAAGAAACTCTACTAATTGGGCGAAAACGTATTTATCTTTATTCATAACGGTCTGATTATGACCGCAAAAGTAATTTCAAATCCGTTCGCTTGCAAAACCTCTATAACAAATTAAATATCAACTATTTCAAAGAGCTATTTTGATTTTTTAGTGGACACTAATGACAATAAATAGTTAAATAAAAAGAGGATGGCCTTAATCATCCTTTTTTAGAGATAGGGGATATTCCGTTTTTATAGAATTTCAGATAATAGAGCAAATAATCTAATTAGGAAAATTAAAGTTCTAATAAAATCAATAGAGAGCATTAGAATTATTCCCTTATTCTTCTGATATAAACAATCTTCATATCGAAACATTGTTTGAAATTAAACATTTTGTCACGATTAACACTTATCATTGTGACTTCCTATTGAGATAAGCGCTCTCCAAAAGAGAGTGAAGGTTCACTCTACCTAAACAGCATTATCATGGCTGGAGGGGCTGTAGTATGAGGGGTTGTGTATAACCTAAATAGGTGTTTGAATATGTTATACTGACTCCTAAAAATAAAAATAGAATAGGGCTTATAGGATTTTAGCCTTCAATAGTAATAAATCTAATTGCAGCATCAATGCAATCAACATATTAATTATATGAATTATCCTCTACGGAAACATTTGTAAAAACCGATATTAATAGTAATATGTAGAGGCCTTAGTATATTGTATTGATAAGGAATATGTCAATTGCTAGTATGACTTGTAGTAAGATGTATTCGATTAGTTTCTCATCATCAATCATATATGCAAATATAAGAAAAGAAGTTGAATTCCACAAGTTTTTGGGAATAAAATTCCTAAAAAGCGACAAAGCCATTATCTATGTGACTTTTAATCAGTAGACAGAGATAGTTTACAACAGTTTATGTTCACAAGAGAAAAAGAAAAGGGGAATCCTTGCCTTGTTCTCGCCCAATCCCCAAGGCATTGCTTATATATGAAAGTTCCGATAGTTGATGATGCCGTCGTGCGGAGTGTCTAATTGTTCTACTCCTGCATAGATGACGGAGGAATGTTGTGCAGATTTGGAATTGCAATTCCAAATCTGCACAACAGTATTTTTTATCTGATACTCACAAATTTGAATGTAGAAAAGATTGAATTTGTTCCCTTTAATGTACCCACGGCAGACTTTCATGGCCAATTTACGACAATTTATGTTCACAAAAGAAATAGAACAGGGAAATCCTTGCTATCTTCTCGTCCAATCCCCGAGACATTCGAAAAGAACGCAACCATGAGCGATTAGGAAAAAGCAAAGCGTTAGCAAGAAAAAGGAAGCGATAACAATCTGCCATAAGAACGAAAAAGTCTATACTTCCGATTTCTGTGCCGTGTAAGCAATCCGCAGGATTTGCCTTACATTATGCTACAAAATTTTTGTACGGGAATAACATCCGTTTCGCCCTATAATATAAAAAGAAGGCAGGAAACTACGCGAGTCTCCTGTCTTCTCATGTATTCCTATATATGCTTACTTTTCCTCGTTGTATTCTTATACCCCCAGCATCTCACGAGCATTATTTATCGCCGCCTCGGTGAGGGTGCCAGCACTCATCATCTGTGCGAGTTCGCTGATGCGCTCGTCGGTAGTAAGTGTGCGGATGTGGCTGACGGTAGCATCTTCCGTGTCCTCCTTATATACCTTGTAGTGCGCGGTGCCCTTGGCTGCAATCTGCGGCAGGTGGGTGATACTGATGACTTGGCGGCCGTGGCTGGCGATGCTCTCCATGATGTCGGCCATGCGGGCTGCGATAGTGCCCGATACGCCTGTGTCAATCTCGTCGAAGATGAGGGTGGGCATGGCTGTGGCCGTGGCGATGATGCTCTTGAGTGAGAGCATGATGCGCGAAATCTCGCCACCTGATGCGACTTCGGCAATATTTTGCAATGCGCTATTCTTGTTTGCCGAGAAGAGGAAGGCTACGCTGTCGACTCCCGTGCTGTCGGGCTGACGGCGCGGCGTGATGTCTACGGCAAAGCGTGTGTTGGGAATACCCAGTTCGACGAGGCGTGTGGCAATCTCCTTCTCAAAGGTGGTGGCTACGGCTTGGCGCTGTGCTGTCAAGCCCTCAGCAGCATGTTGCAGAGCCTCAAGCGCTGCGGCGGTCTCCTTCTCCATCGCAGCAATGCGCTCGCCTGCCTCGTCGATGCGCTGCAGTGTGTCGCGGAAGCGCTCGGCTATCTCCAAAAGTTCGGCTACGGAGCCAACGCGGTGCTTCTGCTGTGCCGTGTAGATGGTGTCGAGCCGTTGCTCTACCCAAGCCTGTCGCTCAGGGTCATAGCTGATGCGTTCGCTGGCATCGGACACGTCGTCGGCGATATCCTTCAACTCGATGTATAGGCTTTCCATGCGCTCGTGCCAGTCTTCGGCTCCGGGGTAGATGGCTGTCAGTGAGCGTAGCTGTGAGGTCACGCTCTTCAGTGCAGATGTCTGCCCGCCATCGTCACCGCTGAGCATCGCGTCGATGCGGTAGAGGCTCTCCTTGATTTCTTCGGCATGGCTGAGGAGTTCGAGCTCCTGCTCTAGCTCTTCCTGCTCGCCCTCCTGCAGGCGCCACTCGTCGAACTGGCTCAGCTGGAAGCGGATATACTCCTCGTCGCCTTGGTCGCCCGTAAGCTGATTGCGCAAGGCTTCGAGGCGTGCTGCCGTGTCGCGATAGTGGCGGTAAGCCTCGGTATATTGTTGACGAATGCTTTTGTCTTCACTCAGTGTATCGAGCACGCGGAGCTGGAAGCCCTCGGTGTTGAGCAGCAGATTCTGATGCTGTGAATGGATGTCCACGAGTCGCTCGCCCAGTTGCTTCAGGATGCCTAGCGATACGGGCGTGTCGTTGATGAAGGCGCGGCTCTTGCCCGTAGAGGCTATCTCACGTCGCACGATACACTCGTTGTCGTATTCAATGTCGTGCTCCTCAAAGAGCGGTTGCAGGTCGTACCCCTCAATATCGAAGGTGCCCTCGACGACGCATTTGGCCGCTCCGGTGCGTATGGCGGCCGTCTCGGCACGCTGTCCGGTGAGCAAGCCGATGGCACCGAGCAGGATAGACTTTCCTGCACCGGTCTCACCGGTAATGACCGAGAATCCCTCGGTGAAATCGAGGTCGAGCGACTCGATGAGAGCGTAGTTCTGTATATGTAGGTTGCGTAGCATTGCTGTAATCGTTTATTCTTTTATCTTGTCCCAATCACTTGTCAGCGAGGGATTCACAAGGCAGAGGATACGGTTTACCTCCTCTTTCTCCTTCGAGGTGCCTTTGCTGTAGACGTTGATGAGCTCGTCTTTCTTGATTTCGGTGAAGAGCTGGGGCAGTACCGACATGGGCTTGTCCTGCTTGGCCTTTTCGAGCAGCGTCAGCGAAGTGGTGATGTTGCTGCGTCCGCGCTCGGCATTCTGTGCCATCTCGTCGAGCCCTTTACGGTGATAGTCGTAGAAAAGCTGGCGATAAGGCTCCATGGCACCATTCATGTAGTCGTTGATGAGTGCGTGGCGGTTCTTGCTGTCGCCGAAGGCTTTCCATCCATCCTCACCCAGCATCTGTGCGTTGTTCACCACATTCTCGGCTTTGTTGAGCACGTCGGTACCGCCCTTCGGGGCAAACGTGTCCATGTCGAGGCCAATGATGAGGTAGGCATAATAGGCAAGTACGGCAGTGAGGTTGTTGTCAACGATGTCGTCGGAAAACTCCAGCTTGTCGTGTTCGATGTAGTTGAAGTCTACGGCATTGTCGTTGAAGTTGAACACCGTGGTGTTGTACGAAGCATTGTATACCGGGCGGTTTGCCTGTACCATGAGGCTGCAGCCGAAGCGTCCGTCATCGCTGTATTCATTGACGATGAGGTTGAAGCTACAGGCTATCTTTTCCCGAGTGGTGTACTGTGCGTTGCTCCACTTGCGGGTGTTGATAAACTCCGTCATGGCCTCTTGCAGGGTGGTGAACACGGAGGTGTTCGTGCCCTGTATCTTCGAGTGGTTTACCACCACCTTGGCTTCCAGTTCCTGCGCTGCAGCTTGCCGTGGCAACAGACCTACAGTCGCTATCATCAATGCTGCGATATATCGTGCAATTCTTTTCATCTTGTCTAATTGGTTGGACTGACAAAGTTAGTGCATGGTGAGAGAAAACGCAAATTTATTTGAAGTTTTCCTAGCCGTAGGCGGACTTATCTTTATTCATACAAACATATAGGGGTGAATCTTTTCGTTGATTCACCCCTATATCATGTTGTTTGTTCTCTTAAAAAGGTTAGATAGTTTTCTCTACATCCCACACGAAAGCGCGGAGACCGAGACGCTCGGTCTCTTTATCGATGCGGTGCAGCTCTTCGAGCAGCGGGTCTACCTGCTCGTCGCGTACTACAGTGAGGATGGCCGAGCACATGGAGGGCCATGCGTGACTGCCGTAGTGGGGCTCGCCAGTCTTGCTGCCACGTCCCTGTATCTGGGGGAACATGGAGAATCCACGACAGTTGAAGTGGTCGAGCGTGAAGAGTATCTTCTCTTGGTATGCCTGGTCGTAGGCGATAAATACGGATTTCATGTCTTTTATTTACTATTTACAAATTTACTATTTACAATTTATGTACAATTTGGAGATTTAGCTATTTACTGGGATTATGCCCAAATTATCAAATAATTCAATTGACAAATAAATGGTAAATCGTAAATTGTCAAATTGTAAATGTGGTTATTTACTTCTTACTCTTAATCATCGTGTGCTTATGCTCAGCCCAGTGTGCATCGAGAGCAAGTTGGCGGCGGTGCTTGCGACGCTTACGCTTGATGCCTACACCGGTAAACATACAGTAGAGTACGGGCACGAGCACAAGGGTAAGGATGGTAGATACGGTGAGACCACCGATAACCGATACGCCCAGCGGACGCCACATCTCGGAACCTTCACCCTGGTCGACAGCCATAGGCACCATACCGAGAATCGTAGTGAGAGTGGTCATAAGTACAGGACGCAGACGGCTGCGGCCTGCAGTGATGGCCGACTGGATGGCACTCATACCGCGCTCGCGACACAGTTTGGTGTAGTCGATAAGCACGATACCGTTCTTCACCACGATACCGAATAGCATGATACATCCCATGAGGCTCATCACGTTAAGGCTGGTGCCTGTGAGCGCCAAGGCGAGAATCACACCGGCGATAGAGAGCGGCACGGCAGTGATGATGATGAAGGGGTCGGTAAACGACTCAAACTGTGCAGCCAACACAATGAACACAAGCATGATGATGAGTATACCAAGTACACCAAGGTCGCCGAACGATTCCTGCTGATCCTCAAAGTCACCGGCAAGGTTCACATTGATGCCCAAAGGAATGTCCATATTCTTGATAATCTTGTTGCTGGCGGTCACAATCTCGCCCATGGGCACACCGGCATTGATGATGGCCTTGACGGTATTGATACGCTCGCGGTCCTTACGTTCGATGGAGGGGGGCGAGAATCGCTCCACTACAGTACCAACATCTTTGATGCGTACGGCTGCACCATTAGCACCATAGATGAGGATGTTCTCGATGTCCTCGATGCTGGTCCGGTACTCGGGCGCATAGCGCACCTTGATGTAGTGCTCATCGCCATCCTCACGGTAGAATGAGGCTGTAGAACCATTGATGCGGTTGCGCAAGTAGGTAGCTGCCGTGCTCACATTGAGTCCGTGACGGGCCAGCTTCTCGCGATCGAAGTCGACTTGTATTTCGGGCTGATAGTCTGAGCGGCTGATACGCACCTCACTCACACCGTCTAGCTTGAGCAGTTCGGCACGCAGGTCGCGAGCCACCTTGTCGGTAGCGTCAAAGTCGTAACCGTAGATCTCGAAGTCGATGGATGACTGTCCACCCATACCCGAGTTGCCACCGGCACTTACGGTAAACTTCTCAATCTCCGGATAGCGGTTGAGGTCGGCACGAACCAATTCACCAACTTCGAAGAGGGTACGCTCGCGTTCATCAGGATCTACGAGCGTGATGTTGAACGAGGCGATATGGCTACCGTTGTCCTGCATAGAGGCAAAGGTGTTGTCCTCGCTGGCCTGACCTACGGTGTAGTTGACTACGCGGGCTTCGTCCTTGAAGTCGGCCATCCACTTATCGGCCAACTCCTTGGCGATGGCATGGGTGCGCTCTGTACGAGTACCTACGGGCATGTACATCTTCACGGTCATACGGCTGTCGTCGGATGATGGGAAGAACTCTACGCCTACATACTTGAAGGTGAAGAAGAAGGCAACACAAATCAGTATACAGGCGGTGAGCACCGTCTTGCGGTGACGCACGGCCTTGTCGATCATGCGGCCATACCAAGCATCCAAGCCATCGAGAGCACGCTGCACAGGTGTGAAGAAGATGGTATAGAAACGACTGTGCTTCTTCTTCAGGCGCAACATCTGCGAGCAGAGCATCGGGGTCAGTGTCAAGGCCGACACGGTAGATACGGTGAGGATGGTACACATCATCCAACCCAACTGCTTGAACATCATACCCATCATGCCACCGGCCAGTGTCATGGGGAAGAACACGGCAATCATCGTCAGCGTAGAGGCTACAACGGAGATGGCCACCTCATTGGTAGCGTGGATAGCTGCCTGCTTGGGGTCAGAGCCTCGCTCGATATGTGTAGTCACGTTCTCCAATACCACGATGGCGTCGTCCACCACCATACCGATAGCGATAGAGAGACAGGCGAGCGAAATCATGTTGAGCGAACCGTCGGTGACTGCCAAGTAGATGAACGAGGCAACCAACGAGATGGGGATGGTGATGGCGATAACGAAGGTGGCACGCCAGCGACCGAGGAAGAGGAACACCACAAGCACTACGAAGAGCAGGGCGTAGAGCACCGTCTCGGCCAGTCCGCTGATGGAGTTCTCGATATTCTCCGAGGTGTTGGCCACGAGACCAATCTTCACGTCAGAGGGGAGGTTTTCCTGCAGCTTGGGAAGCATCTCGAGCACCTTGTTGGAAATCTCCACGGAGTTGGCTCCCGACTGCTTCTGCACTACGATGGTAGCACCGCGCACTCCGTTGGTGAAGGTCATCTGTCCGCGCTCCTGGATGGTATCTACCACCTCGGCTACATCGCGCAGATAGATGTCGCTGCCACCCATAGAGGCTACGACGATGTTCTCCATCTCCTTGGGGTCGTTGAACTCACCCTCTACGCGGAGCGGGAAGGTCTCGTTACCGATGTCAAACGATCCACCGGGGATGTTCATGTTCTCAGCCGAGATAATCTGGCTGATGGCCTCGATGCTGAGGTTGTAGGCCTCCAGCTTCACAGGGTCGCAGTAGACGTATATCTCACGCTCTGCAGCACCACCGATCGACACCGAACCCACACCGGGGATACGTGCCAAGGGGTTGGCCACGTTGTCGTCGAGGATTTTGTAGAGCCCGTTGGTCGACTGGTCGGCTTGCACCGAAAGGATCATGATAGGCATCATGTCGGAGTCGAACTTCAGGATGATGGGCGTGCTCACGGCATCGGGCAGCGCCGAGGTTATCATGTTCAGTTTGTCGCGCACATCGTTGGTGAGGTCGTCGATGTCGTGTCCGTATTCAAACTCGAGTGTGATGAGCGACATATTCTCCGCTGAGCGCGAAGTGATGTGCTTGAGGTTGGCCACCGAGTTGAGCGTACTCTCCAAGGGGCGTGTCACATTGTTTTCAATATCCGATGCGCTGGCGCCCGAGTAGGATGTCATCACCATGATGACGTTCGGGTCCATCTTCGGGTAAAGGTCAATCGGGAGCTTGGTGGCTGAGAACACACCGAACACCACGATGGCAACGAAGATGAGCGCAGTCATAATCGGTCGTTTGACCGAACCTTCATATAAACTCATGTTATCTAATTTTGAATTATGAATTGTGAATTATGAATTAGGCTCCGCGCTGCGACTACACTCCTAAGACGAGTATCGCAGGCTGAGAATTCAAAATTCAGAATTCAGAATTAATATCACTTCTCCACTCTCACCTCCATGCCGTCAGCCAATCGGCCTTGGCCGGCAATGACTACGGTAGCGCCGTCGGGAACACCGCCAAGGAGTTCATAGGCATCGTCAAGACGCTGGCCCAACTCTACCTTCACGTAGTTTACCTTACCATGATTATATACGTACACGAAGCGCTCGCCAGAGCCGGGCTGCTTCACGATAGCCATGTCGGGAACCACCACGTGGTGCTCGGTGCCGAAGTTGAGCTCAGCACGTGCAAACATACCGGGGCGTACCTTCTCATCCTGGTTGCTGAGCATCAGCTCTACGGGGAAGGTGTGGGTAGCTGCATTGATGGTGGGGTACTTGAGCGATACGGTAGCGGTAAACTTCTCGCCGGGCAGAGCGTCGAGGGTGATGATGGCCTTGTCGCCCTTCTTTACCTTGGAGTAGTAGTTCTCCGATACGTTGACGAGCAACTTCACGGGGCGGATCTGCTCTACGGTGAGGATGGCTGCACCGGCATAGAGATCACCATTATCATAGTTGCGGGCAGTGACGATACCATCGATGGGGCTCAAGAGCTGGGTATTCTCCATGATGTTGTTGTACTGGCTCTCAGCCACCTCGAGCGACATCTTCATGTTGTCAAACTCAGCCTTCGACACACCGCCTACGGCATAGAGTTCCTTCACACGGGCAAAGTCAACCTTCTGGTTCTCAATCTGCAGGGTCAGCTGCTGCAGGTTGGCAGCATCCATCTGCACGAGCTTCTGTCCTTTGCGTACGTGGTCGCCCACCTCTACAAAGATCTTGTTGATACGACCGGGAGCCTGAGGAGCGATGTTGTTCTTCACCTCGGCCTGTACGGTACCTACATAGTCGCGCACCTGATCAACGGGGCGCACTGCCACCTTAGCCACCTTCACGGCAGGCTTCACTTCTTCGGTTTCGACGGCAGTCTGTGTTGTCTGACTCTTGCCGCCACAAGCAGCCAACAATACGGTCAGGGCCATGGCTGCCAACGAGAATGCTTTTCTTTTCATCTTATATATAAGTTTTATTTGTTTTTTATTTCTTGGGAGTTAAGGAATTCTGATTGCTATAACCTGCTACTGGAAATTTTCACACCTGTGAAAAAACTTTATCGCACCTGTGAAAATAATTTTTCACGCCTATGAAAATATTTTTTCACTTCGATGAAAATTCTTGCAAAAGCCTAATAGCCGCGTCCGCATTAAAACCCTTTTCGTAATTACTCTCTTACATATTCCTTTCCCTGCAGCTTATCCAAGTCGGCCTTGGCGCTCAGATAATCGAAAATCGACTGTGCATAGGTGAGCTGTGCCTGTGTGAGTGCCACCTCGGCGCTGTTGAGCTCGAGGATGGTGCCGCGTCCCACCTCGTAGAGTTTCTCTGCGATGGCGCGTCCCTTCTCGGCCTGTGTGATGGCCTCCTTGTTGCTCGATACCTGCTCGGCGCTGGCCGCCATGCTATTGAGGAAGCTCTGCTGCTGCATGGCAAGCTGGCGTGCGGTATAGTCGCGGTTCTGCATCAGCTGGCTGATTTGTATGTTCGTCTTCTTCACGTTCGAGAAGTTGCTGTACTTGAACAAGGGGATGCTCACGCTCAGGGCCAAGTTGCTGTATGGGTTCCAGTTGTACTCCTTGAACTTGAAGTCGTTGGCCATGCAGGTGTACATGTAGTTGAATTGCAGGGCTACCATCGGGGCAAAGTTCTGCTTGTTGAGCGAGAGGGTCTGCTGCAACATCTTCACGTTCATGTCCATCTGCTTCAATGCGCTGTTCTCCTTGAGCGAATTGGTGTCGGCGGTGAGGATACCTGCGTACACATTCTCCTCATAGTCCTTGAGGCTACCGATGAGCTCAAATTCCGTCTCGGGCTCAATGTTCATCAGCACCAGCAATTGAAGCTTCGACAGCTCTACGGCATTGCGTGCCGAGATGACCGAAGGCTTCAGGTTGCGCATCTGCACCTCGGCGCTGATCTTGTCGAACTCGCTCACGCGGCCCTGCTCAAACTTGGCGTTGACGATGCGGAAGTTCTCCTCGCTCTGCGCGAAGCTCTTCTCCAGCACGGCATAGCTGTCTTGTGCCAGCAGTGTCTGATAGAAGGCCTTGGTCACCTGGTTCACCAGGTCCTGCTTCGATGAGCGTGCCTGCTCTACGGCCAGTGCCACATCGGTCTTGGTCAGCTTCATGCTCTTGTAGAGCGTAGGAGCAAATATGGGCAGGCTCACCGAGAGACCACCATTGTATGAATTCTCGATACCCACCTGAAACTCCATACCGTTCATCACCATCGTCTGCTTCTTGATGGTGCGGGTATACGAGCCAGCCAGCGATGCCTCGGGAAGCAATCCCATCACCGTCTCCTTATTGGAGATTTTCTTCAACTGAACAGTTTGTTCCGCCACCTGGATTGTAGGGTTGTCGCTCAGGGCAATCTCTATCGCCTGCTCGAGCGTCAGCGCCAACTTCTCCTGTGCCATGGCACCCAAAGCGCACAGGCAGAGGATGGCCATCATTATCGGCCGTTTGCCGACAGTACACATCTTTTTCATTTCTTTGTTTTTTCGCTTAAAAAACTATTACTATTTCCATTGTTTTATTATTTCCAGTCCCTTATCGGTGGCCAACCCGCGCAGCATCACCAGCACCACCGAGTCGTATATCACCCTGGGAGGATAGTTGCGCACTTCGGGGTTGATGAGTAGCTTGTCCATCTGGAAGCCATCCTGCCGGAGGAACACCTCATAGTTCACATCATCTCTCAGCAATCCCTGCTTTACTCCCATCTGCAACCACTCCTTGATGCGGTCGGCATGTTGGACATGCACCTGCTCGAAGAATGTCTGCACTTGAGGGTAGCGCATGAGTTCAATAAAGAATAAAGGATTGACCTCCCGACAATGTTCAATGACTCGCTTGTAAAGCATGAATATCTGTTCCAGCACATTGGCCGAGCTACAGATAATCTCCTTGATATTTTGGTGGAAGCCCATGGAGATTACTTTCACCACCTCAAGCAGCAGCTCCTCCTTATCGGCAAATAGTTCATAAAGGGTCTTCTTGGATACGGAAAGCTCGCGTGCTACATCGTCCATGCGCACCTGCTTCACGCCTTGCGCCTGAAACAGGCGGGAGGCTGTCGTCACGATGCGTTCGCGCAAGTCTGTCTTTTCAACACTTTTTTCCATAGCCATGCTCTAAATCGGGTGCAAAGGTAGAGGAAACTTTTGTAATTGCAAAAAGTTTCCCCGTAATATAACACTATTTAATGCTGTATGAAGGATTATTTACAATTTACAACACTTGGGATGTATTATTTGAACAATTATTGTAGCAGATAAGAAAAAATACATATCTTTGTTTCTCATTAACAGTAAAGCGAATACTAATATAAAATACACAGGTTATGAATCGAAAATTCATCTATTTCATTTGTCTTGTTTCTGCCATGGGTGGCCTGCTCTTTGGCTACGATTGGGTGGTGATAGGCGGTGCCAAACCCTTCTACGAACTCTTCTTTGGCATATCAGACTCGCCCCTCATGCAGGGGGTGGCCATGACTACCGCTCTTATCGGTTGCCTCGTGGGTGCCATGATTGCTGGTGCTATGGCCGACAAGTATGGCCGCAAACCCTTGCTCATCATTTCGGCCGTGCTCTTCACTGTGTCTGCCGTTGCTACGGGAGTATTTGATGATTTCACGCTATTCAATATCGCCCGTTTCGTAGGTGGCATAGGCATTGGTATCGCTTCGGCCCTGTCGCCTATGTATATTGCCGAGATTTCGCCCAGTGCTATCCGTGGCAAGCTCGTGTCGCTCAATCAGATGACTATCGTGCTCGGTATCCTCGGAGCACAGATTGCCAATTGGCTCATAGCAGAGGATGTGCCTTCAAGCTTTGGTAGCACCGAGATTCTGGCTTCGTGGAACGGACAGATGGGTTGGCGTTGGATGTTCTGGGCCGAAGCTGTGCCAGCATCACTCTTCCTGGTGCTTGCCTTCTTTATCCCCGAGAGTCCGCGTTGGCAGGTGCTTCGTGGCTATCAGTCGCAAGCTCAGGCTACGCTTACCCATATTGGCGGTGAGGAGTATGCCCGTACCGAGATGGATACCATACGCCAGTCGGTCAATGCCGATGCTTCGGCCGAGAAGGCTGGCCTCAAGACCCTCTTCTCGCGCAAGTATGCCACTGTGCTCACCTTGGGTATCATCATCGCCGTGTTTCAGCAGTGGTGTGGCACCAATGTCATCTTCAATTATGCTCAAGAGATTTTCTCAGCTGCAGGCTATAGCGTAGGCGATGTGTTGTTCAATATTGTCGTAACAGGTGTGGCCAATGTAATCTTTACTATCGTAGCTCTCTTTACTATCGACCGCTGGGGACGCCGCTCGCTCATGCTCTTTGGTGCAGGTAGTCTCTCGGTCATCTACCTCATTTTGGGAACGTGCTATCATTTCCATGTTACAGGTTTCGGTATGGTCATACTCGTTGTGTTGGCTATATCTGCTTATGCCATGACCTTGGGACCTGTCACCTGGGTGCTGTTGGCCGAGATTTTCCCCAACCGCGTGCGTGGTATAGCCATGGCGACATGTACCTTTGCCCTGTGGGTAGGCAGCTGCACGCTCACCTTCTTCTTCCCCCCGATGAATGCAGCGCTGGGCAGCAGCGGCTCCTTCTGGATTTATAGCGCCATCTGCTGTGCCGGCTTCCTGTACTTCCTGCACCGCTGCCCCGAGACCAAGGGCAAGAGCCTCGAAGAGCTGGAAAAGCAATTAGTGAAATAATCAGTAATATAGAATATCTTAGGGTATCCTAAGACTCCCTATGATTTCCTAAGACCTCCTATAAAAAACAAAACACAATGGTAAAAGCATGGAGAGAGCAGGTGACCATCCCCACCTACGAGGTGGGTGCACCTGAGAAGAACCCCATATTCCTTGAGAACCGCGTGTATCAAGGCAGTAGCGGTGTGGTATATCCCTATCCCGTCATCGAGCGCATTAGCGACGAGCGTGTCGACAAGGAGTACAACGCCATCTATATCGAGAACGAGTACCTCAAGGTGATGATCCTGCCCGAGCTGGGCGGCCGTGTGCAGATGGCCTACGACAAGGTCAAGCAACGCCATTTCGTATACTACAACCACGTCATCAAGCCCGCCCTCGTTGGTTTGGCAGGTCCGTGGATTTCGGGCGGTATCGAGTTCAACTGGCCCCAGCACCATCGCCCCTCCACCTATATGCCCGTCGATGCCACCATCGAGGAGCACCCCGACGGCAGCGTCACCGTGTGGGTCAACGAGATGGAGCGCATGTTCCACCAGAAAGGCATGGCAGGCTTCACCCTGCGCCCCGGCTGCGCTTACCTCGAGATACAGGGTCGTCTGAGCAACCGATCACCCCTGCCGCAGACCTTCCTCTGGTGGGCCAACCCCGCCGTTGAGGTGGGCGACCACTACCAGAGTGTGTTCCCGCCCGATGTGAATGCCGTCTTCGACCATGGCAAGCGTGCCGTGAGCTCGTTCCCCATCGCCACGGGCACCTATTATAAGATGGACTACTCGGCTGGTGTCGACATTTCCAACTACAAGAACATCCCCGTGCCCACCTCCTACATGGCCGTCAACTCCAAGTACGACTTCGAGGGAGGCTACGAGAACGATACCCAGGGCGGCATGCTCCATGTGGCCAGCCACCACTTCAGTCCCGGCAAGAAACAATGGACCTGGGGCAATGGCGACTTTGGCCGCGCGTGGGACCGCTGCCTCACCGACGATGACTATGAGGGCGCACCCGGTGTGTTCCGCCCCTACATAGAACTCATGGCAGGCGTCTACACCGAGAACCAGCCCGACTTCACTTGGCTCATGCCCTACGAGGAGAAGCAGTTTGTGCAGTACTTCATGCCCTACCGCGAACTTGGCATCGTGAAGCAGGCCAGCAAGGACTTCGTGATGAATATCCACGAGAATGGTCGCCTCCAGGTATATGCCACCTCCAAGCAGGAGGTTGAGATTACCGTGCTCACCCACTGCGCCGAGTATCTGCTGCGCAAGACCGTGACCCTCTCGCCCGAAGTGCTCTTCGATGAGGTTATCGACCTGCAGGGACACAGCATCAACGAGCTCTCCGTATACCTCTCGCGCCCCGATGTGGCCGACCCCTCACACCGCACCCACACCGTCCTCGTCTGGCAAGCCGAGCCCGATGATATACGCCCCATCCCCGATGCAGCCGAGCCCGCTCTGCGCCCCGAGGACATCAAGACCATCGACCAGCTCTACCTCACTGGTCTGCACCTCGAGCAGTACCGCCACGCCACGTGGTCGGCTCTCGACTACTACGAGGAGGCTCTGCGTCGTGATCCAATGGACTACCGATGCAACAATCAGGTAGGTCTGTGGTACCTGCGCCGTGGCCGCTTCGACAAGGCCGAGCCCTACCTGCGCACTGCTGTCAAGGTGCTGCAGCGTCGCAACCCCAATCCCTACGACGGAGAGCCCATCTACAACCTCGCCCTCTGCCTCAAGTATCAGTTCCGTCCCTACGAAGCACACGAACTCTTCTGGAAGGCTACGTGGAACAAGGCTTGGGCCGATGCCGCCTACTTTGAGGCCGCTTGCATTAGCACTGGCATGCGTGACTTCGACAATGCCCTCGACGAGGTCAACCGTTGCCTCATCCACAACAGCCACAACCATAAGGCACGCGCCCTGAAGGCTTCCATCTTGCGTAAGCTGGGCAAGAGCGATGAGGCTCTCGCGTGGATACACGAGTCCTACACGATAGACCTCTTCAACTACGGCTGCATGTTTGAGGAATACCTCATCACCGGTAGCGACGAGCCCCTGCAGCGTCTCATCACCCTCATGCATGGCGAGGTGTGCAATTACCACGAGCTTGCTCTCGACTATGCCCAAGCGCGCCTCTTCGATGAGGCCGTGCAGGTGCTCACCATCCCAGCCGTAGCCGAGCAGTTGGCCCAGGCATCACCCCTCACTTCCTACTACCTCGGCTACTTCATGCAGGGGCAGGGACTCATCGATGAGGCCAATGCCCACTTTGCCCGTGCCGAGCATACCGACCCACGCTGCTGCTTCCCCAACCGCCTCGAAGATGTGCAGGTGCTCACCATCGCCAAGCGCTGCCCTCCTCAGGGTGCCCGTGCACCCTATTTCCTCGGATGCCTCTACTACGACAAGCGCCAGTACCACCTTGCCAAGGAAAACTGGGAGCTCTCGGCCCAGCGCGATGCCGAGTTCCCCACCGTGTGGCGCAACCTCGCCCTATACTATTATAATAAGGAGCACAACCGCGATCTCGCCCTCGAATATATGGAGCGTGCCTTCCGCCTCGACCCCACCGACAGCCGCATCCTCATGGAGCTCGATCAACTCTACAAGGTCACCGGTCGCCCCCACGCCGAGCGCCTCGCCCACTTGGAGCAGTACCCCGCACTCATTGCCGAGCGCGACGACCTCCTGCTCGAACAGATTACCCTGCTCAACCACCTCGGGCGCTACGATGAGGCCATGGCATTGCTCGACAGCCACATCTTCCACCCCTGGGAGGGAGGCGAAGGCAAGGTGCCCGCACAGTACCAGTATGCCCGTGTGGAGAAGGCGAAAAGCCTGCTTGCAGGCTTTTCAATTAAGAATTATGAATTAGGAATTATGACTGAAACTGCAACTATCGAGTCGGATGCTCATAATTCCGTAGCGCAGCGAGAGCAAAGTCAAGCTTGCTTGAACTATGCCGAGCCAGCAAGGAATCTTGATACGCAGTATCATAATTCAAAATTCATAATTCATAATTCATTGCTTGAACAAGCAATTTGCTTGCTCAAGCAATGCCTCCTCTATCCCCACCATCTTGGCGAGGGCAAGCTGCAGGGAGCGCAGGACAACGATTTCCACTACCTCCTGGGCTGTGCCTATGAGCTGCTGGGCGACGATGTGCAAGCCCGCGAGCATTGGGAGTTGGCCACCTACGGACCCACCGAGCCAGCCGCAGCCATGTACTACAACGATGCCAAGCCCGAGAAGATATTCTATCAGGGACTGGCCCTGCTCAAGCTCGGGCGCACTGCCGAGGCCCATGGTCGTTTCCACAAGCTCGTCAGCTACGGCAAGCAGCATCTCTTCGAGCCTCAGGTGATGGACTACTTTGCCGTCTCGCTGCCCGACCTTCAGATTTGGGATGGCGACCTCAACGAGAAGAACCGCATCCACTGCCTCTTCATGCTCGCCCTCGGCTACACTGGTCTGGGCGACAAGGCACATGCCGAGCGTTACCTCGCCGAGGTGGAGCAGCTCGACATCAACCACCAGGGCATCCGTGCCTTGCGGACACTGCAGGTATAATGGTAGCTTATACGAACAATAAGGAAGGAGGTCGGTACTCAACGGTGCTGACCTCCTATTGTTTGCATGCTATTCTGAAAAAAAGAGAAAAAAAGTTGCAACGGAGTGTAACAAATCCGCTGCATCGACGTATTAGGAGCAAATGATGTTTGAAAAAAGGAAAGTAAACCGTATTTTTGCAGAACGTAACAAGCACTCGATACGCAATGGACAGACAGGACTTTGAGAGAGTCGTCCCTGAGTTGAGATTGAAGCTGCAACGAATCGCTCTTTACTATTTGGCAGACGATGACGAGGCCGAGGACGTGGTGCAGGACACGCTGCTGAAACTATGGACAGCACGTGACGCCATCCGCGAAGGCCAGGGAGGCATGGAGGCATTGGGCACTACCATTGCCAAGAACCTGAGCATCGACCGGCTGCGAACGATGCAGCGACACCGGCACGACGAACTCACCGACACCATCGTCCACGACAACGGGAGCAATGCCCAGACTCGTCTGGAGCAGCAGGAGGATGAGGATTGGATAAAGACCACCATCCGCAACCTGCCCGACAAGTACCGCGCGGTGCTCCAGATGCGACAGGTAGAGAATATGGAGTTTGCCGAGATTGCCCGCATCATAGGCACCTCGGAGACTTCGGCAAGAGTGATTCTGTCAAGGGCACGCGCCAAAGTGATGGAACAATTAAGACAAAGGAGGACTTGAGAAATGAAAGAGAGTATACATAAGATTACGGACCGTGAGGAGCTGCGCTTACTGCTGCAGCTGTTTATGGACGGCGCCACGAGCCTCGAGCAGGAGGCTGCGCTGGCCGACTACTTCCGCACGAACGAGGTGGACGATGAGTTTGCCGACTACCGGGACATGTTCCTTGTGTTTGAGAGTGGCGAGCTGGCACCTACCTTCGAGCTCCCTGCCCCCGAGCCCATAGCCGAGGAGGAACCCCACGAGGCCGCGCCTCTCCCTACCGGCCAGAAGTCCCACAGCCGCATCGTGCCGCTCATCGTCCGCTACACCGCCATAGCTGCATCGCTGGCTGCGGCCTTCTTCATCGGTATGCGCTTCAGCGCCACGGACGTCGCCCCGACTACTGCCGACCCCGGCACGTTGATGGCAACCGCTACGCCTGAGGTCAAGACCATTGTCAAAACCGACACGGTGTATGTAGAGAAACATATCGTGCATACCGTGAGGGAGACGACACCCATCGCTCCGTCGGCCCCTCAGCAGGGCGACTTCGCGCAAGCAACGCCCAACATCTTCTATGGCATCACCGACGAGCAGTTGCTCGATATGCAGCAGGACATTGAGCAGGAGTTCGAGCGCATGACACGCGAGATGGACCTCTTCGAACAAGAATTGATGAACTAACAAGTACAAGAATAAACGCCCACACAAATGATTTTAGTCTCACACAGATCTCACAAATCTCACAGAAGCATACATCGCTATCGCTCGTATGTGGCCATCCGGATGGCAAACGCGAGTGAAACGATGCGTTCTTCTGTGAGATTTCTTGGACGAGCCAAGCGCAAGCATTGTGAGATCTGTGTGAGGCAAGAATCACTTGCCTGAGAAATTCCTTTGTGTGATTATTAAAAAGAATTCAAACAACATACACTATGAAACCTATAGTATCATTTATAGCCGCATTATTCACCGTGAGCCTCTTCACGCAATGCACCCCCAAAGCATCTTCCGAGCAGCCACGAAGCAATATCGACATCGCGGAGGAGATTATGGATGAAATCTACGACACCTACTCCGACTCTTCATTTGTCTGGAAGATGGAATCCTATTTTACCGATGCGTTGATTATGAAAGCCGGTATCACCATCGACCACGAGGACAATGATTCGTTGAAGTTTCTCGACCTCGTCACCCGCATCAACCGGAAGATTGAGGACATCAACAGCTACCGTATCTTCTCTGACCGCCAGAATGACGACAAGGGAATCAGTGGCCGCTACATTGTCAGTGTCCACCCCGATGAAGGCGACGATATGTCTACCCTGTTCTATAACTATAAGAGGAGCAGCAGTCCATACACATGCCCACACAACCAATACGACTCCATCTCTTTCGTCTTCACAGTCAATGCCGGCACAAAGACCAGCATAACTCAAGACATCAGGCCGGGACTGAGAGGGACTGGCGACAGACGCAAACTGGTCGAAGCGTCAACCGCTGAGGATATGAAACCTATAGAGGATTTCTTCCAGACCTATTACAATGATTCGCGTGCCATACGCCGACAAGCAACATATAGGTCCGATAAGATAAACGGATTCGCAGTTTACGTCCCGACTGCCGCTTATACAGATGGCGACACCCTTACCACCAATGCCATCTATAGTCTGCGCCCTTACACTGGCGATACGGAACTTGAAGAGTTGTATAGTTTGGCCGAGCGATACAAACGTTCCCCTATATGCGATCTCGTGATAATGTCGGGTGAGAATAAGAAAGAAAAAGGAGATTGGTTCACATTCCTTTTCAACAATGAAAAAGGAATCCGCACCTGTTTCCAAATAATATTTGATGAGGGCGTATTTGCATTGATGAAGGCCACAGCCGCCGACGAAAAAGGCCTTTGTATTGAAGCAGGTTGGCGAAAATAGCTCCATCCACCGAGTAAAAAAGTTTTATTTTTGGCCTGGCACGGTGCAGCAGAAGTTGACAAATCCCCGATGAAATGGGGGTTTTTTAGATGTTCCCTATTGGCGAAAGTTCATAAATCGGTTGGCTTTGGCAGGGGTATGTCATTTTGAGCATAGCGAAAATCTCGCAGAGATCCCTCGTCGCTATGCTCTGTCGGGATGACGCCTTTCAGGAAAACTCCAGCACACCTCGCGAAAATTCAGTAACTCTTCACGTAATTTCCAGTTCCCCCGCACGCAAAAACTCAAATATCCACGGATATTTAATGAAATATCCGCGGTTACGTAATGAAATATCCACGGATACGTGATGAAATATCCGTGGATATTTGAGTTTTTATACACAGAGATGTCTTTTCCTGATTTCAGTAGACGTTTTTTTGCTTCATTAGCTGAAAAGATTTACACCTTTTCTCTAGCCCTACTGGCGAGGTTTACGCTTTCTCTGATTCCATACTGTTCCGCTTGACATCTCGGTTGATGGGACAGC
>JAFTVE010000029.1 GCA_017465905.1 Bacteroidaceae bacterium | reverse complement strand
TGTATCCTTCTCTACTAAAAACGTAAATTGACGGTTAGTTCATTTACCCTGTCTCGTGACGACATCACAAGACAGCTTCTTGTACTACTTGTCTGTATGGAAAATATTTTCAAAGAACTCTCTTTCAATGCCTTCGCAAGTAGCGCTCATCGCGTTCCCTCTCGAAAGCGGATGCAAAGGTAGACACTTTTACATTAACCGCCAAACTTTATCGCAACTTTTTTACAGGAAAAATTAAAACTTTTTAATAAGTGTCTGATTTACACTAATGAGGGTTTTTACACGAAAATCACGTTTTAGGGCTTTATGACAACCAGGGATGGCAAAACCACGCAAAACGGGTAAAGCAAAGGAACTGGAGAAAAAAACACGGAGACATGGACTTTTCCCACAAGCAAAAGAAGAAAGCAGCAGAAAAGGAGTACAAAGGACAAAAAAGCAAACCAAAGGGGGAACTATTAGGGAAAAGATATACTATATATAAATAGGAGTATAAGGGCGGGAAGAAGGTATTTTGAGTCCGTTTATGCCATATTATTGTAAGGCAAGAAGACTTTTTCTGAACAAAACAAAAGCAAACTATCACATTATTGGTAAATAATCGTTATTTTTGCCGTATAAAAAGTATACTAACTATATTCCATAACAAATGAAAAACAAGAATTACGCCAAAGCTATCATCATGCTAATGCTCCTTGTGACGGGTATACAAGCTAAAGCCGACACGAAAACCCAGTTAGAAGATCTAAAACGCGGAGTGACGGTGCTGCCAGCACAAAGCAAAGGTATGTTCATAAGCTGGCGCTTCCTAGCTACGGATAGTGTGGCCACCAGCTTCGACGTGCTTCGCGATGGCAAGGTCGTTAAATCAGACATCACGACAGCCACAAACTTCACAGACGGAACGGGCAACGCCAACCACCGATACCAAATTGTTACTAAAGTTGGGGACGAGGCCATCGACACCACCGCTGCCGTCGCCCCATGGACCAATCCTTATTATAAATTACATCTTGACCTTCCCACAGCCAACGGATATACCTATTCGCCCAACGACTGCTCGGTAGGCGATGTGGATGGCGATGGCGAGTATGAGTTATTTGTGAAGTGGGATCCCTCAAACTCGAAAGACAACTCGCAGGATGGTATCACAGGCAACGTATACATCGACTGCTACAAGATTGACTGGACGCTGGGGGGGGCCGAGAGTACACCAACAAAGCTTTGGCGAATTGATCTCGGTGTAAACATACGTGCCGGCGCACACTATACTCAATTCATGGTGTATGACTTTGACGGTGACGGACATGCCGAGATGATGTGCAAGACAGCACCTGGGAGCAAGGACGGAATAGGAGAATACGTAAGCGCAGCAGGTACCGACAGTAAGATACAAAGCTGCAACAACAACAAAACCTGGCGTAATAGCGGCGGAAAGATTGATGGTGGATACGAGTTCCTTACCGTATTTGAAGGGACAACCGGAAAAGCCATCCACACCGTTTTCTATAAGCCCAACCGTAATGCTACTACCGTAGGCACCGAGTCAGCAGGCACTTATAACTGGGACGACCGTAGCGGAAAGACAGACAAAGCAAGCTACGGAAATCGTGGAGAACGTTATCTCGCTGCTGTAGCTCATCTCGACGGTATTGACAAGAATGCACATGCCGTTTTTGCACGTGGTTACTACACCTACGCCTATCTTTGGGCCGTAAGCTTCGATGGCAAGCATATTGCCGACAAATGGTACCACTCATCGCACAGCAAAACTCAATACAAAATCACTGACTCAGAAGGCAACACACAAACTTTCACCGCACCTGCCACTACAAGTGGTAGTGGTAGCCGCACAATGTATGGCAACGGCAACCACAACCTCTCGGTAGGTGATGTCGATGGCGACGGAGCCGACGAGATTGTATGGGGTTCTGCAGCGCTCGACAATGACGGAACCCTACTCTATGCTACAGGCTACGGGCACGGCGACGCTATACATATGGCTGACCACAATCCCGACCGCCTAGGACTGGAGGTATTCGAAATACACGAGGGTTCACCCTACGGATGGGATCTCCACGATGCAGCCACTGGCGAGATACTCTTCAAAGCCACCGGCTCTGGCGATAACGGACGTGGCATGGCAGCACAGCTCTCAAGTACCGACCGCGGCTCCTACTTCAGTTCATCGAACGACCGCCAGCAACGTAGCGCCATCACTGGCACCGTAGCCAACAGTGGTAGCACCTCGATGAATTTCCGCATCTTCTGGGATGGCGACTTACAGG
The DNA here is from genome assembly GCA_017465905.1 of Bacteroidaceae bacterium. Taxonomy (GTDB): domain Bacteria; phylum Bacteroidota; class Bacteroidia; order Bacteroidales; family Bacteroidaceae; genus UBA1189. The sequence continues at coordinate 61,042 of JAFTVE010000029.1, read as the reverse complement.
AAGAGCTCTTCGACGGCGGCAAAATTGAGAAATGGAACGGCAACGGCACAAGTCGCCTCTACATTAACGGCAAGAACCCCTACGACTACAATGCATCGAAGACTTGCAACAGCAGCAAGTCGACCCCAAACCTCCAAGCCGACTTCATTGGAGACTGGCGCGAGGAGATTATCCTATGGAGCGGAAACGACAACTCAACCCTTAATATATTTACCACCAACATGAGCAGCACCTTCAGAGTTCCTACCCTCATGCACGACCACACCTACCGAATGGGTATAGCTTGGCAAAATGTTGCATATAACCAACCGCCACATATCGGATATTATCTCCCCGACTCCCTTGGAGCAAAGCTTTACTTCGATGCTGCATCGGGCGAATTTGAGCAGACAATAGAACTTGGCGATTCAATCACGCCCATCATCCTGCACTATAAGAGAGCCACAGGTGTAATAACTTCTGGAGGTTATGCAAGCTATGGTATAGCAGTCGACAAAAACAAAGACACACAGACTGTCACCATACATGGTACTCCCACAAAAGCCGGCACCGTCAGATATACCATAAAGACTACAGGTAACGATATGCAGGCCACAGTAAGCGGGAAAATATACGTCAACGACCCTGCCGACATCACACACACACAGAGTTCATCCCAAGAACCCGTCATCTATGACCTCTTCGGACGCCATGTGAAGAATCCTGCTAACGGTATCTATATCATTAACAACAAAAAGGTAAGAATTGAATAAATAACGGATACCATGAATGGGACCTCGGTAGTAACCCCCATATTAAATAATTAAAGAGAAATAGAAATTGACACTCGAAAGATAGAAAAAACACGAATAATCAGAGAACACAAGAAAAATAAATAAAACACCTATGAAGAAACTCGTGCTGGCAATCACAGCCATTCTCAGTACACTAAGTCTATACGCTAACAAGCCCGACTACGGCTACCTATTCTCCTACGTCAACGGCCGAGGTATTGCCTTTGCCTACAGTTCAGACAGTCTCCAATGGACTTCCATCGGTAATGGACGTACCTTCGTGGATAGCGACTTCGGCACCTGGGGTGCACAGAAGAAGATGTTCACCCCGCACCTCATGCGCGATAGCCAGGGCATGTGGCGCTGCGTATGGTCGCCCAAGGCCGACAATCCACAGTTTGCCTACTGCGAAAGCCCCGATCTCATCAACTGGAAGCCGCAGGACTATCCCTATGTGGAGGGTGGCAGCTGTGTGCGCCCTATACTCGTACAGGGCAAGAACAATGAGGGATGGGCAGTCATATATAGCACACTCGACAGCACCATCTATGCCTATGGCTCCGCAGATTGCCGCACATGGGAGAAGATGGATGTGAGTGTCGGGAACCGTCCTGCAGATACAGGCTCATGCCAAAGTCCGAACTTTAGCACCATCGTCCTCAACGACCGTCAAGTGGAAGGGCAGGTACACCGCGTAGAATGGGAGCAGATAGACAGGCTCATCAAGCGCGACGACTACCTGCGCAACCGCCAGGTGAAGCTCGACGAGCACATGGGACAAGACCCCGTGCGCTTTGCCGACCTCAAGCCCGTAAACGCCCGCCTCACCATCCATGGCAAGGAGCGCAAGGCCATCAGCAACGAACTCATCGGCATCTTCTTCGAGGATATCAGCTACGGAGCCGATGGCGGACTTTATGGCGAGCTCATCCAAAACCGCGACTTCGAGTACTCTGCCGCCGACCGCGGTGGATGGCATAGCCTCACCGCATGGGAACTCAAGGGCGAGGGCAGCACCGTGGCCATAGGTACCGAGCGTCCCATCCACGCCAACAACTGCCACTATGCCACCCTCTCGACAAGCGCCATAGGTGCTACACTGGAGAATGGCGGCTACGATGGCATCGCCCTCAAGGCAGGCGACCTCTATGACCTCAGCTTGATGGCCCGTAAGGCATCGGGCAAGAGCAGCAAGCTCCTCATCAGCCTCGTGGGCGAAGAGGGCGAGACCCTTGCCTCGAAGAGCATCACCGTGGGCACTGCCGAGTGGAAGATCCTCAAGGCTACCCTCAAGGCCACGAAAGATGCCCCCAAGGCACGCCTTATCATCGCTCCGCAGACGACAGGTGCGGTGGATATCGACATGGTATCGCTCTTCCCGCGCAACACCTTCAAGAACCGCAAGAATGGCCTCCGTGCCGACCTCGCACAGGTGATTGCCGACATGAAGCCCAAGTTTGTGCGCTTCCCCGGCGGCTGCGCTGCCCACGGCGACGGCCTCGACAACATGTACCTCTGGAAACGCTCCATCGGTAAGCTCGAGGAGCGCCAGCACATGCCCAATATATGGAACTATCACCAGACACTGGGCCTCGGCTACTACGAGTACTTCCTCTTCTGCGAGGACATAGGTGCCGAGCCTCTGCCCGTAATCCCTGCCGCCGTGCCTTGCCAAAACTCCTCACACGGTGGCCACGGCCAGCAGGGTGGCGTGCCCATGGACGAGATGGACGCCTTCATCCAAGACATCCTCGACCTCATCGAGTGGGCCAACGGCGATGCCAAGACTACCAAGTGGGGCCGCGTGCGTGCTGAGGCCGGGCACCCCAAGCCCTTCAACCTCAAGTATATCGGTATCGGCAACGAAGACCTCATATCCAACACCTTCACCGAGCGCTTCAACATGATCTACGACGCCGTGCGTGCCAAGCACCCCGAGATCATCATCTGCGGCACCGTAGGCCCCTTCTACGAAGGCTCCGACTACGAGTGGGGCTGGAAGCTGGCCAAGGAGAAGGAGATACCCATGGTCGACGAGCACTACTACGTGAGCCCCGGATGGTATATCCACAACCAGGACTATTACGACCACTACGACCGCAATGCCAGTGAGGTATACCTCGGCGAGTATGCCTGCCACATCGCTGGCCGTCACAACAACATCGAGACAGCCCTCTGCGAGGCCCTGCACCTCACCAATGTAGAGCGCAATGCCGACATCGTGCGCATGACCTCGTATGCTCCGCTGCTAGCACGCCACGGTCACACCAACTGGAACCCCGACATGATCTACTTCAACTCATCGCGCATCGACCTCACTCCCGGCTACTACACCCAGAAGATATTCGGCAACAACAGCGGCGACCAGTACATCACGGGCAAGCTCAACGTAGAGAGCCGCCGCGACGATGTGCGCAAGCGCATCTCCACCTCCACCGTCTACAACTCGGCCACCGGCGACCTCATCATCAAGTTCGTCAACCTGCTGCCCGTAGCCGTGACCACCGCCGTAGAGGTGACCGATTGCAATGCCCTCTCCACCACTGCCACCTGCACCGTGCTCACCGGCAAGCCTGCCGACCGCACGGCCGTGCCCACCGAGAGCACCATCGAGGTAGCGCCGCAGTTCAGCTACGAGATGCCTGCCTACTCCTTCACCACGATACGCATCGCTAAGGAACAGGCCAAAAAGAAGTAGCACTCCATATCGAGCTTGAGGGAACTGCTTCACACAAATCACATTGTTCCCAAGCACGTTTATAAATAAAGTACGGCATTCAGTTCTTAGCTGAATGCCGTACTTTATTTATCTGACGATATGGTCGTATCATCCCCATGCCAAAGCGCTGGCACCCAGCACAGCAGCATCAGAATCCTTAAGTTCTGAAACGAGAAGCTTGGTCTTTCCCTTCCAAATATTGAGTACGTTAGCCTCCATAGCCTCCAGTGTAGGCTTCATAATGAGGTCACCAGCTTTGGTAAGTCCACCGAACAGGATAATGGCCTCAGGAGCGCTGAAAGCAATAAAATCAGCCAAAGCCTCGCCAAGGATGGTACCTGTAAAGGTAAACACTTCCTGAGCCACCTTATCGCCACGGATAGCAGCATCATACACATCCTTTGAGGTGATCTCTCCCTCTATGTCACGCAAGAGGCTAGGTTCAGAAGTACAGTCGATCTTCTCTTTAGCTGTGCGAGCTACGCCCGTTGCCGAGCAATATGTCTCGAGGCAGCCACAGCGTCCGCAACCGCACTGACGTCCGTTGTGTCGGCGTGAAATCACATGACCCAACTCGCCAGCAAAGCCATCGTGCCCATACACTAACTGTCCATTAATAACGATACCGCTGCCTACACCTGTACCCAAAGTAATCTCGATAAAGTTCTTCATACCACGCGCAGCACCATAAGTCATTTCGCCTATAGCCGCAGCATTAGCATCATTCGTAACGGTTACAGGCACACCAATGCGCTGTTCGAAAAGTTCTGAAAGCTTAATCACACCCTTCCATGGAAGATTGGGAGCGAATTCAATGTTTCCAGTATAAAAGTTCCCATTGGGGGCACCAATACCCATACCCTTGATTTTATCCTTGCCGCCCACCTCTTCAATCATCGGGAGCAATTTCTCTGCCACGGCATTGACATATTCGTCAATCTCCTTGTACGCCTGAGTTTTGATAGAGTCTACACTGAGGATATTTCCACGAGCATCCACGATACCGAACACGGAGTTTGTTCCGCCGATATCCATTCCTACTACATAAGGTTTGTCCATATTGATATGATTTTTTGAGTTATGACAATGCAAATGTAGTGATAGTTCACTGACGGAACAAATTATTTTGAAGTTTTTCTGATTTATTGACCATCATCTACAACCATACCATCGCGCAAATGTATGGTACGGTCAGTGGTGGCTGCAAGCGATTCGTCGTGGGTAACGATGATGAAGGTCTGGCCTAAATCGCGACGGAGGTCGAAGAAGAGGCGATGCAGCTCTTCCCTGTTTTGTGTGTCGAGGCTACCTGAGGGTTCGTCGGCAAGGATGACTTGTGGACGATTCACGAGGGCGCGAGCTACAGCTACGCGCTGTTTCTCACCACCAGAGAGTTCGGCAGGCTTATGAGTAGCACGGTCGGTAAGCCCCAAGAAATCGAGCATCTCCATTGCACGGCGTCGGGCATCAGCCATAGAGTCGCCCTTAATGAGGGCAGGCATCATCACATTCTCCACAGCAGAGAACTCGGGCAGGAGCTGATGGAACTGAAAGACGAAACCAATATGTTCATTGCGGAAAGCCGAGAGCTGTTTCTCATTATATAGCGACACGTCAACGCCGTCGAACAATACGCGTCCGCTATCAGCACGGTCGAGCGTACCGATGATTTGCAGCAGGGTGGTCTTGCCAGCTCCGCTAGGGCCTACAATACTGACTATCTCGCCTTGGTTGATGGAGAGATCAATGCTTTTGAGCACTTGTAACGAGCCGAAGCTCTTGCGTATATCGTGAAGCTGGATCATTGGAGTTGTGAGTTATGAGTTATGAGTTGCTTGCCGGATGGCTAACTTTCAATTTTTAATTTTCAATTTATAAATGGCGGATGACATATTCGGCGAGGTAGCATCCGAACACGGCAGGCATATAGCTGATGGTGCCTGCAGTAGATTTCTTGTTACGCTCATCGTCGACGGTGATGACAGCACGGTGGTCGGCCTGTTCGGTGGAGAAGACTACGGGAAGCGATTTGCGTATGCCGGCTTTCTTGAGTCGTGTGCGGACAGCTTTTGCCAAACCGCAATGATAGGTATCCCACAGATCGGCAAAGCGTATTTGGGTGATGTCGCTCTTGGCACCAGCACCCATGCTGCTCACGATGGGTATGCCGCGACGCATGGCCTCAACTATCAAGGCACACTTGGGAGCGATGGTGTCGATGGCATCAACAATAATATTAAATTGACAATTGACAATTGACAATTGACAATTAAGCGTTCCGTCAAGAAGAGAGGCAACTTCCTCTTCCTTTAGATACATCGGCAACGCATGCAGACGTATATCAGGGTTGATGTCGCGGAAGCGCTCGGCCAGCACCTCCACTTTGGGACGGCCGATAGTGCTGTGTGTAGCAGGGAGCTGTCGATTGATGTTCGTAGGCTGCACGGTATCGGCATCCACAATGGTCATCTCCCCCACCCCCGCACGGCATAGCATCTCGGCGGCATAGGCACCTACACCACCTACTCCCACCACAAGCACGTGGGCTTCCTGCAGGCGACGCATCTTTTCCTCGCCCAACAGCAGCACGGTACGATCAGTCCATCGGCTCTCCATCGGCTTGTTCCTTGACGGGTTTATTTTTCAGATGAAAGGGATTCTCAAACATCTGGTTAAAGGCTGGCAGAGGTTGCACAAACGAGAGCTCGTGAGCCTGTCCGAACTGCTCGGGATAGATAATCATCAAGCTGTTGTTCGAGAAGTGGCGCATAAGCTGCGTGGGCAGGTTGTCGAAGGCTGGTTGCCACGAGATACCTCCACGGCGGGCACTGACAAGCACAAAGAGATGGTCATAGCTCAGGTGCTGCGTCACGATAAGGAGATCGTTCCAGTCGTCCAACTCAAAGTAGGCGGTACGTACACTCGGATGCTTATCCTGTATATAAGGGCGTATCAGATTTATCGTCTCGGGGTGTGCATGGAAATCAATGCGGCATCCCAATTGACCGCCCATACGTGCCAGACGCTCTACCCATTGGTAGAAGCCAGCCTCCATCTCGGCCCGTTCAGGCACGGCCACGATGATGCGATGCACCACGTTGACAGGCATCAGGTAGTTGACGATGATAATCTGCCGGTTTGTACGGTCAAGCAGTTCCGTCACTACGGTACCGAGGTATGAGTCGGTCATCTTACGTTTATGATGCAGACCAAGGATAATCTCCGACGCCTCGAACTCCTTCATCGAGTGCATGATGCTACCCACCACATTCACTCCCACACGATTATAGGTCGACAGCTGTACATCGACTGCCGCAGCAGCCTTGGCAGCCCGCTCCAGATTCAGCCTTCCCTGCTTCTTCTGCTGCTCGGCATACTGGTTGTCGATGCATACCTGCAGGGCTATTATCTCCTTCTGCGACTTGGCATCGCGCATCATGACAGCCGTATCGATAAGCGCCTCCACACTATCGGGATTGTTGAGCGCCACCATAATCTTCTCATTTGAGCCACTATCGTCGGCAGGTGCAGCCGCATCAGACAATGCTATTGCACGGGCCGCACGGTCGGTAACGAGCGAACTGATGATACAGCTCACCAGAATCATCAGCACCACACCATTGAGCACGTCATCGTTGATGAGATATTGCCCCGGGGCTATCTCCAGCTGTGTACCCACCATAATCATGGCCAGTGCACCGGCTGCATGCGTATTGCTCAGTCCGAACAGCATATCACGCTCGGCCCGCTTCATGCGCAGCACCAATTGTGTAGCCCACGCACCCAACCACTTGGTCACCGTAGCTGTCACCACCATCACCAATACCACGAAGATGGCCTCCTTATGATCAAACAGGCTCTTCACATTGATGAGCATGCCCACACTGATCAGGAAATAGGGTATGAAGAGCGCATTGCCAACAAACTCGATACGATTCATCAGAGGCGACACACGAGGAATATACCTGTTGAGCACCAACCCCGCGAGGAAGGCACCGAAGAGTCCCTCCAATCCTGCTAACTCCGACAGTGCCGCACTCAGGATGAGCAGCACTAGCACGAAGGTAAACTGGGTGACATTATCGCTATACTTCTTGAAGAAAAACCTCGTAAAGCGCGGATAGAAGAAGAATATAAAGAAGCAGTACACCGCACACTTCAGCACAAAACCTATCCAGAAGCGGGCACTAACATCCCCCTGAGCACTTGCAGATATGCCCGCCAACGTAAACAACGCCAGCAGCAAGGCAATCATCGTACCGGCAATGGCAATCGTTACACAATCGTGGCGACTAAGGCCGTATCGTCCCACAATGGGATAGGTCACCAGCGTATGGGAAGCGAAAATGCACGACAGCAGCAACGAGGCATCCCATCGGAAGCCAAGTACCCAATGCCCCACCCCATATCCCAATGCAAAGGGAATGGCAAAAGTCAGGATACCAAAGACAAAGCCACGCACACGGTTCTTCTTCAGCCCCTCAAGGTCCATCTCCAAGCTGGCAAGAAACATAATATAGTAGAGTCCCACCTTGCCAAACAGTTCGAAACTGCTATCACGAGCCAGAATATTGAGACCATGCTCGCCCACCAGCACACCTGCCAAAATCATTCCCACCAAGTGAGGCACTCTGATACGATTGAACAGCAGCGGTGCAAACAATATGATGACCAGCACCACCAGGAATATCCAAGTAGGGTTGGTAATAGGGAACAGTTGAGCTATTTCGCTAAGCGTCGGCATGGTTGGCTGATTTCAGCTGCAAAATTACATAAAAAATTAGGAATTAGAAAAACATTCCTTTACATGCCGTTCGAGAAGCAGCAAGTCTCTCGATGAAGGGGAATGCTACTAAGATACGAATAAGACCTACTTTACCCCCATTCCGTGTCGTCAGAACCTACACCAATGAAGATGTCGACAGAACCATAACTTCCATTCACTTCAACAATCTCCACCTCGGAAGCCACATAAATATCTTGCTTCATTTCAATTTGTGTTTTTATTATTAGGCTACTCAAAAATTAATTCATGAGAGATTCGTGTTTTTCTCTTTGACATTAATTATCATGAATAGGCCAATTTTCCTTTAGAATTGCAGGAAAAACAAAGGCAGAGAAAAATGCCACCGAATGATAGTAAACACGAAACGAAGTCCTCAATTCTGAGATACATCCTATGTTTGTACCCCTGGCATAACTGCCATACCCCTTGGTAGAAAAGTTCGTCATGCACAAACTCCACCAATAACATACACATTGACAATGTCTAAGTTATATGCAACAACAGATAGAGATAGCTGGTAACCAAATTTCCGCTATAGCAATATTTCATCTGACCCTTGGAAAAGAAGAGATGATGGCTTACATTTGATTGGGAACATTGTACTTTTACCTGCAAGAATATGCTCAATCTACGGCTTTCAGCAATACTTCAGGCGATATAGGTACATATTATCTGGATTGCTGCACTATGCCAACATCAAGCTATGCCTTAAAATGGCTTGCTTGCTCGGCAGAGTTCAAACGAGCTTGACTCTGCTCTTGCTACGCTGTACCATTGCCAAGGGAATAAAATCAAATCATTATATAGCAGAAAAAAATCTGCAGCACCTAAAGCAAGCGTTTATTAAACATAAAAAACAAGGCACTACTGACGCAATACAAAAAAGAGGTTGACTAAAAAGTCAGTAAGGGTATTCCTGTCAGCTTTCTTTAGATTAGTTCTATGTGCAAAAATTATCATATCCAGAGTCATCACTCCAAATGTCGGATGCTCCCAAAAATGTCTGGTCATGCATACCGCTTGACGGGGCAACTTCAATGTGTAGTGTCTACGGTTGAGGTCTTATATATGATCTCCTTTTCGGGATCGAAGGGGCGTCCGTTGACGGTGACATTCTCAAAGGTGACATCCTCGACCCTGCGATGGGCATCGTAGTGGGTGATGTCGCTGGGGATGAGGTGCGACTCGTCGCCCGTGAAGTGGATATTCTTGAAGCTCACATCGCTGATGCTGTTGCCTGGGGCGCGGTTGTACTTCTCGCTGAAGAGCACGCGGAGGCTAAAGAGTGCGCCGCGCTCTATCTCCTCGATGCGGATGTTCTCGAAATGGATGTCGCGCAAGCGATTCTTGTCGCCACAGCGCACCGAGAAGATGCCATCGCCATCTTCGTTGAGCACGTCGCAATCGGTGACCACCACATCGCGCAGCACCTCGCCACGGCGGCTACGGTCGTCGCCATGGCATCCGAAGTTGAAGGGGTGAGCCACATCGGCCCATAGCTTGGCACGGTTGATGCGTATGTGGTGCGAACCGCCCCAGTACCACCAACGGTGGTTGTAGAGGGCGATGCAGTCGTCGGAGTTGCGCAGGAAGATGTTGTCGATGGTCACGTTGCGGCAGCACATGAGGTCGATGCCGTCGCTCCACCCATGACGCGAGAAGGACTTGATGTTGCGCACGGTGATGTCGCTGCTCTCGCCGCCAAACACGGTGTAGTGCTGGGGGTTGACCATCGTGATACCCTCCACGAGCACGTTCTTCGAGTAGGTGATCTCCACGCCACGCAGGGGATTGGCGAGTATACCGCGACCGATGATGCGCACGTTCTTGGCGCGGTCGACACAGAGCTTGGCCCTCACAACAGCCCCCGGTGCCAGGTAGACGGTGGTATTGCTCGGTATCTTGATCTCGCCGCTGGGCAGGTCCTTGGGCTTGTGTATGCCGGGGCCGAAGTAGATGAGGCGGGCATTCTGGATGAATACATCGTGATTGTTCTTGCCCGTCCAGTTGATGCAGTGCTCCTCGGTGCCGGTGTAGACCTCCGTCTCGGGCAACTCGGGGAAGAGGTGCAGGTTGTGCTTGCGGTCGCCCCCAAACTCGACGCTCAGGTACTCGGGGCTGTCGAGGGTGAACTCTATGGTGCGCTCATCGACCCTCCGTGGGGTGATGCCCAATACCGAGGGGCGCACTACGGCCTGCATGGTGTCTGCCGCGAGGGCATCGTCGCGCAGGTTGGTCACACGCACCCTCACCGGCTCGCCCATCTCCCACTGTGCCCACGAGGCCTTCTGCACACGGTGCATATCGACATCGCAGCGCAGCGTGGTCACGGGCAGCCACTGCTCACTGGCATCGGCTACGGCACAGATGCTCACACGGTAGTCGTGCATCACTTCGATACTATCCTTGCCCGACGGGTAGGTGTAGACCTTCACTTGCGACATTACGGGCAGCGCCATCAGCACCCAAACGCCCAATAGTATCATACTTCTCATACGTTGCTTCATATACATATTTTTTTTACTTTTTCTTTAACAATTGGACATCAATAGTCTATCTCTCGCGATGGGACATTTGCCCTTTATCTCTCTTGATGGAACGAAGCGATAGCTCTATCCTGCTTTCATCAAATGCAATAGGTGGCTCCCTCATCACTTCGTCACTCTGAACCAGTCGGCATCGACCCATCCGCGCTCCTTGCCATAGGGTGCTGTGCTGAAGAGGCCCACCTTGGCTCCTATCCATTTGCCCTGACGGGCGGTAAAGGGTTTTCCGGCAGACACGAAGCGCTTGCCGTCAGTGCTATAGAAGAAGTGGCATATACCGCCCGACGTGACCTTGACACGCAGGAAGATATCTATTTCAGAGTTGGGATGCAAACCTGCCTCATAGACTCGCCCACCAGAGAGCGCTGCCAGCGTGGTAACCTCCTCGGGAGTGCCCTGCTCGGCATCCTTGCAGGTGACCTGACGCAGCACGAAGCCATCGCCCTCCTTCACAACAGCAAGGTAACAGTAGTCCCATCCCATGACGATGAGTCCCGACTGCTGCCCATCGGCCTTAGCCGACACTTTTAGCTTGGTGGTGGCGGTGAAGGTCTCGGCAGGGAACTTCTGCAACAGCAGGTTAGGCACCTCCCAGAAGTTGACAAACTCCTCAGAGAGCACATGCCCGTAGAGGCGCATATATCCGAGGTCGGAAGTAAAGCCATAGAGGTCCTGATAGTTGGCATGCCACTCCCATTGGAGACCCAGCTGACGGGTGTTGAACTCGTCGCTCTCCACCGGGGTAGTCTTGGGGTGCTTGCCGATGACCTTCGGCTTGGCATGGCTACGTACGGGATTGCCACATCCATCGCCATCCTTGTCTTCACCTATCACGGGCCATCCATCGTGCCACGTCATGGGATTGAGGTGGATGATGCGACCATACATTGCTTTGTCCTGAAAGTGGACGAACCACGACTCACCCTGCGGGGTCTCTACCCATCCGCCCTGATGGGGACCGTTGATGTCGGTATCGCCTTGCTCCATCACGCGGCGCACCTCGTAAGGGCCATAGATACTCCTTGAGCGCATGACAAGTTGCCATCCTGTTTCTACACCCCCGGCAGGAGCAAAGATATAGTACCATCCGTCGCGTTTGTAGAGCTTGGGACCCTCCACGGTGTGGTTCACGCCGTCGTTGCCGTCATAGACAAGCACAGGGTCACTTATCACCTGGGTACCCTCGGCATTCATCTCACTGATGACGACGACACTGTTCATCTTGGATCGGCTTGCAGCCCAGGCATGAGCCAGGTACACTTTGCCATCATCGTCCCACAGGGGCGTAGGGTCTATCATGCCCTTGCCGGCTTTCACAAGCACAGGATTGTCCCACTCGCCCAAAGGGTCAGCAGTCTTCACCATATAAATGCCATGGTCAGGGTCACCCCAATAGATGTAGAGTTCACCGGCATGGTAGCGTATGCAGGGCGCCCACACGCCCTTGCCGTGGCGTGGTTCGCGGTAATATTCCACAGGAGGGATCTCGCGCAAGGCGTAGTTGACGAGCTGCCAGTTGACAAGGTCCTTGGAGTGCAAGATGGGGAGACCCGGTGCACAGCCGAAGCTCGACGCCGTCATGTAGAAGTCATCGCCCACGGCCACGACGTCGGGGTCGGAGTAGTCGGCATGGATGATGGGGTTACGGTAGGTACCGTCGCCACGGTCGGCCACCCACACCTCAGAAACGTACTGAGCCTGAAGAGTAAGACAACCTATGGCAAATAGTGCTGTATATATCAATCTTCTCATGTTTATAATGATTATAGTTTGTTGGTATTACGATAACGTGCATAATTCTTGGCCATCTTCTTGTCGATGGGCGTAAAGCGTACAGTGGCTCCTCCGCGCGGCTGCAGGAGGAACTGCATGGCCTGCCCAGCCTGCACCACATACTCGGCACAGCGCACCTTGGTGGGGGTCGCCAGTGTGGAATCATCGGTATAGACCTGCGCCAGGTATTGTGTGCCACTGTTCAGGAAGTCGAGGGGCAATGTCTGCATCGAGCCCTCATTGCTTGTCATCAATGCCGCATACCACGCATCGCCCTGGCGGCGTGCCATCACGATATGGTCGCCCGGGTAGCCACTGATGACGCGGGTGTCATCGAAGGTGGTGGGCAGCTGTTCAAACCAGCGCAGCTCGGGCACCGGGGCACAGCGTTCAGGCGTGTCGTACCAAAAGATCGTCTGCAGGGGGCTAAACATGATGAGCGAAGCGGCCAACTGATGGGCATGCGTATTGCGCAGGCGCTTGTCGAAGTAGCAGATGGTGTAGTCGGCCGCGCCATTGAGCATGCGGGTGAATGGGAGGGTGACGTTGTGTGTGGCGTCGGGCCATTCCTCATTGCCGCAGATACCCTCCTGAGTGAGCAGGTTGGGATAGGTGCGACTGAATCCCGAGGGGCGGTACTCATCATGTATGTTCATCATCAGGTGATTGTCGGCAGCCAGGCGTACCAGGTCGTGCAACCAGGTGGCCCAGCGGTGACTGGCATACTGCACGAAGCCCGACTTCACGCCCACCACGCCCCACTCGCGCAGCAGGGGAAAGAGTTCGCGGGCCTGACGCATCAGCGCATGCTGGTTCACGTAGAGCCATACTCCTACCCCACGCTCCTTGCCGTAGGCGATGACGCGCGGCAGGTCCAGCTTGTCGACCACCTGGGTGGCGTCGCCGTCGTGGCTGGTGCAGGGCATATACCACTGCCAGTCAAACAGCATATAGGGTATCCCGTGTTCGGCACAGAAGTCGATGACCTTGAGCCCCGCCTCGGTGGAGATGTTTGCCCGCATGATCTTGCCGGGGTGCACCCACTCGGCCGCATCGGGCACCTCGCAGGAGGGGTTGAGGTTGAGGACGATGTCGTTATGCTCGATGAGCTTCCCTGGCGTGTCGGCCACCATCACCACCTTCCAAGGGGTAGCGCAGTAAGTGACCACATCGACGGGACTGTACATCACGCTGCGCAGCGTGTTCGTGTCGGTGGGCGACACCGCGTACTTGGTGAGGCACCAGTCATCCACGTCGGCATCGGTGAGGGCCACCCAGAGTCCATTGGGGAGGTCGAGCGTCAGTGCCCGCTCCACAGGTTGGGTGAGCTCGGCCAAAGGCCCATGCGTGAAGGTTGCCTGTGCCCAGCGCTCAGCCCAGGCGCGTGTGCCTGCGGGGAAGCGATACTCGGTGAGGTCGTCCACCACCTTATGGAAGATGGCCTTCTTGTGTTCGGGCAGGAAGTAGCGGAAGGCGATGCCCTCATCGTAAGCACGCACCTCCACGTCGAGGCAGTAGTCGGAGTCGTCGTGGCGCGAAAGGTGCAGCGTGGCGGTACGGTAATGGTCGCGCACAGTAGAGCGCTCGCCATAGGCATTGTACCACAGGGTATCCACCTCTGTGGTGAGGCTCACCGAGTCGGCCACGAGCCGGTGCATCCAGCTCTCGGGCTGCTCCAGTGAGCGAAATCCCAAAGCCTTCTCCCACACCTCATTGTCCATTTCCAATCCGGCACGCGCATCGGTGATGACCTCAGCACCCCGATAACCGATACTATAGCGCAGTTCGCGCACATCGTCGGCTACCGCCGTCTGATAGAAACGCACCTCGTGGCTGCCATCAGGCGAAGCCAGCCTCAACTCCTGTGCCCCCATGGGCAACGCCATCAACGCCATCAGCACCCATGCAATGTGCCTGCAAGTAAGAAACATTCTACTCATAATACCATCATTTCCTACAAAAGTATACAAAATTTCCCAAACACATACCGTGTCGACAACAAACATCAGTTCATCTCTATCGATACACACCAAAGGAAGGCTGCATGCATACACACAGCCATTTCACTCCACCCACATGCAGTCCATCTCTATCGCGGTGGAATAATCTTGGGTTCAATGCGGTTTTTGCCACTTACTTTTTGTACAAACGATTTTTTTGCCTATATTCGCCATGCAAATAGAAACTGATGTACAAGAGACTACGTAGATATTGCCAGATAGCAGGCCGACGAACATGGATGATGGTCGTGGCGGCAATGATGGTGCTGACAGTTGCTGCACGTGAGATGAGACACATACATGTGCAGAATGGGCTTACGGGCGACAACGTACAGGAGGTGTTTACCGACAGCAAGGGACTGACATGGGTGGGCACCAATGAGGGCGTATGCTGCTATAATGGTGCTGATGTGGTGTACTTCGAACCCGACGAGGCCGGTGCACAGCGTTCGGTAGCACACATCATCGAGATGCCTGACGGAAACATCATGCTGGGCACACGTGGCGGACTATGCCGCGTAGACATGCAGGAGCAGTGCTACACCATGGTGGCTGCAGACATGGGTATCATCAATGCCCTGTGCTTGGTGAACGATACATTGGTGATAGGAAGCCGTAGTGGGCTGTGGGTTTACCATAACGATGAGCATATAGAGAATATAGCACTGGAGGGTACTGTTGTGTCGCGCGAGAATGCCATCAATGCCATGGTAACCGATGGTGGCAATGGGGTATGGATATGTACCAACCAGCGGCTCATGCACGTGACTTTCCCCGAACGCAAAATAAGGAAATACAACATTGCTTCCGACCTGCTCAACGGCAATATACGCACACTGTGCCGCATAGGGCAGACGCTATATATAGGGCCACACACGGGAGCACTCTTCAGTTTCGACTGCACGAAGGAGACTTTCTCCCCCTGCCCAGACTTTGCCCTGGAGAATATCGTGAGCCTCAGCAGCGACGGTAGTTCTCTCTACGTGGGCACCAATGGCAATGGAGCCTATCGAATCGATACCGAGCGGCATCTTATAACCGAGCATTGGCATACGGCTGCAGAGGAGTTGAGACTGCCCGAAAACACGGTGAACCACTTCTCCCATGATTCTCGCCTAGATATCAACTGGTGGGGACTCTACCCGAGTGGCCTGATGCATGAGCTGCACGAGCGCCCTACATTAGGCACCTACCGCTACGGTGCGTTCAACTCGGGTAAGTATGCCATACGATGCTTCTGCATTCATGGTAGCGAGCGCCTCATAGGCACCTCTGACGGTATGTGGTACATCAATGAGGAGAGTGGAGAGACAAAGTTTATCGACCGCAAGCTCTTCGGCGACAGCAACATCAACGACATCATCTACTTCGGAGGAAGATACCTTATTGCTACGAAGGGGATCATGCTCTATGAACCACAATCAGGCACACTGGAACCACTTGCTGCAAACGAAATGGTGAGCCACGGCATATTCAACAATTTCTGCACCGTTACCCAGGGCGATGAGCTACTCGGCAGCAGTGACCTAGGACTGGTACTGATAGATGCTACACTACAGGTGAAGCGGGTGTTCACTCCCTTCAACTCCAGACTACCCGAGACATATCCCGTAGCCATCTTCTCGGACGGAGAGGGAAAGACATGGATAGGCACCACAACGCAGCTGTGCATATATAATGAACAGACAGGACAGATACAAGCCGACAATTTCCCTACCCCCTTCTTTGATAAAGCCCTGTCGCTGCACTTTACCAGAGCTGCCGATGGCGACGTGATTGCCTACACGGAAAAAGACATCTACAAATGCAAGGTGGACCTCAGCAGCTACCAACACTACGACATGGCAGATCGCGCAGGCACCATCGTGACGACGGTGATTCCTTACCAAGAGGGCTACTGGCTTGGTACCAATATGGGACTGCTGTGGTGCAATGAAGAGTTTGTCCCTGTAGCACGCTTCGACAAGAGCGATGGCCTGTACCACCTCAAGGTGACAGGCCGAGAGTATACCCACGAGCCTGACGGCACACTATGGATAGCCTTGGAGAAGGGCATTGCACGACTTGCTCCCGAACAGCAGGCACAGCTGACGCTCCCGAAGAAGGGAAAGATTGCCATACGACAGATCAGGGTAAGCGGACATGAGCTGGACGAGACAACCCCGATAGACCTCGTGCGAAATGGCAACAAGATACGCATCAAGTGGAACTTCGGTGCTGAAATCCTCAGCATTGAGCCTATGTTGCTCGACTATGCCGAACAGCGTGGCCGACACTACGAATGGAAGATTGGACATAAAGAATATCAGAGTACGAAGGGGAAAGCTGTTTTCAACATCGAGTCGCTGCGTCCTGGACGCCACACCCTACAGATACGCCTGCTTGGACATGAGGAGACAGCCTCGGAGTATACGCTCATGGTGCTCCCCTCAGGAACCTTTTGGCTCGAGATGGCTCTGCTGGTAGCCATCATCTGCATAGGAGTCATGTCATACAAGTACCGATGCCGCAAGGAGCAACTGAGCAAGCTGCTCCGTCAGAAGCACCAGCTGGAGCTGCGCATCGCTGCCGAGCAAGCCGTAGAGGCGCACAAGCAGGAGGAGCACCGACGCCTCACCGAGCAGGAAGAGGAGCGACGCCAAGCACAACAGGAGCGCGCACAGCGCAGCAGCGAGGCATACCGGGCACTGGCACAGCAGGTGAAGGAGTATCTGACCGAATCGAAAGCCTACCGCAATCCCTCGCTCAAGGTGGTCGACGTGGCCACAGCTGTAGGAACATCGACCACCAACATATCGGAGATGTGTAACAGGTACTTGGAGACATCCTTCTTCGCGCTCATCAATGGATACCGATTCGACGAGTTCAAGCGTGTCGTACGCGATGAGCAGTATGCCAACTACACCATCACCGCACTGGCCGAGATGTGCGGCTTCAAGAAATCATCCTTCTTCAACATCTTCAAGGAGCATGAGGGATGTACCCCCGCAGCATGGATGAAGCGCGAGGGCATCAAGAGAGAATGAGTAAAGTTGTGAGTTATAAATGATACACATTTAAGACTCCTTGCGGAGTATAACCCGCTACCTCACAAGCATCTTCTCTACCGACACACTGCCATCGCTCCAAATGCGGCGACATATTACGATGCCGCTCTGCGGAGCCTCCAGGCGTATGCCTCCGAGAGAGTAATACTGCTGAGAGAGAGGTACTGCGGTAGGAGCCGATAGGCCAAGCGTCAGGTCATCAGCAGCAATCAGTTCAAAAGGGTAATCGACAGGAGCTGGTGCACCGGCATAGTTGATGCTACCGTCAGCACCTACTGTCCAGCATATATCCCCTGTGGTTCCGGTGTTCTCGAAGGAGAGATAGTGCGTATCCTTAGCCCCCTTGATCCGAAAGGGTCGCAGTGTGGTGACCTTCATCTGGCCCTCCTTATTGAGGTAAAGTCCATCGAGCTGGCTGATGAGGTTGTAGCGCATACTCTTATGCTCTACTTTCCACACCTGACTGCGATGCACCTCCGTGGTGTCGGCATTGGCATCGAGCGGAGCAAGAAAAGGCGAGGCACCCTCCTCGCCCGAATTAGTAAGATAGTGCCCGGTGTAGTGATTGCGGATAAGGTAGAGCCCATCGGAAAACTCACGATACACACGGTCGCCCTCGTTCATGTACACATAGAAGGGACACGTTGTGGTAGCGCCATCGAGGGTAAAACTGACGCTATGCTGCGAAGAGGTGCTCACCGCATCGATGGTGTAGTTCTGAGATGTAGCACCATCGTCCCACAGCCAGGTACCATAGCTGAGAATCTCCGACACGGCAGGACGCAGCACCACACGGTCGCCCTCTTCGGCCACAATGACCCGCGTGTCGACATGGGTGGTGCCATTGAGCTGCACCTCGGGACGTATGTGCTGCACACGCAGCTTGAAGGTAACTGTCGACTTGCGTCCACCCTGATTGGTAAACACGACAGTGATGTCGCGATCAGAGGTGATAGCGGGAATGGTCATCGCAGAACCCTTCTGTCCGTTTTCCCAAGCATATGTGCCCCAGCCTCCCTTGTCGCTTACTGAAAGTGTCACACTGCTGCCATAGAAGACGGTAGCCTCTGTGGTGCGGATTGTGGTGCCATCAATGGTGATGGAGGGGGCAAGTGAAGTAGCTTCGCAATCGCCTGCCACGGCAATGGTGAACACCTGCTCGCTCTTGATTCCGCGGGCATTGGTGTAGGTGGCACGGTAGACACGGCTCTCATTGGCCGTGAAGGTGATATCCTTAGTTGTGGCACCCGTATTCCACTGCCACAGCCCTGTATCCTCCTCCCCTGCAGGGAGTTGGGGCGAGAGTGTCACCTCCGCACCGGGTGCGATAGCTGTGGTGGGACCTATGGCATAGCTCTGCTTGGTAGCGCCCAACTCATTGTGGGCGATGGTAGTACCATTATAGATAATCTGTGGGGTGAGCAGTGTAGGCACCTTGTCGGGTGTGGCCTTGCCATCCTGCGTAGAGGTGAGCACGGTGTAGCCCAAGTGGTCGTAGCCACCGCTAGTAGAGCCTACGCCACCACCATCGATGCCCATCTGCTGCAAGGCTCGCGAGGCGTACTGCATCTCCACGCCTTTGATACCTTCGTAGTGTCCGATGATACGTCCCCACACAGGACGCATGTGTCCACGGCCGCTGGCAGAGATAGTGGAGTGTACGGTGGCCAAATGCCATGCTGTACGACAACCTGCATAGCGATAGGTAGTCCAAGGCAAGTCATCGACATTGCAATTATTATATGCCGCCACATATTCTATACCGGCTGCCAAGCGATTGTCCATATAGGAGTAGAGGTCATCGCCTTGGTTCCATGCCATCTGACAGATGTCGGCAGCCAATCCCATCGCCATATATGAGTGCCCTTGGTCGCGGCCGCTCTCTTGCATCTGGCCAAGCTCACCGTAGGGACCTCGTTCATCATCATAGACAATGGGAACCAGATTGCCCAAGAACTCATTCAGGCCATCATTGCTGATTACCGAACCGCGATTGTCCGTAAAGGTACCTACATGGTCGTACTTGTAGAACGACAGGCCCTGATTATAGATATACACATCGTCGCAGAGGATTCCTATGGTCATCAGTGCCATTACATTGCATAGTCCCCAGTTGCTCCAGTAGTGGCCGGGGCGTCCGCCTCCCTGTCCGCCAATATTCTCCCACGTATTGTTGCGGCGGCGCATGAAGTCTATGCAGGAGGGGTACCACACCTCGAGCATCCATCGGCGGAAGGTCTCAAAGTCCTCACGTTTCCATCCCTCGTAGTCGCGCATGAGCTCGGCAGCTTGAGCAAACTGGTATCCGTAGAGTCCGGCAGCCAAGGCAAAGTTGCTGTCGCCGCCAATGCCCTTCGTGGTGCGTGCCCACTGCATAAGCACCGCTACGGCATGCTTGGCATGTGCCTCGCTACCGTCAATCTTCCAGCGCAGGGCGTTCTGGTAGGCTATGGTGGCACCGCGAGCTGCATTCATATAGTTCTCTCCTACTCCACCCCCTCGCACGATAGTCTCCACGGGATAGGTGGCTGCTGAAGACTGCGAGTAGGCTGCTTCCTTGAGCACGTTGTAGGCCGCCACAACCTCGGGGTTGCCCTCGGCAATCTGTCGGCGTATGCGTTCAAAGTCGGCATCGGTATGCAGTCCGCCTGGATGGCGGAAGCCACGGTCGGTGTCGTAGCCCTCGACGATACCCTCGGCATCGAACACAAAGCCGCGCGTAGCCTCAAGACGGGTCTTGGCAGTAGCCAACGCCTTTTGATACTCATCGATGATTGTCTGCGACAGACGTCCATCGGCACAAGCTGCTGTAGCAATGCGCAAAGCATCGCGGTACTCCTCTACCGCCAAGGCAGGATAGTCGATCAGGGAAAGCCCCGCCAGATACTCCTCGGCCTTGGCCACAGCCTCGCGCAGGGCAGTGAGGTCGCCCGGCTGTCCATAGCGCCAAGCATCCTCGAGTTCCTCGGTGCGTGCGGCGAGGAGTGCTATGTCATCGGCGCCGAGCACACAATCGTAGAGGCGTATGTCGGCCACATGAGTATTCTTCAGGTAGTTGTCGCCCGAGAAGGGAGGTCGGCCTATCCAGGCGTAGTTGACCGCCTCGGTGAAGTTCGTGGTGTTGGTAGGCATAGAGGTGCTGCTCCCTGCCAACGTGCCATTGAGATAGAGGCGCCCGGTGCGTCCGCTCTGTGTGTAAAGCACGTGTATCCACTCATCCTTGGCCGACTCGCCGCCCACCTCTATGCCGGTCTCGTTGTTGTAGCCTCCGGTCGAGTTGGCAAAGCGCTGTGCATTGAGGCGATAGGCCGAGTACTTGCCCGACGTGGCGCTATTGGCCACTGTGGTGGAGAAAGCCCAAAGGAAATGTCCGTTGCCCGAGAGAGAGGTCGCCTTGTTCACCCGGTAATACATTGATATGGTGTAGTCATCCTGTGTACGGAAGAGCTCGCCAGCCTTGGCGGTCATATCGAGGAATCCGCCCGCACTGCCAGTATGCAACACGCTCCATTCGCCCACCGTCTCCACGGAAGCGCCATTGCGCAGCGTGGCATCGATTCCCGAGCCCGAAGCATCGGGTACTGTGGTGCCCTCGGCACCAACAAAGTCGTAGTGGAGCACCAGTTTATCGGTTGTCTGCGCCACAGCAGGCATCAGCATGGATGAACACAGCAGGCCCAGCATGAGGCTGCGCGAAAGGGAGGTCAGGATGCTACGTATCATAATCAATCAGGTTTTTGTCCTTAGTCTGGATTCTGTAAGAAGAAAGGCATATCTCCACTGGACGGAGATACGCCTTTCATAAAAAACAATCAAATCACCTTAAATACATCTTGTCAATCAATACTCGTCCGTCGTCAAGGGTACGCTTGCGGATGGTGATACCCTGAGGCATCATCGTGCGCACACCGCTCAGGGTGTAGTACTCAGTGGCAACGACAACAGAGGTGGCCGCTACGTCCTCGATTGCCGTATCTTCGGTGCTCTCAAAGCAGAAGATATAGGCCGGTGTTGCCGAGGTGTTCATCTTGTCGTAGGGCGACTTCCATGCATAGGCACCTGCCCAGTAGAGGCCATCGCTACGCATGATGCAGCAAGCCTCATCGGCGAGGTCATACTTATATATAGTGAAGGTATGCACGGCTGTGGTGTCCTCGCCCGGCAATACGTATCCGTCGAGCGTCATGTAGCCATCCTCAGAGGTGATGACAGTAGCCGAGGTGCCATAGGGCTGGGCGAGGGTGAACTCCTGCTTGTATACAGAGAGGTCAACACTGTTCTTCTCGGCATCGGCAATGATAGTGGCCGAGTCGGCAACGGCAGCGTAGAAGTGGTCGCCGGCAGAATTCTTCTGGGTAATGTACTTCACCGTGCCATCGAGGCGAATCTTATACTTACCGCTGATGACCACCTCGAAGGGGATACGCGATGCGATGAGCTGGTCGGCCAGCGATTTCACATCGATTACCCACTTGTCGTATACGGGCTGTGTGCTGCTGGCAGCGGCGATGAGCGCCTTGGCCTCGGCAACGTAGTCGCCCAGTGTAGTGTAGACAGCCACCGAATACTGTCCGCCATCGACACCTACACTGTCTTTATATACATTCATCACACTGTCGGCATACGCTACAGCCTCAATCAAGCCACTGGGGTCACCAGTGCCGTAGGGGTCGTAGAGATCGGCGCCGATAGCCTTGATGGCGCCGATAGTGAAGAGTGAGTCCTCATTGGCACGTGAGCAAACGACCAGGCGTGTCACCTGAGTGCCGGCACTACTGTTACGGTTCGTTGTGTAGCAGTCCTCCTCGAAGGTGATGCGGTCACCAGCCTGCAGGTTGGCAAAGAAATTCAGGTCGATGGGAGCCTTGCCGCCCTCACCGTCATTGGCCACGCTACCATACTCCTTGGCAAAGATGAACTCCTCCTTGGTCACCGATGTCTTGCCAGCCTGCAAGAAACGGCTGCGTATCCACAGAGGATTCTCTACATTAGCATTGGGGTTGGGACGATAGCAGGCAAACTCAAACTTGTACACGCCATCCGCCGGAGCCACAAACACGTAGGCAGGGCTATGCGCCGTGGTGGGGTGCATGTTACCGTCGTCAGAGATGTAGAGCCAGTCGCCCGTGCCCTTGTACCATGCAGGGATGGTGTCGCTGCCAAACTTGCTGCTGTAGTCGTGGTTGGCAAAGAGGTTGTACACACCTGCTGCCACATCATACCAGCAGAACTCCCAGGGGTTACCCGTATTGTCGGCCATGGCAAAGTCGTCCACGGTGGTGATGCCAGTAGTGTTGTCGGTAGCGATAAGCACATAGTTGCCCTCGCAAGCATAGTCGATGACCACCTCCGAGAGCTGCAGCACACGCCACGCCTCCTCCAGCAGAGCGAGGTAGCTGTGGTAGTTCATGCTCAGGATAAGGCCGTTCTCGAAGGCAGCGGCAAGCTCATCGTATACAGCCATGAAGTTGTTGTACTCCTTCTCGCCATAGTCACCCATACTGGTACCTATGGTCATGTCGAAGGTCTGCTCCCAATACGAGTCGGCAAGGTTCATCAGCTCCTCCACACCGCTCACGTCGTAGGGGTCTACATAGTTCGTTGCAGCCGATGCGGCAGCCTCGTCCACCTTCTCCACGTTCAGTGCACGGAAGAATGTACGGCTCCACCATCCGTGGCCCCAGTCGCCACCCACGCCCTTCATCTTGGCCGTGTTCACCTCGAAGGAAATCTTGTCGCCAGCCTTGGCAGCGAACGCCATCTCAAAGTCCACCGGCTCCTGAGCCACGAACTTCTGCGCTGCGCCATTGGCAAGGCTACCGCTGGTGCCGTCATACTCGGGCAGCAAGCCACGGTTGGCACCATAGTTGAAGGCCAGCCCCATCGATGAAGCTGCAGAGAGCACGTTCTGGTCGGCACTCTGCGCATAGCGGTAGCGCGGCACGATGTCGAGCGTCTCGGTCCATGCATCGCCATCCTCGCGGATAACCGTACCGTTCACCCTGTAGTAGCCATCCTCGGGCACCGTGAAGGTGATGACCGATGTGTAGTAGTCATTACCCATCACCTCGTAGCCGAAACCCTCGCGAGGATCCTGCACCACGTAGATGAAGCGCTCCACACTGTTGTTGCGCACATCGGTGCTGAAGGTGAGGTCGCACCATCCCCAACGCACATTGCTCGCCCAGGTGTTCTCGCCGGCAGCCTCCACACCCTCAATCTCGGTGATGAGCTGGCCAGCCACACGCTCGGGCTGATAGATGTCAAGATAGTTACATGCACACGAATCCGTATACATCGTCAACAGGCTATACACACCCGTCTCATACGTATACTTCTCAAAACTCCACTGGGCATCGCCACCCTTGGCGAAAGTCTCAGCACTCATCTCAGTGAGCTTATAGCTCTGCGCCGATGCGGCAACCACCGCCAACAGCGCCACTGCAAATACCGACAGCTGCTTCTTCATACTATTATTGCTTTTATAGTTAATGGTCGTCCTTGTCTGTAGGGTGCGGAATAATCAAAAACCACACTACCACGATACAAAGATAATGCAAAAGCTCCAAGCCACAAAAGAAAAATCGCCCGACACACTTCAAGAGAATCACAATGGACGCAACCCGACTCACAGGCGTATCTATCAACATTTTACAAGCCCATCTACGGATTCCACGAGAATCGTATGGAATGTATATTCCGTTTTCCTGGGCTCACAGCGCCTGTAAGAATAATGTAAGTTTATTGTAAGCGCATTTTCTTGCCCAGTCTTTTGAATCCTCGTTTCTTTGCATCGACAAAGTGATTGTTGGACGAAAAGAAATACTTTATGCGAGCAACTAATGTTTATGTAATTTGCTGTCGGGGCCAACCTATGCCTCGGGCAGCGCAGAGGCCGACGGTGGAGTTTTAGAAGCTGTCTTGGATTTTATCGCAGATATGTTCAAGGATATGCTTTTCGGTTTATTTGAAATCCTTTTTGGCATCTTTTCTCTCTCGATTCTTGCAAATAGACCACTATTTGCTGCGCCACGAGAGAAAAAACCTACACAAAAAGTTCTCTCAACTAAAGCCGAAATAAAATCCAAACAGCTTCTTATAGTTTTTCCGATGTGTATGATGGCAGTTGCCATCGCTCCATCAGGTCCTTCAGCTGTATATGGATGCTTGCTACGGCAGGCATCCTTCTTTTTATGATTTGAAATTTGGAAATCAGCCCATTGTTTTGTGTATTTGCGGTAAACTGCGAATATACTTGCACTCGCTGTGAAAAACAATCGAGTAAACTCGATGTTTTTCGCTCGTTTATTCGTATATTTGTACACAGCAAAATTATTTGCCGATGCGCATAAGTAGCGCGGTCGAAGCGCATCGGTAGCGCGGATGATGAGCATCAACAACACTGCCGATGGGCATCATCAGCAAAAAGCCTCACGACTCACTTTGCCACGCACGACACGCTCTACCGCTCCGAGATGGAAAGCATCTGCGAGTGCACACGCTACCGTGCCGTGCAGTTCCTCGAGACGTTCGTAAAGGAAGGAAAGCTACGCAAGGCAGGCCGCCAGAACGGGCGCTACTACATCCCGGTAGAGGGGTGCTTCGGCAAGTGAAATGAGGCAATGGTAGCTCTACGCTCACTTAACCGCAATCTTTTTTCCATCCTTGATATAGATGCCGCGAGCGGGAGTTGCGGTCTTTCGTCCTTGCAAGTCGTAATATGCTTCAGACTGCTCCTCTTTTTCAACTTTCTTGATGTTGGCAAATGCAGCCAAAGGGACATACCCACTCTCTTCTACAATAGCTTGCCCCTCTTCCGAGGTGATGTACTCGAACAGCTTATAGGCCATTGAAGACTTGTCGATATCTGAGCGTACGGCAGCGTACACGTCGGTAACATACGGGTAGCTATTGTTGCGTACGTTCTCCTTGGTCATGGGGACACCATTAACACCGATGGCCTTGGTAAAACCGTTGTCCACGATAACGTTGTAGTAATAGAAAGGCGAGTAAGCAATGCCACTTTCATCATCTCTCAACTGATAGTATGGAGCCATCATTATGTTTCCGACTTGCAGTTCGGGAAACTCCTTGATGGTGAGTCCTGCCATAACCATCGTCTCAAACTTTTCCTGACTGCCCGAATTGCGGTTGCGCACATAAGGAGTAATCAATGTGTCAATACCTCCCACCTCGCTCCAGTTGGTAATGTCTCCAGTATAGATTCCTTGAATCTGCTCTATGGAAAGATTCTCTACAGGATTGACTGGGTTTACCAAAAAAGCTAGAGCATCCTTGGCAATGGGCTTCTCTATCAGTTTCACGCCTTTTTCCTCGGCATATACCGCTTCATCGCGTGAGATACTGCGAGCGGTAAATATTACCTCCACTTTACCATCAATTAGTTGGAGAAAGGAGGGATGCGTGTTGTTTCTCAACAGGCAATTGTCTGTTATATGATGTCTTTCCTCATCAGAACAAGTGTATTGAGGCATAACTCTTTTAGCATCACCTCCATATTGTGCGAACATCATCCGTTCCCATACGTAGTCATATCCTAAAAGTTTGCACATCAAAATTGTGCGTAGAGGTTCTGTGGAATCAGAACCGTCAATGATGGGGAAGTTGTTGATGGAAATACCGTCAATACCGTTAGGAGTTTGTACGATGTCATCATTGGCATTGCACGAAAGGGCGAGTGCGCTTAGTAATGCCGGCACTAGTGTTTTGTAGTTTAGTTTCATAATGCTATTTGTTTTTATTATTCGACGGCAAATTTATAGTTGTGCTCCATACGTAGCAAGAAAAACATATTGCAAAAGTATTGCAAATGCATTGCAAGCCCACAAAAGCCCCTTATTTACAGATATGTATCAATGGCCTGCAGCTACCTTCGTCTACAACCTTGCCATTTAGTTTGAAGTAGCGGTTTACGACTTCGGGATATCCGTCCTTTTTGTTTGGCTTAATCTCCGAATTGATGCAGATAACGTCTGTCGTGCCGTCGGGCCACTCAATCGTGAGAGGCTCTTCTTTATAGTATCCTCCGCCATCAAGCTCGCCAAAGTAGAGCGCATAGGTGCCATCCTTGAGTTGCATGCAGATTAAGCCATGCATTATTCCAGGATAATCTCGTGTAGGGGAGAAATGTGAACAATCGCAGGTAGTGTCGGCTGCAAACACTTCATCGTTGAATGTTGCCTTGATACCGTCCAAGTTCTCGGGATCGAGTAGATTTACTCCCTCGGCATTCTGCACAGTCATGTAAATCTCTATTGGCAAGTAATCCACAAGCCAGGAGTTCCCTTCGTTTTCCTCTTCGATTACCTTGTTGCATGAACTGAAGCCCACAGCCAGCACGGTGGCGAGCAGGGCGAATGTCAAGTGTTTTCTGTTCATTGCTGTATGTGTTAATAATTGAAGTTGCGAAGGTCTATCGTATCCCGTGAATACCAGTTGGTTTCCTCGGTGCGCTGATATACGGTGCGCGAGAACATGGCACCGGCATCTATTGAGGAGCTCCAATAAACTCCGTTGAGTGTGATGAGGTATTCGTCGTTGACAAAGATTACTGCCTCCTTATTGTCCATGAATTGGAGCTTTTGCCTCACACCATCAAAGCTGTATTTATAGAGGCGCATAGACTCATGGCCCATCGAACCAACCCATCTGGTCAGTTCATCGTCCTCGAACAGGCGGATTTCCCTGCCGCATCCGTCACAATTTTCGAGAATGTCAACACTATATTCTCCGTTGTCTTTCATTCCCATAATCACGTAGTAGGCATCATCCCATTCCTTGTAGCAGTCATACATGGCAATGAGTTTGTAGCAACGTCCGTTCATCAGTTCTTTGAACTCTGCTTCGGTGTACTTTTTGCTTTCAAGCTGGCTTTCCTTGATGTTGGTGCCGGGCACAATGTCGTATCTTACGGCTAAGCCATCGTCGCTCAGGTCTTTTTCGCACGAGCTGAAGCCCACAGCCAGCACGGTGGCGAGCAGGGCAAATGTCAAGTGTTTTCTGTTCATAGCTGTATGTGTTTATTATTAAATTTTCAGAGGGGATATTCAATCACCCTTTCATAAACCTCTCGTGAGAATGTTGCTCCCTTCTCTTTCGAGTCTTGTGTTTGCCATGGGGCTTCCCATTGCAGGATTATGTACTCCTCGCTCAAATAGAGCAATTTGTTGGGAACACCTTCCCAATGAACCCATCCGAAAGGTCCTTCAGTAAAGGATTGGGATGTCTCGTCGAATTGGAAGTCATATAATTGAAAGGAAGGAATGAGGCCTGTCGACCCATATAGTTGATTAGTAGTCTCTTCGTGATAGGGGTTAAGTACATAATACGTTTTATTCCCTTTCTTGTAACAGTCATATATGGCAATCAATTGGTATGGAAAGCCTTCGGTTATTCGGGTTATGTCATCGCATGTATACATTGTTGTGCCAAGCTGTGACTCCATAATGTCTGTCTCGGGAATCTTGTCGAAGGCCAAAGCCGTAACTTCTTCTTTCTCGCACGAACACAGCAGGGCAAGGCCTGCAAGGAGGATGAATGCTGTCTTTTTCATTGTTCTGTGATTTATGCAGTTTTAGATGTAGCTTATGGATGAAGATTTTAGAATGTCTTGCCAAGCTTAATAGAAAGGAAACTTACTTCATTCCCTATGAGTTCTGTCTTGGTACCCAACCACCACGAACTGTCCTTGGTGCTGTTAATCTTTCTGATTCTGCTGCCAAACTCGAAGCCTGTATATACATTCGATGAAGCCAAGTCGTAGCCGAAGCTTGTGCTGACATATGGCGCCACACGCTTTGAACCAAGTGTGAAGCGAGCGTTGGCATAGACAGGGAGAGCGTCAGGAGCGCCTTTGGGTGCATCATCAAAGAAAAGGTATTTCTTGAAACCCAATCCACCGCCAAGGAAGACATGCTTGTTAAAGTGATAGCCGCCCGTAACGTTCATGCTCAGTTCGCCCAAGATCCCGAGCCCTACCTCGCCCATTGCTGCGCCTCCACGCTGCGTGTCGCCTGCAAAGACGAAATGCGTAGCATCGTGAGATTGCATCTTGTTTTTTCCGTTACAATAGATAGGGAGCCCCACAAGCGCTATGGCTGCGCCAGCGATTCCGCCGAGTGCCCCAAACACAGGGTATAATGGCATAGTGGGGCAGCATGGGTCGTAATCATAGGTGAGTGCTCCTGCCAAGAAAACTGTCAAGCCAGTCATGGCGAATGATGCTCCTGTTAGCATAATGGTTTTGCCAGCATCAGTGACCCTTTGCCCTTGACCTGTATACAAGTTCTCTTTCTGCAAGGTCAAGTCGGAGTCGCCTGTCGAGGCATACTGGGCGTGTACACCTTGCGGCATCAAGCCGAGCAGTATTGCTGCAAGGAGGATGAATGCTGTCTTTTTCATTGTTTTCCGTGATTTATGGCTGTAAAGATAGGTTGTTTCTTGTTATGCTGCAAGATATGAGGCAGTTTTCTGCACATGACGGCTTAGAAACGGTAACTTATGCTGCACATTACTTGATTCAGATACTTGCTGCCTGTGGTGAGGCCGTGATTGAGCTTCACATCCATGAGTCCGCAGGTGGCTTCAACGCCGAGGGCAAAGTGTTTCCATTGATAAATGATGCTGGGCTGAAGGCCTACGTAGAAATTCTTGATCTTTGGCTTGCCATTGAGCGGACTCTGCGGGTCGGCATCAATATAATAGGTGTCATTGCTCGTGCAGAACGCAAACACGGGGCCAAGGCCAAACACGACATGATCCTTGGTGTGGTAGCGGGCAACGAGGGGGACTTCGATGAATTCAAACGTGTCGTAGTCGCCACCCTCCCATTGATGGAAGGCGCTTTCGACATCTCCACGCATGGCGATGCCCGTCTTCACCGAGAACTGCTCGGCAAACCGATAGGCCAAGCCATAGCCAAACTTGAACGAAAGGCCTGTGTCGTAGCTCACCAACGTGCCGTCCTGAAACTGCCCTGCCGAAATGTTTACACTGTGTTCCCACTTTCTCTCCTGTGCCGCTACGGCTCCGATGAAGCCTATGAGCAGCAGCAATGCGATGATGGTTCTTTTCATATTGCGTATAGTGTTTTGTGATGTTGGCGCAAAGGTAAAGGTTTGGGGCATACGCACCAAAAAAAGAGCGTAACAAAAGCGTAACAATTGCATGTTACGCTGGAGGCCAGCGTAACAAATCGCGCATAACGAGCTATACAAGAGACGTTTACTCCTTAAAGAAGAGTAGAAACATATCGGGCGGCAGTTTCTTCCTCATGCGGAACTTTTGCATGCGCACCGCATCGAGCGAAGAGGCCATCAGGCAGTTTTTGATGATGTGGGAGCTGTAGCCCAACGAGCTGAGCAGGCAGTGGAGCACCTCCTTGTCGTTCAGGTTGGGGGCCTCGTCGTAGAGGTTTGAGATTACCGTGGCGAAGCTGCTGAGCAGGGTCTCCTGCAGTGCCCGGCGTTGGGCGTGCGTGAAGGGTTTGTCCTTGTTGGCCGAGGATTCGAGGTTGTCGAGCCGTGCAGCCCAACCGTCTTGCCCGAACAGTGCCTTACTGGTGCTGATGTTGTCGCTGTAGATATGCAGGATGGCTTCGCGGTGCGAGGTGGGGGCTGCATTGTCGACTGTGTCGACCTCCTCAGGCTCCGGGTCAGGATCGTGCAACTCGTCATCGTCGGCTTTCGCGAGGCGCAGCTTGTGCAGCTCGGCCTGATTCTGCTGCAACGTATCTTGCAGGAGCTTGATGAGACGTTCTCTGTTGCGGAGGCGCTTCTGGTGGTAGCCCCAGAGGGTGGTGCCGATGATGATAAACACCAGAGTGGTGACGCCGATGATGTAGCGTAGGGTCAACACACGCGAGTCGGATATCTCGAGTTGGCTGTAGTAGTAGTCGCGCTGCGCTGCTGCCAAGGGTTGCTGCAGCTTGACTCGCACGACGGAGTCTTTATGGGCAAGCAGCGACTCGTGGAAGGCAAGGGCATCATCGGTGCGCCCCAGCACCTTGCTCACCTGATAGCTCTTCTCAAGCAGGATGGCGGTGTCTTCGGCTGTCGCAGCCACGCTCCATGCTTGTGCCAGGGTTTTCTCGGCGGCAGAGGCATCGTTCTTCGTGGCATAATGGTGGGCCGCGATGGCGTAAGTGGCCGCATTCTTCCACAGTGCTTCGGGAGGATAGGCGCGGAGGAGGGAGTCCAGTGCTGCGTGGTTGC
Organism: Bacteroidaceae bacterium; assembly: GCA_017465905.1. Lineage (GTDB taxonomy): Bacteria > Bacteroidota > Bacteroidia > Bacteroidales > Bacteroidaceae > UBA1189. The sequence continues at coordinate 30,166 of JAFTVE010000029.1, read as the reverse complement.
CGGTAATATCGTAGAGGCGAAGCAGCAGGTCGAGGGCTGCGTGGGCTACGTAGGCATCGTCGTGTGACTGCCCCCAGTCAAGAATCTCCTTGATGGAGGCTTCGGCATCGGAGAAGCGCGACATCTGCAGCTGGTACTGCCCAATCTCACGCTTCACCATGGTCTGCAAGCGCTCTTGCCCTACATCATCGTAGCAGCGCAAGGCCTCCTCCATATAGATGAGTCCCTGCGAGTAGTCGTAGTCGCTGCCATGCAGCAGTCCCATCTGGGTGTATAGGATGCCTTCGGCATGGGGTGCATCGGTCGTCTGGGCTATCTCCTTGGCTCGCGTATAGGCCATCATGGCCTCGTGGTAAAGGCCGGAATTGGCGTATATCCGTCCTTGGCAGTAGAAGGCTTGCAGGCGGTGTGCAGGAGCACCGCGATGGGAGTAGTACTGAACGGCAATGTTGATGAGCGAGTCGTCAGTCACCGTGGTCCCCGTCTTCTCTTGTGCCAACACGGTCAGCAGCGCATGCAATGCCTGCCGCTCGCCCCGGCGAGGAGGTGTTGTAGTGGCAAGCACATCCAATACGGAGTCGGGAGCATGGTCGAGCCGGGTTTCCAACTGCACCAGCTTGTGCATCGTATGCTTGTCGTCACACCCTACAAGGAGGGCGACGAGAAGGAGCAGCACGGCAACGGATGTGAGTATGTTTCTCATAGGACTCTATTGCATCAGCTGATTCAATATTACCAATCAGCATCTGACTCCGCAAAGGTAGCTATTACTTATCAAGACGCAAAACAAATAAGGAAGAATTATGAGCTACGTTAACGTTAACGTTAACGATAACGATAACGATGACGTTAACCCATAACCCCAAAACAAAAACCACAGTCCCCCACAATAAAAAAGCCTACTTGCTTGTTATATAATAAAGGAAACGATTAAAGCTTATACAATGATATATGACAGCATCTTAGGCACTATCGGCAACACACCGATGGTGCGCATCAACAAGCTATGCCCCAATCCACGGGTAAACATCCTTGCCAAGCTCGAGGGATTCAACCCTACGGGAAGCATCAAGGACCGCATAGCACTGCGCATGGTAGAGAGTGCCGAGCGCGACGGGCGACTCCGCAAGGGGCACACCATCATAGAGCCCACCTCGGGCAATACGGGCATAGGACTGGCCATCGCAGGCATCGTGAAGGGCTATCCCGTGGAGATAGTGATGAGCAGTGCCGTGTCCGTGGAGCGGCGCAAGATTCTGCGCTCGTATGGTGCAAAGGTTATCCTGACACCTGCCGAGGAGGGCACCGACGGAGCTATCAGGCTGGCCAGAAGGATGGTGGCGGAGAACCCCGACAAGTACTTCATGCCCGACCAGTTTGCCAACGCAGCCAACTATCTGGCACATTATGAAAAGACAGCCATAGAGATATGGCAGCAGACAAATGGGCAGATTGACTACCTGGTGTGCGCGGTCGGCACATCGGGCACGCTCATGGGGCTGTCAAGGTTTCTGCGTACGATGAAGCCCGATATAAAGGTAGTATGTGCACATCCGATAAAGGGGCACTACATACAGGGGCTCAAGAATATGGACGAGGCCATCGTGCCGGAGATATATAACCCCTCGCTGATTGATGTGCAGGAGATGATAGAGAGCGAGGAGGCGATAGAGATGGCGCGGCAGATCATTGCCAAGGAGGGCATATTTGCAGGGATGAGCAGCGGAGCAGCCATGATAGCTGCCTTGCGCACTGCAGAGAAGATAGAGGAGGGAAACATCGTCGTGGTATTCCCCGACCGTGCAGAGAAGTACCTCAGCACACAGATGTTTGCTCCCTTCGGCGACTAAGTGGCGATGTACTAGGAGAAAAATGGTTCATCCGATATTTGGAGTGATGGCATTCTGTATGCAAGACTAACCAAAAGGCACTGTCGCCCTTTAAGGGGGACGAGTGTCTTACCCGCCGTTAATGAATATCAAAGTCTGCGACCTGCTAAACAAGGGGTTGCACCCCCTACCCTAACACCATCGGTGGTCGTGTTCTCATCATTTGATTGTTATAAACGTCTTATCCAAAATAATGGCGATGCAGTTTCTCTATCAATTCCTTATAGAAAGGTATTCCTGCAGCATCCCCCAGTATGGTATCAGCACCACAACGTGGGCAGAGCGCTTTTTCCCTATAATCCATGGAAGGCTCTACTATATAATCCTTCACCTCAGTCGCGCGAAAAACCTTTTGGCAATAAAAGCATGCGCAACGTGACGATGCCTCCACCTCTTCGCGATTGGCCGTGCAGTGAGTGTGTATCTCGTGCAATTCCTCATCGGACAATGCCGCAATCTTCAACTTCTGAATAAGCGTTGCCGTAGGATAACCATTCCATGCTTCCGTCTCCATCAACAGTCTGTTGCGATTGAATACCTTGGAATAGTTCTCATCGCGTGCCTCTAATAGTTCACCATAGAAATAGGGATCGTGAGCGAATTCAAGGAAAGAATAATTGGTAACCTCTGGCTTGGCATCTACACATTCATCTATCCTCTGATATTCCACCCAATACCTGGAGTGGGTAGCATCAACGACATCAAACAGCATAGCTGGATAGTAGCGGGGGAATGAGTCGATGTTGTCGGCCCGGTAATAGTCATCACACAAGAGATACCATGGCTCGCCACACATTGTGCATAGAGCAAACACTACATATTCGTTACCCGGAGTCAATGCCCAGGTCTCAATCGAGTAATGTAGCAACTTCTCAGGTATTGCCTTCACTCGTTCGGATATAAATCTTACTCTCATCCTATGACTATTTGAACTCGTTTCATTGGAGCTCTTTTAATACGAATTGCACTAAACGCTCAAGATAATCTTGGCAGTAATCAATACTACAATAATATCCATCTGCGCCATAAGACATATTTGTATAGCCTATGTATTTGCAAGGCGCTTCATCTTGATGGACTGCAGCGCAGAGATTCACTGTCCCCCATGACGAAACAAACGTGGGAAATATATGTACTGCGTTCTTGGGATTAGAAGGCAATGTGTATTTACGGGACCTACCGTATGGTTCGGTAAGAATACCATGAAACCCTAATTTCGCATCAAGCTCACCGTAAAGCGTACCTAATGTATCTGCAGAATCGCTAAGAGCTGAGGAAAATGCTCGCAACTGATACCCATTCCCATCACCAGCCTTCTCTAAATGGGTTTCTATCACCAAGGTTAAGTAAAGATGCTCTTCATAGGCATTGAACAATACAATCAAGGAAGGCATCGCCATATCGTCACTCGGAGCAATACTTATATAAGTAACATTTGCCGGATCGGGAGCAATCTTCCCGATGGGAAAGATTGTTCTTCCAGCCAACGGATAGTCTACCAACGGCTCGTCTTGTGTAGATGGGGATTCTACAATATGGCGCAGCGGCTCATCCATGGCCTTGTTCAAGCGCAAAGTGTGCAACGCTTCCTCAAGATTGATGAACGTAGGCAGCACAGAAAAGCTATTGGCGAAGTCGTTTCCGTATTCATTCGTTGAGCAAAATGTCATGCTGTCCATAACATTAAAAAACGCTGTTGGATGAGAATCTATGAGCCGTAGAATATCTGTATTCATACGGTCATACGCATTCGCGATGTTGAGATACCATCGCTCGGCTTTGGGGATAGAAACTCTCGACTTGACAGTACATCCTCGCAATTCATCCCTATAACCCACCTTTATAATATCTGCAGTAAGCAGATGGCGATTTATAAATATTTCTCCAGGGGCACTCGGCTGCGAGGCATTGCTGAAGAAGGGGTATTGCTCTTTTATTTCGTTTATGCTTTTCATTATTATAAAGATTTATATCTGCAATCCCACAATTTTAGCTTATAATTCTACCATTAGTTATCCTCAATTGAGCATCCTTGGGGACAATTTGTAAAAAGGTTTTCGTTATCGTACACGCACAGCGTGTTGACGTCATTGTTAACGTTATCGTTAAAAGATTGCTGTCAATCGACAGCAATCTTCTTTCCATCCTTTATATATATCCCACGCGTAGGATTCGCCACGAGGCGGCCCATGAGGTCGTAGTAGGGAGAGTCTTTATCTTTCTTTGTCGAAACAATTCCACTACCATATAAATCAATCTCCTCAATCATACACCATGGGGAAGCTTCATACAATTGACTTTCGTATTTTACCGAAAGTTTCAAGACCCCATTCTCAGGCACATCGTAGATTGGCAGAGACAAGTTCATTTTTTCTTTTGGGCGACACTCCACAGATTCCTGATGTATCGTATCTCCCTTTTCGTTTGTCAACGCAAATTGTATTGTATAGCACTCCCATTCAGGAGTTGGGCTTAAGATAGTGTCTACAGCACCGTCTTCAGAGACGATGAAAGTATACGAAGAGGCTATATCACAAGAGATGGCCAGCACGGCAGAGCCATCTTCGTTTAATTGAGCATCCACGCTACTCTCTGACATAAGACCTGCGAACCATTTCTTTGCATTAAAGTCAAAAGTCTTCATCTCCTCATCTGGGTAATAGTTATTGTATGGTGCGCGCGTGTCATAGTCGCGATAATGAAATATCTTCCCTTCATTATACCATTGACTATTTGACCGCAGATAATCTTTAGCATCGGGGGCAACAATACCGACTGAACAGAAAGATGGCCCATACTGATTAAATATATGATTTCGTTCTAAAAGCGAATAAAACACTTGGCCATTTAGCGTGGGAGGGAGTTTCCCCATGAAAGTTAGCATAGACTCACCGAAGTAATATAGTTTCCCATAAATATAACCCTCATGCCGAGGTTGTCCTATATGGTCACAATATAGCTCAATCATAAAATCAAAGGCATGTGCATCTATGGTCTTAAGCCTCTCAGAGAAGGTATAGTCCTGTGCATAGCTATAAGCAAAGGCATAACTGGCTATGTGCTCAACGTCTATAAGAATCCCATCTTCTCCGATACTCCACATTTGGGCTTTATAGAGTGTATCCATATCGGCAGAATAGATGAAGGGATCATACAACGTATATACATGAGAAAAATCGTGATACTCATTATATGGTAAATCAAACACCTCCACATATTTTGTATTCTCTTTAGCGAGCCGGAATACTATGGGAGTCTCATACATCTCAAACGGAAGAATTGGATTGACCAATTCAGGGAAATTACCTGTAACAACAATAACACATTGTTGTCGAATAAATTCTGATAAGTCATCAAATGCATTGATGCTCAATTGTTTAATATTTTTAGGAAGATGTATGCTGTCAAGCTGTAGATTGCAGAAAGCATATTCAGGGATGGTGTTGAGAAGGGCATTGCTCAGTTCCAATACGGTAAGATTTGAGCACTCATCTACTGCTTTTATATCTGTGGTAGAAACATTTCCGCTAACAACTAACCTTGTAGCTTTTTGCTTAATCTCATCGGTTAATAGTGTAGGTAAATCTCCTTCCTTTTCACACACCAATACGATTTCAGTCTGTGCCATACTACAAAGCACAAGCAGTAAACTCTGCAAAGTAAGTAATATTCTTTTCATAAGCACTTAGATTTTATAGGTTGGTTTGCAAATATAGAGAATTCTATTCACAAACCAACCTATGTTAATGATTTATTTAATGACTCCTTCTGAAATATTCAACCGAGCACCTTTAGGTACAACAAACGATTTAGCGTCTCGCAAGATGATTGTTCAACTTCCATCGTTGCTTTTCCCTTGCAGCCAGCGACCATCGGTTCCACGTTAAACAGTTTAGTGTCAAGATTGCGCCCAAGGCGCTTTAACCGTGCGCAGTACTTTAACCGAAGCATAGCTTCTTTCACCGTGCGCAGCACTTTCACCGCAACCTTCGGTTGCTTTCCCCGTAGCTTTGCTGCCTTATCGTCATCGTTAACGTTATCGTTGGAAAGTTATTTAAGAATAACTTTCTTTCCATCCTTAATATAGATACCACGCGTAGGATTCGCCACCTTGCGGCCTTGGAGGTCGTAGTAAGGGGTATCCGAGATGTCTTTCTCGATGGTGGGTACGGAGGTTTCCACAGCATCAACATCGAGCAGATAGATTCCGCTTGCGTAGCTGTAGATGGCAAGCATGTTGTCCTTGATTGCTAATCTTGAGGCATAGTCGTAATCTTTGCACTCTATTCTGTAGAATTCTTCCCACGACAAACCACCGTCGGTGCTACGAAGGATAACGATGTTCTTATCCTCTATTGGAACAATATCGGCACCATAGAGGATGTTGGGATTACGTGTGTCATAGATAACGTCGTAGAGATTCACCAGTAGATTACTCTGATATCTGTCATCTGGTCTGTAGATGTTCTCCAATCGTTGGCCTTGCTGCTCTTGCATCAGATAAGTTCCAAGTCCGCAAACTATCATTTTATTCTTGTCCGTAGGATGGAATGCCACTCTATAAATCTCGGACACTATACTTTCTCCAAAAAAGGATATGGACCAGCTGGCACCTGCGTCACAACTATAAAACAGGTCGCTTCCATTATATGCTGCGATGTTGCAGTAAGCAATCATATTTGTAGGGTCATTGGGGTTGTATAGCACTCCCACCGGGGCATACGACATACCAAATCCGCTCACCTCTATTCTGTCCGGGAGTTTCTGCCAGCTCTTTCCGAAATCTGAAGAATGGGAAACTCCTTGGTATGCTACATATATGCGTCGGGCATCGTTCGGATGTAAACTGACATGATAGAGTTTCCGGCTGTCATAAGGGTCGTCACCAATGAATGTTTCTAATGGCGTTGTACTATAACTCCTGCCACGGTCGGTAGATAGATACAGTGTATCACACGTAAGCACCGACATGGTATCACCCCTCACAGCAAAGTCTACAACCAATGTGTCAGTTACCGAAAGCTTGTTCCATTCTAAAGAATTGTCTGAAACATTCTTTACAAAGAGTCCTTTGGGGGTGGCGACATATAGCTCATCGCCTATAAAACCGATTTGAGGGATGTAGTTCATAAAAGGGCGGTTGATTCCATGTTCTGATACAGCCTTATAGATACTGGACTCATCTGCCAGCCCTAAAGAGATGTGTTGTGCCATGATACCCTGCGCCAAACAAAGTGTGACACATATTGTCAATGATCTTGTTTTCATAATAGAATCTTGATTTTGTTGTTTTTCACTTATAGCTCTATTCCGTCTACACGTGCGGAGCTTCATGGTGTAAAGGTACGAATAAAAGTGAAAAGTGAAAAGTGAAAAATAAATTACTCACACTCGCGAAGAACCGTTTCCCGATAAAATCGGGCTTTTTAAAAGGAACGCACGCGCGATATAGGGTTCTGCAGGTGAAAAAAGTTTATTTTTGGGGTGGCAATGGCAGCACGAGCACTGCAACGTTGGCGTTGACGATAACGTTAACTTTCAATTTTCAATTTTCCATGCAACGGACGCCGCTTTTCTTTATCTTTTTTTCATTCGAGCATCTCCTTAATCTATAATGCTTTACAACTAACAGTTACTCCACCGCGGTGGAGTGATTCTGTCACCGCGGTGGAGTGCTCGCGCCATCGCGGTGGCGCTAATACGTCACCGCGATGACGTGCGCTTTTTTCTTTGTCATACAATGATAATCTATAGTGCCAAAACACCCAACGGAAAGCGACGAAAATATCACGTTTTCAGGGAGGTAGGGGTATTGACTTCAGGGTTTTGATGTTGTAACTTTGCAGTAGAAATGAGGCCAAGGGGAAGAAGTTGGAGGGTAACTTTAACCACCTTAACCGACCTTAACCACCTTAAAAACTTTAATCATTAAACGAGACTATATATACCTATTTATTATGAAAGTAAAGAATCTTTTGTTGAAAGTGAGCGAGTGGCTGCGAAGAAGAGTAACAGCACTCAAGAGTGAAAAGGGAGCAGTGAAGAGGGAAGAGTTGCGCGAAGAAGGTATGACACCCAAGAGCGAAGAGCCGATGGAGAGCCGTGCGACATTAGGCGCTAACCGCTCGACATCGAATGCCGAGACGCTGATGATGCGGATGGAGGAGTTCATCGGGGAGCACTACGAAGTGCGCTTGAACAAGCTGTCGCAACAGTATGAACTGGCCGAGATGGGGAAGGGAGAGTGGGTGAAGCTCGACGACGAGCTGTGTAGCCGTCTGATGATGGAGATGAACCGCGAGGGTATAGCCATCACGAAGGCTCATCTGGTGAGGACCGTGGTGCAAGGCAGCGGGCTGGCACAGAGGTACCACCCTGTGTGCAGCTACCTGGAGAGTCTGCCCCAATGGGACGGCACGGGACACATAGAGGCGCTCTTCCGCCGCGTGACCGACGATGAGCAGGTGCTGGGCTGGCTGCGACGGTGGTTCATCGGCATGGTGGCCCAGGTGATGGGACGCATGGGGACGTATGGCAACAGCCTGTGCCCTATACTCATCAGCCGACAGCAGGGATGGGGCAAGAGCCAGTTTACGAAGATGCTGTTGCCCCACGAGCTGCGGATGTTCTACACCGACACCTTCAACCTGCAACAGGAGGATGCCTGCCTGCGGCGTATGACGAGCTACATGCTCATCAATGTGGATGAGATGGACCGATTCAGGGATACACGCATGGCGACGTTGAAGAATATGGTGCAGCTGTCGGCAGTGTCGATGAAGCGGGCCTACCGCTCACACATGGAAGAGAAGGAGCGCATGGCATCGTTCATCGCCACGAGCAACCGCCGCTACCTGCTGCACGACGAGACGGGCAGCCGACGCTTCATCTGCGTGGAACTCGCCCACCCCATCGACACGGCTACACCCATCGACCACGAGCAGCTATATGCCGAGGCAATGGCAGCACTGGCTGCGGGCGAGCGCTGCTGGATGGACGAGGAGGAGACACGTCAGCTCGAAGCACACAATGCCGGCTATGCGGCATCGCGCGGTGCATGGGACTTGCTCAAAGAGCACTTCACGACTTGCGAGCTGCCCGAGTCGGCCGAGGAGAAGCAGAACACGCTATGGAGCGCCACCGAGGTGTATGACTATCTGCACGATCTGTCGCCCGCAGCCATGGCCGGCATCGAGCGCACGGGATTCGGACACTACCTGAAACGTATGGGTGCTCCCCTGACCCGTGTGAAGAACCGAAGGGTGTATGGAGTGGTGGCAATTAAAAGTTGAAAGATGATAGTTGAAAGATGATAGTTGAACCGAAGGTCGACGCCCGTAGGGGCTGAAGTCAAAGATGAAAGTTATCGTTAACGTCAACGTTGCAGCGCTCTCGCTGCCATGCCACCCCAAAAATGAACTTTTTTCACCTGAGAGAGGTATAAAAACAGTTTGGGCGCAACTCACGTTGCGCCCAAACCTTAATATAGCTATAAATGAATTATTCTGCCTTTGCTTCCTCAGCTGCGGGAGCCTCGGTAGCAGGTGCCTCAACAGCCGGAGCAGCTGCTGCGCTCTTCTTAGAACGACGGGTACGAGTAGCCTTCTTGGCAACCTTAGCCATATTCTCATTGTAGTCAACGAGCTCGATGAACGCCATAGGAGCAGCGTCGCTCATACGTGAGCCAAGCTTGATGATACGTGTGTAGCCACCGGGACGGTCGCCAACCTTAACGGCGATCTCCTTGAAGAGCTCGGTAACAGCATACTTGTCCTGCAGATAGCTGAATACTACACGACGAGAGTTGGTAGTGTCGTTCTTTGACTTGGTAATCAGAGGCTCAACGTACTTCTTCAGTGCTTTGGCCTTTGCGAGAGTCGTAGTGATTCTTTTGTGCTTGATCAGAGAGCATGCCATGTTTGCAAGCATTGCACTTCTGTGGGATGCAGTACGACCCAGATGATTGAATTTCTTATTGTGTCTCATTTCAATTATTCTTTATCTAATTTGTATTTACTAATATCAGTTCCAAACGACAGATTCAGACTCTCGAGCAAATCATCAAGCTCGGTGAGCGATTTCTTTCCGAAGTTGCGGAACTTGAGAAGGTCGGTCTTGTTGAACTGAACAAGATCGCCAAGAGTGTCAACCTCAGCAGCCTTCAAGCAGTTGAGAGCACGAACTGAGAGGTTCATGTCGGTCAACTTGGTCTTGAGCAACTGACGCATGTGGAGAATCTCCTCATCAAACTCTTCATTTGCATCGAACTCTGAATCCTCGAGAGTAATCTTCTCGTCAGAGAACAGCATGAAGTGATGGATAAGAATCTTGGCAGCCTCCTTCAAGGCATCCTTCGGGTGGATGGAACCATCGGTAGATATCTCAAGTACGAGCTTGTCGTAGTCGGTCTTCTGCTCGACACGATACTGCTCGATAGCATACTTGACATTACGTATCGGAGTGTAGATAGAGTCAACGGGAATCGAGTTGATCTCAGTGCAGAACTGACGGTTCTCCTCTGAGGGGACATAGCCACGGCCCTTGTTGATAGTAAGCTCTATCTCCATAGTAGCTTTTGAATCTAAACGGCAAATAACCAATTCAGGATTTAACACTTCAAATCCACTCAAGCACTTGCCTATATCGCCAGCCTTGAATTCGGTTACGTTTTCAACGGTAATACTAACCTTTTCCGTCTCAACTTCATCTACAATCTGCTTGAATCGAACTTGCTTCAGATTCAAGATAATGTTGGTAACATCTTCCTTTACACCTGGTACTGTTGCAAACTCATGCTCAACACCCTCAATCTTGATAGTATTGATAGCATAACCCTCCAATGAAGAGAGGAGAATGCGACGGAGAGCATTACCGATTGTAATACCGAAACCAGGCTCCAAGGGACGGAACTCGAACTTACCAAACTTCGAGTCAGACTCCAACATTATAACCTTATCAGGTTTTTGAAATGCTAATATCGCCATGAATAAATTATTAATTTTTAGAGTACAATTCTACAATCAGTTGCTCCTTGATGTTCTCAGGGATATCCTCACGTGCGGGAACGTGGAGGAACTTACCAGCCTTCAAAGACTCGTCCCACTCAATCCAAGGATACTTGCTGTGGTTGAAACCAGCCAAAGCAGCCTCAATCACCTCAAGAGACTTAGACTTCTCGCGAACACCTACAACATCACCGGGCTTAACAGCGCAAGAGGGGATGTTAACAACCTTACCGTTGAGCACGATGTGCTTGTGTGATACAAGCTGACGAGCAGCAGCACGAGTGGGAGCGATACCCAGACGATATACTACATTGTCGAGACGTGACTCAAGACTCTGGAGAAGGATAACACCGGTAATACCGTTCTTACGGGCTGCATGGTCAAACAGATTGCGGAACTGACGCTCCAAAACACCGTATGTGTACTTAGCCTTCTGCTTCTCAGCCAACATGACACCGTACTCAGAGGTCTTGCGACGCTTGTTGTTACCGTGCTGGCCGGGAGGGAAGTTTCTCTTAGCTAAAATCTTATCAGGTCCGAAGATAGGCTCACCAAATCTACGGGCAATCTTTGTTTTTGGTCCTGTATATCTTGCCATTTTTCTATTTTCAATTTAGCATTCTCAACGTTCATTCAGCATTGCTTACAGCCGCGATTGCAGATAGGAAGAGTACAATCCAAAAAAACAATACAGAATGTCGGTCGCGAATAGGTTATTTTATACTTTTCTTCTCTTAGGAGGACGACAACCGTTGTGGGGCAGCGGTGTAACGTCAACAATTTCCATAACCTCAATACCTGCTCCATGTACCGAGCGGATAGCAGACTCACGTCCGTTACCAGGACCCTTTACATAAGCCTTAACCTTTCTCAAGCCAAGGTCGTAAGCAACCTTAGCGCAATCCTCTGCTGCCATCTGGGCTGCATACGGTGTGTTCTTCTTAGAACCACGGAATCCCATCTTACCTGCCGAAGACCAAGAGATAACCTCGCCTTCACTGTTAGCAAGCGAAACAATAATGTTGTTGAATGATGAATGAACATGAAGCTGTCCGATTGCATCAACCTTCACATTTCTTTTCTTTGTTACGACTGATTTTTTTGCCATAGTTTATATTTCAACTTTTAATTCTTACTTTGTGGCTTTCTTCTTGTTAGCAACAGTTTTCTTGCGACCCTTACGTGTACGGGCATTGTTCTTTGTGCTTTGACCACGAACAGGCAAGCCAATACGATGACGGACACCACGGTAGCAACCGATATCCATCAAACGCTTGATGTTGAGCTGAACCTCTGAGCGAAGATCACCTTCTACCTTGAACTCGGCGCTGATAACCTCACGGACAGCAGCTGCCATATCATCGGTCCAGTCCTTTACCTTAACATCCTTATCTACACCAGCCTTCTCCAAGATCTGGTTTGCACTGCTGCGACCAATACCATAGATATAGGTCAGTGCAATTTCACCTCTTTTATTCTGAGGTATGTCTACTCCAGCAATTCTTATAGCCATATATTTTCTAAATTTTCTGCAAAATTACTAAAAAATTATCCTTGACGTTGCTTTTCCTTAGGATTTTTCTTGTTAATAACATACAAAGTTCCGTGACGTCTAACAATTTTGCAATCTGCGGAACGTTTTTTCAATGATGCTCTTACTTTCATATTCGTATTTTGTTTTATTTATATCTGAAACTGATTCTACCTTTTGTAAGGTCATACGGAGACATTTCAACCTTCACACGGTCGCCAGGAAGGATCTTGATGTAGTGCATACGCATCTTTCCTGAAATGTGAGCGGTAATCTCATGTCCGTTCTCCAACTCAACGCGGAACATTGCATTGGACAATGCCTCTACAATGGTACCATCTTGTTCAATAGCTGTCTGCTTTGCCATATTAAATTTCTTTATTTCGTAATACTTCCTCAACAAACTCGAACGAAGACAGAATATCTGCCTTACCCATGCCTACAGCAACGGTGTGCTCAAAGTGAGCAGCACACTTGCCATCAGCGGTAGAAACGCCCCAACCATCATTGTGCCACTTAATCTTACGGCTACCCTGGGTTATCATTGGCTCAATGGCTATACACATGCCTTGCTTGAGCAGTGTACCACGACCACGGCTACCATAGTTGGGCACTTGGGGATCCTCATGCATGTCACGACCAATACCATGACCGACAAACTCGCGTACTACACCGTAGCCATGCGACTCACAATGTTTCTGTACAGCGTAGCCTATGTCGCCCAGGCGCTTGCCGTGAACAGCATTCTCAATACCTAAATAGAGCGCTTCCTTGGTCACACGAAGAAGTTCCTTCACCTCTTCCGAAACCTCACCTACACAAAAGGTATAAGCAGAGTCTCCGCAAAATCCATTCATATAGGTTCCACAATCTACTGAAACGACGTCGCCATCCTTCAGTTCGATATCATTGGGTATGCCATGAACAATCATATCATTGACCGAAGTACACAAGGTACCAGGGAATGCGGGGTAGCCAGGTTCGTAGTGAGGGAAACCTTTAAAGGTAGGTTCTGCACCATTATCACGGATAAACTCCTCGGCAACCTTATCGAGCTGACGAGTTGTAACACCCGGCTTGATTATTTTGGCAATCTCCGCCAAAGTTCTCCCAACAAGGAGATTACTTTGGCGAAGTAGTTCTATCTCATCCTGTGTCTTAAGAAATATCATCTACAATAATTCTTAATAGGCAGCACCTGAACGGCCTTTAATACGACCGGTCTTCAACAAACCATCATAGTGTCTCATAAGCAAGTGGCTCTCAATCTGCTGCAGTGTATCAAGTACTACACCCACCAAGATAAGGAGTGATGTACCACCAAAGAACTGAGCAAACTCTGCCTTCACGCCGAAGAGGGAAGCGAAAGAGGGAAGAATAGCCACAATAGCCAAGAAGAAAGCACCAGGCCATGTGATACGAGACATGATAGTATCAAGGTAGTCGGCTGTGGGTTTACCGGGCTTAACACCAGGGATGAAACCGTTGTTACGCTTGATATCCTCAGCCATCTGAGTAGGATTAACGGTAATAGCTGTGTAGAACAGCGTAAACGCGATAATCAGGATAGCGAAAATGAGGTTATAAAGCCAACTGTTCATATCTACCAACAGACGAACCCATTCAGGAGCGCTCTCAATTGTTGCATAATTGATGAATGTCAAAGGTATGAACATGATAGCCTGAGCAAAGATGATAGGCATCACGTTAGCAGCATTCACCTTCAAGGGAATGTACTGGCGAGCACCGCCATACTGCTTACCGCTTACCATCTGCTTAGCATACTGCACGGGAACCTTACGAACACCCTGAACAAGCATGATTGCGCCACAAATAATAGCCATAAGAGCTATCATCTCGATAAGGAACATAATCAGACCACCTGCACCGGGAGAAGCCATACGAGAGGTGAACTCCTGTACGAAGGCCTCGGGCAAGCGAGCGATGATACCAACCAAGATAATCAATGATACACCATTACCAAGACCCTTGTCAGTAATACGCTCACCCAACCAAAGGATAAACATACTACCAGCTGCAAGAATAATGGTAGAAGTAATCATGAATGTAGTCCAGCTGATAGATTCGCTGATAGCACCCATCGCCTGATAACGCAGATTCAAAAGGTAGGCAGGACCCTGAACCAAAAGAATTCCGATAGTCAGATAACGGGTAATCTGATTCATCTTTCTACGGCCACTCTCACCCTCGCGCTGCATCTTCTGGAAGTAAGGGATTACCATACCCAAGAGCTGCACAACGATAGATGCAGAGATGTAGGGCATCACACCCAATGCAAATACTGAAGCATTGGAGAATGCACCACCGGAGAACATATCAAGGAGAGAAAGAAGACCAGTACCAGTCTGCTCACGCAACTGAACCAACATACCAGGGTCAATGCCAGGGAGCACAATCTGGGCACCGAAACGATAGATTGCAACGAAACCAACGGTTACAAGAATCTTCGTCTTCAGGTCCTCAATCTTCCACATATTCATAACTGCCTTGCGCTTCCAGAAAGCGAAAAGCGCAAGAACAGCTACGATAATTAGTACTACTAATAAAGGATGCATAAATTAGAGTTTTACTGCGCTACCACCCTGAGCCTCGATAGCTGCGACTGCACTCTTAGAGAATGCATGAGCCTCTACCTCAAGCTTTGAAGTAATCTCGCCATTACCAAGAATCTTTACCAAATGCTTTGAAGAAACAAAGCCTGCAGCGATAAGGTCAGCAACAGTAACCTTTGTCAAATTCTGAGCGTCAGCCAATGCTTGGATTACACCAATATTGATAGCCTTGTATTCAACACGGTTGATATTCTTGAAGCCGAACTTAGGAACGCGGCGCTGCAAAGGCATCTGACCACCCTCGAAGCCAATCTTCTTTGAGTAACCAGAACGTGACTTTGCACCCTTGTGACCACGGGTAGAAGTACCACCCAAGCCAGAACCGGGACCACGGCCAATTCTCTTTCTAGTCTTTGTTGAGCCTTCAGCAGGTTTTAAACTATTTAATTTCATAACTGTAATCTTTAATATTAATTAAATTACTCAACAACTGCAACCAAGTGCTTAACCTTGTTGATCATACCTAAAATAGAGGGAGTAGCTTCATGCTCAACTACCTTGTTCATCTTGCGCAAACCGAGAGCATCGAGAGTTCTCTTCTGATCTACGGGAGCACCGATTCTACTTTTTACTTGCTTTACTTTAATAGTTGCCATTTCTGTTCCTCCTTATCCTTTAAATACACGTTCCAAACTGATACCTCTGTTCTGAGCTACGGTTCTAGCGTCACGCAACTCTTCCAAAGCCTTGATAGTAGCCTTTACAAGGTTGTGAGGGTTAGAAGAACCCTTTGACTTAGCCAAAACGTCAGTAACACCTACACTCTCAAGCACGGCACGCATAGCACCACCAGCTACCACACCGGTACCAGCAGATGCAGGCTTCAGGAATACCTGAGCACCACCAAAGCGAACCTCTACCTCGTGAGGGATAGTACCCTTAAGGATGGGGACACGCACAAGATTCTTCTTAGCGGCCTCTACACCCTTAGAGATAGCAGCAGTAACTTCACCAGCTTTACCTAAGCCCCAACCGATAACGCCATTCTCATTACCTACAACAACGATTGCAGCGAATGTGAAAGTGCGTCCACCTTTGGTTACCTTAGTAACACGGTTGATAGCAACGAGTCTATCTTTCAACTCGATATCGTTAGTTATCTTAACTTTATTTACTGCCATGATGATTAAAATTTAAGTCCACCTTTACGTGCGGCATCAGCCACTTCCTTTACTCTCCCGTGATAGAGGTATCCGTTACGGTCAAATACAACAGTTGTGATACCTGCCTCTTGTGCCTTCTTTGCAATGAGCTCACCTACCTTAGCAGCCTGCTCTTTCTTAGGCATCTTCTCCATACCCAAAGAAGAGGCAGCAGCCAATGTGCGGCCATTCAAGTCCTCAATAATCTGAACATAAATCTGCTTATTGCTGCGGAAAACAGTCATACGAGGACGTGCAAGAGTACCTGAAATCTTATTACGTACTCTATATTTAATCTTGATTCGTCTTTCTTGTTTTGTTATCATAATCGTACTTCTTTTAAAGAATTAATTACTTAGCGCCGGCTGACTTACCCGACTTTCTGCGGATAACCTCACCAACAAACTTAACACCCTTGCCCTTGTACGGTTCAGGCTTGCGGAAAGAGCGAATCTTAGCGCATACTGCACCAAGCAGTTGCTTATCACAAGACTCCAATGTGATCAGCGGGTTCTTATTTCTTTCGGTCTTGGTCTCAACCTTGATTTCAGGAGGCAATACCATGTAGATGGGGTGTGTGAAACCCAAAGCGAGCTCCATCACATTACCAGTGTTTGATACACGGAAACCAACACCCACGAGCTCAAGCTCCTTCTTGTAACCTTCAGAAACACCAACAACCATGTTGTTGATCAATGCGCGGTACAATCCGTGGAATGCACGCTCCTGCTTCTCATCGCTGCTACGACTTACAATAACCTCACCGGGATTGATAGTAACAGTGATCAGAGGATTTACATATTGACTCAACTCACCCTTGGGCCCCTTTACGGTAACCACATCATCCTTCAGGGTTACTGTAACACCTGCGGGAACAGCGATAGGCAATTTTCCAATTCTAGACATAGCAAATCCTCCACATTAATAAACGTAGCAAAGAACCTCACCGCCAATCTTCAGATCGGCAGCTTCCTTGTCAGTCATTACACCTTTGGATGTAGATAAAATAGCAATACCCAATCCGTTAATTACTCTCGGCATATCTTTGTAGCCGGTGTACTTACGCAAACCGGGTGAAGATACTCTAATCAATTTCTTGATTGCGCTAACCTTATTAGCGGCATCATACTTCAAGGCAATCTTGATTGTACCTTGAGGGCCATCTTCTACAAACATGTAGTTCAAGATGTAACCTTTGTCGAAGAGGATCTTAGTAATCTCCTTCTTCAAGTTTGAGGCAGGAACCTCTACAATTCTGTGCTTTGCACTGATTGCGTTTCTCAACCTCGTCAGATAATCTGCAATAGGATCTGTCATAGTTTTTTTAATTAAATTAATCAGGACTCTCCTGACAATATTTATTTAACAATCTCGAATTTTCTTCTTACCAGCTAGCCTTCTTTACACCGGGAATCAAACCTTTAGAAGCCATTTCGCGGAATTGGATACGTGAAATACCAAACATGCGGATATAGCCTTTGGGACGACCAGTCAGCTTGCAACGGTTGTGCAAACGGATGGGGTTAGCGTTCTTGGGAATAGATTGCAACTTCTGAGCAGCCTCGTAAGCCTCTACAGGATCACCAGTTCTTACGATCTCCTTCAAAGCAGCACGCTTCTCAGCGTAACGAGCAACCATCTTTGCGCGCTTAACCTCGCGGGCTTTCATTGATTCTTTTGCCATACTATTAGTCGTTTTTAGCGTTCTTAAAAGGCAAACCGAACTCCTTGAGAAGAGCATAACCCTCTTCGTCGGTCTTAGCCGTTGTTACGAAAGTGATATTCATACCCAAGATGCGAGTAATGCTATCAATGTTAATCTCAGGGAAGATAATCTGCTCCTGGATACCCAAAGAGTAGTTACCCATACCATCGAACTTGCTTTCGATACCCTTGAAGTCACGGATACGAGGCAAAGCAACACGTACCAATTTCTCCAAGAACTCGTACATTCTCTCGCGACGAAGTGTTACCATTACACCAACGGGCATTTTCTTACGCAACTTGAAGTTAGCGATGTCCTTACGAGAGATGGTAGCTACAGCCTTCTGACCGGTGATAGCAGTAATCTCGTTGATAGCAACATCGATAATCTTCTTATCCTGTGTAGCCATACCCAAACCCTGGTTGATTACAATCTTCTTCAACACAGGAACCTGCATGGGTGAAGAATATTGGAATTGCTTCATCAAAGCGGGCGCAATGCGCTCGTTGTATTCTTTCTTAAGACTTGCAGTATTACTCATTACTTAATCTCCTCTCCTGATTTTTTAGAAACACGTACTAACTTGCCATCAGCACCAACCTTACGGCCGATACGTGTCGGCTTACCTGTCTTAGGATCAACAACGTTGAGGTTAGAGATGTGAATAGGCGCTTCTTGTTTAACAATACCACCTTGCGGATTCTTTGCGCTAGGCTTAGTGCTCTTGGAAACCATGTTAACGCCTTCTACGATAGCGCGCTGTTTCTCAACCAACACCTTCAATACGCGACCGGTCTTGCCCTTGCTCTCGCCGGCATTTACATAAACCGTATCACCTTTCTTAATATGTAACTTACTCATTACTTTATCTGTTTTATAAATTAGAGTACTTCCGGAGCGAGTGAAACAACCTTCATGTTAACTGCACGAAGCTCACGTGCTACGGGTCCAAAGATACGACTTGCTCTAAGCTCACCTGCGTTGTTCAGGAGAACACATGCGTTGTCGTCAAAACGGATGTAAGATCCATCAGCACGACGAATCTCCTTCTTGGTACGTACAATCAAAGCCTTAGATACGGTACCCTTCTTCAAATCGCTTGAAGGTATAACGCTCTTCACGGATACCACGATAATATCACCAACAGAAGCGTAACGTCTTCTTGTACCGCCGAGAACGCGAATACAAAGAGCCTCCTTAGCACCGCTGTTGTCACATACTGTAAGTCTGGATTCTACCTGTATCATAATTACTTAGCTCTTTCAATGATTTCTACTACTCTCCATCTCTTAGTCTTGCTCAAAGGACGTGTCTCCTGGATACGTACGGTATCACCAGGATGGCAATCGTTCTTCTCATCATGAGCATGGTACTTCTTCGTCTTGGTCACGAATTTACCATAAATAGGGTGTCTTTCCTTATATTTAGCAGCTACTACAATGGTCTTATCCATCTTGTCGCTTACTACAACACCGATTCTTTCTTTTCTTAAACTTTTTTCTTCCATGAGAACCAATATTAATTGTTGTTAAGCTCTCTCCAACGCAACTCAGTCTTCATTCTCGCAATCATTCTGCGCTGTTTCTTAATCTGCGCAGGATTTTCCAACGGAGAGATAGCGTGATTCAACACCATATTCTTGTAGTTAGCCTCCTCTGTGCCGAGTCTCTCAACTAACTCATTTGTTGCAATTTCTCTTATTTCTGCAATTTTCATAATCTCTACTTTTTAATAAGTTCGTTACTTCGTGTCAAGATTATTACTTAGAGAAGTCGTAATCACGACGTACTACAAACTTAGTAATGATAGGCAACTTCTGAGCACCGAGACGCAAAGCTTCCTTAGCTACATCAAAAGGTACACCATCAATTTCGATAATCATACGACCCGGAGTTACAGGGGCTACGAAGCCTTCGGGACTACCCTTACCTTTACCCATACGTACGTCAGCAGGCTTCTTGGTGATAGGCTTATCCGGGAA
Organism: Bacteroidaceae bacterium; assembly: GCA_017465905.1. Classification (GTDB taxonomy): domain Bacteria; phylum Bacteroidota; class Bacteroidia; order Bacteroidales; family Bacteroidaceae; genus UBA1189. Next base: position 10,280 of record JAFTVE010000029.1, on the reverse strand, counting down.
GATGCGAATCCATACCTGACCTTGACGTTGCATATAACGGGTTACAGCGATACGAGCAGCCTCAATCTGACGTCCGGTAATCCATTTGGTACCCATAGACTTGATTCCGAAAGAACCAAAAGCCAACTGGTTACCTCTCTGAGCGTTACCCTTAGCAGAGCCTTTCTGGACTCTTCTATATTTTGTCTTTTTCGGTTGTAACATAGTCTTTACTCAATTAGCGATTGTTGTTTTTCTTTTTCTTGAAGTTCTTACCGCCATTACCGCGACCAGTCTCCTTTGACTGTACGAAGTTAGGAGCGAGGTCTCTCTTACCATAAACTTCGCCACGGCAAATCCATACCTTGATACCGAGGATACCTACCTTTGTCAGAGCTTCAGCCTGGCAGTAGTCGATATCAGCGCGGAAAGTATGCAAAGGAGTACGACCCTCCTTGTACATCTCTGAACGTGCCATTTCAGCACCGTTCAAACGGCCCGAGATTTGAATCTTGATACCTTCAGCGCCCATACGCATAGTGTTGGCGATAGCCATCTTCACTGCACGACGGTAAGCAATCTTACCCTCCAACTGACGAGCGATATTGTTGGCAACAATCACAGCGTCAAGCTCGGGCTTCTTAACCTCAAAAATATTGATCTGAACTTCCTTGTCAGTAACCTTCTTCAACTCCTCTTTCAGTTTGTCTACTTCCTGGCCACCCTTGCCGATAATCAACCCGGGGCGAGCGGTGCATACAGTGATAGTGACAAGCTTCAACGTACGCTCGATTACTATTCTAGAAACGCTGGCCTTTGCCAAACGTGCGTTCAAATACTCACGGATTTTGGTATCTTCTACTAAACGGTCGCTATACTGTCCGTACCAACTAGAATCCCAACCTCTGATAATACCTAAACGGTTGCTTATTGGATTAACTTTTTGTCCCATCTTTAATCTTGATTTTCATTAGTACTTTTAGAATCCACGAACAAAGTCACATGGTTTGAACGTTTGCGGATACGATAACCTCTACCCTGGGGTGCCGGTCTCATACGCTTCAGCGTAGCAGCACCATCTACAAAAATCTTGGTAACGAACAATTCGCCAGCCTCGGCCTTACGTTCGTTCTTCTGTTCCCAGTTAGCGATAGCAGAACGCAACAGCTTCTCTACATCTGCAGAAGCAGCCTTTGTAGAGAACTTCAACACACCAAGTGCACGGTTTACCTCCATACCGCGAATCATATCGCAAACGAGGCGCATCTTGCGGGGTGATGAAGGAACGTTGTTCAACTTCGCAAAATACTGGGTCTTCAAGGCTTCTTTTCTCTTTTCAGCCGATAAATGTTTTCTTGCTCCCATTATCTTATTTTTTTATTTACTTTACAATGGCCTGCTTATTTCTTACGGTTACCTGAGTGACCACGGAAAGTACGAGTGGGTGAGAACTCGCCCAACTTGTGACCTACCATATTCTCGGTGATATAAACAGGAATAAAATTCTTTCCGTTATGAACTGCAATTGTATGCCCAACGAAGTCAGGTGAAATCACTGAAGCTCTGGCCCAAGTCTTAACTACAGACTTCTTGCCACTTTCATTCATTGAGAGTACCTTCTTCTCAAGCGATACGTTAATATACGGACCTTTTTTTAATGAACGACTCATAATTTACTCAAGTTAATGTGGTTTTATTACTTTCTTCTCTCAATGATGTACTTAGATGAGTGCTTCTTTGGAGCTCTTGTCTTCAAGCCCTTAGCATACAAGCCCTTACGTGAACGTGGGTGACCTCCTGACTGACGGCCTTCACCACCACCCATTGGGTGATCAACAGGGTTCATAACAACACCACGGTTGTGAGGACGACGACCCAACCAACGTGTACGGCCAGCCTTACCTGAACTTTCCAAAGCATGGTCTGAGTTACCCACACTACCGATAGTAGCCTTACAAGCGCTCAAAATCTTTCTTAACTCACCTGAGGGGAGCTTGATTACACAGTAATCACCTTCACGAGAAGTCAACTGAGCAAAGTTACCTGCAGATCTTACAAGCACAGCGCCTTGACCAGGACGGAGCTCGATGTTGTGTACAACGGTACCTACAGGGATATTCTTCAGTGGGAGTGCGTTACCTATCTCAGGGGCTGCATTCTCACCAGAAACGAGTGTCATACCTACTTGCAAACCATTAGGAGCAATGATGTATCTCTTCTCACCATCAGCATAAAACAACAGAGCAATACGAGCCGAACGATTCGGATCGTACTCAATTGTCTTAACTACTGCGGGAACACCGTCTTTTTCTCTCTTGAAATCAATGAATCTGAATTTTCTCTTGTGGCCGCCACCCATGTAGCGCATGGTCATCTTACCTACGTTATTACGACCGCCGGTAGAGTTTTTACCGCAAACAAGAGATTTTTCTGGTACCGATGCAGTAATCTCTTCGAAGGTACCAATAATCTTGTGTCTTTGCCCCGGTGTTGTGGGCTTAAATGTACGTACTGCCATTTCTATTAAATGTTGCTATAAAAATCAATTGTGTCACCATCCTTCAAGGTTACGATAGCTTTCTTGAAAGCGTTTGATCTACCCTTGATAAGGCCTGACTTTGTCCAACGTGCCTTATTCTTACCAGCATAACGGATTGTATTTACCTCTACAACCGTCACGTTATACAAAGCCTCTACTTCATTCTTAATCTCCAATTTGTTTGCTTCAGGACTTACAATGAATCCGAAACGATTAGACTTCTCTGTGATAGAAGTCATCTTCTCAGTAACCAAAGGTTTAACGATAATACCCATTTTTTAAGCCTCCTTATTCATTAAAGTTCCTTCGATAACAGCCAGCGCACTTTCAGTTACAACCATTGCGTCTGCATTCAATACCTGATATGTATTAACAGCAGATGCAACAGCCATATCCTGACGCTGTATGTTACGTGCTGACAAATATACGTTTTTATTTGCTTCGGGCAAAACCATAAGCAACTTTTTACCAGCTACTTTGAGATTTTGCAGCAATTCTACATATTGCTTGGTCTTGGGCGCCTCGAAATTGAAATCTTCAACTACCAAAAGAGCATTTTCCTGCACTTTGTAGCTGAGCGCTGACTTACGTGCAAGAGCCTTAACCTTCTTGTTCAGTTTGAAGCCATAGTCACGGGGCTGGGGACCGAATACACGACCACCACCTACCAATACGGGAGAGTTGATGTCACCACGACGTGCACCACCACCACCTTTCTGGCGGCCGAGCTTACGTGTTGAACCTGAGATCTCACTTCTTTCCTTTGATTTATGAGTACCCTGACGTTGGTTAGCCATATACTGCTTTACGTCCAAGTAGATGGCGTGGTCATTGGGCTCAATGCCGAAGATAGCATCGTTCAAAACGACCTTTCTTCCGGTGTCTTCACCTTTAATGTTATATACGCTAACTTCCATTATTTCTCAACAATTACGATTGAACCATTGTAACCGGGAACAGAACCCTTCACTACGAGGAGATTGTTCTCAGGTTGTACTTTAAGCACCTGCAAGTTATGGATTGTAACACGCTCGTTACCCATATGACCGGCCATACGCATGCCCTTGAATACCTTTGCAGGATATGAACAAGCACCGATTGAACCCGGCTTGCGTGCGCGATTGTGCTGACCGTGTGTTGTCTGGCCTACACCACCGAAACCATGTCTCTTAACAACGCCCTGGAAGCCCTTACCCTTTGATGTGCCCACTACAGATACATAAGCTGTATCGCTGAACAAATCTACGGTGATAACGTCACCCAAGTTGTACTCATTCTCAAAATTCTTGAACTCGGCCAAGTGTCTCTTGGGAGTTACACCAGCTTTCTTGAAGTGTCCCATCAAAGGAGCAGATGTATGCTTCTCCTTCTTGTCCTGGAAGCCTACCTGTAGTGCAGCATAGCCATCCTTCTCAACACTCTTTACCTGTGTAACTGTACAAGGACCTACTTCGATAACAGTGCATGGAACATTCTTACCATCGGCACTGAAAACGGATGTCATTCCGATCTTTTTTCCTAATAATCCTGGCATTTCAGTTAATTTTTAATTTAATCACACTTTAATTTCTACTTCCACTCCACTCGGCAACTCCAGCTTCATGAGTGCATCAACGGTCTTAGCTGTAGAGCTGTAGATGTCGATGAGTCTCTTGTAAGAAGAGAGTTGGAACTGTTCACGAGCCTTCTTGTTTACGAAGGTCGAACGGTTTACTGTAAAGATTCTCTTGTGTGTAGGCAATGGAATAGGACCGCTTACGATAGCGCCAGTAGCCTTCACTGTCTTCACGATCTTCTCAGCTGACTTGTCAACCAAGTTGTGGTCGTAAGATTTCAGTTTAATTCTAATTTTTTGACTCATTAGTGTTTTAAGTTAATAATTATAATATAATAAGGAATGGCCGATTAAGAGTCATTCGCTAATCGGCCTTTCCATTTTCTTTTTTATACAAGGTCTGCACGTCCACCGTTCTCTTCGAGTACGGCCTTTGCAATCTGACGGCTTACTGCTGCGTGATGGTCGTAAGTCATGGTTGATGTTGCACGACCTGAGGTGATACTACGCAAAGCGGTTACATAACCGAACATTTCTGCCAAGGGCACCTTAGCCTTCACTACTCGAGCACCAGAACGGCTGCTCTCCATACCCTCTACTTGACCACGACGCTTGTTCAAGTCACCGATAACGTCACCCATGTTCTCCTCAGGAGTAACAACTTCGAGACGCATGATGGGCTCCATAATCTGAGGAGCAGCCTTCATACATGCGTTCTTGAAGGCCTGGATAGCGCAAATCTCGAATGACAACTGGTCTGAATCAACCGGGTGGAATGAACCATCGACCAAAGTAACCTTGAGCGAATCAAGCGGATAGCCACCGAGGATACCATTGCGCATAGCGGTCTGGAAGCCCTTCTGTACGGCGGGGATGAATTCGCTAGGAACGTTACCACCCTTCACCTCATTCACAAACTGCAAGCCACCCTGTGTCCAATCCTCGTCAACAGGACCAACCTTAACGATGATGTCGGCAAACTTACCACGACCACCCGACTGTTTCTTGTAAACCTCACGGAGTTCAACAGTCTGCGAAATCGCCTCCTTGTAGCTAACCTGGGGACGACCCTGGTTACACTCCACGTTGAACTCACGCTTCAGACGGTCGATAATGATATCCAAGTGAAGCTCACCCATACCCGAGATAACAGTCTGACCTGTCTGCTCGTCTGTCTTAACAGTAAATGTGGGGTCCTCCTCGGCCAACTTAGCAAGACCGTTAGAGAGCTTGTCAACATCCTTCTGCGACTTGGGTTCAACAGCAATACCGATAACGGGTTCGGGGAAATCCATTGATTCGAGCATTACAGAGAGTGATTCATCGCACAATGTATCACCAGTGCGGATATCCTTAAAACCAACACCAGCACCGATATCACCGGCAGCAATGCAGTCAACGGGAGTCTGCTTATTTGAGAACATCTGGAAGATACGAGATACACGCTCCTTCTTACCCGAACGAGGGTTGTATACGTATGAACCTGCAGTTATGCAACCTGAGTATACACGGAAGAATACCAAACGGCCTACATAGGGGTCAACGGCAATCTTGAATGCCAAAGCTGTAGTCTTCTCATCCTCCTGAGCCTTGAGCTCCATAGGTTCACCGGTAGTAGAGTCTGTACACTCAACAACAGGAGTATCCAAGGGAGAAGGCAAGAATGCACAAACATAGTCAAGCAACGTCTGTACGCCCTTGTTCTTGAACGAAGAACCGCAAAGCATAGGCACGAGTTCCATCTTCAAGGTACCGATACGCGCACACTTGATAATCTCCTCCTCGGTCACAGAGTCAGGATCGTCAAGGTACTTCATCATCACCTCATCGTCAAACTCAGCCACCTTATCGAGCAAGTTCTCGCGCCACTTGATAGCTTCATCCATCATGTCAGCAGGAATCTCCTCTACTGAATAGTCAGCCCCCATTGTTTCATCGTGCCATACGATAGCCTTCATCTTGATGAGGTCAACCACACCCTTGAAGCTAAATTCTGCACCGATAGGAATTACAATAGGACAAGGATTAGCACCGAGCACAGTCTTCATCTGGCTCACCACGCTGTAGAAGTCAGCACCCTGACGGTCCATCTTATTTACATAAGCGATACGGGGCACATTATACTTGTCAGCCTGACGCCATACAGTCTCTGACTGAGGCTCTACGCCACCAACTGCACAATATGCAGCAACGGCACCATCAAGCACACGCAAACAACGCTCTACCTCAGCGGTAAAGTCAACGTGTCCCGGGGTGTCGATAAGATTAATCTTATATTGAGTATTGTTCCATTTCCAACGAGTGGTAGTAGCAGCCGATGTAATAGTGATACCACGCTCCTGCTCCTGAGCCATCCAGTCCATGGTAGCTGCACCATCGTGCACCTCACCAATCTTGTGAGTCAGACCAGTATAGAAGAGGATACGTTCTGATGTGGTAGTCTTACCAGCATCGATGTGCGCCATAATACCGATGTTTCTCGTCAGCGATAAATCTTGTTTTGCCATTTGTAAAACGTATTATATAAGTCCTTACCCAATATTAAAATCTGAAGTGAGCGAACGCACGGTTAGCCTCAGCCATACGGTGCATATCCTCCTTACGCTTGAAGGCACCACCCTGGTTGTTGAATGCATCGAGAATCTCAGCAGACAACTTGTCGGCCATAGTCTTACCACCACGCTTGCGAGCATAGAGAATCATATTCTTCATGCTGATTGACTCCTTACGGTCGGGACGGATTTCAGTAGGAACCTGATAGGTAGCGCCACCGATACGACGTGACTTAACCTCCACCTGGGGAGTGATATTGTCAAGAGCCTTCTTCCAGATTTCGAGAGCCGAAAGCTCAGAGTCAGACATTTTAGCCTTAACCTTGTCGAGTGAAGCATAGAAAATCTCATAAGAGATATTCTTCTTGCCATCGTACATCAGATGATTAACAAACTTTGATACCTTGGTATCGTTGAATACGGGATCCGGGAGGACCATACGTTTTTTTGGTTTTGCTTTTCTCATTTCTCTTTTGAAAAGTTTTTGTTTTCGTTTGGGGCTGCATTTCTGTCTTCTTCAACACCCACTCTTGGGCATTTACTCAACCTTTATAGCTTATCCAACAAACCAAAACGTGTAAAATACTATTTTTCGTTTTTTGAGGGCTTTACCTCAGACCGCACTCATCCGTGCAGCCGCGTTGTTAGGGCAAGCTCGGCTTACTTCTTAGCTTTGGGACGCTTAGCACCGTACTTAGAACGACGTTGGAGACGGTTAGCCACACCAGCGGTATCCAATGTACCACGAACGATGTGATAACGTACACCAGGAAGGTCTTTCACACGACCACCGCGTACCAATACGATTGAGTGCTCCTGCAAGTTGTGGCCTTCACCGGGAATGTAAGAGTTCACCTCTTTCTGGTTTGTCAAGCGCACACGAGCTACTTTTCTCATTGCTGAGTTAGGCTTCTTAGGTGTTGTAGTGTAGACACGAGTACAAACACCACGACGCTGAGGACAGCTGTCCAACGCGGGTGATTTGCTCTTGTCTGCAAGCACCTGTCTGCCTTTTCTAACTAATTGTTGAATTGTTGGCATTTTGTTAATTTTTAATTATTTATAATTTAATTGTATTCGTATTTTACCGAGTGCAGACACAGTCCACCTCATATTCGGGGTGCAAAGTTAGTTACTTTCTTTCGATTAGCCAACAAAACTTGTATTTTTTTTCAAAGAAAATGTGTTATATAACATTTTTTCGCCACATCCGAGCACGCACAGCCACACTTTACCAAACACGCCGCGAACTATTGGCCAATGAATACCTTTTGCCACGAAAAGGTTGTCAGCTATCAATTAATATGCGCACTGTCATCAGAGGCAGACGCACGAAGTAGAGGTGACCGCTCGAAGCGTGGTCGTCACCATAGTGGTCGAGCACCTCCACGTTCAGGTCCTTCAATGCCGCATTGCAGCGCTCAATGATTTCTCTGCGACGAGCCAACATCTGCGGATAACGCTCAAACTGCTTCAGTCCGATAGCCGCCATGATATCCGTCATATTGCACTTGAAGGCAGGTGATACGATATCGTACTCCCAAGCACCCAGCTGCGTCTTGGCCAGTGCATCCTTGTTTTGGCCGTGCAATGAGAGCAGTTGGAACTGCTTATATATCCACTCATTGTCTACGCCCTCAATGTTGCGCCATGTCACAGCACCACCCTCGGCAGTAGTGAGGTTCTTCACTGCATGGAACGAAAAGCTGGTGAAGTCGGCAATCTCGCCACACATCTTACCCTTGCGCTGAGCACCAAAGGCATGAGCAGCATCGGCCAACACCACCACACGCCCGAAGGCACGCTGCAGATCATTGGCAGCACGGAACAGGTGACGCTTGCTCTCCACGGCAGCAAACACCTTATCGTAGTCGCACACCACACCGGCCAAGTCCACGGGGATAATCACCTTCGTACGCTCCGTAATGGCATCGGCCAGCTTCGAGTAGTCCATCTCGAAGGAGTCGGGTGCAGTATCTACCATCACCACCTTGGCACCCACGTGACAAGTCACGCTTGCCGTTGCCGTATAGGTATAGGCACAGGTGATGACCTCATCGCCGGGCCCCACCTCGAGGAGGCGAAGCACCAACTCCATGCAGGCCGTAGCCGAGTTGAGGCACACCGCCTTCTCGGTATGGCAGTAGTCGGCAATCTGACGTTCAAACTCTTTGGTACGAGGTCCAGTAGTAATCCATCCTGAGCGGATAGCTTCACACACTTCATTAACCTCCAACTCACTCATGTCGGGGGGAGAAAATGGAACTTTCATAATGATTTTATATTAAATTAATATTGTATTTATTCCTTATTTCCGGAACCACAAATCCTAAAAAGTCAAGATTTTCTTGAAGTCAAATCCCAAAAAGTCGAAACATTTTTGGATTTCATATATTATTTCAAGAGACTCTGCGATAGAAAATCCCTCAATAAGAGAATCATTTAAGGGAAAACGTCCCTATTTGAGGGAAATTTTCATTTTTTTCTTCCCTCATTGAGGGATTTTATATACTTTTGCATTCAGAATCAACCAAACGGAATGCAACATGATTGACATCAGCTTATACAATTACATGACGGAGGTACTCAAGAAGACCCCTACCACCTTTCGCCGATACCTATATACACAAATCAATTGGGACAGCCGGCTCATCGGCATCATCGGGCCTCGTGGTGTCGGCAAGTCAACGATGATACAGCAATACCTGCTGTCACATCAAGCTGGAGGGATGCACCTATACGTCTCTGCCGACCATATGTATTTCTCTTCTCATCATTTAGTACATCTTGCCGATGATTTCGTGAAGGAGGGCGGCAACCATCTGTACATCGATGAGGTTCACAAGTACAACGGTTGGTCTCGCGAGTTGAAACAGATTTACGACACCCATCCCGATCTCCATGTTATCTTCACCGGTTCGTCCATTCTCGACATCCAGCGTGGCGAAGCCGATCTCAGTCGTCGTGCCTTGATGTATCATATGCAAGGCCTATCATTCCGTGAATATCTCGAGATGTACCATGGAGTCACTACTCCCGTTTACACACTCGATGATATCGTAAGCCATAAGGTCGAGTTGCCTGAAATTGCTCATCCGCTCCCTCTATTCAGAGAATACCTCAAGACTGGCTATTACCCCTTTGCTGTGGAGGGTGATTTCGAGCAGCGCATGATGCAAGTTGTGTCTCAGACAGTCGAGAGCGACATACCCCAATATGCAGACATGAAGATGTCCACCACTCGCAAGCTCAAGCGCATGCTCACCATCATCTCCAGCCTTGCCCCTTACAAGCCCAATGCCGTTAAGCTTGCCGAAGAGATTGGAGTCAGCAAGAACAACATTCCCGATTACCTATACTATTTAGAGCGTGCCGGCATGATAGGGCAATTGCGTGACGACACAGGCGGTATGCGTGGTTTAGGAAAGGTCGAGAAGGTCTATATAGACAATCCTAGCCTCATGACCATTCTTGCAGGAGGCACCCCCGACATTGGGAACTTGCGTGAAACCTCTTTCTACAATCAACTGCGTGTAAACAACGATATCATATCGTCACGTGTTTCAGACTTCACCATCGGCAGCTACACCTTTGAGGTAGGAGGTCGCAAGAAAGGGAGCAAACAACTCGAAGACATACCCAACGGCATTGTCGT
>JAFTVE010000028.1 GCA_017465905.1 Bacteroidaceae bacterium | reverse complement strand
GCTTGGCCATACCCGAAGTAAAGTAGTCACGAAGAATTAACAAACGTTCTTCTTCACTGTAATGTTGATACCGTTTTCTCATACTGTTTACACATTTTTAATGGTTATTAAATGTGTCTACCTATAGCAGTATAAGACAATACGTAAACTTTCTGACAAGCAGATCCGAGAAAACAGGAAGTAAGGTGAAAAAGAATATAACCGCCTTGCTCAAGAAAAGACTTATTAGCCTATTCTGATGTATAGACAAAAATTAGCAATTAGCTCTGCGTATCGGCAGCATTGCCTTGGTATGGAGGCAAAAGAATGAGGGTGTGTCGAATTTATGACACACCCTCTACAAGCGGTATGGAAATGCTTGGAGAATCTGAGTAAAAAGGAGAGTTTGAAAACGGGCTCTAAATCCTGTTATGGATGTTGCAGTCGCACTCCTTAAGCACCTGGATGCAATGGTCGATGTCGTTGGGGCGGATGATGACATTGGCTTGGTCGCCCTCGGCAAAGGCATACATGTATTCGATGAAGATGTGCTGCTCGGCCAGGTGGTCGAGGATGTGGGATAGCGAGCCGGCTACGTTGGGGCAGGTAATCCATACCACATCGGTCAGCATCACGGCAAAATTGGCTTCGCGTAGTACCTCTACGGCTTTGTCGACCTCCGAAACGATAAGGCGGAGTATGCCGAAATCTGTGGTCTCGGCCATGCTGAAGGCGTGCATGTTGATGCCGTGCTGGCCCAATATCTTGGTCACTTCGTTGATTCTTCCAGTCTTGTTCTCGAGGAAGATGGATAATTGCTTGATGGTCATAATCTGATTTGAGTTATGAGTTTTGAGTTTTGAGTTTTGAATGATGCAGAGCTGTCCATCTGAATGGGGCTCATGGCTCACCGCTCTATTATACTAATTTTCTCTTGTCTATCACATGTTTGCCCTTGCCTTGGCTGCGCTCGATGCTGCCCGGCTCCATGAGTTTTACGTCGGCACTGATGGAGAGCACGCTCTTGAGCTTGTCGGCGAGGGTCTTCTTCATGTTTAGCATGCGGCCAATGTCGTCGCCGAAGAAGTCGCGGCGTACCTCTACTTGCACTTGCAGGGTGTCGAGGTTGTTCACGCGGTCGACGACTAACATGTATTGGGGTTCGAATTCGGGCATCTCGAGTATGACGCTCTCGACTTGTGAGGGGAATACGTTGATGCCTCGGATGATGAGCATGTCGTCGCTGCGTCCGATGATGCGTCCCATGCGTACAGAGGTGCGTCCGCAGGCACACTGTCCATCGTACAGGGTGCAGAGGTCCTTGGTGCGGTAGCGGAGCAGGGGCATGCCCTCTTTGGTGAGGGTGGTGAATACCAGTTCACCTTGCTGGCCGTGGGGAAGCTGCACGAGGGTATCGGGATGGATAATCTCGGGGTAGAAGTGGTCTTCGTTGATGTGTGAGCCGTCCTGTACCTCACACTCGTAGGAGACTCCGGGCCCCATGATTTCGCTGAGTCCGTAGAGGTTGAAGCCCTTCAGGCCGAGGCGCTCCTCAATCTCCTTGCGCATGTTCTCTGTCCATGGCTCGGCTCCGAAGGCACCTACTCGCAGGCTGATGTCGTCCTTGGTTAGTCCCATCTTTTCGAGGGTCTCGGCCAGATAGAGTGCGTAGGAGGGTGTACAGGCAATGCCTGTGATGTGAAGGTCGCGGATGAGGCGGATATGCTTCTCGGTATTACCGGTTGAGGTGGGGATGACGGTGGCTCCGAGGTTCTCTACGCCATAATGTGCCCCCAGTCCGCCGGTGAAGAGTCCGTAGCCGTAGCTCACGGAGAAGGTGTCGTCGCGTGTGATGCCATAGGCTGTCAGGGCACGTGTCATCACTTCGGACCATACGGCAAGGTCCTTGCGGGTGTAGCCCACGATGGTGGGGTTGCCGGTGGTTCCCGATGAAGCATGCACGCGTACAATCTCAGAGGGTGGGGCGGCCTGCAAGCCGTAGGGATAGTTGTCGCGAAGGTCTTGCTTGGTGGTGAAGGGCAGCTTCACGATGTCGTCGATGCTGTGTATGTCCTCGGGAGATAGGTCCATCGCCTGCATCTTGTTGCGATAGAAGGGGACGTTGTGGTACACGTAGGTGACCAATTTCTGTAGCCGCTTGCTCTGCAACGCGTGCATCTCGTCGCGGCTCATACACTCTTTGTAGGGATTCCAAATCATGGGGAATATCGTTTTTGTCGTTATTATAGTATAGGATGGTCTTCGTGGAAGGCTCTCATGCGCTCTTCCATGATGGGGTAGAGGTCGTCTCTCATGCGTGAGGTGCAGGCTCTCACTCCCTGCTGCTCGCTTCCGGTGGTAGAGAGCGATATGCTGCTGACTCCATAGTATAGGAGCTCTTTCAGCAGTTCGCCGCTGCTCATGTTACCATATCCGATGGTGAAGAAGAAGCCGTCGCCCACGGCTTGGGTCACGTCGTAGTCGTAGACGATGTGGAAGCCATTGTCGGTGAAGATCTTTTTCATCTTTTCTGCCCGCAGGGCATATTCTCGGGTGTCCTCCACGAAGTTGATGGTGCCCTCGGTGGAGAGTCGCAGCATCTCGGCGTAGGCGTATTGGGTGGAGGCGGTGCATCCTGAGGTTATCATATATAGGATAGATGCGATGAGTGTCTGCCCGAACACGCCTGCATCGTGGTAGCGTTCGGCAAGAGCGGGGAAGTGGCGGTCGAACAGCTTGTCGCTGATGCATGTCAGGGCCATGCGTTGTCCGGCATAGCTGAAGATCTTTGAGGCCGACAGCATCAGGATGTAGTTGTCGGTGTATCGGGCTACGGTGGGGGCAAAGGGTGGCTCGAAGGGATGACCCATATCGTGGCGGAAGTCCATGCAGAAGTAGGCGAGGTCTTCCATGACGATGACATCGTGCTTTGTGGCCAGTTTGCCTATAGTCGCCAGTTCTTCCTCTTCGAGGCAAATCCAGGCGGGATTGTTCGGGTTGGAATAGATGATGGCTGCTATGTCTCCCTGCTGCAGCATGCTCTCCAGCTTTGCTTCCAGGGCAGCACCACGGTGGAGGTATATGTCAAACTCCACCCATTCGGCTCCGATGACTCTGAGCTGTGACTTCTGAATGGGGAAGCCGGGGTCGATGAACAGCACCTTGTTCTTGCCTGGTGTGCGCTGGGTGCAGGCGATGAACGATCCGAACGAGCCGGCTACGCTACCTACGGTAGGTACGCATGAACGCTCTGATATGTCGATGTCGAGGAATGCCTTGACAAAGCGTGAGGCTTCGCGCTTAAGCTCCGGTATGCCGGCTGCAGCGGGATATTGCGAACCTACGCCACGGTCGAGTGCAGCCTTCTCAGCCTCCACGCCGTAGCGATTGACCGGGAGTCCCGGAGAACCTTGATCCATGCGGATAAAGGGGATGCCGGTTTCCCTTTCCAAGTATTGAGCTATGAGCAGTATCTCTCCGATAGTAGCTGTCGAGAGATTGGCGATGTGGCACGCCTGGGCTGCCTGCTCTACTAATGCTTCGTTGAATATTTTCATTGTCTTTTTTCTTGTTTCCAGGGATATGGATAGTATATGCTAGGATAGCCTAGGTAATCCCAAATCTGTGTACTATACCGCTGCCAGACCCAAGTCGAATGCTCTTTGGTTGGCTTTGACGACCTCCTCGCCTTTTCGTGCAAACACGCGGGCTATGCTCTCGCGCAATTGTTCGGGGCTAAGGATTTCGATGAACTTGGCCGCCATGCCCAGCAGAATTACGTTGGCACTCTTGGGGAGACTGTTCGTCTTGGCTATGTCGTCGATGGGGAGGCTCACGGTGTGGGGCAATGCAGCAAGCTCGGCGGCAATGTCCTGCTCCTCGGGGTAGTTGGGGATGTTTTTGAAGGGGTGCGAAGAGGTCACCACACTTCCGTTTTCGTGCAGATACTGTACGTAGCGCAAAGCCTCCATCGGCTCCATAGAGATGATGAGGTCGGCTGTTCCCTGCTTGATGAGGTCGGAATGGATGGTTTCGGTCGATAGGCGTAGGTTGGACTGTACATCGCCGCCTCTTTGGCTCATGCCGTGCACTTCGGCCTGCTTCAGGCTCAATCCTGCCACGGCTGCAGCATCGCCAATGATTGTGGCTATGGTGAGGATTCCTTGTCCGCCCACGCCGGCTAATATGATATCTTTCTTCATGTTACTTCTTGTTTCTGAGTTTGCGTTTGAGGGTCTGCATACATTCGCGACGTGGAATGATGACTGAAACTCCCTTATACTCTATCTCTTGGCGTAGAATATTGGTAATCTCTTCCATGTTCTTGGGTAGCGGTACCACTACATGCAGATGTTCGGGCTCTACGCCCAAGCCAAGGCATATAGCTTCGAACTTGTTGGTTCCTGCAGAGTCCTGTCCGCCCGTCATGGCGGTGGTCAGATTGTCGGAGATGATGACTGTGATGGGACTATGGTCGTTGATGGCATCCAATAGACCTGTCATGCCCGAATGGGTGAAGGTGGAGTCACCAATTACCGCTATGGAGGGATGGGCACCTGCGTCGGCCGCACCCTTGGCCATCGTGATGGAGGCACCCATGTCTACGCAACTGTCGATGCTCCGGAACGGGGGGAGGGCACCGAGGGTGTAGCAGCCTATATCACCGAAGATGCGTGCGTCTTCGTACTCAGCAGCCACCTTGTTCAGTGCATCATATACATCGCGGTGTCCGCAACCTTGGCATAGGGCAGGGGGGCGTGCCACGATATGCTGGGCTGCAGCGAATGTCGTAGCCTGTTTTATGCCCAATGCTTCGCCCACGCTGTCGGGAGTCAGTTCGCCCATTCTTGGGAGGTCGCCGGTGAGTCGGCCCTTGATGGGGTAGTTGCTTCCCAGCAGGCTCTTCACTTGCTCCTCTACCAAGGGCTGTCCATCTTCGGCAATCAACAGCGACTCGCATTGGCTGGCGAGTTCCTTGATCAATGTTTCAGGTATGGGGTATTGTGATATTTTCAATACGGGGAAAGCGTTTTCTTGCGATTGGTTTTCCATAATATAATTATAGGCGATGCCACAGGCGATGATGCCGAGTTTGGATTTCTGTTTTCTGAGTACAGATTTATTGTATGGCGACTTCTCCGAGGAGGCCAACAGCCGGGGTTGCTTCTCTACAAGTGAGGCATATTGGCGTCGGGCATTGCCGGGAAGCAGTACCCAGTGGGTACGCTCATTGTCGAGGTGGAGCGGATTTTGAGGCTGAGCCTGACCTACCGCAACACCAGCACGAGAGTGGGCCAGACGGGTGACAACACGTAGTAATACTGGAAGCTTCAGCTCTTCAGACAGGCTGAAAGCATAGGGCATGATGTCATAGGCCTCTTGCTGGGTCGATGGCTCCAGGATGGGAATCATGGCAAACTTGCCATAGAAACGTGAGTCCTGCTCGTTCTGTGATGAGTGCATGGAGGGGTCGTCGGCAGCCAATACCACTACACCGCCGTTGACACCTGTTATGGCTGAGTTGACAAAGGCGTCGGCGGCAACATTCATACCTACGTGTTTCATACACACTAACGCTCGTTTTCCGGCATAAGACATGCCCAAGGCTGCTTCCATGGCCGTCTTCTCATTCGTGCACCAACGGCTTCGCACCTCAGGGGCATGAACCTGTATATACTCAGTGATTTCTGTCGAGGGAGTTCCTGGGTAGGCATACACTCCGCTGATGCCTGCATGTACTGCCCCGAGGGCTACCGCCTCGTCACCTAAAAGCAATTTTCTTTCTATCATATATGATAATGTTTTGTCGTTTTTATCTTTATCGCGCAAAGATACTCCTTTTTTTTATTTAAGCTTACACTTTGCTCATATTATTACTTTTGATATATGAATTTGTCATGTCTGTTTCTGTAGCTATTCTCTCGATAATAAGTATGGTTTCTGAGGAAAACTTTGTTTTTTCATTGGAAATAGACTACATGTGAAAATGTACAAATTTACATGATGGCAATATTGTATTTTATTTTTATGTATATTTGTACAGGTTGTTTGTGGCAATGCATTGATGCTCAATGTATTGGTTACTGTTTTGTTGTTGAAATTTTAATAAATTATTTAGTGCTTTTTCGGTGGAAAATCGTACAGAAACATACACGATTTATATAGGCGATTTTGGTGGTGGTTTGCAGCTTTTGTGTTGTACACTCACGAGTGTAGAATCTTATCTGGGGATAGATACTCGAATAGGGTTAGGCGTTTTTTCGGGTCGTATATTTGGAGGTTAGGAAGATAATACTTACATTTGCACTATTGCGAATGAAAATAGGAATATATACAATAACCTCAAAAAAACTAAACCATGGTAATAGACAATCTGAAAAACTTACGCGACTATGCTTCGCTGAATCCCCTGTTCGCACAGGCTATCGACTACATTGAGAACACCGACCTTAAGGCTCTTGCTCCTGGAAAAATCGTTCTTGTAGAGAATGAGTTGATTGTCAACGTCAACGAGATTGGCCCCAAGACCAAGGAAGAGGCCAAGCTGGAGACACACAATGAATACATCGACATACAGATACCGCTGACTGGCGTGGAGCAGATGGGCTATACCCAGCGTGCCGACCTCCCCGAAGCGGAGTACGATGCCGTTAAGGACCTTACCTTGTATGAAGGCTTGGCCGATGACTATCTCACCGTGAAGCCAGGTATGTTTACCCTTTTCTTCCCCTCCGATGGTCATGCTCCCGGCATTACTCCCACTGGGTTGAAGAAGATAATCGTGAAAGTGAAAAAATAAGTTTGTGAGTTCATAAGTTTGTTGGATTTTAAGTTCCTTCTGGGAATGATAACCTACAAACTCAAAAACTTATAAACTTAAAAACTAAAATATTATGCTAAAACTTATAGAAAACGATCCGTGGCTCGAACCATACGAACCCGCGATTCAGGGACGCTACGACTACTACGTGCGCCGCAAGAACGAACTCACCGACAATGGTGCCAAGAAACTGAAAGATGTGGCTTGTGGTCACAAATACTATGGCCTGCACAAGACAAAGAAGGGGTGGACATTCCGCGAGTGGGCACCCAATGCTACGGAGATATATCTCATAGGTGACTTCAACGAGTGGCAGGAGAAGCCCGAGTATAAGCTCACCCGACTCAACGGACATGGCGACTGGGAGGTGAACCTGTCTGCCGATGCCATCCATCACGAGGACTACTATAAGATGAAGGTGTACTGGCAAGGTGGCTCGGGAGAACGCATCCCTGCCTACGTTCGTCGTGTGGTACAGGACGAGAAGACCTACCTGTTCAGTGCACAGGTATGGGAGCCCGAGCCCTATGAGTTCAAGGTGAAGAAGTTCAAGCCCAACACCTCACCCCTGCTCATCTACGAATGCCACGTGGGCATGTCGGGCGAGGAGGAGAAGGTATCGACCTACAATGAGTTCCGTGAGAAGGTGTTGCCGCGCGTGATTGCCGCAGGGTACAACTGCATACAGATCATGGCCATCCAGGAGCACCCCTACTATGGCTCGTTCGGTTACCACGTGTCAAACTTCTTCGCGGCATCGTCACGCCAGGGTACTCCCGAGGAACTCAAGCAGCTCATCGATGAGGCTCATGCCAATGGTATTGCCGTGATTATGGATATGGTGCAGTCACACGCCGTGAAGAATGTGCTTGAGGGGCTTGGCAACTTGGCTGGCGACCCCAACCAATATTTCTACCCAGGCGACCGTCATGAGCATCCGGCTTGGGATTCACTCTGCTTCGACTACTCCAAGAACGATGTGGTGTGCTTCCTGCTCTCTAACTGCCGCTTCTGGATGGAGGAGTATAAGTTCGACGGCTTCCGCTTCGACGGTGTCACCTCTATGCTCTACCGCAGCCACGGCTTGGGCGAGGCCTTCTGTGGCTATGGCGACTACTACAACCTGAATCAGGACGGCGATGCCATCTGTTACCTCACCCTGGCCAACTCGCTCATCCACGAGCTCAACAAGAATGCCATCACCATCGCCGAGGAGGTATCGGGCATGCCCGGCTTGGCAGCCCCCATCAAGAACGGCGGCTACGGCTTCGACTACCGCATGGCGATGAACGTGCCCGACTACTGGATTAAGCTCATCAAGGAGCAGACCGACGAGAACTGGAAGCCCACCAGCATGTTCTGGGAGGTGACCAACCGCCGTCAGGACGAGAAGACCATCTCGTATGCCGAGAGCCATGACCAGGCACTCGTGGGCGACAAGACCATCATCTTCCGCCTCGTGGATGCCGATATGTACTGGCACTTCCAGAAGGGCGACGAGAACTACATGGCCCACCGCGGTATCGCACTGCACAAGATGATACGCCTGCTCACGGCATCGACCATCAACGGTGGCTACCTCAACTTCATGGGCAATGAGTTTGGCCATCCCGAGTGGATCGACTTCCCACGCGAAGGCAACGGATGGAGCTATAAGTATGCCCGTCGTCAGTGGAGCCTCGTGGACAACGACAAGCTCTGCTACGAGTATCTGGGCAAGTTCGACCAGGCCATGATCAAGCTCATAGGCAGTCAGCCCAAGTATGAGAAGAGCAAGGTGGTAGAGGTCAACTGCAACGATGGTGACCAGATTATGGCCTACCGTCGTGATGATCTGTTGTTTGTCTTCAACTTTAGCCCGACTCGTTCGTACAGTGGCTATGGATTGCTTGTGCCGCGTGGCTCATACAAGGAGGTGCTCAACACCGACACACCTGAGTTTGGCGGCAACGGACTCACCGACCCGAGCCTCACGCACTTCACCAGCTTCGACCCCGTGCATAAGCGCTACCGCAAGGAGTGGCTCAAGTTGTACATACCGGCTCGCTCGGCCATTGTGCTGAAGAAGCTCGACTAATACGCTGTGTATTGATTGTATATTAAACGAATATAGGACTTCAGGACTTCGGTCTTGAAGCCCTTCCCTTTAAGGCCCTTTGCTGACGATGATGAAAGTGAAGAAACAAAATAACAAACTCATTCGCATACTGTGTGCGGTTGTGTTTGCCGCATTCTCCTTCATATATATATATATGTTTCAGGGGGAATTGTTGGCACTCCTGCAGGACCATCTTTCTGAGGGAGTGACACGGAGCAATACACTCGTGACAGCCATGGTGATAACCATTCTGCTGGTGCTTCTGCAATGGCTCATCAATAGCGTTTCTCGGCTGTGCGGGCGTTGGGAGGCACTATCGTACATTCCTTCCTGCGCTCTGCTTGCCTTGCTTACCGATGTGAATGATGGCACTATCCTTTACTCCGCCAACAAGTGGCTTTGGGGAGTTCCCCTGTGCGTGCTGCTCTATTTGGGAGTGGTTGGGTTGGAACGTATGACCAAACATGCGCGGCGGAGAGATTTCTTCGGTGTATTATGGCCCAATATGCTCACCTTCTCACTTCTTTTTGTCCTCACTTCCCAAATCGGCAATCACGCTCCTGCGCCTCACATGGAGTTGGCGGCGTGGAGGTATATGCATGATGATGACTATGAGAAGGTCCTGCGGGTAGGCAGACGCTCCGATGACTATAATGCAGAACTCACCGCACTGCGCAATCTTGCCATGGCCAAGACGGGGCAGCTCGGCGAGCGTATGTTCCATTATCCGCAGCCCTATGGGGCAGAAGGCTTCATCTTTAACAAATATTCACAGCAGACAACAAGCTATGGTGCCTCAGAGTATTACACTCGCTTGGGCAACGAACCTTTTGGCGGAGAGTCTGGAATGGCATTTTGTCATCGTATGTATGCCAAGAACGATTCGGCCATCTATCGCGACATCTATCTGGCTGCATTACTGCTCGAAAAGAATCTGCCAACCTTCGTGGCAGAATCCGCCGTGAAGAACGCTGTAGGCAGCGCATTGCCTACCCATTATCAGGAGGCACTCGTCTTGTACAACGACCTTCATCCGAGCACCCCTGTAGCGTTTACGCCCGATAGTGCCGTTGTTAGTCGTTTTGCCGAGTTCCGTGCTTTGGAGCAAGAGCATGTCGGCAATAGCATCGTAGCCAAGAATCTGGCTAAGCGCAAGTTTGGCGACACTTATTGGTTCTACTACGACTTCTGATATTATTATTTCTCAATTTATCGTGCCGTGCAAGATGTAATGCTTATTGCGCTGGCAAGCTCGGGAGAGATACTCCGTATACCTCTCTATGCAGCAGCTCGGCAACAGTTGTCAGGGGTGTTTCCTGTGGCAAGGTGCCCATGAGGCGCAGGGGGACTTCCGAGAGCTCGGGGGTGTAGGGTGGCTGTATGTAGGGGTAATCGTATAGCCTTAGCCCACACCGTTCATAGAAGCTTACGCGGCGTTGGGTGAGTGTGTCGGTGGGTGGTTCCACCTCCAAGATGATGGGGAGCGTATTGTGTTGGATGAATGTCTGCAGCGCGATGCTCCCGTAGCCTTGTGATCGTAATGCGAGGTGCAAGGCAAAATGTTCTATATAAATAAAGGTGTCGAACGTCCATGTGGTAAGAATGCCTACAAAGCTGTTGTTTTTGTCGAGGAGTACCATCGCGGTGAACCGTTCCTCTGAGGTCAGCAGCTGGGCAATGCTGCCCGTAGGGCGTTGCTCATCGAGGGGAAACGATGAGGTGTATGTGTCGACGAAACTGCTCCAATGCTGGTCGTCGGTGCTGCGTAGGGTATGGAAGTGTATCATAATGGATACAAAGGTAGTAGAACTATTTGACACAAGCAATGTCGTACCATAGAAAAACGATGGTAGTTATTTTCATTTACACAAAATAATGGACACTGCCCATTTATAATAAAATTGGAGGACTCAGCCACGGCTGAGCCCTCCAATACTTCATGCAGACTGCAATTTACTTCACCACAAATTTCTTTCCATTCTGTATATAAATGCCTTTCTGCAACTCCTTGCGGCTGCAAACCATGCGCTCGCCCTTCAGATTATATATAGGAGCATCTGAATCGTTGATGGTGGTATTCTCTATTCCACTCGGGTCGGTCACCACCAAAGTCTTATTCACACGTGTTGCCGCATGGTAGTTCTTGTTGCCATTTTGGATGGCCTTGATGACAACCTGTCCCACTCCGCTGCAATCCAAATACACCTTTCCATTGGCTTCATAAATCGAAACAAAATTATTGTCGGCCAACTGATACTCGATGGCAAGGCCCGAAGTTGCAGTTGCGGTCAACTCTACTTGATCGCCCAAAGCTACCTCAGACAAATCTTGCTCCCACACGATTTCTTGTGTTGCCTTTTCTATAGTCAGCGTACCGCTCTTATAGTTGAAGTCATAGTTGACTGCCTCGGCTCCCGAAGCTGTAATCTCATAGCTTCCTACATCAGTGGTCTTATCAGCCGAGCAATACAACGTAGGCATTGCAGTAAACACCTTTTCGCTCTCATTGTTGACAAATCCGCTATAGCTTACTGCAAATTCGGGGTTCTCCTCGTTATATACTCTAGTACAATCACCCACTTTTACATCAATCGTGCGCTTGCCCACTGTCAGTTTGGCTCCCTGATAGCTCAACTCGTAGTTCTTGGCCTCAGCACCCGAGAGGGTGATTTCATATTCACCAGCTCCACTTGTTTGAGTTGCGCCACACTCAAAGTTCGGTTGAGTAGTAATTACACTCTTGGTGTCATCGTTCTTGAAGCCCTCGCATCGATAGGTAAATTCGGGATTAGCCTCAAAGTAGAGACGTTCCTTATTCTCGGCAATTACAGTAAGCGGTGCCTTTTCTATGGTAAGCTTGCCTTCATTATATTCGGTGAACATATAGTTCTGAGCCAATCCGCCCGCCACACTGATAGTATACTCACCCACATCACTCTTCTTTTCTGCATTTACAGTAACTACAGGCTTCTCCGTTATGCAATTCTCGTTGTCACTATTCTTGAAACCACTATACGTGAGCGCTATTGCCGGATTCTCCTCACCATACTCTCGCTTATTGTCAACAATACCTACTGCAAGGGGAGCCTTGGTTACACTAAGTGTACCATTCTTATAGATGATGTCGTAATTCTGTGCCTCGGCACCGCTTGGTACGATGTCGTATGTTCCTACTGCGCTTGTCAGCCCTGCCTCTGTTGTTGCCGAGGGACGATTTGTAAATATCTCTTCGGTCTCTTCGTTCTTAAATCCACTGTATGCAAATGTGAATTTCGGATTCTCATCACCATATACACGCTCAGCAGCCTCTGCTTGTACGGTCAATGGAGCCTTGTTCACGGTCAGTGTACCACTGGTATAGTTTATCGCGTAGTTTTTAGCTTCAGCACCGTTAGGCGTTATCTCATATTCACCAACACTGCTTGTGGGAGTTGCCGAAGTCACTACCGTAGGCAGAGTAGTCAGGCACTCCTCTGTATCCTCATTCTTGAAGCCCGAATAGGCAAACTGGAACTCTGGATTAGCCTCGCCATACTCACGTACCGTACTTTGCGCACTGATGCCAAGCGGTGCTTGGGTAATGGTAAGCGCACCAGGTATATATTCCGTAAACGAGTAGTTAGTAGCCACGCCACCCGATACCGTCACTTCGTAGTCACCTACATCACTATACTTTGTTGCCTTGGTAGAGGTCGTCAGCTCCGAAGTAAACACAGGCACGCCATCGCTATTCTTCAAACCTACGTATGTAAAGTCAAACTGTGGATTGGCATCACCATACACTCTTGACTTAGCATTTACCTTTACGCTCAGCGGAGCTTTCTTCACAGTCAGCGTACCCTCCGTGCAACCAATCTCATAGTTCTTGGCCGTTGCGCTTGCAGCCACACTATATGTGCCTGCGCCACTATTCTTATTTGCCTTGGTGGAGAACGATACAGCACTGCTCAATACACTCTCGTCCTCATTGTTGACAAATCCACTCAACGAATAGGTAAACTGTGGGTTCTCGTCACCATACACCTTTTCTGCATCGTTCACATTAATGGTCAATGGGGCTTTATTGATGGTATAAGCATAGGGGATGTCTACTTCGAGACCATTGGAATAAACGGCCTTGAAGGTCGTTTCATGTGTTCCAGCATCTTTTTGTATCCCCTTGATTTCTAGAGCCAGTTCATATTTGTTAGCCAAATTGTTTGTAAAACTAATGGCTGGGGCCTGTCCGTTATATCCAAACACATTCTGTTCAAAAGTCACATATTCCACAACAGCATCAGAATATCTATCCCAAGTTTCTGTATTCAATGCTGCTTGTTTATTTACAACATACAACTTTCTTAATGCATGGTTTGAATCAAAGGCTCCATCAGCGCCCCATCCGGAACTCAATTCCGGAAAATTACTGCCTAAAAAGAAAACCTCACGCAGTTCGCTACAAAATTTAAATGCAGACGAAGCGATTTTTGTTACATTTTCTGGTATTATTACATTCTTAAGACCTGAGCAATCACGAAAGGCGCATGTCTCAATATGTGTTATTGTTGAAGGTAAAGATATAGAAGTCACATTCTTATCTCCATCAAAAGCAATACTACCAATTCTTGTGACAAGATAATTTGAACCCTCAATAACTACAACTGACGGTATAATTATATCACCACTATATGCCTGTGAACTATAGGTGCCTTTATAAGTAACAGTCAGAGACTGCTCTCCATTAAGTTCATAATAAATCCCATCAACCTCAAAGTCATAAGCACTCACCGTACCGCTGCACAATAGCACTGCTATCGTTGTCAGCCAAGTCTTAATTTGTTTCATTTTTACTCAATTATAATTGTTGATTTGTAGTATTTCCTGCAATTGCATTTTTGGCTCTTTGAACTAAATATTGGAGTTCGGTTTTCATCTTACCATCAGATGAATGAAAGAAAAAGAAAGGAAAATTCTCAAACGCAGCCCGTTTACGTAGTTCGTCTAATGATTCATTTTCATGACGATAGTACTCTATGCACGAATTCCACAAATAGTTTACTTCGTGTTCGTTGTCAATACTATCAAGCACTTGGCAAGGAGTGTTGTTTTCATCATAGAAATATACTATAGTGGTTAAGCCTTCGGCATCTTGTTCAATATAAATATAATCTTCATCATTATACTTTTCCAGTATTGATTTGTATTTGAACTCATGAGAATCCTTAAATGCAACATCCTTACGTAGTAAGTAATACTTCGTCTCGCTCATATTCACAATGTTTACTTTGCCTATAAATCCCCCAAAGTCAGCGTTAATAATGTATTTGATTAACGGATACAAGAAAAGCGTAGAGACTTGTCGCGCTCATCGTACATCTGGTATCGCCAAACACCACGAGAAAATGAACAGAGAAACAAATACCCCACGCTGTCGTATATACCTTGTGAGGTACAGCAAGGGCTGTACACGGGGATATACAAACAGAATGAGCGTTGCATTGTTTCCACCCTTCTCTTTGAAATTGGCGATTTCGATGTACGGGTAAAAGCAAGAAACGCATTCTTGACCCAAGGATTTCTCCCCTCGGATGCTGCAAAGATAGTGCAAGGCGAGCAAGAAGCCAAATTTATTTGAACTTTTTTCAGCGAGCCGCAGCCTATCTTCAGATTGCGCAGCAAGCTAAAGGTATAAAATAATTAGGAATTAGGAGTTATGAAACGCAGTTCGACGCCCATAGGGGCTAAAGTCAATTAGGAATTATTTTCTTAACACCACCCCAAAATCTTTCATACCTCTCATTTCGCAACCTTGCAAACAACGCAAACGCTCTGAGATATTCGTTTCTCGGAAGCAAAGAAACGACATTTATAACTATAGATGTGATGAATGAGTATCGCTTTCCCTCCTGAATAACAGCAAATACGAAACGAAGCCTCAAAACTAAAACGCATCCTATGTTTGTACCCCTTGGCAAAACAGTACTTACCCCTTGGCAGAAAGATTCGCAATGCGTGAATTCTTCGAAGGGTATAAGTCTTGACAATGTGAATGTTACGTGTCGTGGCAAAAGCAATATTAGGCCATCAAACCTGTGCTATAGCAATATTTCATTTGACCCTTGGCAGGAGGAATGAGGGTTTATGGTTGATGGATGATGGTTTATGGATAATTGATGTTGATAGGGTGGGAAGCTGCGTATCTTTTACTTGTGAAATTCGTAGTTTTTATTAATATTTCAAGCTATTTGTTGGCGAGCGTACACGTGAATGGTCGCCTACATACGCGCGTATGGTGGCGAGCATATGCGCGGATGGTCGCCAACAAACGCATGAAAATGCAGTTGCAAATTCAAGAAGGGACAAGCGTTAATATAGCAGTTGTCGAATCTGTAGTTACCCCCTCTGTTCCGCTCCGAATACACTACGCTATATTGCCCCTTCGGGGACTCCTTTGGGAAGCTAAAGCTTCCGTCGTCGCAACCAACGCTCATCTCGCGTTGGCCCCCTTAAAGGGCGACAGTTCTTTAAGATAGTTAAGTCGCTTTAAGATGGCTTGCTCGCTCGGCAGAGTTCAAATATATTTGACTCTGCTCTCGCTTCGCTGCGCCATTGCCAAGGGGTAAATGCAAATCATTATATGGAGCTATTTGCTGATAATCAATGCGGATTGTCGTGGAAATGGCGTTTTTGCCAAGGGGTTGCCAGGGAGGGCTTGGCATAGGGATTATAGGAATTAGGTTGCGGTGGAATAAAAATAACTGAAATTATTTTGTTCTCCGCTCGGCTTGTAGTATCTTTGCCCTCAGTTTTGTTCCGGATGCCTCGTTTGCGGGCTACGGATGAAAAGGGAATCAGGTGAGAGTCCTGAACAGTCCCGCTGCTGTGTGCCCTTGTGTTGCACATCGAATCTATTGCCACTGATGCTCTGTCTGGGATAATGGTTGATGGATGATGGTTGAAGGTTGATAGAAACCGTAAACTCTAAATTCTGAACTCTAAAAACCGGAAACAAGACATTGGGAAGGCCGATGTGCAGGGGTGAGTCAGAAGACCTGCAAAACCAGTTAAACCGCGTGTATTCGAGGAAAGTATGCGTAGGGACACATTTTGTTTTACTTTCTTACAATTAATCAAAAAAGATGAAGAAAGTGTATCGTAGCGCATTGTGCGCTTGTTTGGCAGGCTTCGTGCTTGCAAGTTGTGAACCTGAGGATCCCTACAAGAGGGACGACTCGGTAGTCTCTAACCCCGATGTGTTTATCCTTTGCGAAGGATTGTGGGGTGCTAACAATGCCGACATCTCGGCGTATAAGTCTGATAGCTTGCTTTGTACTCCTGAGTATTATCTGGCACAGAATGGCCAGTACTTGGGCGACACGGGACAGGACATCATCTACCACAAGAATCACCTGTATGTGTCGGTGTATGGTTCTTCGTATGTTGCCAAGATGGACCTTGAGGGCAAGGAACTGGCGCGTTATTCATTCTCTGCCGAGGAGGGCCAGCCACGTTACCTCACGGCCGATGGAGATTACATCTATGTCACGCTCTATAGCGGCAAGGTGGCCAAGATGAAGGCTTCGGATTTGAGTGTCGTGGATTATGCTCCTGTGGGTATGAATCCCGAGGATATTGTCCTGCATAAGGGGCAGCTGCTCGTGGCTAACTCGGGATGGGGAGCAGACAATCGGGTGACCGTCATCGATGTGGCGACGTTCGACTCTATCGCCTCCATCACTGTGGAGTGGAATCCTCAGCAGTTTGTCGTGGCTGGAGACAGTGTATACCTCCTCGCCAATGGCCAGTACGACGAGAACTGGAACTGCGATTACCCGGTGCAGCATATCGATGTGGCGTCTGGCAAGGTGCGCACCATTACCAATGCTACACGTGCCGTGGCCTATGACGGCACGCTCTATCTGTGCAATTCGACTACCAACTGGGCTACCTATGAGACGGTAAATACCTATTTCACATACGATGTGGCTACGGCTACCGTAAGCAATCAGTCGTTTTTGCAGGGTGATACCGAGGAGCTGACTTCCAATAGTATATATATGATGGAGGTGAACCCGAAGAATGGTGACTTCTATATTGGCCTTGCAGGCAATAAGTTCGTTTCGTCGGGTATGATACACCGTTGCGATCGTGAGGGCCGCCTCATTCACCGCTTCGATGTGGGTGGTGCCAACCCCAACCAGGCTGCCTTCGTGAATTATCAATAAGAATTGATTTATAAAATACTATTTGCCAGGCGGTGGACTCTCTCGTGAGAAAGGGTTCACCGCATCTGTTTGGATGAGGTAGCTCAATTGTTGTTAGGCTATGGGTATGCTAAGCTTGAATCGTAGGGCTATAGTCCCAGTTCGACGCATCCCATGATGAAGGGACCTGTGGCTTTGGCATCATTGTCGCGCATCTTCTCACCAATATAGTATTCAAAGCTGCCGTCACGATAGGGGTTTCCGCCCAGTCCGCCTACCTGGCAGCATCGTGTAAGTGTCAGTGTGCCGTCTTCATTTTCAATGAGTAGATTATCCTTTAGTCCTTGGAAGGCTTTCAGTGCCACCTTGCGGTATCTCTTGTCTAAGTAGCCTTTGTTTACCGCCTTGGCATAGGCATACATGCACTGTGTGGTGACTGACGCTTCGGGGAAGTTGCCTTCACGCTCAGGGCAGTCGAGCACCTGATACCATAGCCCCTTGCGTTGGTACTTGGGCAAAGCCTCGGCGAGTCCTTGTATATATCCGATGATGCGCTCGCGCCCTTCATGGCTCTCGGGAATAAAGTCGAGGACGTCTACCAGTGCCATGAACCACCAGCCGATGCTGCGTCCCCAGAAGTTAGGTGAGGTGCCTGTCTCCTTATTGGCCCAACGCTGGTTTCTGCTCT
The DNA here is from genome assembly GCA_017465905.1 of Bacteroidaceae bacterium. Lineage (GTDB taxonomy): Bacteria > Bacteroidota > Bacteroidia > Bacteroidales > Bacteroidaceae > UBA1189. Next base: position 52,084 of record JAFTVE010000028.1, on the reverse strand, counting down.
CGTCCCAAGCGTGGTGGTAGAGGCCGGTAGATGCATCGAAGGTATGTGTGTGGCATATTGTAATCTGCTTCACGGCTTCGTCTATCCATTCAGGCTCATTGAATTCGTGGCCGTACTGTGCCATGAAGGGTGAAGCCATATAGATGCCATCGAGCCACATCTGGTGGGGGTAGCATAGCTTGTGCCAATAGCCTCCGATGTGGGTGCGGGGATGGTTGCGCAACTGCTTGATGAGTGTATTCATGGCTTTCTTGTACTTAGGGTCACCTGTTGCGTGGTAGATGTCGAAAAGCACCTTGCCTGAGTTGATGAAGTCGATATTGTAGGTTTCGGGAGTGTAAAGGTGTATCTCGCCTTGCTCGTTGATTATAGAGTCGGCCCATTGGTGCACGTAGTGGTAATAGGTGTCGTCGCCTGTCGCTTTCCATATGCGTAGCATGGCGCAGCATCCTACTCCTTGGGCATATCCGAAGAAGAGCCTTTTGCCATGATCGAGCTGCCATGCTTCGGGGAAGCGCTTCATCTCCGAATCAGCAAAGCGCTTGGCATAGGAGCTATCGGAAGGTTGGGCCATCAATCCCTCTGCTAAATAGCAGGTGGATAATAAGAAGAGGAATAAAGCTCGTAGTTTCATGGCTGGTCAATTCTGTCGGGGCGGTTTACAGGCTCTTGTTGATTTGCTCTATGTAGTTTAGGATCTCGTCGCGTCCGATGTTCTTCTCCGATGAGGTGACGAAGTGGGGCGGTAGTTCCTCCCACTGCTCGGAAAGGCGGGTAAGGTAGCGCTCTACGTTCTCGCGTTGGCGCTGTGTGCCCAATTTATCGGCTTTAGTGAAGACGATGGAGAAGGGTACTCCATTTTCTCCGAGCCATTCAATGAATTCAAGGTCCATGGCTAATGGCTCGTGGCGTATGTCGATGAGTAAGAAGAGGTTGGTCATTTGCTCTCTCCCTAAAATATAGCTCTCGATAATTTGTGTGAGCTTATCCTTGGCCTTCTTCCCTCGTTGGGCATATCCGTATCCGGGGAGGTCGACGAGATACCACGCCTTGTTGATGAGGAAGTGGTTGATGAGCATGGTCTTGCCCGGTGTCGCTGATGTCATGGCCAGCTTGGGCTTACGGGTGAGCATATTGATGAGGCTCGACTTGCCTACGTTGGATCGACCAATGAAGGCATATTCAGGTAGCCCATCTTGAGGACAACGGTCGAGTCGGGTGTTGCTAATTACGAATTCTGCACTCTTTATTTCCACGTTGTTTCTGTTTTAAAGAAGTTCTCTGCAAATATAATGTAAGACGGGTGAAAAGCCAAATCTCGGGAAGGGAAAGTGCGGGAAATGGTGCTTTTTTATTTTGTGTTGGTCGTGGAGGTTGTTTGCAGTGTCACCGTAATCCTTAAAATTTCGTTAAAAATAAAAAAATAAAATTATGGCATTCTTTTCGAGCGTCTTATAATATGTATCTTTGTGACACATGCAAAGATATTATATATAATGGAATATACAATGTACGATACGTTGCTTCAGCTGCCTCTGTTTCAGGGAATGAGTAAGGCGGAGCTGTCTGAAGTAATAGAAAAAGTGAAGTTTCATTTTTTAAAATACGCCGATAAGGAGATACTGTTTTCTCAGGGTGACGTGTGTGGTAAGCTGGTGTTTCTGCTCAGTGGCGATCTGGTGGCTGAAACGACGGCTCCTTGCGGTACTTTCTCCTTTGAGGAGGTGATTGAGCACCCTACGATCATTGAACCTTATTCGCTTTTTGGTAAAAGCCAGACGTTCAAGTCGACATACACGGCACGAGGCGATGTGGGAGTACTTACTATAGACAAGCAATATATCTATACCGAGCTGGACAGGTATGAGGTGTTTCGCATGAACTTCTTCAATCTGCTTTGCAGTAAGGTTGAGCAGCAGCACGAGTACGTGTGGAGCATCGACGCTCAACAGCTTGAAGGACGCCTCATTCATCTTGTCCGCGGACTCTGCACGTCGCTGCATGGAGTAAAGGTGCTGAAAGTGAAGATGGATGACTTGGCCAATCTGCTTGACGATACTCGCCTTAATGTATCGTGCGTACTCAATAAATGGCAGGAGGAAGGACTCATTGAGATGCGTCGTAAGGAGTTTGTCTTTCATGATATAGCACAACTAAGGGCGATTTGAAGATGTGGCCGATAATCGGTAGTCGTCGCAATGCTTGCGCTCGGCTAGTCCGAGAAGGTAAACCTCAAAGATACTGGCACTCGTTGAAAAAATATTGAAGTAAACTTCATATTTCTAACTCGTTTATTTGTATCTTTGCAGTTTCAAACAAATTTTATGATATGAAATACAACAAGACTAATCACATCAAGCTTGCTCTGGGCGTTTTAGCAGTAGTGGGCGCAACACTTAATCTAACCTCTTGTATGGATAAAAAGAACGATAATCCCTTCTTCAGTGAGTATACAACTCCGCACGAGACGGCTCCCTTTGACAAAATCAAGATGGAGCATTATGAACCGGCATTCCTGGAAGGTATCAAACAGCATCAGGCTGAGGTAGATGCCATTATAAACAATAGGGAAGAACCTACTTTCGAGAATACCATCGTGGCACTTGACTTTGCCGGTGATATGCTCGATCGCGTGTCAACCGTATTTTTCAATCTCAACAGTGCAGAGACATCTGACGAGATGCAGGCATTGGCGCAGAAACTCTCGCCTATTCTTACTGAGCATTCCAATAATGTGAGCCTCAATGAGAAGTTGTTTGCTCGCGTAAAGGCAGTGTATGAGAATACTGATAAGAAAACCCTTACTACAGAACAACAGCGCTTGTTGCAGAAGACTTACGATAGCTTTGCTCGCAACGGTGCAAACCTCAGTGAGGCGGATAAGGCAAAGTATCGTGAGTTGACCACCGAACTGAGTAAGACAACATTGGCTTTCAGTCAGAATATGCTGAAAGCTACCAACAGTTATGCGCTGAACGTGACTGATGCTGCCCGTTTGAAAGGTATGCCCGAATCGGCTCTTGAGGCCGCTGCGCAGACAGCTAAGGAGAAAGGTCAGGAGGGATGGACATTTACTCTTCACGCACCGAGCTACAGTCCGCTGATGATGTATTGCGAGGACCGTGACTTGCGTCGTGAACTCTATATGGCCTATAATACACAGAATGTTCAGGACAATGAATACAACAACGAGGAGAATGTAAAGAAGATAGCCAACTTGCGTCTTGCCATTGCTCAATTGCTGGGCTACAACAGTCATGCCGACTATGTACTCGAGAACCGTATGGCCGAGAATGCTGCCAATGTGAACCAGCTGCTCGATCAACTGCTCACGGCTTATCTCCCCGCAGCTAAGGAAGAGGTGAAGGCTGTGCAGGAAATGGCAGCACGTACCGAGGGGAAGAACTTTGAACTAATGCCCTGGGATTGGTCGTTCTACTCAGAGAAACTGCGCAATGAGAAGTATAGCCTCAATGACGAGATGGTGCGCCCCTACTTCAAACTGGAGAATGTGACCAAGGGTGTGTTTGGCCTTGCTACCCGCTTGTATGGCATCACCTTCGAGGAAAACAAGGATATTCCCGTATTCCATCCCGATGTGAAGGCATACGATGTGTGCGATAAGGATGGAAGCTATTTGGCTGTAATATATACCGACTTCTTTCCAAGAGCCGGTAAGCGTTCAGGTGCATGGATGACTAACTACAAGGAGCAGTATGTGAAGGATGGTGTAGATAGTCGTCCACATGTGTCAATCACGATGAACTTCACCAAGCCTACCGAGAGTAAGCCTGCACTGCTTACACAGGATGAGGTGGAGACCTTCTTGCACGAGTTTGGCCACGCTCTGCACGGAATCTTTGCTGCTACTAACTATCCTTCTATGGGTGGCACCAATGTGTATCGTGATTTTGTGGAGTTACCTTCGCAGATTATGGAGAACTTCTTGCCCAAGAAGGAGTTTCTGGCTACCTTTGCCTTCCACTATGAGACAGGCGAACTTATCCCTGATGAACTCATCGAACGTATCGTACGTGCCCAAAACTACAATGCGGCGTATATGTGTATCCGTCAGCTCAGCTTCGGCTTGCTTGATATGGCATGGTATTCACGTACTACACCGTTCGAAGGCGATGTACTGGCTTATGAGCAGGAGGCATGGGCACCTACCCAATTACTTCCGGTTGTGGCTGAGACCAATATGACTACACGATTTGGACACATCATGTCGGGAGGTTATTCTGCTGGATACTACAGCTACAAGTGGTCAGAGATGCTTGATGCTGATGCCTTCTCGCTTTTCGATAAGCTGGGTATCTACAATCAGGCTGTAGCGACCTCTTTCCGTAAGAATATCTTGGAGAAGGGTAGTTCAGAGCACCCGAAGGTGCTTTACCGCCGTTTCCGTGGCCAGGATGCTACTATTGACGCCATGATGAAGCGCGATGGTATCATCAAAGAGTAAAATTAGAGTGCATACGCATCGCATGAAAATTCATCGTCTGCTCTTGAGCGTATTGTGTGTCCTGCTTGCTGTGGGATGCAGTAGAGAAGATGACATCGAAGGCATCTTCACTGGCAAGGTGTGGCATTTGGCTGGATTCTATAGCACTACCGACTGGGACAATCCTAATATGGGAGCATCTATCAATGACTACAACAGTCATAGTGATCTTGCAGCCTATAACCTGACGCTTCTGACCGATGGATTGGCTATAGTGACCCTACCGCAAGGATGTAAATTGCAGGCACGATGGGAAGCAGATGGAGCGGAACGTACGTTTAGTTTCTCAGAATGGAAAATCGTAGCTGGTAATCCGGAAAAACTTATGGGGTATGGTAAACAGATGTACGATGAACTGCTCAAGGTGCGATTTTATCAGGGTGACTCCAATTATATACGACTGTTTAATGAAAACAGAAAATACTTTATGCAGTTTGGGGACCTTTCAAAATTCAACAAATAAAAAATGACTGAGACGGATAATAAGAAAGAGGCTTTTGACAAGCGTTATATGCGAATGGCTTGTATATGGGCCGAGAACTCATATTGTGAACGCCGCAAGGTGGGGGCGCTGATTGTAAAGGATAAGATGATTATATCTGACGGCTACAATGGTACTCCTGCAGGATTCGAGAATGTGTGTGAGGATGCGAACAACGTGACAAAACCCTATGTTCTGCACGCTGAAGCAAATGCCATAACGAAAATAGCCCGCTCAAACAACAACAGTGAAGGTGCCACTTTGTATGTGACAGCTTCGCCCTGTATAGAATGTGCCAAACTGATTATTCAGGCAGGCATCAAGCGAGTGGTGTATGGCGAAAAGTATCGACTGACAGATGGTATTGACTTGCTGGAAAGAGCAGGTGTTATCGTTGAATATTTACCTAACGAAAAATGAAAGTTCAAAGAAATAGGCTCCATATTATACTTGCTGTGCTTGTGTGCATGAGCTTTGCTGCCTGTACAGAACATGAAAAGCATGTACATTCGACCAACAAACTGTCTACTATACTGCAGGTCATTGGCAGTCAATATGTAGATACTGTAGATATGGACGAAATTGTGGAAAAGACAATCCCTAAAGTGTTGGCAGAACTGGATCCGCATTCTGTTTATATACCGGCCAAAGATGCCGAAGAGTCCAATCAGGAACTCAGAGGTAGTTTCAGTGGTATTGGTATCCAGTTTATGATACAGTCCGACACCATATACGTGAGCGATGTTATTCATGGGGGGCCTGCAGAGAAGGTAGGGCTCATGGCTGGTGACCGCATTGTCACTATTGACGACTCTCTATATGTGGGCAAGAAGATCAGCAACGATGGTGCCATGAAGCGCCTCAAAGGTCCCAAAGGTAGTGAGGTTACTCTGGGTATCAAACGTCATGGCGAGGAGGAACTGCTATCGTATACGATCGTGCGTGGCAATATTCCGGTCAAGAGTGTGGACGCAAGTTATCTGATTGACGACCGTTGGTGCTATATCAAAATCAACAAGTTTGGCGAAACCACTTATCCTGAGATGCTGATGGCATTGGCTCAAGGTATACAGAAAGGAACGCAAGGATGTATTATCGACCTGCGCGGAAATACAGGCGGATATATGGGAGCCTCCATACAGATGGTGAATGAGTTTTTGCCCAAGGGTGAAATGATAGTGTACACCGAAGGAGAGAATGCTCCACGCTACGAGGAGTATGCTACCGGTGGAGGAAGTTGTCAGAATATGCCACTTGTTGTTCTTACCGATGAGACCTCTGCCTCGGCCAGCGAAATCTTTGCAGGAGCTATCCAGGATAATGATCGAGGCACGATTATCGGGCGCAGAACCTTTGGCAAGGGGCTTGTGCAACAGCCTATCGAGTTGGAAGATGGATCGGCTATTCGTCTTACAATAGCACGCTACTATACACCATCAGGACGTTGTATACAGAAACCCTATAGCAATGGCCATAACGAGGAATATGAACTTGATTTGCTCAATCGTTATGAGCACGGAGAGTTCTTTACGCAAGATAGCATTAAGCAAGATGAAAGTCTGGCCTACCAGACAAAGAATGGACGTACCGTATATGGTGGTGGAGGTATCATGCCTGATATCTTTGTACCGCAAGATACTGCAGGGTATACTTCGTATTATGCTGAAATAGCCAAAAGAGGACTGTTTACGCAGTTCCCCTTCCAGTATACCGATGCTAATCGTGCAAAGCTCTCCCAATACACAACGATGGATAGTATGCTTGCTTACCTGAAGACGCAGAATCTGTTGGAACAGTTAGTTCAGCATGCAACGAGCAAGGGAGTGAAACGTCGTAATAACCATATAGCCAAGTCGCGCGATGTGATGGAAGATATTATATATGGTAATATCATTTATAACATGCTGGGAATGCAGGAGTATGTGAAATATTTGAACCTTACGGATCCTGTGGTGCTTAAGGCTGTTGAGGTGCTGGATGCTGGGCTATCTAGACCGCAGGTCGATAAGCGTAAATAATAAAGTACATAGAAGTCATGATACAATTCCAATGCGATTATAATGAAGGAGCCATCCCAGTATCTTGCAACGTCTTCTTGATAGCAATATGGAGCAGACGGTGGGGTATGGTGAAGATGCCTATTGCGATGAAGCTCGTAAACTGATACAGAAAGCTTGCCAGCGTGAAGATGTTGATATTCACTTTTTGGTTGGGGGTACCCAGGCAAATACGACCGTTATAGCACATATATTACGCCCTCATCAGGGAGTGATTGCTGCTAGCTCTGGTCATATCAATGTGCATGAAACGGGAGCTATAGAGAGTACTGGCCACAAAGTGTTGGCAATACCTACTGATGATGGCAAACTCACAGCTTCTCAGATTGAGGAAGCTATGTTGGAGCATATCAACGAGGATGGTCCGGAGCACATGGTTCAGCCCGGTATGGTGTATTTGTCGTTCCCGACAGAAATAGGCACCATATATAGTGCCGAGGAGCTTAAGGCCATACGTGCCATGTGTGACAAATATGATTTGCCGCTTTTTATTGATGGTGCTCGTCTTGGCTATGGACTTTGTTCACCGGAGTGTGACCTTACTTTGCCCCAACTGTCGCAATTGGCCGATGTCTTCTATATCGGTGGTACTAAAGTGGGAGCTCTTTTTGGTGAGGCAGTAATCATCACTTCTGATGCTTTGAAGAAAGATTTCCGTTACAGCATTAAGCAACACGGAGGAATGCTTGCAAAGGGGCGCCTCTTAGGTATACAGTTTGCAACGCTCTTTACAGATGACCTATATTTCCAGATATCTCGTCATGCTATTGATGAGGCAATGCGTATTCGTGCAGCTCTGCAGGCCAAAGGCATTGGCTTCCTTATAGACAGTCCGACCAATCAACAGTTCCCCATATTCACCAATGAGCAAGCGGCTATCCTGTCGCAAAACTTCTTGTTGTCACCATGGAAGCGTATTGATGACACACATGTAGCTATGCGTATTTGCACAAGTTGGGCAACAAAGCACGAAAATGTCGATTGCTTGATAGAGGCTATCGATAAGTTGTGACTAAGTTTTTTCTAACGTTTTTTATGCAATTATACAAAAAAAATGTATCTTTGCACTGCTGTATAGGATATGAGAGGAGAGTGAAATGTCATTTGTAATTGAATTTGAATGTATAGCGGATAAATGAAAACTATTAACTATTAAAAAATTAAGTAAGTTATGAAAAATGTAAAGAAAGCGATTGCTCTTGTTGCAGTCATCTTCGGAGTTTCAATGTCATCATTTGCACAGAATGGCCTTTCTGTACGTGTTGGTGGTAATTTCCCTATGGGCGCTTTTGCTGAAGGTGGTAGCCTTAGTGATATTGCCCTCAATAATGCTTCTTCAAAATTGGGTGGAGCAGCCACAGGTTTCAATGCCGGTTTGAAGTATCAGTTTGACCTTCTGGGTAATCTGAGTGTTTTTGCTTCGGCTGACCTCTTTTATAATGGATTGAAGGGTGACCTTAAGGAAGATTTGCTTAAGCTGGATGACGATGCAAAGTTGCCTACATATATGAACATCCCCGTTATGGCTGGTGTAAACTATGAACTTCTTGACATTGCTGGTGCAGCCTTGTGGGTAGAGGCTGGATTAGGCGTTAACTTCCGCAATATTTCATCATTGGAGAGCGAGTCAAATATTTTCGGTAGTGAGATTGAAACCGGTACTTCATACAAGATGGCCACAACTTTCGCTTGGGAAGCAGGTGTTGGTGTGAGCGTAGCTGATAAGGTATCTTTGGGACTCCATTACTATGCATTTGGTAGTTCTGCTATTAACGGTGATCCATATATTGAGGATGGTGGAGCTATTGGTAATTGGGCAGACCAGTTCAAAGACGAGTTCCAGTCTGGTAAGCTCAATCCTTCAATGATTGTTATCCGTTTGGGTTACCACTTTTAATTTAAGTAGCTATTTTTCATTACATTTTAATAAGACAGAACTATGAGCGAACTGAAAGGAACAAAAACAGAGAAGAACCTGTGGACAGCATTTGCAGGCGAGTCACAGGCACGTAACAAGTATACATATTTTGCTTCTAAGGCAAAGAAGGAGGGTTATGAGCAGATTGCTGCCATCTTCCAGGAAACTGCTGACAATGAGAAGGAGCATGCAAAGATGTGGTTCAAGCTCCTGGGCGGTATTGGTTGCACAGCTGAGAACTTGGTAGCTGCCGCTGCCGGCGAGCATGAGGAGTGGACAGATATGTATGCTCAGATGGCTGTTGAGGCTCGTGAAGAGGGCTTTGACCATATCGCAGAACTTTTCGAGGGTGTTGCAGCTATCGAGAAGGAGCATGAAGAGCGTTATCTCAAATTGTTGGAAAACGTGAAGGGTAAGCTCGTCTTCTCTCGTGATGGCGACTGCATCTGGCAGTGCCGTAACTGTGGTCATATCCATGTTGGCAAGGAGGCTCCTGAGGTATGCCCCGTATGTAACCACTCACAGGCACACTTCCAAATCAAACCTGAGAATTATTAATCTTTATATAGTTAGATTGACTATGACAGCCACCTTCAATCGAAGGTGGCTGTCTTTTAATATAAATGTTTGTTATTCGCTGTTTTTTTCCGTCTTCTAATAAAAAAAAATAGTTAAATGGTAGGATATGTCATTTATTGTTGTACATTTGTATGTGTTATATATAAATAATACTATGATGGATAAATTTCTTGCTTTGGAACTCCCCATGCAAATCTTTTGGGGAATAGCGCTAATAACAAGCGTCTTTTTCGTGATACAGACTATTATGGCCTTTATGGGGCTGGATTCCGATACGAATGACGGTGCCGGCTTTGATGATGTCGAGATGGAAGGATTGTCGGGATACTTTTCGTTCAGAAATCTAGTTAATTTCCTCTTAGGATATGGATGGGGTGGTGTGTTGTTGCACAATATGATCCCCAGCATGGTATGGCTTGAGATTGCTGCAGTGGGTGTAGGTTTACTCTTTGTTATCGTGTTTGTAGTTATATTGAGGCAAGTAATGAAGCTCTCTACTGACAAGACATTTCATTTGGACGAAGCTGTCGGCTTGATTGCTGATACCTATCTGCGTATTCCTGCAGAGAAAAGTGGGGTAGGTAAGGTGATGGTGAGCGTACGCGGCTCAGTACATGAGATTGATGCCATGACCTTGGGCGAAACAATACCTACAGGAACCAAAGTGCGTGTGGCGAAGGTCATAGGCTCTGAACTCTTGGAAGTGGAGCGAGTGTGATAATAATAGCATAATAAATAATCCTTTAAAAACAAACGAAGTTATGAGTACAGGTATTGGAAGTGTTGGCCTATTGGTCGTAATACTCGTGGTTGTGATTTTTGCAACCTTCTCATTTGTGATTCGTCGTTACAGACGATGCCCGTCAGACAAAATTCTGGTAGTGTATGGAAAGACTGGTGGTGGCTCTGCAAAATGTATTCACGGTGGTGGTAAGTTTGTTTGGCCTATCATTCAGGACTATGCCTATTTGAACTTGACTCCTATCTCTATTGATGCTAACTTGACTAATGCTTTGTCGCGACAAAATATTCGCGTAGACGTACCTTGTCGATTTACGGTTGGTATATCTACAGAACCTGATTCTATGAATAATGCTGCCGAGCGCTTGTTGGGGCTCACCTCAAATGAAATACAGGAACTGGCTCGTGATATACTCTTCGGTCAGTTGCGTCTGGTTATTGCAACGATGTCTATTGAGGAAATCAATAGTGACCGCGATAAGTTCCTTGATAACATTTCAAAGAATGTAGAGGTTGAGTTGAAGAAGATAGGTTTGCGTCTTATTAATGTCAATGTAACCGACATCAAGGACGAGAGTGGGTATATTGAGGCTCTCGGTAAGGAGGCTGCTGCTAAGGCTATCAACGAGGCTAAGGTGAGCGTGGCTGAGCAGGATAAGTATGGTGAGATCGGTAAGGCCGAGGCTGTTCGTGATACCCGTATCAAAACCTCTGAGGCTAATGCTATTGCAGTGAAGGGAGAGAACACAGCTCAGATTGAAATTGCTAATTCAAATGCTTTCCGTCGCGAGAAAGAGGCCGAGGCAAATCGTCTGGCCACTGCTGCAGAGAAGGTTCAGCAGGCAAAAGCTTTGCAAGAGGCATATGCTGCTGAGCGTGAGGCTGAACTTGCTCGTGCTGAGCGTGAACGCTCAACCCAACAGGCTAACATTATCGTGCCAGAAGAAATCGAAAAGCAACGTCGTATTATTGAGGCAGAAGCTGAGGCAGAAAAAGCACGTGTTAATGCTAAGGGTGAGGCCGATGCTATCTTTGCCAAGATGGAAGCCGAGGCTAAAGGTCTTTATGAGATTCTTACCAAGCAAGCTGCAGGTTACGATAAGATGGTGCAGGCAGCTGGTGGCGATGCCAATAAAGCATATATGTTGCTCTTGCTCGAGAAACTTCCAGAGTTGGTTAAGACTCAAGTTGAGGCTGTTAAGGGCGTCAATATCGACCATGTTACTGTATGGGATTCAGGAAACAATGGTGATGGCAAGGGTTCTACAGCCAACTTCGTGTCGGGCTTGATGAAGTCTGTACCTCCCTTGAGCGACCTTTTTGATCTTGCAGGTATGAACCTTCCTGAGTATCTTGGCAAGAAGAGCAGTGTTGAGGATGTGACTCCGGTAGAGGAAAAGTAATAGTATTATATCCAATAATAATGAGGGTGTGTTAGCGAATGACATACCCTCATTCTATTTTTGTATCTTTGCAAGAAGGAGTTTCCAAAACTTTGTATATAAGGTAGCTGATATACCTTTTGAACTTATATGTAAAGAACGGATGTAAAGTTGTTTTCTTCGCCTTTCTTTATTTTTACATGAGTTGTGGTAAAAAAGAGACACCACCCAAAGGTGGTGTCTCGATAATTGTAGCTAATAGGACATATGCTCTGTAAGTATTCTTACTTCACAATCCACTCGAACACACCTGCTGAGAGGCGCTTGTTCATGGTAACCTCGAGCTTGAGGGCTGTGGTCTTCACCGGCTTGAAGTTAACGGTGCAAGGCTCACCTTTAGCTACGGGATAGCCGTCGGGGTTCTCTACAGGTTGCCAGTTGCCATTGGCATCCTTGTAATAGATCTTCCAACTGTCGGGGATACGGCATCCGCCCCAAGGCTGGTCGTCAAACCAGTATACGGTAGAGCTCTGTACGGTAGCCTCCTCGGGGAAGGTGTAAGAGATCCACTCTGTAGAGTTGTTCTTGGGCCACCAGTGGGTGTAAGGCATGGAACGGTCGTTGCCATCCTTCGGCACGAGGCGGTCGGCGATGCTCTGCAGGGCGGGGATGCGCATGGATGAGTGAATCTTACTCAGTGAGGCCAAGGTAGCGGGAGCTGCGGGGTTGGTGGCCTTGAGGTCCTGAGGAATCCATACCTTCATGTCGCCATTGCCACGATGACACCATGCGTAGTAGGGGATGAGCGTGAGCTTCACCTCCTCGGTGGTGAGCTTACCCTGCTTGTCGAAGGCGAGGGTCTGGGCATCGGTGGTGAGGGTAGTGATGTTCTGTGTCTTGTAGGTGTTGAGCTTAGCCTTGCTTGCTTCGGGGATGAAGGCATCGAGGCTGCGCTGCTCGAGGGTGAACTCGGGGTTCTGGTTTATGAGCACGCTCTTGATATCGAACTTGTTGTCGGGCCACTCGGCGCAGTATACGATAGGACCACGCTCGATGCTTACCATACCGCGGTCGGCCTCTACCTTCTCACTGGCACGTACGGTGCGGGGCTCCATGTCGAAGTGGATGGTCACTTCATCACCGTTCTTCCACTTGCGGGGAATGGTGAAGTAGCCGTCCTCTGTCACGGTACCTTCGGCCTCTACACCATTAACCTTGATGCTATAGCCGAGGCGCTTGTTGTCGCTGTAGCTGTAGAGCTCGCCGGGGAGCGGACGGCTCTTGAGCCAGCCGGGGATACGGATCTTGAGGTCAAACTGTCCGCAGCTGTTGCGGTCAACCTTGATGTTGATGTCGCCACAGTAGGGATAGCCGGTGCTCTGTGTGAGAGCCACCTTCTTGCCTGCTACCGTGAGGTTTGAGGTGTTGCTGAGGAAGAGGTTTACGTATACCGCACGGTCTTTTACTGCATATACATAACCGGGCAGTGAGGGCACGAAACGGCTGATGTTTGAGGGGCAGCATGCGCAACCGAACCATGCCTGGCGCTGATGCTGACCCATTGACTCCAAGGGGTTGGGGTAGAAGAATTTACCACCATCGAGGCTCACACCGCTGATGAGACCGTTGTAGAGTGAACGCTCCAGTACATCGTAGTACTTAGACTCGCCATGAAGGAGGAACAGACGATGGTTTACATATACATTACCGATGGCTGCACATGTCTCGCAATAGGCACTCATGTTGGGGAGGTAGTAGTTGGGACCAAAGGCCTCGCCTGATGCTGTAGCGCCGATACCGCCAGTGATGTAGAGTTTCTTGTTCACGATGTTGTCCCAGATAGCGTCGATAGCATTGATGTAGGCAGAGTCGCCTGTGAGGGCAGCTACATCGGCCATGCCGGCATACATATAGGTGGCACGTACGGCGTGACCTACGGCCTCGTCTTGCTCTACTACGGGCTTGTGGCTCTGTGAATACTCAGTCTTGATGGTGGTCTTGCCGCGATAGTCGAGGAAGAATTTGGCTTGGTCAAGGTACTTGCGGTCGCCAGTCACGAGGTAAAGACGGCAGAGAGCCATCTCGGCAATCTGGTGGCCGGGTACTACGCATGCTTGTCCGGGCTTGTCACCTACTTCGCGGATGACGCAGTCGGCATAGCGGATAGCGATGTCGAGGAACTTGCGTGAGCCTGTAGCCTGATAGTGTGCTACGGCACCCTCAACCATGTGGCCGAGGTTGTAGAACTCGTGGCTGAGGTCCTCCACCTTGCTCCAGCGGGTGTCGCCAGCCCAGTGATGAGGGTCTCCAGGGTTCTGTGTACGAGCAGTATAGAGGTATCCGTCGGGCTCCTGAGCCGATGCGATTACATTCAATACGCTGTCAATGTACTGCTTCAACTTCTTGTCGGGGTAGGTCTGCAGGATGTAGCTGGCACCTTCAATGGTCTTGTAGGGGTCAGTGTCGTCGAAAGAGTATCCTACGCCATTTACCTTGAACACTTTAGAGGGATCCTTCATGTGCTCGGCGGCATTGGAGAAGTTGGTGTAGCGTCCCTCGCTCTCACATTTGCTGAAGGCAAGAGGAATGGTGACTACACGGCTTGCTTCGAGGCGTTGGCCCCAGAAGCTGTTGCTCTCAACCTTTACAGAGGTAAAGGGAACCGGGGTGATGGGGTAACCACCCGAGGTGTGGTCGTGCTTGTGACCGGGATGTGCACTGATGGGCAGGATGATGGCTGCTGCAAGTGCGGTCAGAATTGCTTTTTTCATGTTACTTGTTATTATTGGTGTTTTGGTTATTGTTGTTTTCCCATAAGTCAAATTCGTCGAACGATACCCATGACTTGTTGTCGGTATATGTCGTCTGGTAGAGGCCTACCTTCAGCTTCTTGCCATTGAGCTGTGGCGCGTTGATGGGTGAGCCTGGCATATCGGTCCAGCTCTTGCCATCCTGACTTGTGCGTATGGTGAAGATGTCGCCTGTGCGCTCGATTTGCAGGTAGGGATCGTAGTTCCATCCATTGCCACGCGGATATTGTGGACGGCTATAGCCACGAACATGGGTGAGCATGTTGCCGCAGTTGTAGTTGGGGAATACGCCGATGTGGATAATTTCCTGGCCACGGTTGCCTGAGTCGTCCAATACGATGAGTCCACCTTCGTTGTAGGCTGGTGTGCGGTGTTCGGCTTGTCCGTCGAGTGCAACCACTTTGGTCTGCACGAGGAAGTCGCCCTCCAACTCCTTATATAATATAATGCCGTTGTCCTCTTTGCGTGTGTTGAGGTTGGCGTTCGCTGAGGTGAGCTTGATAGCACCGTCTACGGTTTGTGCACTCATGGCATATTGTGGGTCGCCATTGGCCAGTACACCGTCCCATCCCTCCTTGTTGGCAATGTAGTCGGCAGGCTTGTCTGCTTTGTCGCCGAAGTGGACGAACTGGTCGGCTGCGATGGTGACATCGGCAGTCAGTATGCGGGAGAACTGTCCGCTGTCGTCGGTCACCTGAACGAGGCACTTCTGTGTGGCTTTCCCGTCGGTAGCGAGGATGAACGATGACTGATTGCCTGCGGGAATGGTGGTGCTGGGGAGGGTTAGGGTAGTATTGGACTTTCCGGCACGTTTAGGACTATCAACGCCAGTCACAGCATATCGGTAGTTGAGCAGGCCCGACTCCATGCGCTCTCCATTGCCATCCACTACGCTTACGCTGAGTAGGTTAGGGGAGAGGCTGCGCACTTGCAGGTCGAGTGCTCCGTCGAATGTAATCTTATCATTCGTGCTTGATGGAGCAGCATAGGCTGCTTGTACATCGGCTTCCGTGAAGCTCTTATCAAAGAACTGCAGTGAGTGCAGGTAGCCGCTAAACTTGTTGCCCCCATCCATAGATGCTCCCAGTGTGATGCGTCCTTCGGGGCGAATCATGAGGAACATGTTCTTCTCGATGATCTTCTGTCCGTTAAGGTATACACGCTCATAGTAACCGTCAAAAGTGACTACCCAATGTTGCCATTCACCCTCACCGCTGAGGCATTCTCTCGGTGCTCCCGAGTTCTCGAACGAAGCGTTATGTGCTACGAGGCCATTGCTGCGGTCGCGGCCTTGGCGGAACTCAATCGTGGCGAGGTCGTTGCGGCGCTCGGTAAATTCGGCCACCGTCTCGATGTTGCCTACTTGTGGGTTGAGTGTCCATGCTGTGATGGTGTAGGGCGCATTGTAGGTCATCGTCTTGGGGAGACTGAAGCTGCTCTTGAGTGACTGCTGGCCATTGAAGTAGAAGGCATATTTGCCTTTCTTAATCTCTACCACAATGTTCTTGTCGCCACTGAAGGTGCCGCCCGGGCGGTTCTTGATTTCCTTGAGGCTCAAGGCCTTTCCCATAGCGTAGTCATCGGCATTGATGTCTATAATCTTATTGCCCTTCTCGGCTGTTTTCAGGTGCTCGGCAGGTTCGATGTCCTTTTCATGAATCCAAGGATAGCCAGCCAAGAGCGCTTCTTCGTCAATGGCTACTTCGGGCAACAGATTCTTCGGATTCTTACGCTTGGTGGCATTGTACACCTTCACGTTCCAGATAGCAGGGAAGTGTCCGTTCTTCTGTGTGTCTGTCACCGTGATGCGGATGTATCGTGCTTTGCATTCTCCCTCATCTATCATGGGAGAGCCCTGCTGTGTGTTTTGTGTCTTGTCGGCATAGAGTGTCCAGTTGATGCCGTCGACAGAGGTCTCTATCTTGTATTGGTAGAAGAAGGTGGTGTATTCAAACTGTGTCCATACCTGGTTGAACTTCTGCTCCTTGCCGAGGTCAATCGTAATCCACTCCTCGCCATGGCATTGGCGGGCACGCCATAGGGTGGCGTTGTTGTCGTCGGTTGCATACTCGGGCTTGAACCACTCATCGTAATAGGATGAAGCAGTCACCTTGGCACCATAAGCCAAGTTTTCTATATAGTTCTTTTTGGCCTGCTTCTGGAACGATTCAGGGATGAGTCCCTCATGTGTGGGGATAATTTTCTGGATATTTCCCTCTGCATCGAACTCCATCTTGTCGATACATATCTGACGGTGGAATCCATGGATGGAATGGGGATTGTTGTGACGGTGATACACGATGTAGTAATCGTCACCGTCGATGAGTACGGAGTGGTGGCCGGGGCCATGGATGGTGCCATCGGCATTGGTCTCCAAGATGCAACCTTTGTACTCATAGGGCCCCATCGGTCCCTCCTTGCTGATGGCATACTGCACGCGGTAGGTGTGGTCGTGGCATGAGCCGGACGAATAGGTGAAATAGTAGATGCCGTCTTTCTTGAACACAAAGGGTGCCTCGAAGAAATCCTTAATCTCGGTGTTGAGGATGAGCTTCTTGTCGGTAAACGATTTGCCGTCGGGAGCAAGCTTGGCTACACCGCAGCCAAAGTTCTCGTAGATACCCCAAGTGCCGAAGTAGAGATACTCGGAGCCATCATCATCGACAAACAGCTGTGGGTCGAGGGTGATGGCATTGTGTACGAAGCGGTCTTGCACGAGGATGGCATCCGGTGCTCCGAGGCGGTTTGTCCACGGACCTGTAGGACTATCACTTTCGCCTACATAAATCACACACGGCGTGCAGTAGTAGTAGCGGTAGCTGCCGTCGGGCTGCTGCACCACGTCGGGTGCCCATACCACTTCTGTCGTGGGCCAGTTCATGGTGACGTTGCGCCAGTTGACAAAATCCTTCGACATCCACACTTGGGCAGGGCCATAGCCATTGCCCGTACCATCGGTAGTGGCATATATATAATAGGTGTCACCAAACTTCTTTATGGTGGGGTCGGCAAAGTAGCCGGGTAGTAGGGGGTTGCCTGCTCCCGGAGTGTTCCATTCGGCAGGGAGGGCTTGTGCTTGGGCTCCTGCGGCTGTGAGGAGTAGTAGCGCGGCGGCGAGTAGTTTCTTCATTATAGTGGTGTCTTTATGATGTTCTCGGAGGACTCAGAGTTCTCGGAGCGCTTAGAGAACTCAGATTTCTTGGAGAACTTTCAATTTTCAATTCTCAATTTAATCACGAATCCTCCGCCCGGTGCCAAGTGAATGGCTTGTTGGGTCGTAGAGGTGCAGTCCATAGTGCTTAAGCGGTAGTCCTCGGCATCGTGGTGTGCGTTGATGCCGTCGGTGAGCAGATGAGCCTTGTAGCTCTTTCCTTCGGGGAGGAAGCTGAAGTCGATGGTGAGGTCGCGAGCATCCCAGTTGGTCTGTCCCGCGATGTACCATGTGTCGCCGAGGCGGCGCAGGGTGACGATGTACTCGCCCATCTTGCCTTGCAGGATGCGTGTCTCGTCAAATACGGTGGGCAGCGAGGCAATGTACTGTGTGTAAGGCTCGTCGTCCTCGTAGTTGGTGGGCGAGTCGGCCAGCATGGTGAAGGGCGAGTCGTGTACGATATAGCAAGCTGCTTGATGGCAACGGGTACCCATAGATATGGGCTTGTTGTAGATGGCCTTCCAGTCGGCCTTGGTTCCGTTGCGCATGGCTCCCGGTGTGAAGTCTACGGCACCGGCCATCATGCGAATGTAGGGGAAGGTGACGTCGTAGAGCGGCATGTTGTTCTCCAATTCTGTCCAGCGAACCTCCTCCATACCGAACACACCTTCGTAGTTGAGAATATTGGGGTAGGTGCGGTTGAGTCCTACAGGAGCATATATGCCGTGAAGGTCGAGGATGAGGTGGTGGCGTGCTGCGCACTCGGCCAGGCGTTCTACCATCTCAAAAGCTGTCTGGTCGTTACGGTCGAGGAAGTCCACCTTGAAGCCCTTGATGCCCATGTCGGCATAGTGCTTGCAGGCAGTCTCCAGCTTCTCGTCAATAACGTTGAATACCGTCCATAGCACGATGCCTACGTTCTTGGAGTTGGCATACGCAATGAGCTCGGGCAGGCGAATGGCTTCGATGGGCTGCATGATGTTTGCCTTGTTGGAGTCGTACCAACCCTCATCGAGGATGATGTATTCGAGTCCGTGGGCAGCAGCGAAGTCGATGTAATACTTATAGGTATCGAAGTTGATGCCAGCCACGAAGTCCACGCCGCGCAGGTTCCAGTCGTTCCACCAGTCCCACGCTACCTTGCCGGGCTTTATCCAGTCGGTAGCGCCTATCTTGTTCTCACGTGCGAGAGCATATACCAGGTTGTTGACAGGCATCTGTGTGTCATCTTCCGTTACGGCCAGTATGCGCCAGGGGTAGGAGTGTGCTCCAGTGTGACGGGCTATGTATGCTTCGGTCTCCTTGACGTACGACATGCCACGCCAGCGGTAATAGTCCATGGTCTTGGGGTAGGGGGCAAACTCTGCTTTCAGCTTTCCGCCATTGGCACGGACGAACATGCCGGGATAGCTCACTACATCTGTCTCGAGCAGGGTCACCTTGGCAGCTCCGCAGTCAACGGTAGCAGGCAGGAAGGCTGCCTGGTCGTGAGCATTGCCCAATGCCGTGTGGTGATAGATGTTTTGGAAGGCCATGGCATAGGGCTTCTCCTTGTTGGTCGAGTAGGCCAGCCATGCCGAGCGGTCGGTGCCGAAGTTATAGTCAGCGGTCTCGCTATATATATAGGTCTCGCCTTTTGCAGTAGAGTAGAAACGGTAGGCAATGCCTTCGTCTGAGACCAGCACGATGAGTCCGAACCCATTCTTCAGCTTGATGTCGAGTTGGTTGGCTGCAAACTGGAACGATGGCTGACGATACATCGGGGATGTGATGACCTCGTCTGTCTTGCTCTTCTTGGTGCGGGCCACCTTGGCATGGGTAAAGGGTTGCTTGCCCTCTGCGACAGTGAATCCTATGGTAGAGGGAGCCATCAGCTCCTTGCCGTCGAGCAGGATGCTGAGCTGACACTTCTCGCCCAATTCTACACGTGCAGTGAGCTTGCCATTGGGAGAGGAAACGTTGTATTCTTTTGCCCACAGGCTTTGTGAGCATGTGAGCAGAATTATGCTATATAGCAAGGTCGTGAGACTTCTTCTCATAGTGTCGTGTTGTATATTGGTTTCGATTATTACCCCTTAGAATGTCCATTTGGCACCGAGGGCTGGTCTAACGTAGAAGCCGTCCATTCCTCCAAAGTTGTTTGACAGCTCCACCTCGCCACCTACACTAAGGTTGATGTTGTCCCAACCATCGATTTTGTTGAGGTTTACCCAAAATTGCGGCTCGCTCAGGAAAACGAGTGTTGAGCCTTCGCTCCAAAAGTCAGCAAATCCGCTGAATGAGCACCAGCCGTCAAAGAGGCTCATTCCCCATACACCAGTGAGCTGGAAGTTGTGCATTTGGCACTTTCCCGTCAGTGTCTTCAGTCCTGGGATGGCTTTGTACATGGCAGAGAGTGACCATGTCTTTGAAAAATCTGCCGTGTGGCCAGAGTAGGTGAGACCACCGAGCCAGTTGTTATAGAAGGAATAGGCGCCTGCTAATCCACCGTTGAATTCAGCATGAACTGACAGCCAGTTCCAATCGGAATCTTGCCAGAAGCAGAATTCGCGGGCGATTTCCGTATAGGCTCCTATTGCTGTAGGGTTGTAGTCCATGTCTACAAAGTAGAAGGTGCTACCGAATGCATCGGGGCGGAACATCTCGAGTGTAGAGGTTACGCATCCTCGTTCTGTGTCGTAGAATACTTGAAGGTTCTGTGCATTAGTCTTGTTGACTGTACCTATCATAAATACAGCAAGGAGAGTGATAATTGCATAATGCTTC
This sequence comes from Bacteroidaceae bacterium, assembly GCA_017465905.1. Classification (GTDB taxonomy): domain Bacteria; phylum Bacteroidota; class Bacteroidia; order Bacteroidales; family Bacteroidaceae; genus UBA1189. The sequence goes on along the minus strand of JAFTVE010000028.1, from coordinate 31,695 downwards.
ATGGTCGTATTTTTTTTAAATTACTATATGCTACAAAGGTAATAAAAAAAAAGAAAAGCGAACATAAAAAATGGGCATTTATATATATAAAAAGAGTTGGCTCATGCGAGCCAACTCTTTAGTAGTTATTCTGTGTGTAACAGGATTACTTTACAAGTACCTTCTTGCCGTTCATGATGTAGATGCCCTTTGCAGGAGCAACTACTTCCTGACCCTGGAGGTTGTAGATCTTGCCATCCTTCTTGTCGGCGTTGATGCCTGCAATGCCTTGAGCTGCTTCGTAAGATTCGGGATCGAGCAGAGTGATGTGGATTACATAACGCTTAGCGTCAATCTCGAAGCAGATAGTCGCTTCAGCCTTGAAGGGAGCCTCGATGCTTTCGTTGATGAATGTGATGAATTTGCTGTAGTCATCGCTAATTTGGATGCCAATTACGCCATATTCGTCAGCTGCGCCGGTAAGGGTGAGCATAACTGCGCTACCAAAAACATCAATACCATCTGTATATGTGCCATCAGCCTTCAGAGCCTTCACGTAGTAGCCTTCGAAGAGAGCGTTTACGCTTTCGAGACCAAATGCTGTGGCAATCTTAGTGAAATCATATTCAACTTCTTGGTCGTCCATATTGATGCCTACGGGCAGGTTAATCCACTCTTCGCCTACAATCTCAGCCTGTACGATAGTCTCAACAATCTGATAGGTGAGGTTGATGGTGAGCATCTTGTTGTTCTCTTCGTTCACGAGGAAGAACTGACCGGTGTATACATCACCTACTACACCCATATTTTCCATCTGAATACATTGGATGATGAAGTTGTCGGCTGTTGAGTTAAGGCCGGTGATACCCCAGGGTGCGCTACCCCAAGGCGCTTGACGACCTTCTTCGTTGAGCCAGAAACCGGGCTTTTCACCCATGGTGTAGGTCTTGGTGTACTTCTCGCCTGTCTGAGCTGCTACTGAGTCTACGTTAAGTGCATAGAGCACGGGATCGGTGGTGCCGATGAGGTTGTAGATGTCAGCGAAAGGTATGCTTGCTGAGTTTGCTATCTCAGACCAAGTGTAGTTGGCATCAAGTGCCTGTACGGTATAATTGCGAGTAGCTACGCTCTCGAAGTCTTGTGCAACGGCTTCGCGCTGTACAATCTTTAAGGTGATGTCAAGGGTGTAATATTGAGTTCCATTCACAAGGTACATAAGGGTGTGTGCCTCATCACCTACGCTGAGCTGATTTTCAGCGTGCTGTCCAACGTGCAGTACTGAATAGTCACCTGATGTTTGGGGCTCTACGAAGAATACACCGCTATTCCAACTGCAGACAATACCATTTTGTGTCATCCAGTAACCACCGGCATTAGCTGTTGAACTTGAGGTGAAACCGCCTTCTGGCCCTGTGGCTTGAAAACTAAGAGCAGTTGCGGTGGTACCAAGCAGTTCTGCAATGCTGTCAATGGGGATGTAGATTTCCGAGTAGCTGTAATCTGTAAGATTTACTTGCTCAACAACGTATGTTGATGTTCCTATGCTGACGAAATCATTTGGATCAACGTAGGGAGCCGCCTCGATAACCAAGTTGTACTTGATGCGGAATGCTTTGTTGCCGTATACGATATATACGTATGAGTAGAAGTTGTCACCAGCTACTAACTTTTCAGGACTTTGGCCGAGGTTACATGTCAAAGTGTCGTTTTCTCCATTGTAACTCCAAGCATTGGTATAGAAACGTGCATCTGCTGAACTATACGATTTTGCACATGCTTCAGTGAGAGTGTCGCCGTTTTCTGCAAATGCGAGACCTACCCAACCGTCATAATAACCGATAGCCAATAATGAATCAACTTTCATTCCATAGGTGTCATCGGTGTATGCTTGGTACATTTGGTTAGGAATCATCGTAGCGAATACCTCCTTGTCGAGTCCAAATGACTCGGCAACACCAGCGATACTTACCTTAACAACGTCAGCATCGTATCCAGTGCGAGGATATTGTGTTACAGTAACCTCTGTCTCGCCAATAATCTCCAACTTGGCAATCTCCAACTCAGCCTCGGGCATTGTGGGGAGTGGATTAACGATGTAGGTGATGTCGAAAGTCACCTGCTTGTCGCCATGCTGCATTACGAAGGTCGGGATGAGGGTAGCACCTGCTTTCAATGAGTCGGGGAACTGGCCGAGGTTGATGCTGAAGTAGTCTGCATTGTTCTCGTTGTCCCACCAGATGTCCTCGTAGAAAACGGCATCTACGGCATACGAGCCAACCTTGTAATCGCGTGTCATCCAGAAACCACCGCGTGCGTTGGTGTTGTAGTCGGCAATGAGCTCTTCGCCTGACTTGAGGAAGAACATGTCGGCGGGCTTCTCGGCGCCGCTTTCCTCATCGTAGTTGTACCATGCATCAAGAGCAGCCACGAGTGTCGCTGTGTCGGTGCTCAGAGCAGTGGCGATCTCTGTGAGTTTGAACTCTGCTGCTACGGTTGAATGATCAGTATTTGCATACTGCTCCACTGTAGCCTTGAATTGTGCGCTGGCAGGGATGCAGGCGAGCATCATCATGGCAGCAAACAATTGCTTGATTTTTAAAGTAAAATGCTTCATGTAATAAAGTTATTAAAGTGATACAAATTGTTATTCTCCCGACAAAGCTAATGAAAAAATCGTTATGTTGTTCAAAAAGCAGTAAAAAAATGTTATAGACCAATCTAATTCTTGGAACATGAAGAGATTTTCGCCCCGTCAATCTGGATTTCGTCCCAGAAACCCAATTCAAGGTGAAAAAAGTTTATTTTTAGGGTGGCATGGCACAGCTTTTAAAGCATGCTTTATGTGGCATCGTGATAGCGTGGGATTTATGTATGTTGGGTAGAGAGTAGCGATAAGGTGAATCTTGTACTCTCAAAAACCAATTTGTTTAGTAGGAAAAATTCACGTCACCGCGGTGGCGTGAATATGTCACCGCGGTGGTGTAAATACGTCACCGCGATGACGTGAAAGTGTCACCGCGGTGGCGTAAAATTATTGTAGGTCGAATATGGATGTTAGAGCTACTTTTTTCAATATGCATAGTTCTCGATTTTTACTTTCTCCTCGCCACGCTATCACGCTGTGCCATATAAAGCATACTTTAAGATGGCTTGCTTGCTCGGCATAGTTCAAACAAGTTTGTTTCTGCTCTCGCTACGTTGTGCCATTGCCACCCAAAAAATAAACTTTTTTCACCTTGTTCTCGATTAATGTGGTGTGTTTTTTTTATGGTTTTCTTTTGCTTTATTAAGATTATTTCAGTTACTTTGTCAAGTTTTAGATATTACGTGTCTAAGACTGCTAAAACTAATGGAATGAAAAACAATCTATATGAATAAGTTAGGAAAATACCTGAAACACCTATGTGCTGTTGCACTCGTAGGGTTTCCTATGCTTTCGTATGCCGAAGCTACGATGGTCAATCTGGCACAGAAAGTTAGTAAAGTCACAGTCTCGGTGAATGCTGAGGATGCTGCTCTTGTCAATGACAATGGACGTGTGGCATGTTGGAGTACCGAGGGTGCAGACCTCACGCAGTATCACTATGTGGAAATGGAATGGTCGGCCACTTCACAAATTGTTCAGACCGTCGTTTATTGGGCACGCCCCAACAGCTATAAGGCGATTGCCCTGCCCACCGATGCCTATCTCTGCTATTGGGATGGTGAGGCATGGAGTGAGGGCGTAAGCTTGAACGAGATAGATGAGTCAAACGTGACTACTCTTGAAAATACTTTCGAAACAAAAAAGATGCGTATCTACATGAAGAGCGACTCCATCTGTGGCCTTCGTGAGGTGCGCATCTTTGGTTATGAGCGTGTGGTGCCGGGCGAGCTCTATGAGTGGCCCGAGTACAGTTCGAAACTCAGCTATAACTACCGCAACGACTATCCCAATGGGGTGGAGGCGCCTACGAAAATGTTCACCGAGAAAGGTCAGGTCGGTTATAAAACCTATGGCTGGTGGGCGTTCGTATGGGGAAAGAACCGTAACAAATATGTGACAGATGAGGCAATTGATAATCTGCTACGTCATATGGATACGGAATTTGCTTACTTCCGTGATGTGTTAGGTTGGCTTCCTGACAAACGTGCACGTAATGGTTACTATAGTACCATTTGCTTGTTCGGTAGTGGTTTGGAAGACGGCGCTTCAAATACAGATCGTGGTGGATGGCAGAGTGCGACATGGCACAATGGCAGCAGCTGGCCTATGGTGCTATTGAGCTATTATCCCGTAGCCTGTTTTGACCCTGATTTTACGTATGACGAGTATTACAAGTCGGCCGTCAACGATGCTGCCGCTCAGCAGAGTGCTTGTGTGCATGAAGGTATCCATGCCGTGTTTGCCGACCTCGAAGGCTGTAAGAATGCAGACTGGTTCCACGAGAGCGGCAACACCTCTATGCAGGCCGATGCCGAGCTGAGCAAGACGCCCAACGCCATCCCCGAGAGTATGGGATTCCTCAGCGCTGCCAATATGATTGCCCCGTTTATTCCTATCGAATGCTATTCGGGCTGGTTGCTCGACGGCAGCTTTGGTGGTCCCGGTGCGGAAGGTGTAAATAAGCGTGACTCGAAAGGAAATCAGATTGGTACATGGCGCAATCTGCTCGGTGGCTATCAGTATGGCGAATTGTTCCCCCACTTCCTCACCGTAACCTTTGGCGATGGTGCCTTGCCTTGGGTATGGCGCTACTGCAAGGACCGCGTGTTGTCGGGCATTGCCGACTCTATCGGTGAGGTAGAGACTCGCCGACTGGTGCGTGAATATCGTGTGAAGCAGGCGATGATTGATTTCGGCAAGTGGTCGAACGCCAGCCGTGCCTTGATTGACAATAACTGGCAACTCTCTATCAAGGAAGAGTTGGCCCTCTCGGACAGAAAGGTGGAGGTATGGAAAGCTACTCCCTATGCCAATATGTATAAGTGCAATGAGGCCGACAGCCTCGGATGGTGGAAACCCGAATACCGCACCACGCCCGGATGGAGCGGTGCCAATCAGATTCCTATCCATGTGAGTGGCGAGAAGGGCGACATCGTGCGTATCTACTTCGAGCCCCTGGGCGACAATATGGAGTGCCAGCTCGCTTTCCGCTCAAAGCGCGGCAAGGTGTACTACTCGCAGCCTGTGCAGGGAGCCGGGGAGGTAACCATCGAACTGGCCGATGTGCCTGCCAACAATGTAATCATCGCCGTGGTGTGCAACACCGACTATATATATAAAGGTGAGGCCACTCGCAAGGCACACTATGACTACCGTCTGAAGATGATGGATAATGCCTATCAGCCGGCAAGCTCCAACTATAAGTGGTACAACTACCGCGGACTGATTGTGGACAAGAACTTCGACAAGGATGACTACGTATCGGTAGCCCCTATCGAGGAGGCGGTGACGTTTGGCTTCACTACCGACAAGCAGGTGGTAAAGGCTGGTGAGACCTTGAATATTTCGTTTACTGGCGCTTCGCAATGGATGGTGCAGGTGCGTATGTTTGCCATGAACGGACGTAACGTGTATAACCAGAGCCTCTTGCGTAATGGCGCCTACTACATCCCTGCCGATGTGGAGCCAGGCATGTATATCCTGCAAGCACAGAATGGACGTGAGATGGCGAGTGTGAAAATTGTGGTGGAATAACATAATACTACTATATGAAAAAGACGTATCTGAAAGCATGTGCATTCGCACTCCTCCTTGGTGGAGTGGGCATGATGCAGTCGTGCAAAGATGAATCTCTCTATGAGGAACCTGCATGGTTGGGTAACTCCATTTATGAGCGATTGGAAGAGGAGGGCAACTACACCTATACGTTGCGCCTGATCGACTCATTGGGGCTTACCGACGTGTTCCGTCAGACGGGCAGCAAGACTCTCTTTGTTACGGATGATGAGACCTACGATGCCTATTTCCATAGCAAAGGTCTTGAGTTTGAGAATTTGAGCCAGTCGCAGATTAAGATGTTGCTCAACAGTGCCATGATCAACAACGCTTACCTCATCGACTTGCTGAGTAATGTAAGCGGTAATCCGCCCGAAGGAGGAGAGTGTATGCGCCGACCCACAGCCGTGAGCGTCTACGACTCTGTATCGCGAATCCTTCCAGCCCAAATGCCTAATACGCAATATTGGCAGAAGTATAGGAACAACCCTGAAGGCATCGTGCTGTTGCGCGACAATACGCCTCAGCCCATGATTCACTTCCTGCCCTCTTATATGCGCAAGCATGGTATCACCAATGCCGACTTGGCCAAGCTTACCAACGGGCAGTGCAATAGCGTGTCTGATTCGTATGTCAACGGCATGAAGGTGATTGAGCGCGACATCACTTGCAAGAACGGTTATATACATAAGGTAGACGGTGTGATGATGTCGGCCGACAATATGGCGAATATCATCAACAATCATCCCAAGATGAGCACCTACGCATCGTTGCTCAACCGCTTCAGCGCTCCCTATTATGATGCGTTCGCTACAGCAGAGTATAACCGATTGTATAAGAATACCGACTCGGTATTTGTACTTCGCTACTTTGCCACTACATCGGCTATAGGCGACAACAATGCCGACCCCAACGGACAGCCTGTAGATGCACAGTTGGCTTTCGATCCGGGATGGAACGAATATATCTACGACAACACTGCTGGATATGACCTGCACTACGATGCCGGTGCTATGCTGGTGCCTACAAATGAGGCGCTTGATAAATGGTGGAATGGTGCCGGTAAAGTGATTCAGGATATGTACAGAACGTGGGACAAAGTGCCGATGAAGGTTTTGGTAAAGTTGCTCAACCTGAACATGATCAATGCCTTCTCGGAGACTGTTCCCTCGAAGTTCGACAATATTGTAGACAATGCCACCAAGGTGCCCATCGGCATCAAGCCCGAGGACGTAGACAGCTGCTTCATGGGATGCAACGGTGTGGTGTACATGACCAATCAGGTATTCACCCCGGCCGAGTACTCTTCGGTGTCGTTCCCTGCTCTCATTAACCAGAATACGATGAGCGTCATCTATTGGGGCTTGGAGCAACTCAACTTTGAGGCATACCTCAACTCTATGGACTCGTACTATAGCTTCATCATACCTACCAACAACGCCATGCTGGAGTATATCGACCCCTGTTCGTATGCGACCTATCCGCTCACTATCCTCTATCAATTCTACTACGATGACGAGAGAAAGACCGTGAAGGCCAACCGCTTCAGATATAATGTGGAGACCAGGAGCATTGTCGAAGGTGAAGAGCTGGTGGAGGCAAACAACGACGAAATACTCGACCGCCTGGAAGACATCATCGACAACATGATTGTGGTGGGCGACGTAGAGGACGGACATACCTATTATAAGACCAAGGGTGGAAGCACCATCAAGGTGGCCAATGCCGGCATCGAAGGCTCGATGACTATCGAAGGCGGATGGCAAATCGTGGAGGGCAGCAACTCGCCTGTGGTAACTCAAATCTACGACCTCAGCGAGAAGGGTAACGGTAAGTCATACGTGATGGAAACCGAGATGCCTCTCAGCAGCAAGCGTTCGGCCTATTCTATCCTGCGTGACACTCCCGAGTTCTCCAAATTCTACGAACTCTTGGGCGGTAGCTCACTGATTGCCGAGAAGATGAGTGGCCGATATACCTGTATCGACCGCAACATCAGCCTGTTCGATGCGTATAACTACACCATCTATGTACCAACCAACGAGGCTATACAGCAGTTGCATGATGAGGGCCTGTTGCCTACTTGGGATGACTATGAGAGTCTGACTGCCGAGGACTTCGGTGGCGATGCAGCAGCACTGAAGGCTGCCCAGTCGAAGGTGGCAGCACGCATCACCGACTTCTTGCGTTATCACATCCAGGATAATGCCATCTTTATCGGTGGTGAGCCTGTGAGTGGTGGCAAGTATGAGACCTCAAAGATGAATTCAGCCAATAAGCGATTCTATAGCGTTACAGTCGATGCCGATGACTATCAGATGACCATGAAGGACCAGGTGAATGATACTCCCCGAAAAGTAATGACCGAGAATGGCCTGTATAATATCATGGGACGCGAATACTGGATTGAGACCATAGGCTCTGGCGCTAACGAACGTACCAAAATATACAATGCTTCGGACGTAGTGGTACACCAGATTGATGGCGTGCTCCTGTATGATAATAGTCAGAAGAAACCATGGAGAGAAGATATAAATTGGAATACAAACAACTAAAGTAGCAGACGAAGATGAAAAACATATTGAGAACTATCGCAATGATGGCGCTGCTACTGACTACAGTGCAGCTTAGGGCACAGATTACCCAGGTATACGGAACTGTTTCTGATGATTGGGGACCGTTGTTTGGAGTGAATGTGTGTGAGATGGACGGTACTGACCGTATTGTAGAATCGGCCACTACCGACCTCAATGGTAACTTTACCATGCGAGTGAAGAATCCGAAGAACAAGATACGCTTCAGCTATGTAGGATGCACCACCGTGTTGCTTCCTATCGACCGTGAGCAATATACGATACACATGAAGGCCGAGAATACGATTACTGAGGTGGTGGTAACATCGCAGCGTCGTATCAACTCAGGCGGTCTGGCTATCCCTGAGCGTGAGGTGTCGTTTGCTGCGCAGACACTCTCAACCGAAGGCTTCGAGGGATTGGGTATCAATACGATTGACGAGGCTTTGCAGGGACGTATCTCGGGTCTTGACATTGTATCGGTATCAGGTAACTTGGGTGCTGGTACTACCATGCGCCTTCGTGGTGCCTCTACGGTAAGTACACTCACCAGCAGCAATCCGCTGATTGTAGTGAACGGCAACACGTGGAATGTAGACATGTCGGACTTCGACGTGCAGTCGGCCAATGACGAGCAGTTTGCCCAATTGCTCAACATCAATCCCGAGGATATCGAGAGTATCACCGTGTTGAAGGACGCGGCTGCTACGGCCATCTATGGTTCGCAAGGTGCCAATGGTGTGATTGAGCTGACCACCAAGCGCGGTAAGCAGGGTAAGCCTATGTTGGCCTATACGCTGCGTATGACTGGTACCTATCAGCCCCAGGGTTATCAACTGCTCGATGGTGACGACTACACCATGCTTTTGAAGGAGTCATACTTCAATCCCACACAGAGTGACGCTGCTGCCAACATTCGTGAGCTCAACTACGACAAGAACTTCTCGGAGTATGAGCAGTACAACAACAATACCGATTGGGCAAAGGCTGTGACACAGGTTGGTTTGCGCCAGAACCATCATATCTCCGTATCGGGAGGTGGTGAGAAGGCCAGCTTCCGTATCTCCGGCGGTTTCGACAATGAAACAGGTAGCGTGATCAAGCAGCACCTGAGCCGATTCTCTACACGTGTGGCTCTCGACTACTTCGTTAGCCAACGTATCTCTATTGCCACCAACTTCTCGCTCACTTATACGAAGAACGACAGAAACTATGACAATCTGTTGTCATTGGCCTACAAGAAGATGCCTAATATGAGTATCTATGAGCAAGATCCTATTACAGGTGTTGACACGGATCGTTATTATACGATGTTGCAGTCAGCATCTAAGGAGTTTAATGGAAGTGGAAATAATCCTAATCAGAAAGACTATGTGAATCCTGTGGCCAGTGCTCATCTTGCCATCAACAATCAGAAGACCTATGACATCATGCCCGAGTTGCAGATCAAGTACCGACTGCTGGGTCTTGACGACGAGTCATGGCAGCTGAATTGGGATGGACGTTTCTACATGAACCTCTTCAATGACTATGTCGACCAATTCTATCCGAGCGAACTGAAGACGGTGGCATGGAATGCGGGTGTAAACTCTGCATACGCAGCAAGCAGCAAGAGTGTAGCACTCAATACGAAGCAAACGGTGACGTTGATACCTCATTTCAATAACCCAGACCATTCATTGATGGCGATGGGACGTATGGAGATGACCACAGGTCAGTCGAGCAGTCAATCCTCTTCAGGTCACGGATTGCCTACGGGTGGTATCACCAGCCCTAATGCCGGTGGTGTGATTACTGGTCAGTCTACAGGTTATAGCCGTTGGCGTTCGTTGTACTATACTTTCTCAACGCACTATGCCTATAAGAGTAAGTATATGTTTGACTTCTCGGTGCGTGTTGACGGTAGCACCAAGTTTGGTCCTGGCAAGCGCTGGGGTGTCTTCCCTGCCGTATCGCTGCGTTGGAACGTCATCGACGAGGAGTGGATGGAGCCTACCAAGGATTGGCTCTCTATGCTTTCAATCCGTCCCAGCTGGGGACGTGTGGGCAATGCGCCTAATGCTGATTACCTCTATGAAAGTAAATATGGTGTAGGTAACCGTTACTTGGATATGAGCAGTATGTCGCCGCTCAATATCCGTCTCTCTGACCTTCGTTGGGAGAAGGTTTCGACCTACGATGTGGGTATGGATATCGGTTTCTTCGAGGATAAGTTGAATGTGACATTGGATTGGTATAACTCCAAGACCGAGGATATGCTGATGCCCGATGTGAGAATTCCCTCAAGCACAGGTTACAAAACATTGCCGGTGAAGAACGTGGGCTCAATGCGCAATACGGGTTGGGAATTGAATATCGACACTCGTGAGGTGGTGAAGAGAGGTAAGTTTGGATTAGACTTCAACTTGGCATTCGGTAACAACTACAATGAGATTCTGGAGATGGACCCCACCGTGCTGAAATCGCTGAACAGTGACTTTAACTATGGCAACCGCGAGGTGCTGCAGCGTGTACAGATTGGTAATCCGTTCGGAGCTATCTACGGATTCCGATATAAGGGTGTATACCAATATAATTATGAGACTGTAGCTGACATGTCGCACGATGATCGTGCTGAGTTCCTTGCCGATGGCAAGACTGCTCCTATTGTTCTCAATGCCGATGGTAGCATGGTGTACGATGAGGATGGATTGCCCCTTCAGATGATGTATAACTACTCTAATGAGGGTACCACACTGCCTTATGAGTTCAAGGGTGGTGATGCCATCTATGAGGACGTAAACCACGACGGTAACATCAACGCATTGGATATCGTCTATTTGGGTAGCTCGCTGCCTAAGTTGACGGGTGGATTCGGATATAATCTCAAGTATGGCAAGTGGAGATTGAATACACAGTTTACCTATCGTGTAGGAAACAAGATTCTCAACCTTGCACGCTTGGATGCCGAGGCGATGATAGGCAACAACAATCAGAGCAAGGCGGTGAACCACCGTTGGCGTAAGGAGGGTGACAATACCTCTATCCCTCGCGCAATGTTTGGTGCCGGTTCTAACTACAACACCTTGATTAGCGACCGCTTTGTGGAGGATGGCTCATTCCTTCGTCTCAACTATATACAGTTGTCGTACGAGTTGAACAGAGATTGGGTCAAGAGTCTCGGCTTGCGTGGTGTAAGATGCTATATGAGTGCCAACAACCTCTTCTGCCTGACACGTTATAAAGGTGTAGACCCTGAAGTGGGTTATGGTGGCTATGGCGTTGCATCGGATAGTGGACAGACACCGCGTGCGAAGTCGTTTACATTAGGTTTGTCAGTTGATTTCTAAAATGAAGACTATGAAAAGAAAATTGATTATAGGACTGATAGGTTGCATGGGACTCACTTTTACTTCATGTGGTGACTTCCTTAATTTGGAACCTTTGAACGAGATTATTTTGGAAAACTTCTGGAATGAGAAGAGCGATGTGGAGAACATCGTGGCAGGTTGTTATGCCTCACTGCAGTCTCAAGAAGTGGTGGAGCGTATGATGGCTTGGGGTGAATTCCGTTCCGATAATATAATAGGTGGTACCAATATTAGTGATAATGAGAGTCTGGAGAATGTGTTCAAGGAGAACATCAAGTCGGATAATACATTCACCAATTGGGATGCCTTCTATAGTATTATCAATACATGTAACACGGTGTTGCACTATGCACCAGGCGTGGCCGAGAAGGACCCCACCTTTACAAAGAGCGAGCTGGATGCAACAATTGCCGAGGTATCGACAATTCGTGCCCTCTGCTACTTCTACCTGATTCGTGCATTCCGTGATGTACCTTATGTGACAGAGCCCTTCATTGAAGATACACAGGAGATGGCGTTGCCTGCAACCCCATTCTATGATGTGCTCGACTCGCTGATTACAAATCTGGAGGCTGTCAAACCTTATGCTGTGAAGAAGTATCCGGCCAATAAGCTGAATTATCAGACTGGCCGTGTTACACAGGATGCTATCCATGCGCTCTTGTGCGACTTGCATCTGTGGAAGCAGAACTATGAAGCTGCTGTCCGTTATGCCGATCTCGTGATTGATGCCAAGACTGCAGATTACCAGAAGGTACTCGACAAGTTGGCCGGTAATGCCAGTGCCGAAGACCAGATGATTGGCGGCTATCCGCTGATATCTGATAGGCTGAGTAGCTATTATGGCAATGCATACGACATGATATTTGGTACAGGAAACAGTCGTGAGAGCATCTTCGAACTCAACTACTCCTCAGAAGAAACGATGCCCTCCAATGGTGCTGTAAGCTATTACTATGGTAACCAAGAGACATATCCCGGTATCGTGAAACCAGCAGAGTTTATCACTACTGACATGACTCTGGACAGACCGAATGTGTATGCCCACAAGTATGATAGCCGCTATTATGAAAACATGCAGTCGACAGGTGCTACCTATGGTATCAATAAGTACGCATCGAACAGTAGTATAGTGAATGCTTCGGCTTCTACGCCGGATGCTGCTTATGGTAGTCTGTATGCTAAAAACAATTGCTATGCTAACTGGATAGTATATCGCCTGACCGATGTGATGCTGATGAAGGCCGAAGCAATGGTGCAGTTGATTGATGAGAATGACTCGACAGATAATGCCGCTGTCGTGCGCGACTCATTGCTCCGTGGAGCCTTTGAAATTGTCAGTGTTGTCAACAACCGTTCAAGCTTCGCTTCTACTGAGGGTGGAATATCATACGGTGATTTCAGCAGCAAGACACAGATGACCAATCTTGTACTTGACGAACGTAACCGTGAACTGATGTTTGAAGGCAAGCGATGGTTTGACCTCGTGCGCCGTGCCGAACGCGAAAACAGTACCAGCTATCTGATAGCACAGGTAACTCGTAAGGGCTCTGACAATGCCAGTGTGGTGCAGAGTAAACTCTCACGTATGGATGGCTTGTATTGGCCGTATAATAAGGAGGAGCTTCAGGTAAATCCTTATCTCAAGCAGAATCCTGCCTATCCGACCGAGGATGAAGGTTCATACGAAAACACAATGACGAAATAAGTAATCAATGATATAAACGAAATACTATGAAACGTAAAGGAAAAAATATCGCTTTATTGTTGCTGCAGTTTATATTGGCTTCGGGCATCTTTTACAGTTGCAATGATGTAGACACATCGAACTACTATACATTTACTGGTGAGATGATGAGTGAGTATCTCGAGTCGCGCGAACAGTTTAGCGACTTCACTGCTATTCTTAAGCGAGCCGAATTGTTCGAGCCTTTGTCTGTATATGGCCATTATACCTGTTTTGCTCCTCATAATGATGCGTTCAAGGCATATCTGAGTGAGAGAGGACTTAGCTCCATCGATGAACTGACCGATGAGGACTGCGATACGATTGCACGTACTCACTTGGTGAAGAATATTTACGAGGTGGCCGACATGGCTGATGGTACGTTGACCACAGCCAATATGAACCGCTGCTACATTGAAATCACTCATGGTGTTGACAGCAATAGCAATGCAGTGGTGTATCTCAACCGCTCGGCTCACATTCTCTTTGCTACACAAGACGAAGAGGTTGAGAATGGTATCGTACATCCTGTAAGTGGTGTGCTGAAGAGCAGTAGCCGCATGCTCCCCGATATCCTGTTGGAGAATCCTACCATATCCATCTTTACCGAGGCACTGAGCAGAACTAAGATTATCGACTCGTTGTATGCTTATCGTGACCCCAGCTACAACCCCAAGGACTATGAGCGCGTGAAGTATACTTCTCACGTAAACCGTGAGACTGCTACTGCTCCCGATGAGAAGAAGCAAGGATTCACAGCCTTTGTTCCTACTGATAAGGTGCTGAAGGAAAAGTATGGTATTGAGACATGGCAAGACCTCTATGCTAAGGCTGCCGAAATCTATGGTGCTGTATATGGTGATCAGGGAGAAAGCTATTATAGTATGGACTCTGTAGCACTTACTCATCGTAAGAATCCGCTCAACCGCTTGGTCGCTTACCATATTCTCGACCGTGATGTGATTGGTTGGAACTTGCTGACGCCCCGTAATGACATTGGTATCCAAACTACTATCATGAATCCTATCGACTGGTATGAAACATTGTTGCCTCACACCATGATAAGAGTGGAGAAACTGACTGTATTGAAGTATGGTGGTGGTAGTGCTCTGGGTGAGCGTTACATCAACCGTCGTTACGACGATGAGTACCAGATCAAGGGAGCTATGATTAGCCAGACGGTAGAAAACGAATATGCCAATGCTGCCATCAACGGACGCTACTTCTATGTGGATGATTTGCTTGCATTCTCAGAGACAACACGCGACGTAGTACACAACTGCCGTATTCGTATGGATATGTCTACCATATTCCCTGAGTTGATGACAATGAACATTCGCCAGAACGGTACCGATCCCACTGTGAACGACCCTGAATATGATGAAACCGGTAAGTATGGACGCAACTACTACTTCCCCGATGGATATCTGAAGAACGTGAAGGTGAACGGACTCTTTGTATATCGTCGTCCTCACAGCTTCTACGATAGCTACGAAGGTGATGAGATGAACTTGTTCGGTAACTATGACATTACCTTCAAACTTCCTCCTGTTCCTTATGAGGGTGAGTGGCAGATTCGCTTGGGCTATGCTGCCGAGCCTACTCGTGGTATTGCTCAGGTATACTTTGACAACGAGCCTCAGGGTATTCCTTTGGATATGACCAAGACATTGGATGATCCTTCTATCTTGGGTGCTGACTGGGTGGCCAACTATACCACCATGTCGGCTCAGAACTTGGCAGCCGACCAAAAGGCTTTGAAGAACAAGGGCTATTATCGTGGTGCTGCCGGTGGCTATCGCTTCGATATGGGTACTACCAACCGTGTAGTCTTTGCTACACAGCTCCGTACCTTCCGCCGTGTGTTGTGTACAGTACACATCGACCCGAACGAAGACCACTTCTTGCGTGTGCGCAGTGTATCTTCAAAGAAGGGTAATGACAATGAGTTTATGCTCGACTATATCGAACTGGTGCCCAAGAGTGTATACGGAGTGACCGACGAGGGCGCTATGGAAGATATGTTGTAATCGAATGAGGAACTATAGAAACAGAATGATTATGAACAATAGATATATATATGGTATAGGGGCAGCATTGCTCTTGTTGTTTGGCACTAGCTGTACCGATACTTGGGAACAACACTATTCTCAGGAGGCTGCTGGTGGCAATACATTGTGGGAGGAAATCTCTTCGCGTAGCGAACTGAGCAATTTTGCCAAGGTGATAGATGCTTGTGAATATGATATCGTGCTTAATGGTAGCCAGACCTATTCGGTATTTGCACCTACGAACGATTATCTTTCACTCGCAGAGGCCGATAGCTTGATTGATAGCTATACTCTGCAGAAGAATCAAGGAGTAAAGACAAACGACAATAGAGTTATTACGCAGTTTGTGCACAATCACATTGCGCTATATCGTAAGTCGGTGTCGTCAATGACCAATGACTCCATTTCCATGATGAATGGAAAGTATCAGGTGCTTACTCAGACCAGTATTGGCGGCAAAGCCTTTGGTGTTTCTAACGAACTGCATAGCAACGGTGTGCTCTACACACTGAACGGTAAGGTTGACTATTTCCCCAATGTGTTCGAATACCTGGGACTTGACTCAGAATTGGATAGCGTTTACAACTTTATCAATAGCTACAGCGTATATGACTTTGACCCCAATCAGAGTGTGGCTGGCGGTATTGTCGATGGTGAGACCGTATACCTTGACTCAGTAGTGGTACTTCGCAACAGTTTCCTCAGTCAGTATGGATATATCAACTCCGAGGACAGTACCTACTGGATGCTCGCTCCTACCAATAAGGTCTGGACAGAGTTGTATAATGAATATCGCGAATATTTCGTATATGACAAGTCATTGGCTGCTGCCGACTCTTTGCAAGAGAACAATGCCAAGATGTCAATCCTGATGGGTGCTTTTTTCAATAGGACCGATAATCCTGATGTAGCATTCCAGGATTCTGCTTTGTCTACCATCGCCCCCACTGCCTTGATGCGCTTGCTGCAGGATGCCGAGCCTAAGGGTATCTACTACAAACCGTTTGAGGCGGGTGGTATATTTGATGGCACAGAAGATATTGTATGTAGCAACGGTCATGTACGTAAGGCTGAGACATTCAACATTGACAAGTCGAAGACCTTCTTGCAAACCATCAAGGTGGAGGCTGAGAACCAAATCTATCAGAAGAGTCTGTTGGAGTGTGAAACTCCGCTCACTATCCGCACCGTCTCAATGGACAATGCCTTCTACAATAAGCTGTCGGGCAATGCTTATGTGGATGTTATTCCTAAGAATACATCCGAAGATCCCGATAAGTTCCCTGCTCCTAAGGTGACTTTCTCTATTCCTGGCACATTGTCAAACATCCCCTATGATATCTATATCGTGACAGCACCCGTAGAGGCTTACAATACGTATGCTACGGATGAGGATCGCTTGCCTAACCGTATTCGCGGTATCTTGAACTTCAATAATCTTGATGGAAAGACCCAGACAAAGCGTTTGAACGCAGCAGAGTCTACATCGGGTCGTGTTGACACTCTTTTGATAGGCTCCAATGTGGTGTTCCCAACCTCTGCATACGGATTGGCCGAGCCTGTAGTGAACCTGCAGATCTTGAGCCAGGTGAGTCGTAATCAGACTACACAGTATTCTAATACGATGCATTTGGATTGTATCATATTCAAACCGCATGTAGATGAAGTTGAAGGAGAGTAAGAGTAACGTTGCATTTTAATTCACACGATATGAAGAATTATATAATATATAGTTTGTCTGCTTGCTTGCTGATGTCGACTCCCGCTTTGGCACAAGATGCAAGCAACGGACAGCAATCGGCAGATATTGCAGTATTGAAGGCTGGAAAGCAAGTGCCGACTCGCGTTGTAAAAGGTGTAGTCTTTAATGGAGCTACCCGTCAGCCTATGTCTGGTGTGCTGGTTAGCGCTGCTGCACTGGATGGTTACAGTACATTCACAGAACCTGACGGAACCTATACACTGAATATTCCCCTCAGTGTAAGTCAGCTGTATATCTCGGCTCCCAATATGAACGGCATCTTGGTCGGTGTAGTCGAGGGTGAGCAGGTGAAGAATTCCTACCTCTATCCAGAGACTTTTGCCGACGAATATATCGAGCGCAACAATATGTTGGGCATACAGGCTGTTCGTGATTTCGACTATTCGGATGCTGTCTCTATCGAAGAGGAAATTCAGAAGCAAGCTGGTGCAGCTGTTCACACCATTTCGCGTAGCGGAACTGCCGGAATCGGTAGCGTCATGTTCATGAATGGTCTCAACTCACTCAATGTGAACGCCCAGCCGCTGATTGTCATCGATGGTGTTATTGTAGACCAGCAGTACAATCGTCAGATGCTTCATCAGGGTTTCTACAATAACATCCTGTCGAACATCAATCCGAACGATATTGAGAAGGTGACCGTGCTACGCAACGGTACATCGCTTTATGGTGCCAAGGGTGCCAATGGCGTAATCTTGATCGACACACGTCGCAACAAGACTATGGCCACACGCATTACCGCCAGTGTATCCTCAGGTATTACCTTGGAACCTAAGTTTATAGATATGATGGATGCAACGCAGTACAAGAGCTATGCTTCAGATCTCTTGTCTACGACAAATACAACCATCAAGGACTTCAAGTTCCTCAACGAGAATCCTTCCTATTACTACTATCCCCAGTATCACAACAATACCGACTGGAAGCAGTATGTGTACCGCACTGGCATCAGTCAGAACTACAACATCAATGTAAGTGGTGGTGATGATGTGGCCAACTATAACCTTTCCTTGGGCTATGTAGACAAGCAGAGCACACTGGTGGGCAACGACATGGACCGTATCAATATCCGCTTCAATACCGATATTGAGTTTACCGACAAGTTTGATGCCCGCTTCGACATCTCTTTTGCCAAGCTGTCGCGCAACTTGCGCAACGATGGCGCCACACTTGACTATAGTGAAGGCACCTCTACCGCGCCTGGCTTCCTTGCCTATGTGAAGAGCCCTATGCTCAGCCCCTATACCTATTCCGATGGTGTGCTCTCCAATAGCTTTATTGATGTGAACGACGAAAGCTACCTTGATGAGGCTTTGTCGAAGTACAACAACTACAACTACAAATTGGCCAATCCGATTGCCGTCAATGACTATGGTAATGCCCAGAACAAGAACTTCTATGAGAATTCGATGCTGAACATCTCGGTAACTCCCAAGTATCAGTTCAACGATCACTTGGCCTTGAGCGAACACTTCTCCTATAACTTGGTGAACACTTCGGAAAACTATTACATCCCGATGAATGGTGTGCCCAGCTACTTTGTGGCCAGTGTGAGCGCCTATCGTGACAATGAGACCCGCGCATTGGCTTCGCACCAGGGTTCCATGTTCTCTGATACACGTCTTGACTGGAGCAATTGCTATGGTGCACATGACTGGCATGTATTTGGTGGTGCCCGTGTGCAGATGGAGAGCTACTCGCTCAATACACAGGTGGGTTACAATACGGGTAATGACAAGACTCCGTTTATGAGCTCCTCATTGCTCAATGCCAACAATGGCGGTTCTGATGACAAGTGGAACTCTTGGGCTTGGTATGCACAGGGTGAGTACAACTACCTGCAGCGCTACTATCTCCAGCTCAATGCTACTGCCGAGACCTCTTCGCGCTTTGGAGCTGATGCTATTAACAGCATCAAGGCATTCGGTGCTCCTTGGACCATGTTTTACGGCGCTCAGGGTGCTTGGGTAGTAAGCAATGAATCTTGGATGGCAGGTGTAGAGCCTATCGACTATCTGCGAATTTCAGCAGGCTACGATGTCAGCGGAAATGATGATATCGACTACTATGCTGCTCGCAGCTACTTCCGTGCATTCAAGTTTATGAACAGTATCTCCGGTATTGCCTTCGATAATATCGGTAATTCAGAGTTGCAGGCCGAGATTACCCGTCGCTTCAATGTGGGCTTGGAGACCAATCTGCTGAAGAATCGCCTCTCGCTCCGCTTGAACGGATTCATCAGCAACACCGACAATCTGCTCACCTTCCAATCTTTGGGATTCCTCTCGGGCTTGGAGTATAACTGGAGCAACGGCGGTGCACTCAGCAACAGAGGCTTCGATGCATCTGTCATGGGCAAGCTCATTGCTACCAAGAACTTCCAGTGGGAAGTGGGTGCAAGTGTTGGCCATTACAAGAATAAGATTACTCGCCTTGCCGACAATAAGACCGTTATGGATACACAGCTCTATGGCGCTACTATCCGTACCGAAGTAGGGCAGGCTGCCAACCTCTTCTATGGATATGAGACCGAGGGTGTCTTTGCTACGAGCGAGCAGGCTGCCGAGTCGGGCCTCTATATCTTGGCCGAGAATGGTGTGGACAAGAAACCCTTTGGTGCTGGCGATGTCATCTTCAAAGACAACCATGAGGATGGCGCCATTGATGCCAAGGATATGGTAGTCATCGGTGACCCAAATCCCGATATCTATGGTAACCTGTTCAGCGCGATGAGCTACAAGCGCTTCCGTTTGGATGTCAACTTCAACTATAGCTTGGGCAACGATGTATACAACTATATGCGTAGCCAGCTTGAGGGTGGCAACCGATTTATGAACCAGACCACAGCGATGCTGCATCGTTGGCAGGCCGAGGGACAGCAGACCTCAATGCCTCGCGCTACCTTCCAGGATCCTATGGGCAATGCCCGCTTCAGCGACCGCTGGATTGAGGATGGCAGCTACTTGCGTCTGAAGTCGGCCACACTCAGCTATAATCTGCCCATCAACTCCACCTTCATTCAAGGTTTCCAGTTCTGGGTGCAGGCTAACAATGTGTTTACGCTCTCCAAGTATCTGGGCAGTGATCCCGAGTTTGCGGCTACGTCCAATGTCATTGGTCAGGGTATCGACCTCGGTCAGCTCTCGCAGAGCCGCAGTATTGTTGCTGGTATAAAAATAAATCTCTAAACTCCTATATATATAATAGTATGAAACGAACAATCGATATACTCGCCGGATGCTGCAAGCGCTATGCCGCCTTGCTGCTCTCTGCACTGATTATTGTGCCCTCGATGTCGGGGTGTCAGGACTTTCTGGATACGGAGTCCTCGCACTTCTCTGACAACAAGTTGGACTCTCCTTCCGATACGCTCTACTCTGTGATAGGTGTGTTGTATAAACTGCAGAGCCTTTCTGACAGAACCATCCTATTGGGCGAACTGCGTGGCGACCTGGCAGATGTGACCGATGTCACCTCTTCGGACCTCTTGGAGATTGCCATGTTCAATGTCAGCGACAACAATGCATACAATGCTCCACGCGACTACTATGCGGTCATCAACAACTGCAACTACTTCCTGGCCAATGTAGACATTGACATGAAGAATAACCGTAATGAATATATCTTTCGCAAAGAGTACGCTGTGATCAAGGCCTATCGTGCGTGGACCTACTTGCAGCTTGCCCTCAACTATGGTGAAGTACCCTTCGTTACTGAGCCTATCCTTACGCAAGAGGAGGCCGAGCGCGACTATCCTAAGTACGGCATCGAAGAGATTTGCGAATATTTCATCAATGACCTTCAAGGATTGGAGACAATCGAAGTTCCTGGCTATGGAACAATCCGAAACACCGATTCTCGCCTCTTCTACTTCCCCATGTATGTATTGCAGGGCGACCTCAATCTTTGGGCTGGCAATTATAAGGAGGCTGCATTGTGCTATTACAATTACTTGAATACTCGCAATACTTCGTATGTTGGGTATCCTTTAGATATTACTACCGTTAATTGGTCTCGTGAAGATTTGCGTTGGATGTCTAAATCGGATTCTTGGTCTACAATGTCTTTCGGGATAGAGGCTTATGATGGTATAAATGTGGAACTTATCACTATGTTTCCTGGCGACTCTATTCCTTCGGAGAGCCAATATAGTCGTCTGAGCGATTATTTTAACTCAACTACAAGTAATAACTATGAGGTATCAATCATACCCTCTAAAAGTCTGACCGAATTATCAGCTTCGCAAATTTATTGTCATCTAACAAACTCTAATAATGTGGTTTATCCGCCTGCCTCATTGGAGGGATTTGAAAGAGGTGACTTGCGTCTCGCTGCGGCATATGGTGGGTATAATATCTTTGGCCTTGATGGTTCTGTGACGAAGTTGGTGATGAATTCTAAGTATTCTTCACGCAACGTACACCTCTATCGTCGTACGATGGTATATCTGCGTATGGCCGAGGCACTCAATCGTGCAGGCTATCCTCGTTTTGCTTTCCATATATTGAGCAAGGGTGTCAACAACAGCGTTATAGCCTCTGAGGTGCTTCCCTATTGCACTACGGCAGCAGACTCTGCTTGGGTTAGTCAGTTCAACTTCCCCAACAACCAGTATGTATTGCGCACGGCTGTTGAGATGGCCACAGAGAACACAATGGGTATTCACTCCAAAGGCGCGGGCTGGACAGAATACAATGAGTACTATGTGTTCCCCGATGACTCTACGCTTACACCCGATGCACGCTTGGCTTATCAGATAGAGAAGGTAGAAGACCTGATTGTCGATGAAGAGGCATTAGAGTTTGCTTTCGAGGGTCACCGCTTCTATGATCTGATGCGTGTGGCATTGCGTCGAGGCGAACCTGCTTACCTTGCCGACCGTGTGTATGCTCGTCGTGGAGCAGCCAAGGTGGATGAGATGAAATCCTTTATTGCTAAAGATTTGTACAACCCTGCCAATTGGTATCTTCAGTGGAACGGTGAGATTGGCATGAAAGAATAAATTAGTGTCACACCTGTGATAAAGTTTTATCATAGGTGTGATAATTTTTTTTCACAGGCTTGAAAAACTTTTTTCATAAGCGTGATAATTTTTTTTCATAGGTATAAAATTATTGAAAATATGAAGAGATTATTGTTTTTAGTAGTTTGTTTGGCTGCATTCTCTTTCTCTGCTTGGGCGCAAGAGGAGGTGAAAGTGCTGAAGATGACGGCCGTGCGCACCAACAATCAGGAGGTTACGGTGTCGCTCTATGATACCGATGACTTTTGGGGTCCGAAGGCATATATGGATGATAAGCGTCTGGTCATTGGGGGACGCTCCATGCTGCTTTCTCGAGTGCGTGAGATCCGTTTCTTTATAGATACCGAGGTGGTTGACGAGGTGAAGCCCGTTGAGGTGCCTGAAGTAGCCGACATATATGGTATGGATGGTCGCCTTGTGCGCAAGAATGCTGCTTCTCTTGAGGGACTTCCCAAAGGACTATATATCATGAACGGCAAGAAGATGGTTGTCAAATAATAAACACGGAATGACTATGAAAGCAAAGATACTTACTGCTCTGTTCTGTCTGTCGGGCATACTTGGCATGTATGCTCAAGACTCTCTTTGGGTACGTTACGATGACCGTTTCAAGGCCAATAAGTTTGTGATGGACATTTCGGAGTTTGACTCCATAGAGTTTCGTGCTCGTGGCACGATGCCTGTGATACGCCGCTACTCCACATCTTTTGATAATGGTTATGCTGACTATCGTCTGTCGGGTATGACTGGTACTGATGGCGCTGCACTCATCATCGGCGACCCCGGCCGCATCTTGTGGAAACCTCGCACTTCAGATAATAGCTACAACAACGATTATGCCGCCCCCAATGCCAAGTGGTCGTTCAAGCACAGCAAGGAGTCAGAGCATTTCGTGGTGTTCTGGGACAGTCGCTTCGGTGACGACCCCAATGCCTCTACCGTTCCTGCGAATATGCGTGTCAATATCGATGACCTGCTCCTCAAGGCCGAAAAGTTCTACACCACCAATGTGGAGGAGTTGGGCATGGTTGTTACCGGTGACAACAAGTCGCAGCTCGATACCTACAAGATGATGATTTATCTCTTGTATCAGACCGAGTGGCTGGCTACAGGCTCGGGCTATGACAATACCGTGGGAGCCCTGTGGGTCAATCCCAGTACCTGCCAACCCGTAGGCTCTACGATAGCTCACGAGATTGGCCACTCGTTCCAATATCAGACCTATTGCGACAACATCTATCGTGGTAAGGCCAATGACAATCGCTCGGGCTTCCGCTACGGATATCCCAATAGCAATGGTGGTTGCGGCTTCTGGGAACAGTGTGCGCAGTGGCAGGCTCATCAGGACTATCCGTCCGAGGCTATCAACAGCTACCACTTCGATGTATGGATGCGAAACTATCATCGCCACTTCGAACATGAGTGGATGCGCTATGCCAGCTACTGGTTACAATATTATTGGACTGAGAAGAACGGTCTGTCGGCTCTTGGCCGCATTTGGAATGAGAGCTACTATCCCGAAGATGCTTCGCAAGCCTATATGCGTATATTCTGTGGAAATGATTATAATGAGTTCTTGAAGCAGTATTTCGAGTATGCTCAGAAGGCTACTACCTTTGACTTCGACCAGATACGCAGCTACGTGATGGGCAAATACTCCAACTACAAAACTTCTTTCGTTAACCTTGCTGAAGGATGGAAGCAGGTGGCCTATGCAAGTTGTCCGCAGCCCACAGGCTTCAACGTCATTCCCCTGACATTGCCCGAGGTGGGTACTGAGGTGAAGGTTACTATCAAGCCTTTGGCTGCAGGCTCGGCTCTTGCAACGGGTGATGCCGGCAAGCAGGTCGATGGCGATGGCAATAAGGTGGGTACTGTTACCGCTTATAATAATACGGCCGTGGCTGGTTACGAGCAGTTGGCCTATGGCTTTGTCGGTATCAAGTGGGACAATACTCGTGTCTATGGCGACATGAATCTGGCTACTCCCTCGGCAGATGGTACGGCTACCTTTACCGTGCCCGAGAACTTGCGCTATCTGTGGGTAGTCGTTCAGGGTGCTCCTACCAAGTATTTCCAGTGTCCATGGGACGAGAAGGAGGCCACCGACCATCAGTTGCCTTATCAGATTAAAGTGGAAGGAACTTCAATCAAGTAAGATAATATAATGAAGAAATATCTATTGCTATTGACATTCGTTGGGCTGAGCTTCTCCGCTATTGCCCAGAAGCAGGTGTTCCTGCCTGACTCAATCCGTTGCTACGACCTTGATGACGATAACAGCCGTTGGAGCTGGAAACGATCGGCTCAGACCGAGAACCTGGTATTCTTCTGGGAGAAGGGCTTCGGCCACGACCTCAGCAATCCGCCCATGCTTGAGGGCAAGCCCATGAAGGTCGATTTGGAAAACCTCAAGGAGCGCATCGAATCGTTCTATACCTACTATCGCGATACCTTGCGCTTCACCTTGCCTGGCTCCAAGGCCGACAAGTACAAGATGATGGTGATGCTCAATTACTCGCTCGATGGTACAGCATACGGTGGTACATACGACAACTTCATTGGAGCTCTGTGGGTCGCTCCCAATCGTATACAGGATAAGAAACTCAACTGCATGGCACACGAGCTGGGCCATTCGTTCCAGCTGCAGATACCTGCCGATAGCGTAGGTGATGCATGGGGCGGCTCGGGATTTTATGAGATGACCAGTCAGTGGATGCTCTGGCTTGTCAACCCCGATTGGCTCACCGATGAGAACTACCACTTCGAGGCATATAGCAAGGCTATCCACAAGGCCTACCTTGATGGTGAGAATATCTACCGCTCGCCCTATGTGCTCCAGTATTGGGCCATGAAGCGGGGCAAGACCTGCATTGCCGACCTCTACCGTGCCGGTAAGCGTGGCGAGGATCCTGTGATTACCTATAAGCGCCTATATGGTCTCTCACAGGAGCAGTTTTGTGATGAGATGATTGATGCCTGCCAGCGTATCGTGACCC
This sequence comes from Bacteroidaceae bacterium, assembly GCA_017465905.1. Taxonomy (GTDB): domain Bacteria; phylum Bacteroidota; class Bacteroidia; order Bacteroidales; family Bacteroidaceae; genus UBA1189. Next base: position 6,531 of record JAFTVE010000028.1, on the reverse strand, counting down.
TCGACCTCGGACATGCCTGGAACGAGACACGCCGCTATGCCTGCACCTTCGATACACCCATGAAGCCCGCTGCAACGAAAGGCTACTACAGCCCGACCGATGAGGTGCTGCCCGAGGACTATGGCTTCAGTGCCATCCGCTTGCAGCCAGCCAAGGAAGGTAAGAAGGTGAGTGCCATCGTCAAGAGCGACACCCCGCTCCGCTATGCTTTTGTAGCAGTTACGGCCGATGGCGAGACTCACTATGGCACCCCCGTGAGCACAGGCAAGGCAGCGATGAAGATGCCTCGCGGACAGAAGGTTGAACACCTCTATTTAGTTGTGATGGGTGCTCCGCAGGAACATAAAATGCTCACCTGGCGCAATCGCGAACCCAATCGCCAGTATCCCTACGAGGTAAAGTTCAAGGGAACGGAGTTGAATTCTGAATTCTGAATCGTTAATTGTGAATTATTAATTGTGAATTGTCACTTGTGAATTGTCACTTGTCAATTGTCACTTGTCAATTGTCACTTGTGAATTAACATCCAGTCTATGCGTCGTTCTTTGTGTCTTGCGTTTCTTCTCCTCGTGTGTGCTTCGGCTTTTCCGGCCAAGTGCCTGATGATAGAGCTTTCGGGAGGTTCTAAGATTTACTATTCGTTCGAGAAGTACGTCCCTATGATACGTTTCGAGAATGGAGTGATGCGTGTCTCTACCCGTAAGATTGAGTTTAGCCGTATCGTACAGTTTGCAGTGATTGATGATGCTTCGGGTATTGAGGCCGTAGAGACTGCTCCGCAGTTCTCGGCCGATGGATATCAGTTTACCATCACCTCGCTCGAGCCTCTGCGTGTATTCAATACAGCGGGTGTTCCTTGCCAAGTAGTTGTCACTGCATCTGATGAGGCTCAGCATGTAGATCTCACACAGCTCCCTGCCGGTACCTATGTGGTGCAGTGTGGCGAGCAGTCTTTCACCATATATAAGAAGTAGGTATGAGTTGCAAGATATTCCGTTTACTCTTTCTGATGGTGCTTCTTGCATCTACGGCTGTGGCTCAGGACAACATCCATATCCGCATCCATTCCTACGGCTCTTATTGGGAGTTCCCGCTCGCAATGGACGATGTCAACTACTTTGACTTCAATGCCGATCAAAGCCGCCTTCAAACCAATGTGCAGGGTGGGGTAGTAGTGCCCTTCCGCAGTAGCGAGGTCGATACCATCACGTTTCAGCATGCCCCCACCACCTTCACGGAGAACCGCTACAAGGTGTTTCAGATGTACATCACCATCAATAGTGGCGAGGCAGTGACCTCCAAGGAGGAGTATGTTACATGCTATGTCTCTGTCAATGGCCGTGGTAGCTATTCTCACTATTCGGGTAAGGCCAAGATTCGTGGCCGTGGCAACAGCACGTGGGAATGGTATGACAAGAAGCCCTACCGCATCAAGCTCGATAAGAAAGCCCCTATCCTTGGACTCGAAGCCAATAAGGACTGGGTATTGCTGGCCAACTATCGTGATGTTACCGACCTGATGAATACCTTTGTCTTCGAGGCTGGCCATTGGCTCGATATGCCTTGCACCAACCACACACGCTATACCGAGGTCTTCCTCAATGGAGAGTACATCGGGCTCTATCAGCTTACCGAGCAGGTAGAGCAGGGCAAGGGGCGTGTAGCCATAGATGAGCAGCGAGGTATACTCCTTGCGCTTGACCTCGACGATGGTCCTGGTCTCTCACCCGGTGCTACTGACAATTTCTACTCCGAGGTGTTCCGCCTGCCTGTCTGTATCAAGCATCCCGATGAGGATGACCTCACCGATGCCTTGAAGGACTCCATCAAGCAGGTGTTTGCCGAGTTGGAGACAGCCATCAACAACAAGAGCTTCTCGCAGACCAACAAACTGATGGACCTCCGCTCCTTCGTGCGCTACCTCATCCTGCAGGAGCTGGTGCTTAATGTCGAGCTGGTGGCACCGCGCAGTGTCTTCATCCACAAGGATGCCGATAGCAAGTGGACGATGGGCCCTCTGTGGGACTTCGATGCCGGCTACGACTTTGACTGGGCCACGATGACTACCGGGCATAACTACTTCTCCAACCACCGCGAGTTGGTGCTCGGTACCGACCCCTATCGTCACCGCGGCTGTTACGATGGTGGCATATCCCCCTTCTTCACCCGCCTCTTCGGAAATCACGGCTTTGTCACCCTCTTCAAGGAGGAGTGGAGCGCCATGAAGAAAGAGATTGTGTCGCGCAACTGGGCCGAGATGGAGCTCTATCTCGACGAACTACATCGCGGCACCATCACTCGCGACCTTACCCGCTGGCCCCTCCGTGGCAAGACCTACATGAACGAGGTTTATGCCATGCACGACTGGCTCGTCCGCCGTGTCGACTACCTCGACGGCATCATCAAAGACTATCCGTTACCTTAATGGCAACATCCATAAGAATAAGAATCTTAAAAAAACAAGAAACATGTACAGCAATCCAGAAGAATGTCTCTATTGTCAGAACAATGAGAACCTCCACAACCTCATGATCGAGATTTGCCATCTTCGTGTATCTCGTCTTTTCCTGTTCAAGGAGCAGACCTATCATGGCCGTTGTCTTGTAGCTTATGACAAGCATGTGAACGACCTCAATGAGCTCACCGATGAGGAGCGCAACGCCTTTATGGCCGATGTGGCACAGGCTACCCGTGCTATGCAGAAGGCCTTCAATCCCGAGAAGATCAACTACGGTGCCTACAGCGATAAGCTCTGCCATCTGCACTTCCATCTCGCGCCCAAGTACGTCGATGGTCCCGACTATGGCGGCACCTTCCAGATGAATCCCGGCAAGGTATACCTTACCGATGAGGAGTATGCACAGCTCATCGATGCCGTAAAGGCTTGCCTATAATCACCTATCACACTCCCTTCGGGTCACCTTGGCCCTGTGAGAAAAGAAAACTTAATCAGAGGTCAGCACGCCATCGTGCTGGCCTCTATTAGTGTTTTATCTCCAATTCTCTTTATCTGGATTTTTCTCCTTCTCAGCATTGGGAGTATCCGATTGCTCGTTTCGTGGACTTTTGGGGAGATGTCGTCACACTATACACCTATTTAGCTCCTCCTTTGTCAGGCGCCAGTTGGGTAGGTAGTGAGTGAGTAGCGATTTGAACTGCTCATTGTGTAGACGCACTATGATGTGCAGCAGCTCGTGCACCACCACATACTCTATGCAGTGCACCGGTCGCTTCATCAGCTCCAGGTTGAAGTTGATGTCGTGAGTCCTGTGGTTGCAGCTTCCCCACCTTGTCTTCATCTGCTTTATGGTCGTTCGGTTGGCTTTCACCCCTATCGTTTGCTCCCATTTCCCGATGAGTTCAGCGAGCAGCGTCTTCAGTTCTGCACGATACCATTCCTGCAGTATCGCTGCTCGGCGCTCCTTCGTGGCTCCCTCGCGTACATATAATATAATGTATTCGTTGCCTTCGGTCTCCACCTTTGCCGGGCCATTATTGTATATAACCTTCAGCCTATAGCTGTGCCCCTTGTAGTAATGCACCTCACCTGATATGTACTCCCGTGGCGTGGGCTGTTTCTTCTCACCAACCCTCTTCACGCGCTGCCTTATCCACGCCTCTTTGGAGAGGACAAACCGCCGTATCGCCTCCTCGCTCATCATCATGGGTGCAGATACACGTATGCGGGCATTCGTTGGGGAGACCCTCAAGTAGAGGTTCTTGATCCACTTCCGCTCCACTTCCACCGCCATATCCGCCACCTCGATGACGTTCACTTCTTTTCTCTTTCTACCTATTGTCAGGCGCATCGTATCATCTATTCCTTTTCCCTACAAAAGTACAACTATTTTCGTCTACAACTTCTTGATTGTCCGTTTTTCTTATGTAAGAAACGCCATCATCCTTGCCATATTTCCGACCGGATGTCACTATCTGCAAAAAAGTAGGGAGAAACCGATGGGAAGTAGGGAGAAATTGGAACGTGAGGTAATGTTTCTTCTGTTATTCGAGTATCCAAAAGCCAATGGCTAATGGCCAGTAGCTTGTAGCTCTGCTGCATATGCGCTTGTTTTTACTTTCGGGAGGTGTATAAAAACCACCTTACTCAAAATTAAACGAGACAGCACCGCTCACTTCCTTAATTCCTTATTCGGCATCAAACAAACCCTTATCTTTTAAGAGTTTTATTTCTTTGTCAAAGTCTGAAAGGTATTCTCTATCTTGAATGATACGGAACTTATCGTATTCAGCGTATGCCTTTTCCTTTGCCTGCTCTGTTGATATGGCACCAGCATTATTTAATTTCTCATAGCCATACATCGTCAAAAAATCATCCAGCTTCTTTTTCCAATCGGCCATCGTGAAGGGTATCTGCTGCGATGCGAGTGACTCCGCTAAATCCAGGAAACTCGTTGATAGGCGATCAAGTGCAGTAACCTCTTTATCTGAACATACACATCGGTAATTTTCTGATAGTATCGACGTTCCGAAGCCCTAATCTCTCGGATGCGTTCCAACAAGTCATCGAAGTAATCCTTGCCGAAATGCTTGCCCTGCTTCAATCGTTCATCATCAAGAACAAAGCCTTTAACAATCATTTCCTTCAGAACAGATGTCGCCCATATTCTGAACTGAGTGGCCTGATAACTATTTACACGATAGCCTACGGCAATGATTGCATCAAGATTGTATAGCATCTGAGGACGATTAACCTCCCTATCCCCTTCCATTTGAACTATCCCAATTTTTCGGATAGTTGCTGATTCTTGCAGTTCGCCGGACTCAAATATCTGTGCGAGATGATAATTCACAGTCCTTACATCCACATCATACAATTCAGCCATGCGCTTTTGCGACATCCAGAAGGTTTCATTGTTGAAGACAACTTCAATACGAGCTTCTCCTTGCTTCGTTTTATATAATAAGATATTGGATGATAGCGTATTAATGGCAAGTTCTGTGGTCGTCACTTCCTGCTTGAAATACTCTCTTGCAATTTGCACCTGAGGCTTTTTCCCGTCAGCATTCTCTGCTATAATTAGGCAAGCCATGCGTGATAAATGCATATTCTCAACCTTGCGAAAAGTGCCAGAACCCAACTTAACCATTTCAACCGTTTGGTTAAAATGGTCAGCTGTTTTCATACCTTTATTATTGGCTACCGCAATAGCCTTATTCAGAATTCGGGTAAACTTCTGATAGGTACTATATCCAAGGGCATTGCCCAACTCTCTTGATGTCCAATACTCTTGTCCGTCCTCTGTCGTCCTTTTTATTTGCTCAAAGTCAGAGTACATCGGTGATATGTTGTTACTTTCACTCATATTGCAAAGTTAACACTTTTTCTGTATAGAACACCCATGCTCACTAAAAACATTTCTGAGCATCGGTCCTACCTCCAGATTCTATTACTCCATCCTTGCGATATTTCCGTGCAAATGGTCGGGCGATCGGAAATATCGAATTCTCAGAGGCTGATTTTCGGCATAATGTTTTCTTCATCAAATCGTTAACCCTGATTTTCTTTGTCAAGATTTTCGACGCTCTCAAAATTGGAGGTGTCTGATATTTGTATTATATTTGTAAAAGCAATTAGTGTTTTCAAATAAAGGGACATCGATGACAAAGGTTAGTGATATTTACACCCTCAGTTTCCCTCATGCCAAGAGCGTATTGGTGTCGGGCGATATACATGGCGAATTCAATCAACTTGTCTTCAAGCTCTGTGTACAATACTCCATGCGCGACACTTTGCTCATTGTTGCTGGCGATTGTGGTTTCGGCTTTGACAGTCCAGGCTATTACGACGAGATGGTCAAGAAGAACAGTCGCCGTATGTCTGAGGCTAATAACTGGATAGTCTTCGTCAGAGGCAATCATGATAATCCAGCCTATTTCGATGGACGCACTTTCCATCACCGTCGTTTCGTGGCTGTTCCTGATTATACCATTATAAAGGCTTGTCGCCACACCATATTATGTGTGGGTGGTGCCATCTCCATCGACCGCAACTATCGTCTTCACAAGTGGGAGGAGGACAATCGCCGTACTCATCAGCATGCCGTTCTTAAAGATACTCGCCTCTCCCGTCACTATTACTGGGCCGACGAGCCGCCAGTATATGATGACGCTATGCTCTCGCGCATCAATGAGTCCTTTGCCATAGATATTGTTGTCAGCCATACGGCACCCACCTTCTGTCAGCTGTTGAGCAAGCGCGGATTACTCTCTTTTGCTACTTCTGACGATACGCTGCTACGCGATGTCGATGCCGAGCGAACGACGATGACCGACATCTACAATCGCCTTATCCACGATGCCCACCCTATCACGCATTGGTTTTATGGGCATTTCCATCAGTCGTGGCACAACTCCATTGAGGGCGTGCTCTTCACCATGCTCGACATTATGGAGTTTCGGGAGGTGTATTAACAACCTTTACATACGCCCCATTATGAGCAGGTGCCGTTTGAGGTACCGAGTTTGTGGGAGTGGACAACATTGGGAGAAATATTTACCTTACAAGCTGGT